>CAYYNT010000075.1:0-20057 GCA_964473155.1 uncultured Gemmatimonadales bacterium | reverse complement strand
CAAATACTCCCAAATCAAACCTCTTTTGGTCCGTTTTGATTAGGGATTACCTTTTGTTTTAGGACTTGTATTTGCGACAGTGGCGTTTTTAAGCACATATTTTACGCAGTATAAATTGTTCAACGAAGATATAAATGGTAAATGCACAGGTTTGAAACATACATGTTATCTTTGGGTCACTGTCGCAATACTCTTGTGCAGTTTGCTTTTTTTTGTTCTTGGTTCCTTCTCAACTTTAAATATGCTTTCTCAAGGGTGATGCATCCGTTGCCGCATAAGCACTCGGTGGCATTGTAACTCTTAACGAGATTCAAAGGCATCCAGCATGTTCCGTTTCCTCACAGCCGGTGAAAGCCACGGCCAGTGCCTGAACGCCATAATCGACGATTTCCCGGCCGGGGTGAGCCTGGAGGCCGCGCGGATAGACCGCGACCTGGCGCGCAGGCAGATGGGCTACGGCCGCGGCGACCGCATGAAAATCGAGAGCGACCGCTGCCAGATAGTGGCGGGCGTGCGCGGCAGGCTCACTCTGGGCAGCCCGATTTCACTGCTCATCTGGAACCGCGACTGGGTCAACTGGGAGCGGGTGATGAACCCGGACCGGAACGACCCTGAGCGCGTGGCCGAAAAGCTGGTCACCAACCCTCGGCCAGGGCACGCCGACCTGACCGGAACGCTCAAGTACGCGCATCAGGACGTGCGCAACGTTCTGGAGCGCGCCAGCGCCCGCGAGACCACGGCGCGCGTGGCCGTGGGGGCCGTGGCCAAAGCCCTTCTCGCGCATTTCGACATACATGTCTGTTCGCACGTTATCGCCCTGGGCGAGGTTTCGGCCCCCGGCTGGAGCTATGATTCAGGAATCGACCCGGCGGAGATAAGCGCCCTGGCCGACCGCAGCGAAGTGCGCTGCCTGGACGCGCGGGCCACTCAGGCAATCGTGGAAAGGATCAGCCGGGCGAAAGAGGAAAAGGACACCCTGGGAGGCATTTTCGAGATAGTCATAACCGGCCTGCCGCCCGGACTGGGCAGCTACACCCAGTGGGACCGCCGTCTGGACGCCCGCCTGGTGCGCGCCCTGGTCTCGATCCCCGCGGTAAAGGGGGCCGAGGTGGGCAGCGCGTTCGAGAACTGCCGCAGGCCGGGAAGCACTGTCCACGATGAGATATTCCTGCGCCGGCTGGATGAAGCCGTGCCCGGACGTCCAGGGCATATCGGGCGCTATTACCGGAAGACAAACCGCGCCGGAGGAACGGAGGGCGGCATGTCCAACGGCGAGCCGATAATCCTTCACGCCGCCAAGAAACCAATTCCCACGGTGATGAAGCCGCTCTGGACCGTGGATATTTCCACCGGGCAGCCCGTGCAGGCCAGCACCGAGCGCAGCGATGTATGCGCGTTACCGGCGGCCAGCGTTGTGGGCGAGGCCGTGGTGGCCATAGAGCTGGCCACGGTGTTTCTCGAAACTTTCGGCGGCGCATGCCTGCTTGACATCGAGGCCGCTTACAAACAATATCTTAAAAGAATCGTGGAATGAATCAGCCGGTGAAGTTGTTTCTGGGCAAACCGAGCCTCTGCCTGACCGGTTTCATGTTCTCGGGCAAGAGCAGCGTCGCGCGGGCGCTTTCGAGCAATCTGGGCCTTGTTTACGTGGACCTGGACAACCGGATCGTGGAACTGGCCGGTAAAAGCATCGAGCAGATTTTCAGCGAGGATGGGGAAGAGGCGTTCCGCGCCCTGGAGCGCAGGGTGGTGGCGGAGGTGTTGCCGATGCCCGGCCGGGTGGTGGCGGCAGGCGGCGGGGCGATTATCGATCCCGGGAACCGGCGAATCATGCTTGAAAACAGTTGCGTGGTCTGGCTCAAGGCCTCGCCCGAGGCCGTGCTGACCAGGCTGCGTGCCAGCCGAGGAAAGGTTCGGCCGCTGCTGGAGGTCGAGGACCCGGCGGCCGAAATCAGGCGTCTGATGGATGAGCGGCAGGCCTTGTACGAACAGTGCGACCTGACGATTGTGACCGATGGGCTGGGAGTGGGGGCGGTCGCGCGAAGGATAATCGAGACTCTGAAACGTGAGCTGCGCGAGAGGCGGATGAATCGTGGTTCAGCGTCTGTCGCGCAGACGGTTGCGGAAAACAGGCATGGAGGATGTGAGTGCACGGAAATGTCGAAGAAATAATCACCTATATGAATGACCGGTTCCGCACCTACGAGGTGTTCGAACGTCAGTTGCGCACAATCACCCGCGAGCTTATGGAGCGCGGGTATACTCTGGATGAGATAGTCAAGGGCATCAACGCCTACCTTCTTCAGCTTGAGCCTCAAAGCACCGATTCCCGCCAGCCGGAGAAGAATCCGTCCCGCGCCCGCACTTTCCGGGTGCTGGATGAAAGCGAGGCCAGGCGCATCGGTCCGGGCGCTCACGGGTATCTCTGGCTGATGCGCGAGATGGGCATGCTCTCGCCGCAGGAGTGCGAAGACATTATCGCCTATATCGTGGATAACGAACTTGAAGTCGAAAGCAGCGAGCACCTCCAGACCGTGATGATGGATCTGATCCTGGACAATGATGCGGCACGGGAGGGGCTGACCGGTTTTGACGGGACGGAAGGTCAGGGTCTGCGCCCGCTGCAGCGGCGCCGCCTGAATTGATTCCTGAACTGACCGCCCGATCCCGGGCGGCCTTATGGAACTCAGCCTGCCGGACGCTCATGTAGGGCGAAACCGGCTATTTTTTGTTAAGCTTGCCGGGGCACTTATCAGGTTGTCCGGCCAGGCGGAATGATTCCTGGTTGAACCGCAGGAGAACGGATGTCGAAAAACCTTGTCATAGTCGAATCTCCGGCCAAGGCGCGCACTCTGGGCAAGTACCTGGGGGCGGATTTCGAGGTGCGCGCTTCGATGGGCCATGTGATCGACCTGCCCGAGAAAAAGCTGGGCGTGGACCTGGAGCAGGATTTCAAGCCTACCTACCAGGTGATTCCGGGCAAAAACAAAGTAATAAATGAGCTTAAGCGCGCCGCCGGGTCCGCCGGCGAGATATTCCTGGCCCCCGATCCTGACCGCGAGGGCGAGGCCATCGCCTGGCACCTGGCCAACATTCTTGGATGCGACAAAGCCCGCCTGCACCGCGTGATGTTCAACGAGATCACGAAAAACGCCGTGCTCAAAGCCATGCAGAACCCCACGGAGATAAGGCAGAGCTTATTCGAGGCGCAGCAGGCCCGCCGCATCCTCGACCGTCTGGTGGGTTACCAGATAAGTCCTCTGCTCTGGAAAACCGTACGCCGCGGACTGTCGGCCGGGCGCGTGCAGTCTGTGGCCGTGCGCATGGTCTGCGAGCGGGAGCGCGAGATACAGGAATACATCCAGAAAGAATACTGGAGCGTGGAAGCCCTGCTGTCAACCGAGCGCAAAGAGCGTTTCGAGGCGAAGCTGTATTCCGTGGACGGGCTGCGTCTGGTCACCCGGCCGGACACCGAGGCCGAGCGCAAGGACCGTTTCTGGCTGCGGGATGAGGCCACGGCAGCCGAGATCGCCGCCGGGCTGCGCGGGATCAGCCGCTATACGGTCAGCCAGGTGGAACGCAAGGAAAAACGCCGCAGCGCCCCGCCGCCGTTCATCACCAGCACCATGCAGCGCGAGGCGGCGGTCAGTTTCGGCTGGCCGGCGAAAAAGACCATGCAGGTGGCGCAGACTCTTTATGAGGGCGTGGACCTGGGGTCCGAGGGCACGGTGGGCCTGATAACCTACATGAGAACCGACTCCACCCGTCTGGCCGAAACCGCCATCGATGAGGCCCGTGCGTTGATCGCAAAGGATTTTGGCGGCGAGTACGCACCGGAAAAGCCGGTGCATTACGTGACCAAAAAGGGAAATGTCCAGGATGCTCACGAGGCGATCCGCGCCACCTCGGCTTTCCGCCGTCCGGACCAGGTGCGCAGTCACCTTTCTCCGGACCAGTACAAGCTGTATGCCCTGGTCTGGTCGCGCTTTATCGCCTGCCAGATGAAGCCGGCCGTTTACGATCAGACCACGGTGGACATCGAGGCCGGGCCGCGTTTCATGCTGCGCGCCGTGGGCAGTGTCATGCGCTTCCCCGGATTTACTCGCGTGTATCTGGAGCACATCGAGAAGCCCCAGGGCAATGGCGCCGCTGAAACGGAAAGCGATGAGGACCGTTTCCTTCCGCCGCTCGAACAGGGGCAGATGCTCGATCCGCTGGAAATAACCCCGCGCCAGCATTTCACGCAACCGCCGCCGCGCTACACGGAAAGCTCACTGATCCGCGAGCTCGAGGCCAACGGTATCGGACGGCCCTCCACTTACGCCACGATCATGAGCACGATCCTTGACAAGGCCTATGTCGAACGTCTCAAGGGAGCGCTCAAGCCCACCGAACTGGGGTTTACGGTCAACAGCCTGCTGGTGGAGAAGTTCCCCGATATCCTGAATGTCAAGTTCACCGCCCGCATGGAGGGCCGTCTTGACGAGATCGAGGAGGGGCAGCAGGAGTGGCAGGCGGTGCTGCGCGAGTTCTACGGCAGTTTCAAGCCCGCTCTGGATAACGCCCTGGCGAACCGTCAGAAAGTCACAGTCGAGACCGGGCTGGCCTGCGAGTTGTGCGGCGCGCCGATGGTCATCCGCTGGAGCCGCCACGGAGAGTTCCTGGGCTGCTCGAATTTCCCGCAGTGCAAGAACACCCGCCAGTTCCGGCGCGATGAACGCGGGGAGATTCAGATTGTAACCGGACAGGTCACCGGCGAGACATGCAGCAAGTGCGGCAGCCCGATGGCCATGAAAAACGGCCCTTACGGACCGTTCCTGGCCTGCACCAATTATCCCGCGTGCAGCGAGATAAGGCCGGTGACCACCGGCATCGCCTGTCCCCGCGAGGGTTGCAAGGGTGAGCTGAGCGAACGCCGCTCGCGCCGGGGAAAGACATTCTGGGGTTGCACGGCCTATCCGGCCTGCGATTTTGCCTCCTGGGACCGTCCGGTTGAGCATGTCTGCCCGTCCTGCGGGGCGCGCCCGCTGTTCGAGAAAGCCGGGAAGCGCAGCCACGTCATTTACTGCGAGGCCTGCAAGGGTAAGTTCAGCGAGGAGCAGCTTGCCGCCGCTGCATCCAGGGCGGATGCCGCGGGCAAAACGCACAAGGGCTGAAACCCTGCCTGGATGGCTTGCGGAACGGGCGGAGAGCCGTGTTTACTTGACAATCAGGGCTGAACATCGCTAAATTACGTATTACAAAACATTATCCAATCTTTCGCTGCCGATGAAGGCAGCGGTCCGGTTGACTGGAAGTGGGGGCGGCGCACCTGACTGACCGCCCGGAAGGATAATGGAGCAGCAGGCAAAAGAGTATATCCGTCATCTGAGCCTCAGACGCAAGTACTCGGCGCATACGGTTGCCGCCTACGGACGGGACCTCGCCGAGTTCTGTGCTTTTGTACGCGAGTATACCGGCTCGGAGAACCCCTCGGCGGCGGACCTCGACCGCGCCTCGATCAGGGCCTGGCTGGCGAGTCTCGCGCGCCTGGAGCGCACCCGGAGCACGATCAACCGCAAGCTCGCCGCGCTGCGCGGATTCATGGCCTGGATGCTGCGCGCCGGACAGACCGGGGCCAACCCGGCTGCCGCGGTGACCTCGCTCAAGACCGAGAAACGTCACCCGCAGTATTTCACCGAGGGCCAGGCCGCGGACCTGATGGAGGTGTTCGGGGACCGCAGCCAGCGCAGCCTGTGCGCGCGGGCCATGCTCGAGCTTTTCTATTCCTCGGGCCTGCGCCTGAGCGAACTGGTGAGCCTCAACCTGGGCCAGCTCGACCTGGCAAGGCTGACAGTCAGGGTGCTGGGCAAGGGTTCAAAAGAGCGTATCGTGCCGGTGGGCAGCGCCGCGGCCGAGGCGATAAAGGAGTATCTGGTGGAGCGCCGCAAGCTGGAGGGGCGTCTCGGGCCGGAGTCCCCGCTGTTTCTGGGGCCGCGCGGCGGACGGGTGGACCGGCGGCACGTGCAGCGCCTGGTGGGTGAGGCCTGCGCCCGTTCCGGCGACTCGCGCCGCCTGGGGCCGCACGCCCTGCGCCACAGTTTCGCCACCCACCTGCTCGACCGGGGGGCGGACCTGGTGGCGATAGCCGAGATGCTGGGCCACAGCAGCCTGTCCACGACTCAGAAATATACGCACCTCACGGTCGAGCGCCTGAAGAAAGTATATCGCCAGGCGCACCCGCGCAGCGGCGAATAATCAGCTTACACGACCAACGTCGAAGGGAAGGCGTCTGCCATGCAGGACAGTGCTGTTTTTCATGGAACCACAATAATCTCGGTCCGCCGTGAGGGGAAAGTGGCGATGGGCGGCGACGGGCAGATCACGGCCGGGGACACGGTCATCAAGACAGGCGCGAAGAAAGTGCGCACGCTTCAGGACGGGCGGGTCCTGGCCGGGTTCGCCGGGGCGGTGGCGGATGCCCTGACCCTGTTCGAAAAATTCGAGGCCAAGCTGAAAGATTACCCCTCCAACCTGCCGCGCGCCTCGGTCGAACTGGCCAAGGAATGGCGCACCGACCGCTATTTGCGCCGCCTGGAGGCCCAACTCGCCGTAGCGGACCTTGACCACAGCTATCTGATCAGCGGAAACGGGGATGTTATCGAGACGGATGACGGCATCCTGGCGATCGGCTCGGGCGGGTCTTACGCCCTGGCCGCCGCGCGCGCGCTGCTGCAGAATTCAAATCTGACCGCGGACGAGATTGTACGCCGTTCGCTCGAAATAGCGGCTGATATTTGTATTTACACGAACCGCCAGATCACTCTGATCGAACTTTGACAACGGAACAGGATTGCATTCTGATGAGCAGCGATGAAATAAAGGATAACCAGGACAAGGACGCCTCTGTCGAAAACGGCGCGGAAACCCCGGTGGAGAGTGATCTGATCGATCTTTCGAGCGTTTTTACGCCGCGTCAGATAGTCGAGGAACTCGACCGTTACATAGTCGGGCAGGAAAAAGCGAAAAAGAGCGTAGCCATCTCGATGCGCAACCGCTGGCGCCGTCAGAACGTCTCGGATGAGATGCGCGACGAGATAATGCCCAACAACATAATCATGATCGGGCCGACAGGCGTGGGCAAGACAGAGATCGCCCGCCGCCTGGCCCGTCTGGCCGGCGCTCCGTTCATCAAGGTGGAGGCGAGCAAGTTCACCGAGGTGGGCTATGTGGGCCGGGATGTCGAGTCGATCATCCGCGAGCTGGTTGAGCTTTCGGTCTCGATGGTGCGGGGAGAGCGTGAGGACGATGTCGATGAGCAGGCCCGTCAGCAGGCGGAGGAACGCATCCTCGACCTTCTGCTGCCGCCGCTGCCCCGAAGGCAGGCTGTTCAGCCGTCCCAGGAGCAGACAGTTCTGCAGGACAGCCGGACAGTCGAGGCCCTGGTCGAATCCGTGGGTGATGAGCAGCCAGGAGCCGCGGAAGAAAAAACAGTGGCCGGAGAGGATGCCGAGGGACGCCGCGAGCGGGTCCGCGAAAAGCTGAGAGCGCAGCTCAGGGACGGCCTGCTGGAGGATCGGAAGGTCGAGATCGAGGTGAGTGGACGGGGGACGCCTTTTGTGGAGTTTATGAACAACATGGGCGTGGAGGACATGGATGCAAATTTCGCCGAGATGCTCGAGGACATGCTGCCACGGCGCAAGAAGAAGCGCGAGGTCAGCGTGGCCGAGGCCCGGCGAATCCTTACGCAGGAGGAAATGCAGAAGCTGATCGACATAGAAGACCTGATCAACGAGGCGATAGACCGGGTCGAGGAGACCGGGATCGTGTTCCTGGACGAGATAGACAAGATCGCCGGACCACCTTCCAGAAGCGGCCCGGATGTCTCGCGTGAGGGTGTCCAGCGGGACCTTCTGCCCATTGTCGAGGGTTCCAATGTCCCGACCAAATATGGCCTGGTGCGCACCGACCATATTTTGTTCATCGCCGCCGGGGCGTTCCATCAGACCAAGCCCAGCGATCTGATCCCCGAGCTTCAGGGACGTTTCCCGATCCGGGTCGAACTGGAATCGCTGACCGAGGAGGATTTCGTACGTATCCTCACCGAGCCGAAGAATGCGTTGATCAAGCAGTATCAGGAACTGTTGCGCACGGAGGGCGCCGAGGTGAGCTTTTCGCAGGATGCCATCCGGGAACTGGCGCGGATGGCGTTTCAGCTTAACCAGCGCCTGGAGAATATCGGAGCGCGGCGTCTGCATACCGTGCTGTTTTCCCTGATGGAAGACTTTTTGTTCGACCTGCCAGACAAACCCGAACGCCATATTTCGATCAGCCGCGAGACGGTTCGTCAGCGGCTGGACAAGCTGGTCCAGGACGAGGACCTTCGCAAGTACATACTATAGCCCGCCACTTCCCTGCGGGCGCATTCCGTTACCCTGGGAGACGGGAAGAGTGATGAAAAAAGACTTTATTTCCATCGACGATTTCACCTCGGAAGAACTGCTGGATGTCATTATCCTGGCCGAATGGCTCAAATCCAACCGGCGGACGGAGAGTAACCCGAAGCCGCTGGCCGGGCGCAGCATGGCCATGATCTTCGAAAAGCCCAGCCTTCGCACCCGTGTCACTTTCGAGCTGGCGATGGTTGAGCTGGGCGGGCACGCACTGGAATGTCAACCGCCAGGAGTGCGCCTGGGACAGCGTGAAAGCCTGCCCGACATGGCCCGTAACCTGGAGCGCTGGGTGGATATCGTGATCGCCCGCGTGTTCGACAACGCCACCGTTCGCGAGCTGGCGGCCAACATGCGCCTTCCGCTGATCAACGGCCTCTGCGACCGCGAGCATCCCTGCCAGGCCGTGGCCGACCTTCAGACAGTCCGGGAGTTGTCCGGCAAGCGCTTCCCGCGGGTGAAGCTGGCTTTCGTGGGGGATGGAAACAATGTCTGCAACTCGCTTCTTCTGATCTGCGGCGCTCTGGGCCTTGACGTGGCGGTGGCCAGCCCGGCTGGCTACGAGCCCTCGGCTGAGTACGTCGAGCGCGCCCGCGCACGCTGCAAAGTCTCGGGTGGAAAGTTGAGCATAGGCAACGATCCGGCGGAGGCCGTGCGCGGAGCGGATTTCATTTACACCGATGTCTGGACCAGCATGGGCCAGGAAGCGGAGAGGCAGAAACGCCATCAGGCGTTCAGGGACTTTCAGGTCAACGCGAAACTGCTGTCCCTGGCCGCCAGGGAGCATTATGTGCTGCATTGCCTCCCCGCGCACCGTGGCGAGGAAATAACCGATGACGTTATCGACGGGCCGCACAGCCGCGTGTTCGACCAGGCCGAGAACCGCCTTCACGCGCAGAAAGCGGTCATTCTGAGCTTGATGGAACCCGCTGTTGCGGCGCGCCTGGTCCGGGAGGCCAATAAATGAACGATCTCAAACGCACGCCGCTTTTCGAGGCCCAGCGTCAGGCGGGCGGCCGCATGGTTCCGTTCGCGGGCTGGGAGATGGCGGTCAGTTTCTCGGGAATTCTGGAGGAGCACCGCGCCGTGCGCACCGCGGCCGGGCTGTTCGATGTTTCGCACATGGGACGGTTCCGCATGGAGGGCGACGGGGCGGCCGAGGCCCTGGACCGCCTTTTCACCGGACGGGCGAGCGCCCTAGCCGAGGGCCACTGGCTGTACACTCTGATGCTGAACGACGCGGGCGGCGTGCTGGATGACCTTCTGGTCGGACGGCAGGACGGGCATTGGCTGATCGTGGTCAACGCCTCGAACCGCGACGCGGATTTCGCGCGAATCGCCCGGGCGGCCCGTGACACAGGCCGGGCCGAGCTGTACGATGATTCCGGCCGTTTCGCCCTGATCGCGGTCCAGGGACCAAAATCCCGTGAACTGCTTGAACACCTGATCGGCGTGAACCTTCAGGTGCTTGCCTATTACTGGATGCGCAAGGCGCTCTGGAAAGGCCAGGAGTTGATTGTCAGCCGCACGGGCTACACCGGCGAGCTGGGTTACGAGGTTTATGTGCCGTCCGAGGCCGCTCCAGCCATGTGGCGCGAGCTGGTCAAGGCCGGGGCGCTGCCCTGCGGCCTGGGGGCGCGGGACACCCTGCGCCTGGAGATGGGTTATCCGCTGTACGGCCATGAGCTGGATGAGGTCCATACTCCACTGGAGGCCGGGCTGGGCTGGGCCGTGGACCTGGACAAGCCGGAGTTTTATGGCCGCGAGGCCCTTCTGGCGCAGAAGAAGGCGGGCCTGAAAGTCCGGCTGCGTGGGTTCACCGCCTCGGAGAAAGACATCCCGCGCCAGGGATACGAACTGTTGCATCAGGGAACTGTGGCGGGCACTGTGCTTTCGGGCAGTATTGCGCCGTCGCTGGGCTATGGCGTGGGCACGGCCTATCTGCCGCTGAGTCTGTCCGAGCCGGGGACCGCCCTGACGCTCAACCTGCGCGGTAAGCGCGAGGCCGCGGTCAGGGTGGCGAAAATGCCGTTCTACAAGGACGGGACGGCGAAAGCGTGAGATTGTATCATCATATTCAGCCAAAATTCTGTGAGGAGCAATTTTTACTGTTGAACTGCATGTGGCAGCAATGTAATATAGAATGGAAGGACAGATTTACGTTTTGATTAGAGTACAGACGTTTGGGAGGTTATTATGAAAAAGGACAGCCAGCATGTATCTCCTCACCGCAATGGCGGCTGGAGTGTCAGAAAAACAGGGTCTGTCAAAGCGACAAAGGTATTCGACAAGCAGGGCGAGGCGATCAAGTTCGGGAAGACTCTCGCGCGGAAAAAGAGCAGCGATTTGTACGTTCACAGCAGGGATGGACTCGTCAGAGAAAAATTCAGCTTCAGTGCGGACCCATTCTCGGCAAAGGGCGACTGAACAGGAATAAGGATGGATTTTGATAAGAATGTCTTTATCAATTGTCCTTTCGATGCTGAATACCTGCCGCTATTAAGGCCGTTATTGTTTACGGTCATATACCTGGGCCTGACTCCTCGGATCGCGCTTGAAACCTTGGATTCAGGGGAGCCGAGAATCAATAAAATTTCAAGATTGATCGAGGAGTCCAGGTATTCCATTCACGATGTCTCAAGGATGAAAGCCGGTAAGAAAGGTGAAATCGCCCGGTTCAATATGCCCTTCGAGCTTGGTCTTGACATCGGTTGCCGGATTTTCCAGCACGGGGCAGCAAGAGGAAAGAAGTGCCTGATCCTCGATAAAGAACGCTACCGCTACCAGAAAGCCCTTTCCGACCTCTCCAATTCAGATATCAAGGCCCACAGCAACGACCCGCTGGAAATATCCAGGGCGGTCCGTGACTGGCTGAACAACGAGGCTGGTTTGCGCGCTCCGGGACAGGCGCTGATAGATGCTGCATTTGAAGAATTCAACACGGACAATTTCGAGCGGTTGACGGCGAGAGGTTTTTCACCCTCTGATATAGAAAAACTGGAAATCTGCGAATTGATCGGCTGCATGCGGGAATGGGCGGGAGAGCATAGAGCACAAGGTTTTATTGAATAAGCATTATTGACAAGCCCGCAATCGACCCGATTGACCCTTTAACATATGGAACTTAGAGAGAATGAATAGACCAACCCCTGTCTTTTTTCTTCTTTCAATCTTGATCAGCCTTTCTTGCAGTGCTAATGCTCCATCGTTCCGGGTGAGCGCAATATCCAGTCTGGAGCGCGCACCGTTTGACAAGCCGCTGGAAGGGGCTGCCGACAGCGCCTTTATCTCCGCCGCCGGAGGGGAATACGAGTCATTCCAGCTCGTGGTGCACGAGGTGACAAGGGCGCTCGATTCGGTGCGCTGCGAGGTTTCGGACCTGAGCGGCCCGTCGGGCTTGATCCCGGCGGACAGGATAACTCTGAACCCGGTGGGGTATGTCGAAACCACGGTAATAAGCAAGCAGTACCCGAGCAGCCTGGGCTGGTGGCCCGATCCCCTGCTGAATATGGAATCGTTCCCGGTGGATTCAGGCCAGGCGCAGCCTGTCTGGGTGACCGTGCACGTGCCGGAGGGTACGCCCAAAGGCCTCTATCGCGGGGAGATCGAGGTTACCTGCGCCGGGGGCGGCAGCCGCGTGCTTCCGGTTACAGTGCGTGTCCGGGGCTTTGACATTCCGAAAAAGAGCAGCCTCAAGACTCTCACCTGGGTCAAGCCTGGTAACCAGATCTCCGCGTTCGAAGTGGACAAGGCGAAGGACCTCGAAGCCCTGACAAAGGAGCGCGAGACGCTGTTGTCCTACTACGACATCCTGCTCGATCACCGCCTGGGGCCGGGCGGGCGTCTCGACATGACAGACGAGACCCTTCAGCACTGCCTGGACCGCGGCATGAACTGTTTCATCCTCGAAAATATCCGCTCGCTGAAAGAGACGAAAGAGAAGGACTACACACCCGGCTACACCGACTCGCTGAGCGCGCGCCTGCGCGGCTACGTGGAGCGTTTCGGGCCGCGGGGCTGGTTGGCAGACGGCACGGCGTACGTGTACAACTACGATGAGGTGGACCGTCCGCACTGGCCCCTGGCCAAACGGATGTACAAGCTGGTCAAGGAGATCAGTCCGGAGCTCAAGGTGATCCAGTGCCTCAACATCCCGGAGGGCGTGCGGGCGATGGCCGGGTATGCCGACACGTGGGACGTTTACATCCAGCAGTACGATTCCACCGGAGTCAAGGAGCGTGTGGCTGAAGGGGACGAGGCCTGGCAGGCGATCTGCTGCTGGCCGGTCGAGCACCCGAACAACTACCTGGAATATCCCTCGATCGACCGGCGCATTATCGGCTGGATACTCTGGAAAACAGGTGTAAGCGGGTTCGAGTACTGGTGCCCGAACCACTGGAAGGGCAACACCGGCTCTCCGGGCTTGCGCGGCGGCTGGATCGCCAACACGTTCCTGGATTACAACGGCGACGGGTACCTTCTGTACCCGGACAAGGACGGCAAGCCGCTATCCTCGATCCGCCTGGAGTGCCTGCGCGACGGGTTCGAGGACTATGAATACCTGGCCCTGCTCAAAAAGTTAGGCGGCGACGCCTCGATTCCGGAGGAACTGGTGGCCGGGACGCGGGTGTTCAGCAGCGAACCTGAACTGCTGATACAAAAAAGAGAAAAGGTTGCGGATGAGATAGAGAAACTGTTGGAGAAACAATAGCTCATCTGGAATTTCCAAGCGAGCTATTGAGATAGTATAGAAATGGGATGTCTCAAAGCCTTAATTGAAGGGGCGACCGGCCGGTCGCCCCTTCAAACTTTCACCCGTTCAATTTTTCTATCTCGTCACTGATTTTCTTTGCCTCCAGGTAATCCTCGTCCACCAGCGTGAAAATCTTCCGGAAGTACAGCTCCATCAGCTTCAGGCGGTTGGGGTCCTCAATGGTGCTGACATTGTACAGGCTCACCACCTCGCGCAGAAGGTAGCTGCCGGTGGTCATCTGTTTCAGGTCGGCGAACACGCGGCTGGTGTCGGCCCCGGTCTCTATCCGGAACATGAGCTCGCTGCTCAGCTCCGTGACCTGGCGCTTGAACTCCTCCTTGGGCATTTCGCGGTAATTCTTGTACGGCGAAACGTATTTCTCCTGTTCGTACGACAGGTCAAGCTGCTTTTCTTTCTGCACCATGTAGTCGGCTACGTACAGGCGGCTCTGCGCCTCCAGCAGAAGGTGGCCCACCTCGGCGCTTTCGCGGCGCTCCATGTCGAACACGTCGAACTCGAACCCCTCGCCGTCCTCGATCAGCGGCAGGATGAAATCCTTGGAGGGCAGGGGGATCATGGTGGAGTAGAACTCAGGCTGCGGCAGGCCGCCCGCCGTGTCGGCCTGCCCGGATTCGAGCTGCGGCTCGGCGTTGCGGCGGAACATCTCGCGGAAAGATTCGAGCGCGGCGCCCGGCATCTCATCCTGTTCCAGCTCGATCACCTCGTCGATAATCCTGGCGATCCGCTGGGGGAACGAACGCTTGATGTTTTCAAGCTCCTGGAAATATTTCGTATAGAAACGGGAAATCAGACGCGAATGCTCGCGCGGCATGTGCATCACGTGGACTATCAATTCCAGCATGTCGATCTCGCTGACCGCGCAGAACACGGCCAGAAGGCCCATCTCGGGCTGGTCCTCGCCGTAGCGTTTCGGCTCTTTCAGGTCCAGCAGCAGCACGGCCCGGCCGCTCAGACGTCTCTCATCTCCCCGCAGGCATCTCATGATCTCTCTCCCCGCTTGTGCGAATCAGAACCGTTTCCCTTATAATAATGGCTTAATGTGACGGCCGCCGCAAGCGCGTTGTTTTCTCCGCTTGCACCAGGGCATGATTTGCTGGACTGTTCCCGCAGCCGGTATATATTTATCCTGTTCATCGGTTAATCGACTCGGACAGGATGGAGAAGAATCATGACACGCGTTAGAACAGGCCGGAATAAGCATGATGAGCAATCCGCCGGACCGGCGGGCTGGCCGCTTTCCCGTTTGCTGGAACTCCTGGCGCGCCTGATGTTCTATACAGGCCTTGTCCTGGGGGCATCGCTGTTTTTTCCGGATAATTTTTTCGACGGTTTCGAGACTCCCAAGCTGGTTGCGGCGCAGAGCGCGGCCATGTTAGCTCTCTGCCTGGGCGCTTTGTCAATTGTTGCCCGAGGCAGGATGGAACTCAGGTTGCCACTGGCAGCGTTTCCGCTGGCCGCTCTTTTCACCGTTGCGGCTTTTTCCATTCTCTGGAGTCTGAACTCCGCCCTGGCCGTAGAGCGCCTTATTCATGTGACTGCTCTCGCCTCGTTCGGCGTTCTGGCCTGGGGATTATACCGCGGGCGCGAGATACGGCGTCCGGTCTATTTTATCGTTTTCGCCTCCGGCCTTATCGCGCTCTGGGGCCTTGTGCTGGACTGGATCAAGCCCCTGCGTCTGAAAGTCTACCCCCATTTCTTCGTCAAGTACAGCGAAAACAACGTAGTCGACCTGTACCGCGAATTGACCTCCAACCAGGGCAATCCCAATTTCCTGATGCACATCCTGGTCCTGGCGGCTCCGCTCAGCCTGGGCGCAGTTCTTTCCGAGCTGGCCGCTTTCCGCGAACGGCGGGCCAGGTCGCTACTTTTTTCCGCGCTGTCCGGCCTGACTTTCCTCGTTGAGGCGATCTGCTTTTTCCGCTCGCAGAACCGGTCGAGCCTTCTGGGAGTGATCTTTGCGTTTGCACTTTTCACGGCGCTGCTGTTGCTTTTCCATCGCGCAAGAATCATGGGCCTGCTTGCCAGACGATGGAAAGCTCTGGTCCTGCTGGCTGTAATCACGGCTGGCTCGTTCTACGGTTTCCTGCGCTTAACGCCGAGCGGAAAGGTTTTCAGCGAACGGGCGGCGCAGGAGATATCCGTGCGCGTGAATCTCTGGAAAACCCGTTTCGCCAATCTGTCCAGTACGAGCAATATAGATGTCTATTCCCGTGTGGTGTTCCTCGAAAGCGGGAAAAGCATGGTCGCGGATGATCCTTTCCTGGGCAAGGGAATCGGCCAGTTCACCATCGAGTACCCGCGCTATAAGACCCCCGCGCACTGGGAAGCGTTCCACCTTCTGACCGAGCCGCCGGTCAAGCGCTGGTCGCTGCTGCCGGTGCAGGCGCACAACGAGTTCCTTCAGGTGGCAATAGAACTGGGTCTTCCGGCGCTTGGTCTGTTCCTGCTTTTCTGGCTGCTTTTCGGTTGGGCCGCCTGGGGGTGTCTGAAAGGCCTTCAGGGCGGTCCGCGTTTTTACCTGGTTCTGGGATCGGTGTCCGGCCTAATGGGCTGCCTGGTTAACGCCCTGCTGACTTTCCCTTTACAGACCGTGACCAGCGGCGTTTTCATCTGGAGCATAACCGGTTTGACTCTGGCCGGGTGCTCAGGTTGTTCCTCCGCGATGGGACAGCGGGAGGCAGTCATAAGACTTCCGCAAATGAGCCGGCCGGTGAAATTGGCTCTGGCCGTTGCATTTATCGCCCTTCTCGGTCTGGGGCTTGGTGCGTCGTGGAGAATGCTGCGCGGCCAGTACCTGTATTTCGAGGCGCTCAAGGGCCATGCCGCCAACCTTGGCCTGAGCATCCAGCGCAACGCGGAGGCCGCGCGCCTTCTGCCCGGGCATTACGAGATACTTTTCACTCAGGGCTGGTTCAGCCAGCTTGACGGCGACACCACGGCCGCGAGGGTCTGGTATGAGCGCACGATCGAGGCCAATCCGAATTTTCCCGAGACATATGAGCATCTTGCCAGGCTTTACTATATCAACGGCAATTACACCCAGGCCAGATCGCTGATCGAGCAATTCCACCGGGTTTATTCCTGGAAAACGCCGGATGCGCTTTCTCTCATCGAGGGCTACACCGGTCTCAGGGTGGGCGATGAGGAGGGCTTGCGCACGGCTTCCCGTGTGTTGCGTCAGGTGGGAGGAGTGGACCCGCTCATGGATCTGGCCCAGGCATTCCAGACACGTGGCATGTTCGATTCGTGTCTGGCGGTGGTGGATACTGTCAAGCCCTTGTTGAATTACGATTATTATTACGAGAACTATCCGCAGGTCCGGTTCTATGAGGCCCGCGTAGCCCTTGCGGCCGGCGACACCACGCGCGCCCGCGCGGCCCTGGATGAAATAACGGCCCATCCGAGCGCAAGGGATTCGTTCCTTGTCGAGCAGTCAAAAAAAATCCTCGGTACTCTGAATGCAAAATAGGGTCATACTCGGTTGCTTTCTTCTGGCAGCCTTATGGACCGCAATTCTTTCGGCATCTCCGGGAGGCGTTGAAGGGAATCGCGCCGGTAGCTGCCTGTCTATCTGTCTGGACCGTCTGGGTCTTACGGCGGATCAAATCCTTCCGGCTTTTCTTTCCCCTGATTCGTCCCTGGTTAAATCTCCCAACCTGAAAAACGCGGCGCGCCTGAACCTTGGACAGGGAGTAAGGGTGTTTACAAAGGCTGTGGAAGGGTTGGACAGTTGTTCGACAGCAATGGAGTTTCTGGTCTGGATGCGCCGCGAGGCAGGGATCGCCGGACTTGTGGAAAGCACCCGTCTGGAGCCGCCGCAATCAATAAGGGCCGCGATGGACAGTCTTGACCGTCTTTTCCCAGGACGGAAGACTGGATATTCCATTGATCTGCTCTGGCGTGCCGCCTGCCAGGTGGATTCGGCTTTGGACAGCCTGTCCGCCGGTGAAAGAAAAGAACTGGAGGACCTTGTGCGGCGCTTTCCGTTGGAAGCTGACCAGTGGCCGCACTATCCTGTTGAGCGTTTCGTGAATCTGTCCTCCCGTATCGACCTGGGCGATATGGCGCGGGCGCTTGTGCTGGTTGATTCCGCCTGTACGTTTTGGCGTGCTCTCCCCGCCAATGCCTGGCAGGGACGGGAACCGTTTATTCTGACTACTGATCTGGGCGAGGTCGTGCTGTTAGGGCCGGGTGATGACCGTTACCAGGGAGCGCCGCTGCTTCTCGTGGATTTTGGCGGTTCGGACAGCCTGCTGCTTGAACAGTCCAGGCCGGGGGCTGTAAGCCTGCTGCTGGACCTGGACGGGAACGACTGCTGGAGCGCGGCGGACAGTTTCGGCGGCGCGGCTCTCATGGGGGCTGTATGGCTGGAGGACCGCGGCGGGGATGATCTCTGGCTGGGCGGTGTCTGCGGGCCGGGGTTCGCCGCCTGCGGAGCCTCGGTTCTGCTGGACCGGAACGGGAACGACCACTACAGCGCCGCATGCGCCGGGCAGGGGGCCGCACTGTCCGGTTTGAGCCTTATGCTGGATGAGGCCGGAGATGACAGTTGCACGGCCGGGATAATCGCACAGGGGGCGTTGCTGGGCCGGGGAACGGCGCTGCTGGCCGACCTGCGAGGCAATGATTTTCGCCGGGCAGGAGGGCGCACTCCGGACTGGCGCGATCCCGAGGCCACCCGGAGCTGGGCCCAGGGCGCGTCGCTGGGCCTGCGACCGTTCGCGGCAGGAGGGCTGGCCTGCCTGTACGACCGTAGCGGAAATGATGCCTGTCAGGCGGACTGTTTTGCCCAGGGGGCCGGTTACTGGGGTGGTGTGGGATTGCTGATTGACCGCGACGGGAACGACAGCTATACGGCTGGCCGTTATGCCCAGGGTGTGGGTCTGCACTTTGCCTCGGGCTGCCTGATCGATGCCACGGGCGATGACAGTTACCGCCTGCTTCGGGGCGTGGGCCAGGGCGCGGGCGAGGATCGCGCCCTGGGCCTTCTGGTTGAGTATGAGGGGGATGACGCCTACAGCGCGGGCTGGATGTCACGCGGCGCGGGCGGGACCGGAGGCGTTGGTCTGCTGCTGGAAATGGCGGGGAATGACCTTTACGAGACCGGCCTCAAGCTGGATAGCGGCGCGGGTTACCGCTGGCAGGAACTGGCTGGGCTGGGTTTTCTGTTCGATTGCGCGGGCCGGGATCCCTCGGCCGGACAATCTGTCGATAATACTATATCGCGCACGGGGACCTGGGGGGCGCGGGTGGACCTGGAGGAAGCGGATGCTGAAAGCCAGGAATAAATGGCTTGCGCTGGCCGTCATCCTGCTGATCTCGCCCGCCGGCCAGCGGGCGCATTTACGGGCGCAGAGTTTGGATGCGCTTCTGGACAGCGCCGCCACTGAGTCAGTCTATTACGGGCAACCCGCGTATGTGGACAGCCTGGTGCGAATGATTTCAACCTGGCCCCCGGATTCACTGATTGGGCGTCTTTCAACACCTTGGGCCACGTATTACGATATCCTGCGCCGCGCCCTGCTATTTCAGGGCGCGCCAGCCCGAAAGGCCATTATCGGGCGTCTGCGAAAGGCAGGCAATAAGCAGGAGATTATGACCCTTCTGCCCGTGTTCGAGGAATTGGGCCAAGCCGTTGACGACAAGCACCTGCTTTCGCTGTTGCGCTCCGGTGACCCGTCGCTGGAAATTTCGGCCTGCCGCTGTCTGTCCCGCTTCAGCCGTCCATCCGTAGTCTGGAAACCGCTTGCTCCCCTGTTGGAGAGCCGCGCCGTGCAGGTCCGTCTGGCGGCAGTCTGGACTGTGGGTGAGATTCTGCGCCGCGAACCCGGCGCACGCTGTCCTGAGAAATTGCGCCGCGCCCTGCGCGCCCGGCTGGATGACCCTGTCCCGCAGGTGCGATTCAGCGCGGCCGAGACGCTCCGTCTGGCGGAGCCTGCGAGATCGGACAGCCTCCCGGAGCCGCTTGCTCCGAAGTATTGAACCGGAGGATCGGGTGCGGGAAAAGCCATTCAGAGCGCTGTTCCTCTTCCACGGCCGTCTGGCTGATTTCATTCCCGCGGCCGGAGGCGAAAGGCCAGTCGATTATGCTTTCGAGGGGACGCCCGCGGTCAAGGACAGCCTGGAGGCCCAGGGCTTGCCGCATATCGAGGTTGGGGCGCTCACGATCAACGGAGAGCCATCGGACTTCACCCGCCGCCTGGCGGACAACGACCGGGTGGAGGTGTTCCCGGACAGCTCAGCCCTCGATCCGGACCGTTTCCCCTGCCTTCGCCCGCCGCTGCCTGATCCGTGCCGTTTCGTGATGGATGTGCACCTGGGACGCCTGGCGCGGCTGCTGCGCCTGCTGGGTTTCGACTGCCTGTATGATAAACGGTACGCGGATCAGGAAATAGTGCGTCTGGCAGTGGGCGAATCCCGGATTGTGCTGACCAGGGATATCGGACTGCTCAAGTACGGAGCGCTGGCCTGGGGATACTGGCTGCGCTCCCGGCGCGGCGAGGAACAGTTGTTCGAGGTTCTGGAGCGTTTCAGCCTTCGGACAAGGGTCCGGGCGTTCACCCGCTGTCTGGTCTGCAACGGAGTTCTGTGCGAGGCGGCGAAAGAGGATGTTGCGGCGGGGCTGGAGCCGGACACACGGTTGTACTACGATAAGTTCCAGCGCTGTGACACTTGCGGACGGGTCTACTGGCGCGGTTCGCACTGGGAGAAGCTGCGCCGGATCGTGGAAAAGACGGTGGGGCGGGATTACAGTACGTAATGACAAGGGAAACAATGCGCGAAGCGCCTGAATAGCAGTAGGGGCTGTCCCAAAAGTCTTAAATGTAGCGACTGTGTTAGGAATCAAGCGACAC
>CAYYNT010000074.1:0-20323 GCA_964473155.1 uncultured Gemmatimonadales bacterium | reverse complement strand
AAGAACTGTTAACGCCAAGGCCTGTTGAAGCTCAACAGGCCGGCGGCATTGCGCGTCAGCGCCGCCCGATGATAAAGGAGCGGAATCAAAACTCCGTACACACTTAAGCCGGAAAAACAGGCGTGGCCCGGACGAGTTGCGCGGCCCCGCTGGCTTTGCTGCTTTCGCCGAAACGAAAGCAGATAAAGCTGTTACAATATGTGTCAAACCCCGGAATCACCAGGATTTTCCCCGGACATCTTTGAGTCTAAGATATAAAATATAAAGAAGTTCCTTTTGCCTTTCGCGTCCTGAGTGGATAACTCCTGCCTTTTTTTTAGCATTATCATCCGTCACCATTAAGCAGGAGGCCCGGTTTAAGTATTTTCCCCCACCCCCATTGACACGGACGGTGTCTCCCCGCCATTGACCGTTTATTGCGCGAAAATATATTTGAATCCTTGAAGATTCAGGGATATAATCCCGTTGTCATCCCGCATTATCCGCTTGCATGGTTCGGACTGGCTTCTGTACGGTCCATACGGATGATAAGAGACAGAAAAGATATGCAACCTGTTTTTCGACATGTAAACAGCACCTGCCCTGGAGGAAAAGATGAGAAAAAACAACCGGATAAACCGTCGTAAATTCCTGGGTACGGCCGCCGGGGCCGGTTTGGCGTTCAGTATCGTCCCATCGACAGTCCTGGGCCGTCCGGGACGGGTGACTCCGGGAAACCGGATTAACCTGGCTTACATAGGGATGGGCACACAAGGCTTGCGGGAGCTTCCGCCGCTGCTGGAAAGCCCGGATATCCAGGTGGTCGCTGTCTGCGATCCCAACCGGGACAGCACCGATTACGTGGACTGGTCGCGCCATGGCCTGCGCGATCAGATACGCAGGTTCCTGAAGCGTCCCGGCTGGGGCGGAGAACAGGGCATCCGGGCCGGGCGCGAAGCTGGCCGGGAAGTTGTTGAGGCTTATTACTCCGGGAACAAACCCTCAGGCAATTACAAGGGCTGCGCGGTCTACGCGGATTTCCGCGAGCTGCTGGAGAAAGAGAAGGGGCTGGATGCGGTGAAAATCATGACCCCGGACCACCTTCACGCCACCATTGCAATCGCGGCCATGAAAAAAGGCCTGCACGCGGCCACGCACAAGCCGATTTCAAATTTAGTTCAGGAAGCCCGTCTTACCATCCGCACTGCCGCGGAAAGCAAATCCGCCACCCATCTTCTGGCCTGGAACAGCGGCGAGGGAGTGGCTCTGGCCCGGTCCTGGATCGACTCCGGGGTTATCGGGACTCTGCGCCAGGTGCACAACTGGATCGACAAACCGATCTGGCCGCAGTGGACCAGCGCGCCGACAGATACACCTCCCGTGCCCGCCGGTTTCGACTGGGACCTCTGGCTCGGTCCCTCGCTGGAGAGGCCTTACCACCCGAATTACACCCACGCCGTTTTCCGCGGCTGGTATGAGTTCGGCTGCGGCATCCTGGGCGACATGGGCCACTACAGCCTCTGGCCCGTATTCCGGGAATTCGGCCTGGAGGCTCCGGTCAGCGTTGAGGCTGCGCCAAGCTTCACCTGTGAGATAAACGATCATGTCAGCGGGGTGAAAAAGAACGACGTTGCGTTCCCCAACGCTTCCACCATGCGTTTCCGCTTCGCGCCGCGCGGCGGGCGGCCTGCGCTGGATCTGTACTGGTACGATGGCGGCATCCGGCCGCACACCCCGGATGAACTGCTGGCCGGCAACGAGGAGATGCCGAAAAGCGGTATGCTGTTTGTCGGTGACAAAGGCTGCATCCTGGGGGATTTCCTGGGCAACAAGCCGCGTTTGGTCCCGTCCTCAAGGATGAGCGAGATCAAGGTTGAAAGCCCCGCCGATTCCGGGAAAATCAGTGGCGTGGATCACTGGATTCGCGCCATGCGCGGCGGTGAACCCTCGCCCGGACGGTTCGAGAATGCCTCGGCGCTGACCGAGATGGTCTGCCTCGGGGCCGTGGCCCTTCGAACAGGCCGGCGGCTGGAATGGGATTCCGCCAACATGAAAGTAACGAACGTGCCGGAAGCGAACAGCCTTCTTTCCAGGACATACCGCAAGGGTTGGGAATTATAGGCGGGATCGCGATGTAAAGCTTACGGTGAACTGTTTGACGGCGTTTCGGCCAAAAGTTGCTGTTGACGTTAATTGGAAAGTCAGGGACCGCGACAGTGATTCCGCGGTCCCTGATCGTTTCCAGGGTCTAAAATCCTATTCTGGGGACTTCCGCCGCCAGCTCCGCGGTCGGCTCGAGCTGGCCCGAGGCGACGCCGTAAATCCGTTCGTGCGTCATACGGGCCGCGTCCACGAATTCCCGGTAGGGCGTGTTGCAGACATCCACCACGCCTATGTTGTAGTTCTCACCGTCGAACCGCCCGAACACGGGCTGATCGTTCCAGATGAAATAGTGCGTCCCGACCATCCAAGGCATGGAAGCCGCTGTTTCCACGTAGGCCCGGTAAGCCACTCCGCGCTGGGTCTGGTCTGTCACTCCGCGCAATCCTGTAGAGGGCAACCCGCGGTCCGTGGCCCCGAAGTGGTATTCCCCGATAAGCACCGGGCGGCCCGACTGCTCGGCTATAACGCGCAGTGCCGCCGTATCCGGGAGCATGCTGTACATGTTGACCGTGAACACATCGCAGTACTGCCCGGCCAGGGCCAGGAAACCGCTGCCCAGACCGGCCCAGCGTATACCCAGGTTCAGGTGGTTGGGATCGGCCCGCCGCGCTTCTCTGTAAGGCGGCTCCAAGCAGCGCTGGACCATCAGCTCGGAAAAGGCGGTCAGATCGTCCCGCGACTGAGCCGAGAATTCCTCGGGGCGGCGCAGCGATCCCTGCCCGAGCGCCTCGAACGAGCTGAAAGACTGTCCCCAGGCGGTGTTCAGCGCCCCGATATCCCCCTTGTAGCGCTCCTTGAGCCAGAGTGTCAGAGCGGTCCGCGTGGCCGAGGGCATGCCGGTCTCGAGCATGGCCACGGCCGGGAGCTGACGGCTGAAAGCCCATTGCGGCTCGTTATCCAGGAAATAACCGATCAGCAGAGGATCGTCGCGGAAAGGTTCGAGCTGCGCCGCCCAGGCCTGGGCGTTCCTTTCATACTCAGGGTCGAACACGTCCGGGAAATCGCGGTAGAGCGGCGCCCCGGCTTTCGGGAATTCTCCCAGCGGTATCACATACGGCAGCCCGAAATCACGCGTGGCCGCTTCATCCGACCAGTTGCCCAGCGTGTTGAACCGCCAGTCGATCATCCTGGAGCGGCTGATCGCGGTCCATTTCTCTTTCCAGGCGCCGCCGAACGCCCGGATCAGGTTGAACCCGCCGAAATCCGCGGTCCACTGGTCCCACTGGCGCGACCAGCCCGGTTCGAATTCTCCTTCTTTGGGCGGCAGCCACATGAACAGCTTTTCGATCCCGTCCACCGGGCAACCGGCGTGCAGCGGGCCGACGCCATCTATTCCGGTGGAGAAGAACGCACATCCCTCCGGATCGACCAGCCACCAGCGCGAGGCGGTCTTTTCGACACGGAAGAAGCCGCTCGGCTTGAAACGGAGCTTTTTCCAGCCGCCGAACCGGCTCCAGTCATCCGGAAAAGCGCTGCCGCCCGATGAGGCGAGAGCTGTTTCGAGATTGTTTTTCAGGTTCTGGAAATCCGGGGTTTTCCCCAGCCAGTCACGGGCATGCCATTGTCCCAGACTGTCCACCACCGGCTCCCCGTCCACCGGATACGACTCCGGCAGGGAGTCGGACAGCCCGATCCGGCAGAGATAAAGGTTCTGGCCCGGGACCATGCTGTCGAGCGAAACAGTCACCGCGCTTAAAAGCTCCGGCCGGGTGCGCCGTCCCCACATCACGGCTTTCATCCGTCCGGGAGTGCGCGGCAGGAACACACGGTGGGCGTCCAGCTCCGAAAGCGGGAAAACCAGACGGGTGCGCAGGCCGGGCATCACGCCTAACAGGGCGGTGAACGAGGGATTGCTGTCCGCCTGCTCGAAGAAGCGGATAATCACGGCGCCGCTCACCCCGGCCTGGTGCAGCACATCCAGCGCCAGATATTTGCTGGAATCCCAGACCGCCAGGGAGGAATCGAGAGGCAGATTCAGCTCTCCGGAGGGTGTCATGCGCAGACAGGCCTCACCCATCGGGTTGTCGCTGCCGGGAAGAAATGTGACATCTCCGGTGAAAGCGATGGATTTGAGATCGAAAGCATCTCTTCCCTGCCGTGAACCTGCTCCGCAGGAGACAGACAGAATGACGGCCAGAATCAGTGTTGATATGGTGACAATCCGGGACATACGTTTTACAGGCACGGGCGGCCTCCTTGAAAGGCAGGATACGGACAGGACAAAGCGTGTGAAGTGTTCGGGCTGTATCGAGCCTAACATCAATCCGGCCGGGATACAAGTTTTTTGACTGAAATAATGCCGGGATATGACCAGAAGTATTGCCTTGAGAGCTTGCAGGCGCTTACAATTAGGCTCGATCAGCATATTGTCCGGCAGGTGCAACCGACATGTTTTGAAAGGGGGCGCAATGAAGGCGGAAGTATTTGGGTCGCATGCAGGTGTTAACAAGAGTTTCGGCTCGTTGCGGATGGCTGCCGCGCTGCTACTTTTTTTCTGCAACGGTCTGGGCGCGGCCGGTGACAGCCGGGTCCTTCTGAACGCCGATTCTTTCCGGGCCGGTAGCGGGGGAATGCCGGAGGGTTGGTCCACCGCGGCCCGTCTTGAGGCCTTTCCTCCCGAGTTCAGCATAGCTGACCTGCCGAGTCTTGGCGGGCCGGGGTCGCTCTGCATACGCGGGGCGGCTCAGGCGGCGGCCAACGGTTGCTGGCAGACAGAGCTTAAAGGGATCGATCCGCAGGGCTGGTACGAGTTCGAGGCCTGGTTCACGGTGCGGGGCGTGCCCTGGACACAACGGCAGGCCATGGCCCGTCTGTACTGGCTGGATGCGCAGGGCGGACGGGCGGCGATGCCGGAATACGTGCCTGAGTCCGGCGGCGAGGGAGACTGGAAGAGAGTCCATGCCACGTACCGCCCGCCGGAAAAAGCCGTGTCGGTGCGAGTGGAACTTTGCCTGAGTCATTGCCCGCAGGGTGAAATCTTCTGGGACCGGATCAGCCTTCGCCGGGTATCCGAGCCTCCGGCGCGGAATGTCCGCCTTGCGGCAGCCGAGTTCAGGCCGTCCGGGACCGATACCAACCTCGGTATGGCCGAACAGTACGCGCCGCTTGTCGAGGAGGCCGGAAAGCAGGGCTGCGATATTCTTCTGCTGGGCGAGACAATCACCCTGCCGGGGCGCGGAGGCCTGCCTGCGCTGCAGAAATCCGAAACCGTGCCCGGCCCGATAACCCGGTATCTGGGAGAACTGGCCCGCAAGCATAAGATGTATATAATTGTCGGATTGCTGGAGAACGAGCGTGGCGCGCTCTACAATACGGCGGTGCTGATTGACCGCGAGGGAAAGGTCGCGGGACGCTACCGCAAGGTTCACCTCCCGCTGGAGGACCTCGATATCGGGGTAACGCCTGGAGACAGCTACCCGGTGTTCGAGACCGATTTCGGGCGGATCGGCATCCTGGTCTGCTATGACATCCAGTTCGCCGATCCGGCCCGCGCGCTGGCTGTCCAGGGCGCGGAGGTGCTGTTCTGCCTGAACTGGGGCAGCGATTTCCCGCCCGCGGCGCGGGCCTTGGAAAACCAGGTCTATATTGTCAGCTCGGGTTTCGACACGCCGACAGATATCGTTGACCCGCGCGGAAAAGTAATCGCGAGCCAGGAGAAAAAGAAGCCGGGGCTGGCGGTGGCTGAGATCGACCTTAACCGCGGAGTGCGGGAAGCCGGTTTCGCGCGCCGGGGCCAATATCTCCTGCGCGAGTTGCGGCCGGACATACCCGTTCCGGGTTACGGGCGATGAAACAGCGGTGTTAAAGGCACTTAAAGGCCTGAGCGGATGAAACAACAAAACCCCGGAGATTATCTCTCCGGGGTTTTGTCTTCGAATTCAGTCTGCCGTATTACTTTACGGGAGTAACATTAGCGGACTGCAGCCCCTTGGGACCCTCAACGATTTCGAACTCGACTTCCTGGTTCTCGTAGAGGGTTTTGAAGCCATTCGCGTTGATGGCGGAATAATGAACAAAGACATCCGGTCCGTTGTCCTGAGCGATAAAACCGAAGCCCTTTGATTCATTGAACCACTTTACTTTACCCCTCGCCATCGAAAGCACTCCTACTGCAAAAATTGATTAGACAGGGCTGTCAGTCACGACCGCAGCCAACAATAAACAAGACAAGGGAGGCATAAGCTTCCCCATGTCTGGCTCAAAATATAGTGGCTTTTTCAAAAAACGCAAGATAAATCAGCATGATTTTGAGCCTGCTAAGGTGTTTTGTTCAGAATAAATCCCTTTTCCCTTTCAGCTTGAACCAGATATGGACAATATCGGCGACAAAAAGAAGGGCCCAGACCACCGCGGCCGTTGTCCTCGCTCCAGGATGGAAAAACCAGGTGTCCGGGGCGTGAACGATAAAGATGAAAACTCCGATTGCCACGACAGTATACACCCAGCCCTGCCAGCTCACGGCTTCGAGGCCCCATGAGCCGAAGTCTTTTCTCTGAAACCAGTCTTGTTTGCCTATCATGAATCGCTCCAGAGAGAGGAACGAGGCTTTATCCGTTGGCCTGGGTCGATAATAATATAATGAAAGATAAAGCGGACCGCCGGATATGTAAAGACAGCCCGCTTGTATCATGGGGAAGGCCATATTCGACCGGAGTGAGCCAGAGACAATCTTCCCACGGGACCGGCAATTATGGCTGATTTGAAAGTGTTATACAATCTGTTGTCGTAAAGCTTGAATAGTTGCCTCCCAAAGATTAAGATACCCAGAGACCAACCATAAAAATCAATTCCGCAAGAAGGATTTTCTTTCCCGCCTGAAACAGGAGAACGATATGCCAGTTCAGAGACGAGATTTTTTCCGGCTCACCGGCATGGGCCTCTGTCTTTCCGCGCTCGGGCGGCCGGAGCGCCTGTGGTCTGCCGCGGAAGATCCTCCCAATATCGTTATCTGCCTGGCGGACGACCAGGGCTGGGGCGACATGGGCTATTACGGTCACCCGGCGCTCAAAACCCCGAACCTGGATGAGATGGCGGCCTCCTGTCTGCGCTTTGACCGGTTCTACGCCGCTGCCCCGGTCTGCTCGCCCACGCGCGGCAGCATCCTCACCGGCCGTCACCCCAACCGCTACGGCTGTTTCAGCTGGGGCCGCACCCTTCGCCCGCAGGAGGTGACCCTGGCCGAGGCCCTGCGCACGGCGGGTTACGTGACCGGACATTTCGGCAAGTGGCACCTCGGCTCGGTTAGGCGGGGAAGTCCGGTCAATCCCGGAGCGAGCGGTTTCGATGAGTGGCTCTCGGCGGAGAACTTTTTCGACAACGATCCGCTTCTCAGCCGGGAGGGCGTAGCCGAGGCTGTACCCGGCGAAAGCTCTGCTATCACCGTTGACGCCGCGCTCGATTTCATCCGCCGTCATGCCGGAGGCGAAAGGCCTTTCCTGGCCCTGGTCTGGTTCGGCTCGCCGCACGACCCGCACCGGGCCTCGGAGACGGACCGGAATTTGTATATGGATCAGCCGGAAAAACTGCGCGATTATTACGGCGAGATCAGCGGTATCGACCGCGCTTTCGGCAGGCTGCGCACCGCGCTCGGCGAGCTTGGCCTGCGGGACAGCACACTGCTCTGGTATCTGAGCGACAACGGCGGGCTGCCCGGTCTGGGAGTTACCGGCGGGCGCGGCAATAAAGCTCAGATATACGAGGGCGGGCTGCGCGTGCCGGGCCTTCTGGAATGGCCGTCGCGTATCCGCTCTCCGCGGATAACCGGTGTCCCCTGCAACACCTGCGACTTGTATCCGACCCTGCTCGAACTGGCCGGGGTGAGCCTTGACCGTCAGCCGCCGCTGGATGGCGTCAGCCTGACCGGGCTGATCGACGGCGCCATGACTTCGCGTCCCCGCCCCATGGGGTTCTGGCAGCATGCCGAGGGCGGAATAAGCATGAACAGCGAGAACTGGATGCGCGAGCTGCAACAGGCCCAGCGTTCCGGTGACATGCTGGGCGACATGTCCCGCCTCAGGCTGGACGCCGGAGCGATAGACAAACAGTATCCGGAGAACTCTTTCCCCGGACACGCCGCCTGGCTTGACTGGCCCTGGAAACTGCACCGCATCCAGGATGAGAACGGAACGGCCAGGTTCGAGCTGTACAACCTCGAATCAGACCCGCGGGAGAGCGCCGACTGTCTGAAGAAGGAGACCGGCAGGACTCTGAAAATGCGTACGGAATTGGAGGCCTGGCTCGGGTCGGTCGTGCGCAGCCTGAACGGAAAAGATTACGTTTGAGCGCTGTCCGGCGTATGCCTGACATAAACTGGAATGTCACTTATAAACCTGGAGAGCAATCCATGCCCGGATCCATCAGAGAAATCGCCCGAGTGATAGATCACTCGCTACTGCATCCCACCCTGACTGATGAGGAACTGCGCCGCGGCTGCGAGTTTGCCCGCGACAACTCTATTGTTGCTGTGAGTATAAAACCTTACGCCGTGACCATGGCGCGTGACATCCTGGCCGGGTCGGAGACTGCGGTTGGCGCGGTGGTGGGTTTCCCGCACGGGAACAGCCGTATCGACATCAAGGTGGCCGAGGCGAAGGGCGCCATGGCGGATGGGGCAGTGGAACTGGACGCCGTGCTAAACGCCGGCAAGGTGCTGGGCGGCGACTGGCGGTATGTGGATGAGGAAATCCGCGCCCTGAACGAGGCGGCGCACTCAGGCGGGGCGATCCTCAAGCTGATCTTCGAGAACGACTTTTTGCCGGATGATAAACTGAAAATAAAACTCTGCGAGTTGTGCAGCGCCGCTGGGACGGATTATGTGAAAACATCCACCGGTTATGGGTTCAAGAAGCATCCCTCCGGCCTGTACTGGTACGAGGGGGCGACCGAGCACGACCTGGCGCTGATGCGCGCCCATTGCCCGGCCGGAGTACATATCAAGGCTGCCGGGGGAGTGCGCAGCCTGGATGGGCTGCTGCGGGTCCTGGAACTGGGGGTGAGCCGGGTAGGGTTGAGCGCCACTGCGGCGATCCTGGAAGAGGCCCGTGCCAGGGGCTATAAATAGAAGTGACGGGTTATTCAATGTTGCGGCGAGCCGTGCTGTTTCCATGACTTCTGGGCAAGGGCAGGGGCTGTCCAAAAAGTCTTAAATGTTGGGGCACGGCGCGCCGTGCCCTGCTTTTTATTATTCGTACCCTGTCCGTTTTGCCCCAAATCCATTGACTGTCATCCCCTGTAAAAATATATTTCAATCTGCAATGACAATAATCCGAAACCAAACGAAAATGAACATAGCACATCCGAAAACGGAGGCGGGGCATGGAGCGCGCGAAAATTGAACAATTGGCTGTCGACACCATAAAAATATTGGCCTGCGAGGCCGTGGAAAAGGCCCAGTCCGGGCACCCGGGTATGCCCATGGGCATGGCCGATGTCGCCGTGACCCTCTGGACACGTTTCCTGCGCCATGACCCGGCTGATCCGGACTGGCTCGACCGCGACCGGTTCATCCTCTCGGCCGGGCACGGCTCCATGCTGATCTACAGCCTTCTGCACCTGGCCGGTTACAGCCTGACAATCGACGACCTGAAAAATTTCCGTCAGCTTGGCAGCCGCACACCCGGACACCCGGAGTACCGTCACCCGCTGGGAGTCGAGACCACCACCGGGCCGCTGGGCCAGGGTTTCACCAACGGGATCGGCATGGCTGTGGCGCGGCGGTTCATGGCCGCGAAATTCAACGCCGAGGGTTTCCCGGTCTACTCGAACACGATCTACGCGATTGTGAGCGACGGCGACCTGATGGAGGGCCAGACCGCCGAGGCCGCCTCGCTGGCCGGGCACCTGGGCCTGGGCGAGATTGTCTACCTCTACGACAGCAACCATATATCTATCGAGGGCGACACCGCCCTGGCGTTCGACACTGAGAACGTGCTGAAACGCTTCGAGGCCTATGGTTGGCACACCCAGGAAGTGAAAGGTGATGACCGCGAGGCCGTGGCCGCGGCTATCGAAAAAGCCCGCGCCGTGAAAGACCGCCCCTCGATCATCCAGTGCAACACGAAAATCGGGGCCGGGCTGCCCACCCGCGAGGGTGACTCCGAAATACACGGCGCGCCGATTGGGGCCGCCGAACTGGCCGCGCTGAAAAAGAAACTCGGCTGGGACGGCAAGCCGGACTTTCATGTCCCGTCGGAAGTGTACGGGCTTTTCAAGGCCCAGGCAGATAAGGGCGCTGCCGAGCGCGCCGGATGGCTCAAGATGATGGAAAAATACCGCGCCGCGCAGCCCGAAAAGGCCGCCCTGCTGGAGAAGTTCCTCAAACCCGCTCCTCCGGCCGATCTGGCCGCGCAGCTCCTGGCTGCCGTGGCCGGTGACAAGCCGGTCGCCACCCGCGCCAGCGCGGGCAAGGCCGAGCAGGTGATCGCCAAAGCCTACCCGAACCTGATCGGCGGCTCGGCCGACCTGACTCCCTCCACCCGGACCGGCATCTCGGGCGAGCCGAGTTTCAGCCGCGCCTGTGCCGAGGGCCGGAACATACATTTCGGGGTGCGCGAGCACGCCATGGGGGGCATCCTCAACGGCATGGCGGCCTATGGCGGTCTGAAGCCTTTCGGCAGCACGTTCTTCGTGTTCTCGGATTTCCTGCGCCCGTCGATCCGTCTGGCCGCGGTGAGCGGCTGGCCGGTGATCTACGTGTTCACCCATGACAGCATTTTCGTGGGCGAGGACGGCCCAACGCACCAGCCGGTCGAACAGACCATGGCCCTGCGCCTGATCCCCGGCCTGACCGTGATCCGTCCCGCCGACGCCACCGAGAGCGCCGTGGCCTGGGAGGTCGCCGCAGCCAGCACGGACCATCCGACCGCCATGCTCCTCAGCCGCCATAACCTCCCGGTGATCGACCGCGCAAAATACGCCCCGGCCGAGAACCTGAAAAAGGGCGGCTACGTGATAAGCGAGGCCGCGGGCGGCGCGCCGGAGCTGATTATAATCGCCACGGGCAGCGAGGTGCAGCTTGCGCTGGAGGCCCAGGCCGCCCTGGCGGCCGAGGGCCGCCGGGTGCGGGTGGTCAGCCTGCCGAGCTGGGAGCTGTTCGAGGCACAGAGCGAGACCTACCGCGAACAGGTGCTGCCGAAGGCGCTGAAAAAGCGGGTGGTGGTGGAGGCCGGGATCGGCCTGGGCTGGGAGCGCTATGCCGGGCCGGAGGGCGTGGTTATCGCGATGCAGGGTTTCGGCGAGTCCGGCCCCTGGCAGAAACTGGCGCAGAAATACGGGTTCACAGCGGCCAACGTGACGGACACGGCGCGAAAGCTCCTGGGTGTCTGAAGGTTTGCCTGCTCATATAACTGTAAAACCGGCGGCGCTCGATCCAGGGCCGCCGGTTTTTTTTAAACAGGGTTGCCAAATTTCCACACTGTAATAATATTTCCTTCAGTTTTCAGCCAGCCTTTTTGACCATACTGTTCGATTTCATGCCATGGTTTTTCACTCTCAAATCATCTGTGAGGACTCGATGAAACCTGCGAGATACGGCCCTTTAGTTCTGTTTTTCTGTCTTTCGGCGTTAGTCGCTCGGGACCTTGCGGCCTTTGAGGTCCAGCTCACCGCCCGCGAATGGCAGGGCCTGGCGCGCCGCTCCGAGGTGGTGAGCACCGGCCTGCCGCTGCCGCGCGGACAGTTCAGGAGCGCAGAGGCGCTGGGTGTGGTGGATGCCGCCGGGAAAGCTGTCCAGTCGCAGGGCGCCGTTCTATCCACCTGGCCGGACGGCTCGATCAAATGGCTGCTGGTCACGTTCAGCGCGGACTGCGCCCCGAACGCCGAGACGCGCTACACCCTGACCGGCAGGGCTGCTAAGCCGGATAAGGCCCCCGCTGTTTCGGTGCGCGAGGAGGCGGGGCAGATCGTGGTCGAAACCGGCGTGCTGAAAACCGAGCTTGACCGGGAGTATTTCGACCTGTTCGGGCGGGTCTGGCTGGACCACAACCGCGATGGCGTGTATGCCGACAGCGAGATGGTCACCACGCCCGAGCGGGCGGTGGGAATATCGGCCGTGGATGCCCTGGGGCGTAAAATGGCCAGCCGCTGGGGCAGGATCGACAGCCTGGCGGTCGAGGAAAGCGGACCGCTGCGCGCGGTGGTGATGGTCAAAGGCTCGCTGAATGAGTACGAGAGCTATATGCGCGGGGCCTCTTACGTTGACTACACGGCCCGTCTTCAGTTCCACGCGGGCAGCGGCCTGGTGCGGGTGTTTTTCACTCTTGAGAACCACAATCCGAGCGTTCCGGGCAAGGATCGCGATGGCGACCCGAGCCACTGGGTGTTAGGGCGCACGGGGAGCTTTTTCTTCCGCGACATGTCCCTGAATACCCGTCTGGCCTTTTTCGGCCCTCAGGAGCTGAGCGCCGGGGACGGGCAAGGCGATGTGCTCGACCGCATGACCGTGACAGAAAATGGCGGCGTGTATCAGGAGTCCTCGGGCGGGGAACATTGGTTCAGCCGCAACCATGTGAATCTTCTGGGCAAGATGCCGCTGAAGTTCAGAGGAGCGAAGTATTACCTCGACGGGGTGGAGGCCTACACCCGCAACCGTCCGGATGCCTGGCTCCAGGCCAATGACCGCCGGTTCGGCCTGGCCGTGGCGGTCCGTCATTTCTGGCAGAATTTCCCCAAGTGCTTGTCCACCAGCGCGGACGGCGCCATGCGGGTGGCGCTCTGGCCGGATGAGTTCCCGGACAATCACGAACTGCAGGGCGGCGAGATAAAGACCCATGAAATCGCCTTTTTCTTCCACACCGGGCCGCAGGGAAGCTCAAGGGAGGAAAACCGGGTGGCCACGGTCATGGGCGCTTTCCACCATCCGCTCGTGTTCCGCGCTCCGGCTGCATTCTACCTCGACAGCGGGTTTTTCGACGATGTCGCCCTGTACGACCCGAAGAGGTTCGACACGTTCGAACGCCTTAACCATGGCGCGGTGATGAAAGAGGGTGAAAACCTCAGCACGGATGTGGAGGATATCGACGAGTACGGATGGCGCAATTTCGGCGACACCTGGGCCAAGAACGAGCGCGACCAGACCCGCGGGCCCAACAATGGAAGAATTGCACTGAGTCACTATAACCACGAATACGACCACGGCTACGGGATGATAGTCCAGAGCCTGCGCACAACCGGGCTGGACAGGGAGATCAGCCGCCGCTGGTGGGATTGGGCCGAGCCGGCCCTGCGCCATGAAAGCGACATCGACCTCTACCATGTAAAGGGCAGCGGGTTCCGGGGCGGGGTTTACGACGGCGGCAAGTTCACCCACACCCAGCATGGAGTGGAGGCGGCCACGGTCACGCATCGCGGCGGACCGAGGCTCGCCTGGTTCGGCAGCCTGCGCTGGCCCTGGGGCGAGGGTTCCAACCCCGAGAGCGGGCATTTCAACAACAGGGGCCAGATGGCCTATTTCTACCTCACCGGAGACCGCCGGGTGCTGGAATCGGCTATCGAAATCGCCGACCTGGTTGAATGGAAGATCAGCACCGACCATTTCCCGCAGATTTCAGAGACAAACCGGGACGCGGGGCACAACCTCCAGGTTCTGACCGACGCTTACCTTCTCACCTGGGATGAGCGTTACCGCTTGGCAGCCGAGAAGATAATCGAAAACACTGCCCCGGAAAAGCAGTGGTATTGCAGCGAGGATGGCCGCAAGGCCAATCCTGACAAGCGGGTGGACGGATTCTGGACCGCCGCGATCTGTATCAACGCCGCGGCCCGCTATACCGAGGTGATGGAGGAAAAGACCGGCGCGGCATACGAAAAGGGCCGCCGCTACGTGACCGGCTACGCCGACTTTGTCAGCCGCTATCTGGCTTCCGGACCCGAGACCGGTTTTCACACTGTCTGGTCGCCCGCAAAAGGAGGCGGCGGACGGGGTTATGAACCCTGGACCTACCGCATAACGGACGTGGTGATGTACGGCCACAAGTTCACCAGCGACCCGGAGCTGAAAAAACGCTGCCTGAACGCCGCGCGCGACGCTTTCATCTCCATGGACCGCCAGTACGGCCGTCAGCCGGGATGGCTGTACCAGAATTCCAAGGCCAACACCATGATCGTGGGCGGCGGGCACGAGTACACGCATTATGTTCAGAACGGCGGCTGGAAGAAATAACCGGCAGTAAAATTAGGGTGGTCAGAGCGGCCTTGAGGTATTATATTCCAGAAACGTTCTGGCAGTGCGCCAACCATCGGCCGCTAATCGGGTGCAGTTCGCAACAGCTTTGTTTCTTGTTGGTTGCGTAGGGGCACGGTGCGCCGTGCCCCTGTGTTTTTCAGGTTTGTTTTCCCTGTTGTACAGTATTGAATTCCGGCACACTCTATCACAGCACTGGAAATCCGCTGCCGGTATGTCCCGGCGGAAGGATGATTTCAGTATCGCACGAAAGGAGCATCACAGATGAAGACAGCCCGTATCGGTATTGTCGGCAGCAAGTTCGCGGCGGATTTCCACGCTGACGCTTATTCGCGCAACCCCAAGGCCGAGATCGTGGCCGTGGCGGCCATCGACAACCTGGAGCCTTACGCCAAGAAGTGGGGCATCAAGGAGACGATGACCGACTACAAGGATCTCTGCAAACGCAAGGATATCGACATCATCGATGTCTGCGTGCCCAATTTCCTTCACCATGACGTGGTGATGGAGGCCGCGGCCAACGGCAAGCACGTGTTCTGCGAGAAGCCCTTGGCCACGACTGTCGAGGATGCCCGCGAGATGGTGGCGTTCTGCAAGAAACAGGGTGTCATTCTCACCTACGATGAGGACTGGTGTTTCGCCCCGGCCCTGCTCAAGGCGATGAACCTGATCAACCAGGGGGCTATCGGCCGGATGCTGTGGGTCAAGGCCAAGGAAGTCCACAACGGCAGCCACAGCCCGTTCGCCCAGCAGAAAAAGTTCTGCGGCGGCGGCTCGCTGATGCACCTGGCGATCCACCCGATAGGTTTCGTGCGCTTCCTGTTCGGCGAGAAAGTGACCGAGGTCACCGGTTTCATCACCGGCGGCGGCGAGCAGAATTTCTACCACAAGACCTACACCGGCGAGGACTGGGGCTCCTGTATGCTCAAGTTCGAGTCCGGCCGCTATGCGTTCTGCGAGGGCAACTATATCACCGTGGGCGGAATGGACGACAAGGTGGAGATCTACGGCGAGGAAGGCCGTCTGAATATCGACCTGACCTTCTCCAGCCCGATCCAGGCCTACAGCCGTCCGGGCTTCGACTACGCCATCGAGAAGACCGACACCACCAAGCACTGGACCTGGCCGGCGGTGGATGAGTTCGCCAACCTGGGCTACGTGGACCAGCTCAGGTATTTCGTGGATTGCGTGCTCGAGGGCAAGCAGCCGATGTTCGGCGTGACCGGCGAGGACGGACTCGCGGCGGTGGAGATAGTGACCGCGGCCTACGAGAGCGCTGCCACAGGCAAGGTGATCAAGGGCTGCTGGTGAGTTTTTGGCAAATTGACATGTGAGAAGCGCAAAGGCCGCTCCCGGAGCCTCCGGGGGCGGCCTTTTTGTTATCATAGTATTGTACTGGAGTGCGGGAGCACGGCTTTTTGAATCACGGATGCCACGGATGAAAGGTGGGTTACGCGGATAAAGGAGGGGTGGCGGTTTTCAATGCATTTGATTTAACCGTATCGAACAATGGCCCTGTCGTAGGGGCGAGACCTGTCTCGCCCGAAGGCAAAGCCTTTCGGGCACGGCACGCCGTGCCCCCACTCCGGCCTCTCTGGAGTGCGGTATGGCATGTGAATCACGGATGCCACGGATAAAAAGACGGATTGCACGGATAAAAGCGGGGAGGTTTTCAATGCATTTGATTTAACCGTATCGAACAATGGCCCTGTCGTAGGGGCGAGACCTGTCTCGCCCGAAGGCAAAGCCTTTCGGGCACGGCATGCCGTGCCCCTGCGCCGGCCGCTCTGGAGTGCGGTGTGGTATGTGAATCACGGATGCCACGGATGTAAGACGGATTACACGGATAAAGAAAAGCAAAACAGCAGCATGGTTTTGATGTAGGGACACGGTGCACCGTGTCCGAAAGGCTTTTATCAAGATTAGCGGCGGCTTGAGCCGCCGAGGTGTTTCACGGGCACGGCATGCCGTGCCGCTACACAAAAATCCGGGAAAAGAAGGGGTGCATGAATCACGGATGCCACGAGTATAGGACGGATTTCAGGGATAAAGACGGTGGAGCGGTATGCAATGCATAGGATTCACCCAAACCCCAAAAAGGCCCTGTAATAGGGCGAGACCTGTCTCACCCGCCGGTGTTTCATTCTATTGGTCATTTGTCTTTACGGCCAGAACATATTCTCACCCCTCCTCAAACAGCAGCCGCCCTTTCATCCCTTTCCTGACCTCCGGCTTTTCCTCGCCCAGGAGGATGCGCAGGAAAGTCGGGGCCACGTCCTTCAGGGTGCCGTCCCCCCGCAGATCAAGACTGGGCGGGCCAACTATGAACAGTGGAACCTTGTTCGAGGTGTGGAACGTGTTCGGCTCGCCGTCCTCGGTGATCATCTGCTCGATATTGCCGTGGTCCGCGGTGATAAGCGCGAACCCGCCCTTGCGCAGTATGGCGGTCACGATGCGCTCCAGCGACTTGTCCACCGCCATCATCGCCTGTATCCCCGCGCTGACATCGCCCGTGTGGCCCACCATGTCCGGGTTGCAGAGGTTGGCCAGCACCACGGTCTTTTCATCACCCTGCTCGATGATCTGCACCAGCCTGTCCGTAAGCTCCTCGATCTCTATCTTCGGGAAACGCGCGTAAGGCTCGAAACGGTAGCCCGCCTCGCCCTTGAACTGGTCGTAGCCCTTGATATAGTCGCGCAGGTCATCCGGCAGGGAGATTGTCAGGCGCTCCTCTCCCGGTAGGGGCACGCCCACCTTGTTGCCCGAGAGAAGCAGCACGGCCTTGGCCTTGTCCACCCCGCTCACCCGCCACTGCCTGTAGCCGTAATTCGAGAGCACCCTGCCCAGGCTGATATCCTGGATCGGCTCGCGGAACGCCACCGGACTGGTCATCCCGCGGTAGTACTCGACCAGGCCCGCGATGTACAGGGTGTCGTAGAAAAGCTGCGGGCGGTTTTTCCAGCGCTCGAAGCGCGTAAGTTCTTTGTAGGTTTCGTCCCCGGAGGCGCGCAGGCGCTCGGTCAGGTCGGTCACCGGCTCCAACAGCATGCGCATCAGGAACTCGCCGCGGTCCTTGCGGAAATTCCAGTGCAGAAGAGCGTCATGGTTGTCCACGCCCTCATAGTCGCCGATCACGCTGGGTGTGACATACTGGTCGGTGAGGCCCTTGTCGTAGTTCTTCTTGAGCGCTTCCTCCGGCTCGGCCACGCGCGGCCCGATCCCCTCGATAATGGCCCGGAACGTGCTTTCGGTCTTGTACCAGGTCTCGGCGTTGCGGTTCATCGTTATATCGCGCCCGCCGATAGTGGCCACCTTGAAATCCACGGCCCTGCCGCCGATAATCTCGCGGGCCTGGGCGCGAAGGTCTTCCAGGAAGCGCGGGGCGCTGTAGGGCGGTGTGCCGCGGCCGTCCGAGAAGTAATGTATGCGTATTTTCATGCAGCCGCGCTGCACCGCGCGCCGCAGGATAGCGTAAAGGTGCAGGATATGGCTGTGCTCCTGGTTGTTGGAGACCAGCCCCATCAGGTGCAGGGCGCTTTTGTGCGTCACGGCGTAGTCGATCGCCTCATCCACCACCGGGTTGTCCATCACCCCGTCATGGATGGCGCAGCTTATCTGGAACATCGGGTGGATGTAATCCACTCCGCTCAGGACCTCGTGACCCACCGCGGTCGAGCCTTTGGCCCCCTCCGGCATCCCCACCGGCGGCCCCACCGCTATCAGCTCGGTTCTGCTGGTGATCCCGGAGATATCGCCGAACGCAGCGTCACCGGCCCCGGCGCACTTTCCGCCACGAAGGCACTCGAGGAACGGAGTGCGGGCCAGGGCGACGCAGTTGTAGGCCTCCTCCTCGCGCACTCCCGCTCCGTCCATGATTATCAGGGCGGATGGGCCGGAAAAGCGCGGTATCTTGCCGTTGCGGCCGGGTGCTTTCATAGACTCGTCGCCTCCTCCTCGTACTCGTAGGCGGAAAGGTCCAGGTCCACCAGCTCGCCCATGCGGCGGGTGAGGTACTGGATAATCCTGTGCGCCGATTCATCGAAATCGATGTTCTCGACGATGAAGACGCCTTTCTGGCTCGCTTTTTCCACCAGGGCGGACTGGATGCTGCGGATGCTTTCAAAATTGTCCAGATACTTTTTGCAGGAGCGCTCGGTGGCCTGGCGGCCGCGCTCGATGAAACGGTTCCGGTGCATGGCCTCATCGCTGGTGCAGATCATCACCTCGATCTCGATTACCTTGTCCTCCCGCGTGGACTGAGCGCCCTCGGGGATCAGGTGCACGCCCTCGATGATCATCGAGAGGTTCTCCTTGATCGCCCTGCGCCTAATGGCGTTCACCCCCACGGCCACGCGCTGGGCCTGCTCCTGGAACGCCGACAGGATGCTGTCCTCGTGGGCCTCGAACGGGCGTCGCCAGTTTTTCCAGACTGAATAGGAGGATTCGTACAGGGCCGGAAGCAGCTCGGTGGAGAACATTCCGCGCATGATCTCACGGATCGTGTCCGTTCCGATCACGCGGGTGATTCCCAGACGGTGGGCCACTTCAACCGCCAGCGTGGATTTGCCCGTGCCCGTGGCCCCGCCGAACAGAAGGACCAGCGGCTTTTTCGGCGAGCGCAGGTTGCGCCAGAGGATATACTGCTCGGCGTACCTGGGGCCGAAATCCTTGAGCAGGGTGCGGTAGGTGAAACGCCGTAGGTCGCTGCGCGGGATCAGGCCCACTCCGCTGTCACTCAGCTCCACGGCGATCTTCTCAGCGACCCGGTGGGCGATCTCCGGGTCGAGGCCCGCGGCCAGGAGCGACTGCACCTGGATGCCGCGCGAGAAAGGCTCGTTCTTGCCTGGATCGCCCACGAAAATATGGTAGGTTTCGGGTTTCCATTTTTCGTAATTGGCGGCCACCACCGGCCCGAAACGCTCGGCGATGATCGAGGCGGCCAGCGGGCGCAGTTCGGAGGACTGGATTTCCTGCACGCCGTTCTGCAGCAGCCGCTCCTGTATCTCGCGCGCCACCGTGTAGGCGTCCTCGGACCCGATCCCTGCGCGCATCAGCGATCGCGCCATCAGGCCGCGCGAGTACGGGAAGCGTGAATTCTTGGACACCACGATGAAATTATCGCGTTCGAACTCGAACATGCCCCGCCCCGATGTCAGAGGTCACCGAGTCCCGACACCAGACGGCAGGCGTCCTGGCTGCTGATTATCCCGACCGGCTTCCCGTCGCGCACCACCGGGATGCGATGAATCTTGCGCTCCACCATCTGCTTGAACACCGCGCGGACATCATCATCCTCCTGCGCGGTGAGCACCTCGCGGGACATGATGCCCTCGACCCAGTTATACCGCCCCTTGTGCGCCTGCTGCTCGTCCAGGCTCAGTTTTACCTGAAGGAGATAGTCTATGGCCGCGATAATGTCCCTTCCCGAGACAATTCCGATCAGCCTGCCCGCTTCATCCACCACCGGAGCGCCGGTGATATGACGTTCCTCCATCAGTTTGATCAGCTTGCGGATGGACATTTCCTTGGTCACGGAGACCACGTTGCGGCTCATCAGGTCTTTGACTTTCATGGATGCCCCCGGGAAGGAGGGGACGGCTGGATGCGTCCCCCGGTTCAGCTCCGGTCCATCAGGGATGAACAATTCAGACGGAAGATGTAGACTGGTCCCCACCCACTGCCCGCAGAACGGCTTGAAAAGATTAACCTTGCGTTTCATTCTATCCCGGACAGCCGGCTTTGTCAAGCCGGGGAGGACCAACTCAGACCATTCCCGTCTTTTCAATTGACAAAAGCAACAGTTCAAAAGCAATAGAGATGTGCTGATGAATTTGATCAAATCCCCCTCATTCCCTTTTTGGCAAAGGGGGAGAAAAAGCCCGCAGTCCGGGCATTTGACACGTAATCGAGACAGGAGAAAATTCCCCCCTTTGTCAAAGGGGGACGGGGGCAGTTTTGTCCGGTTAGGAACTTGCATCACGGAATCGAAAGGTTATTGTTTTC
>CAYYNT010000073.1:0-20491 GCA_964473155.1 uncultured Gemmatimonadales bacterium | reverse complement strand
AAGAACTGTTAACTCCAGGGCCAGTTGAAGCTCAACAGTCCGGCGGCATTGCGCGCCCGCGCCGCCCGGTGACAAAGGAGCGGTATCAATGCTCCGTATACGCTTAAGCCGGAAAAACAGGCGTGGCCCGGACGAGTTGCGCGCCCCGCTGGCTTTGCTGCTTTCGCCGAAACGAAAGCAGATCAAGCTGTTACAAAAACCATTAATACAAAGATCGCTGAAATGTTCCTCGGACAGCAGTGATTCATTGTTTAATAATCTGTAAAGCTGGGGCACGGCGCACCGTGCCCCAGCAGGTGTTGTCAGGTCAGGCTCAATAATCCGTCACAAAGATCGGCTTGTTGGTCTTCCACGCGCCGCGGGTGAAATCCGGGAAGTCCACCGGCCGGCTGCGGTTGGCCACGGAGGTCTCGCTCAGCTCGGTCACCGCGCTCCAGGCCGCGGCGTCGTAGACATCGTAATCCGGGTAGCGGCCGGTGCGCAGGGCCTCGATCAGACGGTAGTCCTCGATGAAATCCATGCCGCCGTGGTTCGAGTTCTTGGCCTTTTCTCCCACATCCTTGATCAGCTTGTGGTTGTATTCGCTCCATTTCTCGATATCGTCCCAGGTGTGCGGCTGGCTCTTGCCCTCGACATAGATACGGTCCGGGTAGCCCTCCATGATCCCTTTTGTCCCCTGGATCTGGTTATAGCGGTCGTAGGGCCTGGGCGTGTCACAGTCGTGGATGAGAATGATTGTTGCGCCGTTCATCGTGCGGATGAGACTGGTGTTGACATCCCCCAGGGCATAAACCTGTTTGGCCTCGGGAGAGTCCGGCCCGATGTGCTCGGCGGCCCAGAGGTTGAGGCCGCGGCTCTTGCAGCTCATCGAGACCAGATAATCGAACTGGTCGCCGCGGTTGATGTTCATGTACTCGGCCACCGGCCCCAGCCCGTGGGTCGGGTAGAGGTTGGCGTTGCGCTTGATCGCGTGCCTCGTCCGCCACTGTCCCTCGCCCTTGCCCGAGAATTTCAGCTCGCGCAGGTCGTGGTTGTATGCGCACTGGGCGTGCAGAAGCTCGCCCAGAAGGCCCTTGCGGATGATGTTCAGGAACATCAGCTCGGGCGTCCCGTAGCAGCAGTTCTCCATCATTATACAGTGCTTGCCGGTCTTCTCGCTGGTTTCCACCAGTTCCCAGCACTCATCGATGCTCACCGCCGCCGGGACTTCGGTCGCCGCGTGCTTGCCGTTGTTCATCGCCTCCACGCACACCGGCACGTGCCATTCCCAGGGGGTGGCGTTGAACACCAGGTCGATATCCTTGCGCGCGCACAGCCGTTTCCAGTCTGTCGGAGATTTGCTGTAGCCCTCGGGCTTGGGCTGGCCCGCCTCGACCACCAGTTTCTGCGCCCGTTCCAGGTTCTCGGGGTTGGTATCGCAGACCGCCTTCACCTCAACCCCGTCGATCCCGAGGAAATTGCGCAGATGGCCGGTCCCCTGGCCGCCCACGCCCACGAATCCCATGCGCACCACGGGCAGGGACTTGGCCTGGATGGGGGGAGGTGTGGTTCCCGGCCGGGTGACTATGGCCGATAATGTCGAGGCGCGCAACACCAGACCGGCGCCGGCCAGGGCGCCGGCCTTGAAGAAGTCTCTTCTGTCGAACTCGCTTGCCATGTGGCTAATCTCCATCGGTGGAAGGTTCAGGAAAGAAACTCACGGATATAGGAAACGTTATTTTTGATTGTCTCGAAAGAAACACAGCCCTGTCGGCCGCATTGTCCGGATGCGGAATTATGTCTGGAATTTATACACTTTTGTCTCAATCCGGCAAGGATTTATCTCAATAAATCGCAGGATGCAAATCTCCGCGCCCGGATTGCGGCCCCCCGAAGTGCAAGTTATATTGAGCCTTTCGCGTGACCAAACCTGCGTCCACCCCTTGAAAGGGGAACTCCCATGAGTTTTCTGTTCCCGCTCCGGCGTTCGCCGTTTCGTTTTCCGGCTTTCCTCTGCGCCGCCCTGGCTTTTGTTCCGTTGTCCTATGTCCCGACTCTGCGGGCTGAAATCGCCATCCAGTCGTTCCTTCTGCGTGACCGGGCGATCACCCTGGACAGCCTGGTCATGCGCAGGCAACTGATTTTTCAGTTCAAGAGCACCCTGCCTTTCAGCCGGGTGAAAGGGGCCGCCGCGGCCGGGGAACTGAGCCATGGCGGCGTGGTCCTGGCTCGCGACACCACCTGGCTTTTCGACCAGACTGGCGGCAACCTGGGATTCGGTTTGCCATTCGACATTCCGGACGGTGAATACCGCCTGCGGATAAACATTATCCCGCCCTCCGGCCAGGCGCTGGATTCGTTCGAGGGCGCGTTCGACCGTGCGGACATGAAAAGTTTCTACAACCGCGAGGTGAATTTCTGGGATTTTACCACCCCCTACGGGCACCTTCAGTGCGGCGGCTATGGCAATCTGACCTACCGTTTCGAGTCGAAAGGTGCGCTGGCGCCGGAAAAAATCGAACTCAGGGGCCGCCTTAGCACGGATAACGAGCACCCCGGCCGCTTGCGCCTGTCACTCAATGGCAAGCCGTTGGGTATGTTGGACCTGCCCGCCGGGGAAGTTCAAGGAACCCCCGCGATAATCAGTTTTAAACTGGACCCGGGGCAAGTTCCATCGGGCATGATGATTGATAAGGGCTGGAATACGCTGGGTCTGGCCGTGGAACGGGCGGATAATCCGCGGGCGTCCGGCTTGAGAATATTCTCCCGGAAAAACTCGGCCGATCCGTCCCTGCCTCCGGGAGTGGAGCTTTCTCTGAACGCCGCTGCGGCGGGCGGGGCTGAGGCGCATTATGAGATTCCTGTCTGGGGGCTGGACGGCGAAAACCTGACCAGCCATTTCAACCGCCCCTTCTCCATGCTGTTCACCCGCCGTCAGAAAATCGAGCCCGGCGTGCAGCCCACGGTCAATGAGACGGATGTCGCGCGCGGCTACGTGCTGTTCAGCCGTCCCTGGCTGCATTATGTCTATCCCTGGAGCGCCCCGGCGGACAGCGAGCGGGTGGACTCTCTGTCTGTCTGCATGGCCCGCGGAGATTTCGAGCCGCTGCGGCTTTCACTCCAGCCCCTGCGCGACCTGGGCCGGGTGCGCCTGGAACTGAGCGGCCTGACCGGGCCGGGTGGAGCATCGATCCCGTCCTCCGAGGTCAGGGTGCACGTGCCGCAACTGCTTAAAGTCCGCACCGGAGGCTCCTCGTATCAGCTCGTGCCCCGCCTTCTGGCTGAGCAGTCCGACGTGGATATCCCCGCCGACCGCACGACAAGTTTCTGGATCACGCTGCATATGCCTGAAAACACCGCTGCCGGAGACTATCGTGGAGTTGTCCGGCTTGTTCCGGAAAAGGGAGCCGCGCTGGAAATACCCTTGAGCTTGCGGGTGCTTCCGCTCACCCTGGAACCGGTCCCGGATATCGACTACGGCATGTGTATGAGCTACGAGTTTTTCGAGCTGGAGAGCAAGGACCTGAGCCAGGCGGATAAACAGAAAGTAATGCAGGACGGGCTGGCCATGCTGCGCGACTACCTGGAGCACGGCATGACTACGGTGGCTGTCTCCAGCCCCTACTATTTTCAGTGGAACGCGGATGGCAGCCCGCGGCTGGAACACCTAAAAGCCTTCCTGCGCGCCTCGCGCGAGGCAGGGTTCACGCGGCCTGTCTGCTGGTACTTCGGCCACTATGTCCAGGCGGCCAAACAGCAGCACCCCGGCAACCTGCGCCTTTACGACCGGGAAATCATGCCTCGGCGGGCCGAGCGCCTGGTGCGAGAGGCCCTGCGCCTGGACCGGGAACTGGACGCCCCCCAGTTGTATTTCATGCCTATCGATGAGCCTCGCGAGGCTCCGCGCAAGAAAATGACACTGGAACTGCTCACTGCGGTCAAAAAATTTCCGGGTGCACGGACCCAGGTTACTACCGATATCGGCGGCAAGCTGCTGGACATCGAGAACGACGTGTTTGGCAGCCAGCGCCTGAAGCCGGGCCAGTTTGTCCGTCAAAGCCCGCGCAAGGTCTGGGAGTACAACAACGAGTCGATCAGCACGCTCAATCCCTGCTACTCACGCTATATCTACGGTCTCTACACCTGGCGGCATGACCTGGACGGCATGAACTCCTGGGGCCCCGCCACCACGGAGAACTCCCGCGGCAACCCCTTCGAGGACCTGGACCACGAAAGCCCGGATTACGTGCTGATCTACCCGCACGCGGGACGGCCCTGGCCCTCGGTCAACTGGGAGGCGGTGCGCGAGGGGATCGACGACGTGCGCTACATCTATCAGCTCGAAAAGCTGATCCGTGACAAGGGACAGGCCGCACCCCAGGAGACCGCGGCAGCCGCGCAATGGCTGAACGAGCTGCGCGGCCGCTGCGATTTCGATGAAGGTATCATGCAGCGCGAGGCCGGCCCCTGGACCCCGGAAAGCTTCGATACTCTGCGCCGGGACATTCAGCACTGGATTGTCCGGCTCCAGGGCCGCTGAGAGGCTTTTCCGGACAGACCCGGTCACGGCTGAAACCGGAACCGGAATCCGTAAAGATTTCACCCTGACAGCTCCCGGTATGGAGAAGCGATGACCGACAGAGGTGTATCGTCCATGTTCGCCCGCGGCGCGCGGGTAACGGCGCTGATATTTCTAACCTCCGTCATGAGCACGGGCAGGGTTGGAGGGGCGGGTGCAGAGGACGGGGTTGTCGCCGAGTTCGACGTGAAGATACCGATGCGCGACGGGGTGCTGCTGTCCGCCGACATATACCGTCCGGCCGGCGAGGGGCGTTACCCGGTGATACTGGAGCGCACGCCTTACAACAATTACAATCCCGAGGCAGGCTATTATTTCGCCCGGCGCGGTTACGCGGTGGTGTTGCAGGACGTTCGTGGCAAGCATGACAGCGAGGGGCAGTTCTACCCTTATGTCAACGAGGCGGCGGACGGTTACGACACGCAGGCCTGGTGCGCGGCCCAGCCCTGGTCCAGCGGACGGATCGGGACAAGCGGATCGAGCTATGTCGGGGCGACCCAGGTGCTGCCGTTCATCCAGGGTAGCCGATACCTGACCTGCATGGTCCCGCAGATGGCTGCGGTGGATATCTACCACCACGGGCGTTACGACGGGGGCGCGTTCGCCCTGGGGATCAACACCACCTGGGGCGCGCTGGCCGCCACTTCGCGGGTGGCGCAGAACCCCCTGGCCGGAGTTTTCGACTGGCGCGGCCTCCTGCTTACCCTGCCGGTGGGCGGCCTGCCCGGCGTCATCGGGACTCGCTCCCCCTGGTACGCCGACTGGCTGGCTCACCCGGCCTGGGATCAATACTGGGACTCGTTCAGCGTGGCGGGCAAGTATGACCGGGTTACCGCCCCCTCGCTAAATATCGGCGGCTGGTACGACGTGTTCATTCAGTCTACGCTCGAATTTTTCACCGAAGTCAGCGCGCGCGGCGGCTCCGGGACAGCCCGCCGGGGCCAGCGGCTGGTTGTCGGTCCGTGGACGCATACCTCGCCCACCGAGACCCGGATCGGCCAGCTCGATTTCGGACCCGCTGCCTCCCTGGATGTACGGGCGGAACAGTTGCGCTGGTACGATTACTGGCTGAAAGATATCGACAGCGGCGCCGCAAAAGAGCCGCGGGTGAAACTGTTCGTAATGGGCGAGAACCGCTGGCGCGAGTTTACCGACTGGCCTCCGGAGGGGACGGACACGCTCTGCCTGTACCTTCGCTCCGGAGGGAGGGCGGCCAGCCTTCTGGGCGATGGCCGTCTGGAATACAATCCGCCCTCAGCCGTGGAGAAACCCGACAGCTACACGTATGATCCCTCCGATCCGGTCCCGACGCTGGGCGGAACCAACAGCGGGCTGCAGGACATCGCCCCCGGAGGCCCCTGCGACCAGCGTCCCCTGGAGCGCCGCCCGGACATCCTTGTCTACACGGGCGCTCCGCTGGAAAAGCCGCTTACAGTGATCGGTCCGGTGCGCGTGGTGCTGTGGGTTTCCTCCAGCGCGGTCAACACCGATTTCACGGCGAAGCTGGTGGACGTGCATCCGGACGGGCGGGCGATCAACGTGAGCGAGGGCATGCTGCGCGCTCCCCTGCGCAACGGTTTCGACCGCTGGGAGGAACTTGAGCCGGGACGGTTCTACGAGCTGACCGTGCAGCTTCATGCCACGGCCAACCGGTTCGAGCGCGGCCACAGGCTGAGGCTGGATATCTCGAGCAGCGATTTTCCCCGTTACGACCGGAACCTGAACACGCCGGGCGCCGATATATCACGCAAGACGGATATGGTTTCCGCCAGACAGACAGTGCTGCACGAGCCGCTCAGAGCCTCCCGTCTGATCCTTTGCAAGCTGGACTGAATCAATACTGTCACCGGATCGACAATTGCGTCGAACTGTCGACAATAATGACGATAAGCCGGGGTTCTCCTTAGACCCCCTACGGATTGGCCGGAACGTAACAGCCTGGCATTAAAAAAGATGGATGAATTGTCCCTGCCCGGTCCAGCCGGGCATTCTTTTCGCTTATGATCGGCAGGACTGTCCCAGCGGGGGCTGCACATGCTGCAGCTAAGAGATGTAAAAGCACGGTTGAGTGGTAAGAAGGGCATGTGTCGACAGTCCCGGGCTTTTTACCGGAACACATCCGGAGGCGGGGGGGTATTGTACTGACAGCGGCTGCGTTTCCGATCCGGCCCGAAAGTCGCTCCGGGGGGCGCGAAAACCGGGACGGGCGGGACGTGAGCTGCTCCCCCTCGCCAGCCCCATTCCAGTGGGTTCCGACATTCCGGCCGGAAATGTTGACGGCCGGGGAGCCGGGATTTAATTATTTTAAACTCCGGTTAAATACTCCGGTCTGGATGGAAAAACAGCCTGCTCCGCGAGCATTGCCTCTTCCCGGAAGCAGACAGAGCGAATTGATTATTATGGTAGTTAAGCCTTGCTGTATGTCTCAAGCCTTCGCAAAGGGGAACTGAATGAAAAGCCGAGGTATTGTCAAGCTTTCGCTCACCGCAGTCCTGATATTAACCGCCCTGCTGGTCTCGTGCGGAGATGACAAAGATTCATCCACCGGAACGGAAGCGCTCTCAAAAGTCACTCTCTCGTTCGACAATCTCGAACCGCTTGGCGCCACTCTGAACTACCAGGCCTGGGCAGTGCAGTATTACAACGGTTACTATTACGGCTATCCGCTCGGTATTTTCGACATGAACGCGAGCGGGCAGATGGTTTCGGTCAGCGGAGATTCAGTGCTCAGCGGCGAGTTCACGGTAGATCTGGACGCCGAGGATATCTATGCGATCGGAGTCAGCGTCGAGGCCTCCAGCACTGTCGTGACAACTTCCTCCTATTCGCATATCCTGGGCGGCAATGTCAGCGGTGGACAGGCAAGCCTGACCGTGAGCAATTCGTTCGGCATGAGCATGTCTCTTGACAATATCTCCGGCCGCTACATCCTGGCCACCCCGACCGATTCGATCAACACCAACGAAAAGAGCGGAATCTGGTTCCTGGATGGCTCGACCGGGATATCGTTAAACGGGCTGTCTTTGCCCACTCTGGGTTCGGGCTGGAAGTACGAGGCCTGGGTCAAGATCGGCGCCCAGTGGGTTTCCACCGGCAAATTCACCGCTGTCAACGCCGCGGATGAGGACAACCTGTATGGCGGCAGCTATTCCTCCCCGGCGTTCCCGGGACAGGATTTTCTGAAAAACGCCCCCACGGGCCTGACGTTCCCGGCCGATCTGTCCGGCTCCGAGGTGATGGTGACAGTGGAGCTGATGGATTCCTACGACGTGGATGAAAACGCCCCATTCTATCTCAAGGTTCTCGGCGGCACTGTGCCTGCCGGTGCGGCGGACCACACGACTTTCTATATGAACGCCGCCACCAGCGGCCTGCCCACCGGCAGCGCCACGATCACAGCGCTCTGATAATAGTCGAGTCAATTATATCGCAAGGGCTTCGGAAAGATTGTTCAACTTTCCGAAGCCCTTTTTGGTTTTTATCCAATGTCTTGAGCACAGCTTAAAAGCGTGTTGAAAAATGATTAAAAACACAACTCCCTGTTTCCCTTTTTTTAAAAAGGACTGTAAGACCGCTAATGACAGGTAGTTGCAGATAGCCTGAAGTGGCGGACGTTCCTCCCGCTTGCCAAGGGGGGACCGAGGGGGATTTCACCCAATAAATCAACACACCTTTAATGTTGCTTCCGTTATCAATCCCGAGTCTCTATTCCTAAATTGAAACGATCATTGTATATTCCCCACTCTGAACTGTCGGCTTTCCAGTTTTTCCTTTCACAGCAACACCGCTCAGGAGACAGGATGCATTCGCTCGATGAAATAAAGGCTCAGATGCTGCATGTCTGCCGCAGGATTTATGACCGGGAAATGGTGGCCTCGAACGATGGTAACGTGACCGTGCGGGTGGATGAGCAGCACATACTGGCCACGCCCAGCGGCATGAGCAAGGGTTTTCTGACCGCCGATGACCTGGTGTTGACCGACATGCGCGGCAACCCGGTGGAAAAGACCGAACGCAAGGTGACCAGCGAGATAAAAATCTATTGTAAAATCTACGAACTGCGGCCGGATGTGCGGGCCGCCGTTCATGCCCATCCAATATACGCCACTGCCCGCGCCGCCGCCGGGCTGACCGTGAACACAAAAGTCCTTCCCGAATCGGTGCTTTCGCTTGGCGAGGTCCCGCTGGTGCCATACGGCACGCCCGGCACCGATGATCTGGCCGGGCAGGTGGCCAGGTATCTGGAGGGCCACGAGGTGTTCCTTCTGGAAAACCACGGTGCGCTGGCTCTGGGGACCAATGTGATCGAGGCTTACCACAGGATGGAGTGCCTGGAGCATACCGCTAAGATCGTGCATCTGGCGGACAGCCTGGGCGGGGCGGTGACTCTCAGCCCGGAGCGTATCGGCGGGATATTCGAGGTTCACGGCGGCAAGACCAGCGCGCGCATACGCGCGGCCGGAGCCAGGATGAGCCGCCCGGAGTAAGCTTTCCCGCAAAGGCCGGTCCTGCTTCAAGACAGTTGTGCGGAGTTGTCCCGCGCCCGGCTGCCCGGACGGCGCCGGTTTATTGTTCACCATACCCCACAACCAGCGGCTGAGGCTCAGTGATGAACGAAGCGGCGAAGAGTAGCCTTACCAGCAAGCTCGATGCATTGTACGAATTCGACCGGGAGCCGGTTTCCGGATCGAAGCTTCAGGGCGCCGGCAACTTTATCGGCATGTACGCCGGAGAGCATGTGGCCGGCACAGAGTTCGTGATCGGACCCCTGTTCGTGGTCCATGGAGTGGCGGCCCGTGACCTTTTTCTCGGGCTGGCCGCGGGCAACATTCTGGCGGTCCTGAGCTGGGCTTTCCTCTGCGCCCCGATAGCGGTGCGCACCCGCCTTACCCTCTACTGGCTGCTCCGTAAGATTTGCGGCCCTTACCTGACCGCCGTTTACAGCCTGGTCAACGCCCTGATGTTCTGTTTTCTGGCCGGTTCGATGATCGCGGTTTCGGCAACGGCGGTGGGCCTGCCGTTCAATATGCCAATGCCGGGCCTGACGGACCTCTATCCCACGAGCTGGGCCTGGGCCGCGGTGGTCGTGGCCGTGGGCGCGATGGTAACCGGCCTGGCGATAATGGGATTCGAGAAACTGGCCCGATTCTCCAAGATATGCTCTCCCTGGATGTTCCTGGTGTTCGTGGCCGCGGCTGTCTCCGTCCTGCCGCAGCTCGGCTGCCACAGCCCGGCCGATTTCTGGCGCGTGGCCGAGGAAAAGATCTGGACCGGCGTCCCGCTGGCCGGCCAGACCCGTTTCACTTTCTGGCACATCATGTTTTTCTCCTGGTTCTGCAACATGGCCATGCATATCGGGATGGCGGACCTGTCGATCCTGCGTTACGCCCGGAAGTGGCAGTACGGGTTCACCAGCGCGTTCGGCATGTTTTTCGGCCATTTCGTGGCCTGGATCGCCAGCGGCATCCTTTGCGCGGCGGCGAGCGGCTCGGTGGCCCCCGGACCCATCGCCTACCTCGGGGCGGGCGTGGCCGGAGCGGTCTGCGTGGTGGTGGCGGGCTGGACCACGGCCAACCCGACCCTCTACCGCGCCGGGCTGGCCCTTCAGGTGGCGACTCCCAACTGGAAGCGCTGGAAAGTCACCCTGGCCGCCGGGGCGGTCACCACTGCCGCGGCCCTGTTCCCGGCCCTGGTGATGAAGTTGCTGGACTTTGTCGCCCTGTACGGCTTGCTGCTCATGCCGATGGGCGCGGTGATCTTCGCCGATTTCTGGCTTCTGCCCCGCCTGGGCCTGAAAAGCAATTTCGCCGAGACCACCGGGTCCGCGGTCAACTGGGCCGCCGCTGTAAGCTGGCTCGCTACTCTGGCTGTTCTGCTTATGCTCCCGCTCGAAATATATTTCAAGGGCCTGCCGGGCTGGTTCATGGTGACGGCCCTGTACATCCTGTTGAGTTTTGTCCAGCAGAACCTGTCCGCGCGCGGCCGGGCCGCGAGGGAGGCCTGAGATGAAAATAACCGCCTGCATCCTGTCGCTGGCCGGGCTGGTCCTGACCGTGCTGCCGTCGTGCCTGGTGTTCGCCGGGATTATCGGCTGGCGCTCGCATGTGCAGCTTATGTTCGCCGGGATGGTCCTCTGGTTCGTTTTCGCCCCGTTCTGGATGCGTCCGGCGCGGAGCTGACTCTTTTCCTGTCGCACTGCTTCCATCGCCAGTTCATTCAACCTGGAGGAAAGCGTGGTCAAGATACTGTCTCTCATCGCCCTGCTGTCAGTAGTGCTGTCATCCGCCTGCGCGCAGAAAAAGCAGGCTGTCATGCGGGTCGGCGGGCTGACCTGCGAATATCTGACCGCCCCGGTGGGACTGGGCGAGCCGCTGCCACGTCTGGCCTGGACCCTGGATTCACCGCGCCGCGGCGAGGTGCAGACCGCGTACCGGGTGCTGGTGGCCTCCAGTCCTGAGATACTGGCCCGCGATGAGGGCGACCTCTGGGACAGCGGAAAGGTGCAGGGCAGGCAGACCAGCCAGGTGGTGTATGCCGGGAAGCCCCTGGTCTCCGGCCAGCAGTGTTTCTGGAAAGTCTGCGCTTGGGACCGGGACGGGATTCAGACAGCATTCAGCGAGCAGTCCTCCTGGAGCATGGGTCTTCTGGCGCAGTCCGACTGGAGCGGCAAGTGGATCGGGCTGGACAGCGGTCCACTGGACACTGTGGGTGGACGGAGCAAGCCCGGTCCCAAGCCGGTGTTTCTCAGGGCCGCGTTCAGCGTGGACAAGCCGGTGCGGCGCGCCGTGGTCTACGCCAGCGCGCTCGGCGTGTTCGACCTGTATCTCAACGGCAGCCGGGTGAGCGACGAATTGTTTTCCCCCGAGTGGACCGATTTCGAAAAGCGTGTCCAGTACAGGGCCTGGGATGTCACCGGGCGGCTGGCCCAGGGCGGCAACGTGGTGGGCGCGGTGCTGGCGGATGGCTGGTACAGCGGTTTCCTGGCCTGGCAGCCCTGGCGCTGCAGTTACGGCGGCACGCAGAACAGCTTTGTCATGCAGCTCGCGGTGGAATATGAGGATGGATCGACACAGACAATTGTGACGGACGAGTCCTGGCGCGTGAACAACGGGCCGCTGCTGGAGGCGGATTTCCAGATGGGCGAGGTCTACGATGCCCGCCTGGAGTTGCCGGGCTGGGATGCGGCCGGGTTCGATGACTCGGCCTGGAAGGCGGCGGACGTTTTCGCGGCCCCCTCCGTGCCGATTGTGGCGCTGCCTGCCCAGCCGGTGCGTATCACCCAGGAAATCAAGCCCGTGGCTGTCTTTCAGCCGAAACCCGGCGCGTACGTTTTCGACCTGGGGACCAATTTCGCCGGGATGGTCCGGCTCAAGGTCAGCGGCCAGGCCGGGGACAAGGTGGTCCTTCGTTTCGCCGAGCGCCTGAACCCGGACAGCACAGTCTACACCGCCAACCTGCGCTCCGCCCGCGCCACTGACACCTACATCCTCAAGGGCGGCGGCGAGGAGGTCTGGGCGCCGCGCTTCACTTTCCACGGCTTCCAGTATGTCGAGCTGACCGGTTATCCGGGAGAGCCGGGACCGGATGCGGTAACCGGCCTGGTGATCAACTCCGACACTCCGGTGGCGGGCAGCTTCGAGTGCTCCTCTCCTATGATCAACCGCCTGATGTCCAATATCGTGCGCAGCCAGCGGGCCAATTTCATCAGCGTGCCCACAGACTGCCCGCAGCGCGATGAGCGTCTGGGCTGGATGGGCGATGCCCAGATATTCATCCGCACCGCCGCCACCAATATGGACGTGGCCGCGTTCTTCACCAAGTGGATGCAGGACGTGGAGGACGCCCAGGCGCCGGATGGCTGCTACTCCGAGATCAGCCCGCGCTACGGCCGGATGCAGGGACACGGCGGCGCGGCCGGCTGGGCCGACGCCGGGATCGTGGTGCCGTGGACGATCTATCAGGTGTACGGCGATACCCGGATAATTGAAAAGCACTGGGACTCGATGACCCGCTGGATGGATTACGTGCTTCGCGACAACCCGGATTTCGTGCGCCGCAATGGCCGCGGAAGCGACTACGGCGACTGGCTCTCGATCGGAGCGGATACGCCGAAGGAGATTCTTGCCACGGCCTACTGGGCCTATGACGCCGACCTGATGTCGCGCATGGCGGCGGTGCTGGGTAAGCAGGAAGAAGCGAAAAAGTACGCCGAGCTTTTCCAGCAGGTCAAGGACGCGTTCCAGAAGGAATATGTCAGCGCGGACGGGCACGTGGTTGGAGAGACACAGACCGGCTACCTCCTGGCCCTCTATTTTGACCTGTTGCCCGCCGAGCTGCGGCCGAAAGCCGCCGAGCTGCTGGTGCAGAACATCGAATCCAAGGACTGGCACCTGTCCAGCGGCTTCCTGGGCGTGCGCCAGATCAACCCCGTGCTGACCGCGGCGGGCTACCCGCAGGTGGCCTGGCGTCTGCTGGAAACCGAGACTTTCCCCTCCTGGTTCTACCCGATTGTCAACGGCGCCACCTCGATCTGGGAGCGCTGGGACGGCTGGACGCGGGAGAAGGGTTTCCAGACCATAGAGATGAACTCGTTCAACCACTATTCCCTGGGCTCGGTGGGCGAATGGCTGTACGCCAGCGTGGCCGGGATAGACCTGGACCCGGCCGAGCCGGGTTTCGGCCGCCTTCTGCTGCGCCCGCGCCCCGGCGGCTCTGTCACCTGGGCCAAGGCGGAGTACAAGTCTATCCACGGCCCGGTGGCGAGCGCCTGGCAGATCGAGGGCGACTCGCTCAGCCTGAGCCTGACCCTGCCGGCCAACACCTCCGGACGCCTGTACCTGCCCTGCCCGGAGGGGGCCGCGGTGAGCGAGAGCGGCGCGGACGCCGCCACGGCCGAGGGTGTGGCGGTGCAGCCGCGTGAGGGCGACTGCGCGGTGTTCGATCTGGCCGCGGGAAGCTACAGCTTCAAGTGCCCGGTCTTGCGCTGAAACAATGGGCAAAAGCATGAAAAAGCCGTCCGGCGGGACCATTATCGTGCCGGTGGACGGGGCGACCAATATCAAGCTGGAAGTGCTGGATTTCGAAAGCCTCGAAACCCTGTACTCGGCGAGCTGTCTCACTCCGGTGACGGAATACGGCGGCCTCCGGTATAACGCCAGCGGCGGGCAGTTCGACTGGTATTGCTCGGTGATCGAGGCCCTGCCCGCACACTTACGCGCCTGCCGGGTGATCGCCCCGGCGGCGCGCGGGGCCTCCGGAGCGCTGATCGGCGTGGACAACTCCCTTTGCGAGGCCCCGGGGGAGAGGCTCAGCCTGTCATATGCCCAGGCCTACCCGGAGCGGGTGGAGGCGGCGTTCCGGGAGATTGCCGGGAGCGCGGACGGATTTTTCCGCCAGACCGGCTCGGTGCGAGATTACCCCGGCAGCCTGACCCTGCTCAAGCGTTTCGTGTTCGAGCAGATCGAACGTCCTGACATTCTGGAGCGCGCTGGCGGTTTCGCCGCTTACGGGGTCCTGATCGCCGGGCATTTCCTGGGGCCGGACTACCTGGCCGCCGTGCGGCTGGCGGGCGCCGAGCACAGCTACTGGATGTGCCACAGCGGCGCGCGCGACATAACCGCCGCTCCAGGCGCGCCAAGCGCGGCCGCTCTCCGGGTGGAGGCTTTCCGGCGTCTGGTTCCGGAGCGTCCCGACGTGGCGTACGTTCCGCTGGGCGAAGTCCCGCGCGCCCAGGCTGCGCAACTGGGGCTTACCGGCTGCACGATTGTCGTTCCCGGCGGCCACGACACCTGCCTTTCGCACCTTCCGCTGAGCGCGGTCGAGTCTGCTCCGGCCGGGGCAATTCACCTGGAGGCTGGAAGCTGGACCATGGCCGCCCTGGCCGGCCGCTCGCCGGACCTTCCCCCGGATGGCTGGCGGCGCGGTCTGATCGTACAGGGCACGCTGGACGGCGAACCGGTGGTGACCTCGATGTACGGCGGCGGGCGGGATTTCCGTCATCTGGAAAACCTGTTCGGCGCAGGAGCTTTCCAGGCCCGCGATGAAGACGCCGCAGCTCTGGAAAGCGTGTTGCGTGAGAGACGCTGCTTCGTTCTGCCGGGCGTGGCCCCGGAGAACCGGGGTTCAGGGCCGTTCCCGAATCTGGCCGGAAAGATCGTAAACCGCGGGGCGTTCATGGAGGACCCGGCACGGGCGCACGCCCTGGCCAGCCTCTGCACAACCCTGACCGCGCTGATCCAGATCGATATGCTGAAACCGGGTCCGGACGCTCCGGTGATCCTGACCGGAGGCGGCTCGCGCGACCCGCACCTCGGGCGGATTCTGGCCACTCTGGCAGGGCGGCGGGTGTTCACCCTGCGAGACAGGCATGGCGCGCCCCTGAGCGAAACCACCACGCTGGGCGCGGCGCTGAACGGCAAGGCCGCCTGCCTGGGGGTGCACCCGCACGAAGTGCGGCCGGAGGGCTTGTCCCTGAAGGAAATCGAACCGTTGCCGCCGCCGCTGGACCATGCCGCCGCCGAATACCAGGAAAAGTGGAACCTGGAGCTGAACCAGGAGTTGGATCAAAAAGATCAGTAAACTGACAAGACCTGTAAGCTGAAAAGGGTGTTGAAAAAAGGCATAAAAACACAACCCCCTGTTCCCCCAGTTTCCAAGAGGGGCTTCAAAACAGCCACTGGCAAGTGTTTGCAGAAGGATGGCAGCGGCAGCAGTTCCTCCCCCATTGAAGGGGGGAGCGAGGTAGCTTTGTCCGGTCAGGAAGTTGCATCGCGGGATTGAAAGGCAATTGTTTTTATGTCCTTTTCCGGCTTGTGGAAAAGGACCAAAAGACGCTTTGGGGCCGTAAACTCGCACTGGCCATATTTCTTTTTCAACCGGCGGTGTGCACGCAGCCTCTGCACGCTGCCATTGTCACCGGGCGACGCTGGCGCTGAATGCCCGCCCGGCCGCGGAAGCTATTTCAGGATTGAGTGTGCCCACAGCCATTACTCCGTTTCTTTGGCGTGGCTCGGACATACGGCCCCGGACGGCCCTGAGCGGGCCGCTTGAAAACGAGACACGAAAACATAAGGCCGGAGGAGCCGAAATAGGTCTGCCTTTTCCTGAAACTTTCGTCGTACGGTCACGGTGCACAGTGACCGGAAAGCTTTTTTCGATCCTCCCGGCAATATCCTGACCGGATAAAGCTGGGACCGACGGGGATTTAATCCATTGAATCGACACATCTATAGATATGCAAGCTTAAAGGGAGCCGCGTAATGAGCCATCCGTTGGACACGGTAAGAATTAAGGGACTGGAATACCTGAAAGCCTGTTTTGGTGAGGCGGCGGTCGAGCGGGCGGTCGAAATGACCGCGCGCCTGGAGATCGAGGTCCCGGCCTGGCAGTTCTGGGCCGGTTTCGGAGGCGGCGGACGGTTCGAGGGGGCGGGCGGCGGAGGCGCGGCGCGCAACACGGCCGAGATCGCCGCGGACGCCGCGGTGGTGCATTCACTTACCCGTTCCACTCCCGCGGTGGGGGTGCACGTGCTCTGGTCGCTCAGCGCGGATGGCGTGAACGGAGATTTCGAGACCGCCCGGCGCGTGGCGGAGGAATTCAGGTCTCGCGGCCTGCGCCTGGGATCGATCAGCCCGACCTATTTTCTGGACGGCAGCCAGGACGGCAGCCTGAGCGCGCGGGACGGGAAAACGCGCGAGCGCTATGTCGAACAGACAATCCTGGCGGCGCGGGTGGCCGCCGAACTGGCCGGGGGGGTGGTCAGCCTCTGGTTCCCGGATGGGACCAACTACCCCGGACAGCGCGGACTGGGTGAAAAACTCAGCCTTCTGGCCGATAGCTTGAAAGAGACATGGAAACGCACTCCGCAGGCCGTGCGGGAGAAACTTGACCGCGTGCTGGTCGAGTACAAGCTGTTCGAGCCAGGCACGTATAGCACCACTGTCCCGGACTGGGGCGTCTCGCGCGAGCTGGCCCGTATCTTCGGCGATAAGGGCGCGGTGCTGATCGACCTGGGCCATCACCATCACGGCACGAACGTGGAGCAGATAGTCGCCGCGCTCATAGCTTTCGGCGTTCGCGGGGGGTTCCATTTCAACACGCGCTACGCGGCGGATGACGACCATTCGGTGGAGGCGAACTACGAGATCGCCCGCATATTCGGCGAGCTGGTCGCGGGAGGCGCGCTGCTGAGCGGCGATCCGCGCCGCGACTGGAGCCTGGCCCTGGATCAGATGGCCCGGGCCGAGGCGCGAATACCCTCGGTGCTGAAATCGGTGGATGCCCTCAAACGCTCATTCGCCCGCGCCATGCTTCTTGACATGGAGCGCCTGGAAGCCGCGCGTTGCGGCCCGGACCCGCTGGACGCGAACATAGAGTACGAGCGCGCCCTTCTGCACACCGACACGGCCCCGCTGGTGCTGGAATCGTACCACCGTCAGGGCCTGCATCCTGACCCGCTCATCGCTTTCCGCGAGAGCGGAATCCAGAAAAAACTGGAGCGCGAACGCGCCGCAAAAGCATAGAATGACAAGGACAACTCGAAACCACGGAGCTTGTTATGGAAAGAAACCTGGTGCTGGGACTTGACTTCGGCACGGATTCCGTGCGGGCGCTTCTTACCGACGCGGCCGACGGGTCCGTGGTGTCGACTGCGGTGGCGGGTTTCGAGCGCTGGGGCAGGGGCATGTACTGCGACCCGGCTCGCAACCAGTTCCGTCAGCACCCGCTCGATCATATCGAGGCCCTGGCCGCGAGCGTCAGGGAAGCCCTGGCCGGTGCGCCGAAAGGTTCGGCGGCCCTGGTGCGCGGCCTGGCCGTGGACACCACGGGCAGCACTCCCGGCCCGGTGGATGAAAAATGCCGTCCCCTGGCCCTGCACCCGGAGTTCAGCGACAACCCCAACGCCATGTTTGTTCTCTGGAAAGACCACACCGCCGTGGACGAAGCCGAGGAAATAAACGCCCTGGCCCATTCCTGGGGCGGGACGGATTTCACCATGTACTCGGGCGGGGTGTATTCCTCGGAGTGGTTCTGGTCCAAGATACTGCATGTCATGCGCCAGGACCGTAAGGCGGCCGCCGCGGCTTTCACCTGGATGGAGAACTGCGACTGGGTCCCGGCCATGCTCTGCGGGATCGATGATCCCTCCGCCGTGAAACGCAGCCGCTGCGCCGCCGGGCACAAGGCGATGTGGCACGCCTCGTTCGACGGGTTGCCGTCGGCTGATTTCCTGGCGCATCTCGACCAAAGGCTGGCGGCGCTCCGCCCGCGTCTTTACCGCGAGACATTCACCTCGGACAATGTCGCCGGGCATCTCTGCGGCGAATGGGCTGGCCGTCTGGGCCTGCCCGCGGGCCTGCCAGTGGCCGTGGGGGCGTTCGACGCCCACATGGGCGCGGTGGGCGCGGGTATCCAGCCCTATATACTCAGCCGGGTGATCGGCACCTCCACCTGCGACATCCTGGTCGCACCGCACGAGGGCCTGGAGGGCAAGCTGATACGCGGAATCTGCGGGCAGGTGGACGGGTCGGTGATTCCGGGAATGCTGGGACTGGAGGCCGGACAGTCGGCCTACGGGGATGTCTACGCCTGGCTGCGTGACCTGATGCTCTGGCCGCTGCGGAATGTCCCGGCCGCGGCCGGTAAGGCCGGGGAACTGGAAAAAGTCCTCCGCGAGGGAATCTACGCCGCCCTGACCGAGGGCGCGGAGCGCCTGTCTCCCGGCGAGAGCGGGGTGCTGGGCCTGGACTGGCTGAACGGACGCCGCACGCCGTTCGCCGACCAGCGTCTGCGCGGGGCGCTCACCGGCCTGAGCCTGGGCAGCTCGGCCCCGGCTCTGTTCCGGGCGCTGGTCGAGTCCACAGCCTTCGGGGCGCGCAAGATTGTCGAGCGCTTCGAGCAGGAGGGCGTGCCGATCAAGGGCGTGATCGCACTGGGAGGCGTGGCGCGGCAGAACCCGTTCGCCATGCAGGTGCTGGCGGATGTTTTCGGCTGCCGGATCGGCGTTTCGGCCTGTGACCAGGCCTGCGCACTGGGAGCGGCGATGTTCGCGGCAGTGGCGGCCGGGTTGTACGGCACGGTGTCCGAGGCCCAGGCGAAGATGGACGCCGGGTTCGAGCGCGAGTACCTGCCGGACGCCTGCCGCAAAGCGGCCTATGACCGTCTGTACGAGGATTACAACCGCCTGGGCGGCTTTGTGGAGGAGCAGACACGCCGCGGCGGGATTTCTGATTGAGTGTCGCCGAAAGCCACGGAGGAAGACGATGAACAATATCCCCGAAGTCAAAGTCGCGTTGTTAGCGGTCAGCCGCGACTGTTTCCCCAGGGAGCTTTCCGAGCGCAGGCGCGCCCGCGTGGCCCTGGAGTGCGATAAAAAGGGCCTTCCGGTGCTTGAGTGCCGCACGGTGCTGGAGGGAGAGAAGGACATCCCTGCGGCCGAGGCTGAACTGGCAGCCCTGGGGGCCAACGCCCTGGTCATCTATCTGGGTAATTTCGGGCCGGAGGGGCCGCTCAGCCTCATCGCGCAGCGGTTCAACGGGCCGGTGATGCTCTGCGCCGCGGCGGAACAGATGGCGGACGGGCTGGTGGAGGGGCGCGGGGACGCATTCTGCGGGCTGCTAAACGCCTCTTACAACTGCGGGCTGCGCAACCTGAGAGTGCATGTCCCGGAACGGCCGGTGGCCACGCCGCCGGAGGCGGCCGAGCTGATAGCGGAGTTTATACCCGCAGCCCGCGTGGCGCTGGGCCTGCGGCGGCTGAAGATATTCTCTTTCGGGCCGCGGCCCCAGGATTTCCTGGCCTGCAACGCGCCGGTCAAGCCGCTGTATGACCTGGGCCTCGAAGTGATGGAAAACAGCGAGCTGGACCTCTACGACCTTTTCCGCCAGGCCGAGGGCAATCCGTCGCTCGAAGCGATTGTTGCGGACATGATACGCGAGCTGGGTCCGGGACAGGACAACGCCCTGCTGAACCGTCTGGCCCGTCTGGAGCTGGCGCTGACCGGTTTCTGTGAAAAGAACCTGGGAGCGAGCCGCTATGCCGTGTTCGCCAACAAATGCTGGCCGTCGTTCGAGAAATATTTCGGCTGCACCCCCTGTTTCGTGAACAGCCGCCTGGCCTCGCGCGGGATGCCTGTGGCCTGCGAGGTTGATATCTACGGCGCGCTCAGCCAGTACATGGCCACCGCGGCCAGCCTGGCCCCGGCCACCCTGCTGGACATCAACAACAGCGTGCCGCGCGAGATGTATGAAAAGGCCGGGGAAATAGTATCCGGCTACAGCCCGGATGACCTGTTCATGGGCTTCCACTGCGGCAACACACCCTCGTCCTGCCTCAAGGATTTCAGCCTCAAGCATCAGCTCATCATGCACCGCCTGATGGAACCGGGACGCGAACCGGATATCACCCGCGGTACGCTGGAGGGGACAATCCGTCCCGGCGCGGTCACGATCTTCCGCCTGCAGGGAGCCGCGGGTTGCAGCCTTCTGGCCTATGCCGCCCAGGGCGAGGTGCTGGATATAAATCCGCAGTCTTTCGGCGGGACCGGAGTGATCGCGGTGCCGCAGATGGCGCGTTTTTACCGTCATGTGCTGATCGGGCGGCGGTTCCCGCACCATACGGCAGTGGCTTTCAGCCATGTGGGACGGGCGCTGTTCTATGCGCTGCGCCTGCTTGGGGTGGAGGAGATGTTGTACAACCATCCCGCGGGGTTGCCGTATCCCGGAGAAAACCCGTTCTGACAAAATTATATAATACCGTTATCGAGATCATTGACTATTTAGTGTATTGTTTCGGCGCTCGTGGTTGGGAATATTCATAATCCCCCCTGCCTCCCTTTCGTAAAGGGGGGAATCCCACGCCCAACGGTTGTCGCAAGCGCCTCCCCCTTGTATATTGGGAGACGAGTATTAGGATAGTTTAAAGCAACCGGGAGTT
>CAYYNT010000072.1:0-22351 GCA_964473155.1 uncultured Gemmatimonadales bacterium | reverse complement strand
TATCACAGGAAACTTCTTCACCCCCCTGCAAGTTCCTAACCGGATATTGCTGGGGACCGGGGGGATTTAATTCAATAAATCAACACACCTTTATGTAATACAGCACCTATCTTCCAAGGAGCTTCTCATGCCCCAGAAACGACGCGGTTTTTTCCGCAGCCTGATCGGTTCAGGCGCGCTTCTCGGTGTGTTCGGCGGAAAGGCCGCCGCAGTAGATAAAATGCCTCCGGTGGATGGACGCTATGACATTGTCGTGGCCGGTGGCGGTCCGGGCGGGGTCTGCGCCGCCGTGGCAGCCGCACGCGCCGGGAAGAAAGTGCTGCTGATCGAGCGCTACGGCTTCTTAGGCGGAATGGCCACCGCCGGGCTGGTCGAGCCGTTCATGCCATTCCGCACCGCCGGGACGCAGGTCAACGCGGGGCTGTTCGAGGAGGTGCGCCAGCGCCTGATCAAGGCCGGGGGCTACGGCTCACCGGTGGACCAGGACTGCACGGACAGCGAGGTCTTGAAAATTGTGGAGTTGGATATGCTGCTGGAGTCCGGCGCGGATATCCTGTTCCATTCGTTCGTTTACGGCGCCACGGTCCGGAAAAACAGGATCACCGAGGTGAAGGTGGCCAACAAAGCCGGGGAGATGCGCTTCGCGGCGGGGTATTTCGTGGACGCCACCGGGGACGGCGACCTGGCGTTTTTCGCCGGTGCGGACTGGGAACTCGGGCGCGCCGAGGACGGGCTGACTCAGCCCTCGACCATGTTCTTCAAGATGAGCGGCGTGGACCAGGACAAAATGCTCAACACCATGCGCAAGAACAAACTGGACCACAATTTCACCGAGATCACGAAAAAGGCCCGCGCCGCCGGGGATTTCACCTCGCCGCGCGAGGATACGCTCTGGTTCAGCACCCCGCGTTACGGAGTGATCGCTTTCAACACCACCCGTCTGGTCAGGTACGACGCCACCAACCCGTGGCATCAGACCGAGATGGAAATCAAGGGCCTGGCCCAGGTGCGCGACACCGCCCGCTACGCCCTGAAATACCTGCCCGGTTTCGAGAAGGCGTACCTGTCACAGGTGGCCACGCAGGTAGGGGTTCGCGAAAGCCGCCGCATCGTCTGCGATTACAAAGTGACCCAGGATGACCTTCTTTCCTGCCGCGAGTTCGAGGACAGCCTGGCCCGCGGCTGCTACCCGATCGATATACACAACCCCACCGGCAGCGGCACGACTATCATCCATCTCGAAGAGGGGAAAAGCTACTGTATCCCCTACCGCTCGATGACCGTGAAAGGCTTCGACAACCTGCTCATGGGCTGCCGGGCGATCTGGGGCACGCACGAGGCGCACAGCGCCTACCGGGTGCAGCCCATTGTGATGTGCATCGGGCATGCGGCGGGGGTCGCGGCCGCGGCCGCGCACTCTGGGAAGACCTGCATACGAGGGATCGACATAGCCAGTGTCCGTGAGGATCTGAGAAAACAGGGCGCAGTGATCTGATCTGAAACCTCAGCCTTATGAACAATCATATTTGCCCGGCTGGCTCCGATGACGGAAAGAAAGTTTCCGGGATACCTTTTCGTTTTTCCTCTTCTCTGGTGCCTGCTGACAGCCTTGCCAGCGGTTGGCGGCCCGGACCGGGTCTGGGGCTTTATTGCCTGGCGGGCTGATATCTTCGTCTGGCTGCCGGCCTGGCTGATTGTCACTGCCATGTCACTGGCTGGCCTTGCCGGTAAAGCTGTCTGGCTGGAACGCGATCTGCCCCAGCTTTCCCGCCTGAGCGCCCGGTTTTTCAACCGTTCCGGCGCGCGAGCCTGGTTCTGGCTTGCGCCGCTGACAGTCGCGGTGGGCTGGGGCCTGCGTTCGCGGAACTTTTTCATGGGCGACGGCTGGGCGCTGATCGATAACGTGCGCAAGCCTTTCTACTTTCATGCCAACGAACCGCTCGATTTCTTTGCGCACCAGCTTTTTTCCTGCTTACTTGCCCTGCTTTCAGTCAAGGACGGGGCGGTGGTGTACGCTGTTCTGGCAGTGCTGCTGCTGCCTCTTTTCCTCTGGTTCCTCTGGAAAATATCGGCGCTTGTCCGGCCGGAGAAACACGAGCGGACCGCCGTGTTTCTCATCCTCATGTTCACCGGCTGCGTCCAGCTTTTACTGGGGCATGTGGAGAGTTACACCCTGGTCAATCTGTTTATCTGCCTTTCGTTGTGTCTTGGCCTGAAAACGATTGCCGCCAAGGGGAAAAACAGTCTCTGGCCGATCACCGCCGCGACAGTCCTTGCCGCATTGTCACACCTGAGCGCCGTTTCTTTGCTGCCAGCCCTGATATTCGTCTGGCTGTATCAGTGGCGGTTGAACAAATCCGGCCGGAGCTTTACGGTTCTTTTTTCAGTCTGCGCTGTCGCCGCACTGGCCGGGCTGCTGTTTTTCGACCTGCCCGGAATGACGCCTTTATATGCATCAAAGACCGGAGATCATGCGCCTTTCACCCTGCTTGACCCGCGCTATCTGTGGTTCAAACTCAACCTGTTGCTTATGCTCGCGCCCTCTGCATTCCTGCTTCTTCCGGCGGCGCTTTCCAGGAGCTGGAAGCTCGATCCGGCCGCCCGTCCGGAGCTTTATTTCCTTATGCTGAGCGCCGCCGGGCCGCTGTTTTTTTTCTTTGGCGCCAATGCCATGCTGGGCTTGCGCGACTGGGACCTTCTATGCCTGCCAGCTCTGCCGATAACGCTCCTTGCCGCATGGTTGTTCCTGCGCCTGAGAGAAGCGGGCGCAGGGCGCGCTCTCTGGCTGAGCGGGGCCGCCCTGGCCGCGGCGTGCCAGATAATGGCGTTTGTCTGGGTGAACACCGGCAAGGACAGCGGAGTGGAATTTCTTGACCGGATGCGGCAACATGAAATCTATACCGGCTCCAATATGCTGCAGCTCGGATACCTGTTCGAGGAACAGAATTATCTTCCAGAATCTCTGCGGCAATATCTTGGCATCACACAGAAAGAATTCGCAGCCAACCGGGCGGTCAATGCCGGGACGATATTCATCCGGCTCGGCATGCCCGACAGCACGATAAGCTTGGGCCGTTACCTTCTTGACCGGTACGATGTGACATCCAAAGGATTCGGCCAGATATGCTCGAACCTGTCGCTTGCTTATGATCTGACCGGTCAGCCCGACAAGGCCAATGCTGTTTTTTTGCTTTACGTGGACAGTGGAGAGACTCCGAACGGAGCATACCTTGATATGTGGGTGGAGCAACTCAGGTCGCTGGTGGCTAAGAAAGGCTATCTCAGGGAAGGTCTGGACAAACTGACCGATCACGGGCAACTGATGCTTCTGGCACGCCTGTACGCGCTGTCCAAAGATACTGCCAATCTTAGACTCGTCTATGCCAGGATATTCGAGTGCTGGTTCGATTGCGGGCAATGGCGCAGCACGCTGGAATTCACCCGGCGGGTGGTGAACCGGGAATTCGCCGACCAGATGGCCCGGCAGGCGGCGTTGGAATGCCCGGAACTGACAACGGAATAAATAAAGACGTTTGAAGAGCGCAGTTCGCGGATATCAATCACCGGTTCTCATTCAGGGCTTAAAGGTGTGTTGATTTATTGGATCAAATCCCCCTCGATCCCCCCTTGAGAAGGAGGGAGGAACGGCCGCCACTTCTGGCATTATACAAATGCTTGGCAGTAAAGAGGTTAATCCCCATTAGAAAAGGGGGAAACAGGGGGCTGTGTTTTTTGATCTTTTTCAACAGGCTTTAAGCGCGCGCCGCCAGAGCCTCGCGCAGCAGGACTCTCATTTCATGCAGCCTTTCACGCCAGGGAAGCTCCTCGCGCAGCCACCAGCAGAGCGATTCCATACCCTGCACGATCAGCATGTCCAGACCGTTCAGCGTCAGGCAGCCCGCCCGGGCGGCGCGCTCCAGCAGAAGAGTGCGCTCCGGGTTGTAGACCGTGTCGAACACCAGGCTGCCGGGGCGAGGCGCAAGCCCGTCGGGAAGAGGGGACTCATCCTTGCGGGGCGCCATGCCGAGAGGTGTGACATTGACCGTGAGCGCGGCGGCATCGAGCGCGCTGGAAAGCTTCCGGCTGTCATCAAGCGGGATCGAGCGCACGGTCACGGACGGGAACAGGGGGATGAACCAGCGGATCAGGTCATCCGCCTTGGAAAGGGTGCGGTTGGCAAGTGTGATCTGTCGCGCGCCGGAGCGTCCCAGGGCATACAGTATCGCCCGCGCCGCGCCGCCTGCCCCGAGGACCAGCGCGCTCTGCCCGGCGGCAGTGTCCCTGAAGCCGTTCAGCTCCAGCGCGCCGAGGAACCCAGCGACATCCGTATTATGTCCGGCCAGGCTTTTGTCAGCGGTCCAGCCCAGCGTGTTCACCGCTCCCACATCGCGCGCCTCTTCGCTCAGGACCTCGGACAGAGAGGCCGCGGTTTCCTTGTGCGGCAGGGTGACATTCAGTCCGGCAAGCCCCAGTGTGCGCATTGCCATGCCGACATTGCTTCCCTGCTCTCGCGGCACGTGGAACGCCAGGTAGCGGGCATCCAGGCCCAGGCTCTCGAGCATGTAATTATGCATGAGCGGGCTGAGGCTGTGCTCTATCGGGTCGCCGATAACTCCGAACACGCGGGTGCGGGGGCTGACAGGCGGCTGGCTCAAGATTATTTCTCCCGGTGCAGGCCGCGCAGAAGACTATAAAAACCGGGGAACGATATGTCCGCGCAGCCGGCGTCCGTGATGACTGTCTCGCCCGAGGCGACAAGTCCGGCGATGCTGAACGCCATGGCGATACGGTGGTCGCCGAAGCTGTCCAGCGCGCAACCGGCGAGCGGCGTCGGACCCTCGATGTCCAGGCCGTCGGCATGTTCCTCCACGGCGGCTCCCATGCTGCGCAGGTTTCCGGCGATAGCTTTGATACGGTCGGTCTCCTTGACCCGCAGCTCTCCGGCGTCGCGGATGCGTGTCACTCCGTGGGCCTGAGTGGCCACCACCGCCAGCACCGGTATCTCGTCGATCAGGCTCGGCACCTCGGCCCCCTCGACCGTGGCGGACTTGAGACTTGAGAAGCTCACTTCCAGGTCTGCCACCGGCTCCCCGGCTGAGTTGCGCTCGTTCAGGCGTTCCACGCGCGCTCCCATGCGGCGCAGCACCTCGAAAAAGGCGGCCCGGGTGGGATTGAGAGTAAGGTTGGGCAAAGAAACACGGCTGCCGGGAACCAGGGCCGCCGCCGCGGCGAAGAAAGCCGCCGAACTTGGGTCTCCCGGCACGATCAGGTCACAGGCGGAAAGCCTCGCGCCGCCCTCGACGCTCGATTCCAGTCCGTCCACCCGCACCGGAGCGCCGAACAGCGGCAGCATTCGCTCTGTATGATCGCGGCTCGGGACGCTCTCGACCACGCGGGTCACGCCCCCGGCGAACAGCCCGGCCAGAAGGACACAGGATTTCACCTGGGCGCTGGGCACCGGCAGATAGTAGGTGATACCCTCCAGATCGCCGCCATGTATGGTAAGAGGCGGATGACCGCCGGGACCGCTCTCGATGCCGGCCCCCATCATCTCCAGCGGTTCGATGACCCTTTTCATCGGCCGGCGGACCAGGTACTGGTCGCCGCTGATCCGGCTGGTGAAGCGCTGCCCGGCGAGGATGCCGGAAAGAAGGCGGATCGTGGTGCCGGAATTGCCAGCATACAGTTCTGTTTCCGGAGCTTTGAGCCCGTGTTTGCCGGTCCCGCGCACTATCAGTTCATGCGCCTGTCCCGGCTCGAAAGACGCCCCCAGCTCTCGCATGCAGGCGGCAGTGCTTGCAACGTCCAGACCCGGAGAAAGTCCCTGGATACGGGACGTCCCCTCGGCCAGCGCGGCTATCATCAGTGCGCGGTGGCTGATAGATTTGTCGCCGGGGACCCGGACCTCGCCGCTCAACGGACCGGCGGCCTTGAATTTCTGTATCATTTATTTGATCCGTTCGTTGATGAACTACAAGTATAGATGTCCATTTATTAACATATCTTGAATTTTAAACTTGATTTTTAACTGCCGCTTGAAATTTCCGATAAAATATAAGTTTTTATCATTTTCAGTAAAAAATCCCTCATTGTCAAAACGTAGAAAATAATTTGCTTTTAATTGGTTAGTCGAATCTGAACATTCTTCAGCTCGTAGAAAATCTGTTTCAGTTTGCTCGCTTTTCTGTAGAAAACATTTTTTAGGTAACTCATCTAATCCAAAATCTATTGGCTTAAAACTAACTTCGGTCCGTTTAAAGGGATCTCCATATATAGAAAGCTCTTTCTCATCCATACTTATCGCTATTTTAATCTGCCCTGGTATTACCATCTTAAGACATCTCTGCAACTCAGAATCCGTATCCTCTATTGAAAGACGTTAATCGATTTGTTTTAATCGCACCATAGCCCTGATAACTGGTTCACACAGTATTGTCGCAGTGAACATAATGCTTTGACCTTTTACTGCCGTTCCTATTAGTCCGCTTAAAAGCACACTTTCTCCATTTAGCTCACCTATTCCGCTGCCTTTTACCCATGGAGATTTACGCAAGATTCTTATACAATCCTGTCGGCGCCACTCTTGCCAATATACCCAAGGTTCTGCCTTTTCAGGCATCTTTTTCTTTTGCCACAGCCAAGGTTTGTCTGTCTGGAATGACAGTCGTTTTTCGTCAGGGTCTTGGCTGTATTGCGGAGTTAACTGTGCAGTAGCGAGGTTAGTTGCTACAAACAAAAGAAGGAATAAATACTTGGTCGGGAGCATAAAGTTTTCTCCTACCAGTTATAATTACAATTTATCGTCCTTCTTATTATACTCCAGCTTCATTCGCGCTCGCGGCAGGGGAAGCCGAGGCCGTGCAGCACCGCCATCGCCTCGTGGCGCTCGGACTGGCTGGCGAAACCCAGCATGATCGTGCCGCCCTCGCCCTCCCGCACTTTGAGCACCTCGATATCCTTGATATTGATTTTATGACTGGCCAGTCCCCCGGCGATTTTCAGAATCACGCCCACCTCATCCGGCGCGGTCACCACCACCTGCCAGAGCCGGGAGATGAATCCCTTGGCGTCCCGATGGATCAGCGCCCTGGAGCGTCCCGCCTGCTCGAAATCGGCGGCCAGGGCCTCACGGCCCACCTTATCACGCAGAAGGCCGAGGCGCTGGATGAACAGGTCGATCAGGTCCGTGATCTGGTCGGCGTTGGTGGCGCAGATGTCGCGCCAGATATCGAACGGGCTGGAGGCGATCCGGGTCAGGTCGCGGAACCCTCCGGCGGCGAGCTGGAGCGTTGCGCTGTCCCGGGCGTTCAGTTCGGCGGCCAGGTCCATCAGGCTCACAGCCAGCATCTGCGGAAGGTGGCTGATCGTGGCCGCGATGCGGTCGTGACGCTCGGGAGTCATCACAACCACCCGCGCCCCGATACGCTGGACAAGCTCGCAGTAACGCGCCGCCGCATCGCTGTCGCTGTCGCGCGCGGGCGTGAGCACGTACACGGCGTTCTGGAACAGGAACGGATCGGCCTCTTCCACGCCGGTGTTTTCCGATCCGGCCATCGGGTGCCCGCCCACGAAATGAATGTTTTCGGGAAGACTCCTCCTGGCGGCCTCGACTATGGCGCGCTTGGTGCTGCCGACATCGGTCACCGTGGCCCCGCTCGAAAACAGCGGCCCAAGCTGGCCAAGCTGCTCGACGATTATGGAAACCGGAGCGCCTAACACCACCAGATCGGCGCGCGCTAAAGCCTCGGATGCCTTTTCGCGCGGGAAGCCCTCATCGATCACCCCCAGCTCCAGGGCGCGCCCGATTGTACTCGGACGGCTAACCCCGAGCACGCGCGACACGGCATGGGCGCGCTTGAAAGCCAGGGCCAGCGAGCCGCCGATCAACCCCACTCCCAGAATGGCCACGGTATCGTAGAGAGGGGCGGGGACTTTGGACCTGTCAGCGCTTTCCGTAGGTTTCTCCCTCGTCGAACACTTTTACACCCACCACGTTCAGCTCTCCCTCCGGAGTGACCTCGCGGTAGAAGCAACTGCGGTAGCCGGTGTGGCAGGCCCCGCCCACCTGTTCGATTTTCATGACCACGGCGTCCATATCGCAGTCGAAATAGATGTTGCGTATTTTCTGGAAATGGCCGCTGGTCTCGCCCTTGATCCAGAGCTTGCCGCGCGAGCGGCTCCAGTAGCAGGCCACCCGCCGTTCCAGCGTGTTGCGCAGGGCCTCGCGGTTCATGAACGCCACCATCAGCACCTGACCGTTCTCCCAATCCTGGGCCACGGCGGTGACCAGGCCCTTGTCGTCGTATTTCACTGCATCGAGCAACTCATCGATCTTGGACATTATCTCTCCGCAAATGCGCATTCAGTCTAATATCAGAGAATGTATTTCTGGTCGCGCGGCTTTCTTGCAGCCAGTTCTTCGCGGACGCTCTCGTAGCCCTCGCGGCCCATCAGTCCGTAGGTAAGTTTCTTGCCCAGCTCCACGCCCGGCTGATCGAACGGATCGATATTGTACAGCCCGCCGGTGAATGCGGTCTGCACCTCCAGCAGATAGAGGAGCTGACCCACGGTGAAGGCGTTCACCTCGGGCAGGGTGATTGTCATGCTGGGGCGTCCGGCCTGCAGCATGGCGTCCTCGGTGGCGAGCCGCTCGGCCTGGAACAGTCCGGCCAGGCTGTGTCCGCCCAGGTAGGCCAGGTCGGGAAGGTCCTGGTACAGTTTCGGGATCGGGTGCTGTTCGGCGAATTTCTCCACGGCCAGGAACACGGTGGACTTGTCGAACGGCCCCTCCATGTAGAGCTGGGTCTGCGAGTGCTGGTCTGTCACTCCGAGGGCCTTGACCGGCGTCAGACCGGTGAACACTTCCTGGCCGCCCAGAGAGTTTTTCTTGCCCAGGGATTCGGCCCAGAGCTGGCGGAACCAGTCGGCTATGTCGTACAGGCTGTCGCTGTAGGACATCATCACGGTTATATGACGGCCCCGCAGCTTGTCCGCCAGGAAAAGCAGCGCCCCGCTGACATAGGCCGGGTTGGTCATCAGGTCGGCCCCGGAGGTGCGGCTGTCCATGAACGCCGCTCCATCCAGCAGCTCGTTCAAATTTATCCCCATCAGCGCGGCCGGCAGGAGGCCGACCGGGGTGAACACGCTGAACCGTCCGCCCACGTTGCCCGGAATGATGAAATCAGTAAGGTCCTCGCGCTCGGCGATTATCCGCAACAGGCCTTTCTGGCTGTCGGTCACCGCCACCAGGTGCTCGGCGATTTTCTTCCGCCCGACCTCTTTTTCCAGCAGGCGGCGCACGATCAGGAACTGGCTCATTGTCTCGGCGGTGGTCCCGCTCTTGGTCACCACGATGAAAAGGGTCTTTCGCGGGTCCACGGCTTTCAGGATGCGGTCGAACCCGTCTGGGTCGATGTTGTCCGCGAAGAAGAAACGGGGGATGCCGCCGCGCTGCCTCCGGCTGGCCAGATTGGCCCACCATCCGCCTTTAAGCGAGCTGTGCAGGGCCTTGGGGCCCAGGCACGAGCCGCCGATGCCCAGTATCACCACGTTCTGATGCTGACGGCGGGCCTTTTTGGCGTAAGCTTCTATCTTCGACGCTGTCTCGCGGTCGTACGGCAGGTTGTAGAACCCTATCTTGCCGCTGTCACGGCGGGCCTTGAGGTCGGCATGTATCCGTGAGGCGATCTCGGACAGCCCGGCCAGGTCCTGGACGCTGACACCGTGCCGGGGACCCGCAAAATCACTCATCATGTAATTGAAATCGAGCTTCAACGCCATCTGGCGCTGCCATCTGGCTGAACGCCGGTTGAACATGCGATCCTCCTTCCGCGCCGGGGCTTGTCAAAAGTTATTCCGGGAGCGGATAATCAAGGTCAGAAAAACTGGCTTCTGTTTCAGGTCCGGCACTGACGGGCTAAACATACGCCGTCCCGGGCCGGGCTGTCAAGTGCAGGCAGCGCTCAACCGCCCGGACCGGCGCGGCCGATCCTGTGCTTGGCGTTGTTATGGTCGTCGAGCGAGCGGCTGAATACATGGCTCCCATCCCCACGGGCCACGAAATAAAGATAGTCGGTCCGCGAGGGATTGAGCACCGCTTCCAGGCTTTTGCGGCCCGGATTGCAGATCGGGCCGGGAGGCAGGCCGCCGTGCAGGTAAGTGTTGTAAGGGGACTCCACGCTCAGATCGCTGTAAAGAAGGCGGGACTTGTGCTTGCCGAGCACGTACAGCACGGTGGCGCAGGATTCGAGGGGACGGCCCAGTTTCAGACGGTTCAGAAACACGGAGGCGATCACCGGACGCTCGCTGTCCCGCACCGCCTCGTTCTCGACTATCGAGGCCAGAATGACGCACTCGCGCGCGCTCAGTCCGTTTGACGGAGTCTGGCCGCCGCTCGCCTGGCCCCAGACCTCCTGGAACCGCTCGGCCATAAGGCCCAGCATTTCCCTGGCGCTTATCGAGGGCGGCACGAAATAAGTGTCCGGGAACAGATAACCGATCAGGGCATCCGTCTCCAGGCCGAGTTCCGCGGCGAATTCCGGGTCACGGGCCAGCTTTCTGAGTTCAAGACTGTCCAGGGATTTCAGTTCCGCGGCCAGGCGGCCGAACACCTGTTCATCGGTCAGGCCCTCGGGCAGGGTGATACGGACCAGCTCACCGCGTCCTGCCGCCAGGATGTCGATCACTCCCCAGGGCTTGACGCCCGGCGGGATTTCATAGTCGCCGGAACGGAGACTGGAGCCCATGCCGCGCAGACGGACGAGAAGGGAAAAACTGAAGCGGTCGTTTATCACCCTCTGTTCCTGCAGGATACGCCCTATCTGCCGCACGCCCGCGCCGGAAGGCACGTTCACCCGCACCGCCTTGTCGCGCGATGGGGCGAGAGTGAGATAGAAGGCCAGCAGAAGGATCGAATCCACCGCCAGGAAAGCAGCGAACAGCGGCCAGAAAGAGCGCCAGAAACCGCCGTTTTTTGTGTTGTCCGTCATGGCCAGCCTCAGGATCAATCCTCGGGTCCATCCTCAGCCTGCTCCGTCCGTCCTCGCCGCCAGGCCAGGTAATTCTGGAGCAGTATCACTGCGGCCAGTGAATCCACCCGGCCCTTGTCGCGCCGCTTCGAGAGCGGCAATCCAAGCTCATTGCGCGTGCGCTGGGCGGCGACGCTTGTCAGCCGCTCGTCCCATGTGTTCACCGGCGTCTTGATCAGTTCCTTGAGACGGGCGCTGAACTCGATCACTTTCTGAGCCGCCTCGCCCCGGCTCCCATCCATGTTGACCGGCAGGCCGACTACAACCTCGGCCACCTCACGCTCGGCTACAATTCGCCTGAGAGCTTCTTCAAGGCTCACCCCGCGGGGCAGAGTCTTGCGGTCGATCGTATCGAGCGTGGCGGCCACCAGGATTCCGTTTTCATCGGAAAGGGCCAGGCCCACCCGCCGCTCGCCGTAATCCACTGAAAGTATTCTTCCCATGACAGTAAACCGTATCCAAATATAAAGGGCCGGTGAGCAGTTTGTAAACCGCAGTTCGGTCTCACCGGCCGGATGATTCCGGGAGAGAAGGATCCGGTGTCCCGCTCTCCGGGATTTTTCATTCGCTGACTAATCCTCAGGCGTTCATCGAGTCCAGGAATTCACGGTTGTTTTTCGTGTCCTTGAGCTTGGAAATCAGGAACTCCATCGCCTCGGTTATCGCCATGTCATCGAGGTATTTGCGCAGGATCCAGACCCGGTTGAGCACATCCGGCGGCAACAGCAGGTCCTCGCGGCGTGTCCCGCTCTTGTTGATCTCGATAGCCGGGAAAATGCGGCGGTTCGAGAGGGTGCGGTCCAGGGCCAGTTCCATGTTGCCGGTGCCCTTGAATTCCTCGAAGATCACCTCGTCCATCCGGCTGCCGGTCTCAACCAGCGCGGTGGCGATGATTGTCAGGCTGCCGCCCTCCTCGATGTTGCGCGCCGCGCCGAAGAAGCGTTTAGGCTTGTCCAGCGCATGGGCGTCCACACCGCCGGAAAGTATCTTGCCGCTGTGCGGCACGACCACGTTGTGGGCGCGGGCCAGACGGGTTATGCTGTCGAGAAGAATCACCACATCACGCTTGTGCTCGACCAGGCGCTTGGCTTTCTCGATCACCATGTCGGCCACCTGGACATGACGGTCGGCGGGCTCGTCGAACGTCGAGCTGATCACCTCGGCGCCGATAACCGAGCGCTCCATGTCGGTGACTTCCTCCGGACGCTCGTCGATCAGCAGGATGATCAGGATCACCTCGGGATGGTTTTCCTTGATGCTGTTGGCTATCTTCTGCAACAGAACCGTTTTTCCCGTGCGCGGCGGGGCCACGATCAGGCCGCGCTGTCCCTTGCCTATCGGCGACATGAGGTCGATAATGCGCATCGAGATGTCACCGGCCTTGTTTTCAAGGTTCAGGTGCTCGTCCGGGAACAGGGGGGTGAGGTTGTCAAAAAGGATTTTGTGTTTGGCTATCTCGGGGTCCTCGAAATTGACTTCCTCGACCTTGAGCAGGGCCAGGTATCTCTCGCCCTCTTTTGGCGGGCGGACCCGCCCGTGGATCGTATCGCCGGTGCGAAGGTCGAACCGCTTGATCTGGCTGGGAGAGACATAGATATCATCAGGGCCGTAGAAATAATTCCAGTCCTGTGAGCGCAGAAAACCATAGCCCTCTGGCAGAATCTCCAGAACACCCTCGCCGCGCAGAACGTAATTGTTGTCAAGCAGGTTCTGCTCGATCAGAAAAATCAGGTCCTGTTTGCGCAGGCCGGCGTAGTTCTGAAGGTTGAGTTTTTCCGCCATTTCGTGCAGATCGGTTATCGACTTGGACTTCATGTCCCTGATTTCTATCACTTCCTCCAAGGGCGTCGCTCCTTCTATAAGGTTGATTATGAACGGCCCGGCCTGTAGCCCGTTCCGTGTGTTTCAAATACGCTGGGCAGTGGTTTCCCGGCCCGTTTGCCATGTGGGGCCATATCCGGCCGTCCGGCTGTATGTATGGAGATATAAGATCCGGTTTTCTGCTCGATTGTCGCAGGGCGGAATTACTTACTGATGACGGAGAAGGCGCCCGGCAGCCGGTGGACGGTATCACCTCCGTCTTTCACCACGGGCCTGCCGGCTCCGGCAGAATTCAATATCGGTGTAGTGTATTCCAAAGGGGGCGCGAAAACCGCTGATTTTTCAACAGGGAAATCCGGCTGCCTGTCCAGTAAGAAAGACGGCGCCTTTTAACGCATGCTCAAAGCTGAACAGTATCGGGAATTACGAGATAAATGAAATGAAGCGATACTATCTGAAAAGCTTCCATGAGCGGGCTTTACTTAATTATAAAATACAGGGATTGAGAAAGCGTGTCAAGTGTTTGTTGAAAAAAAAGAGGCCATAGGAAGGATAGAAATTTACTTTTAAGTCCGAATATGTTATTCTCAATTCAGGATTAACGTGTCAGCGGTCCGCTTTGCCGCCTCGATGGCGCCCGAAAGACCGGATAACGTTATCAAGAGTGTTGCGATGAGCGAAAAGACGCCGCTGTTCAGCAAAGTGGAAATAACAGCCCTGGCTGTCTGCGGAGCGCTGGTTGTGTTGCATGTCATTTTCTGGCGGCAGTTGAGGGGCCATCCGGTCTATTCTCTGTCACTGCTTGGGCTGATAATTCTTCTTGCGGCCGGTTTCTGGATTTACCGGAACTACCGGCTTGTGTCCGTGCGGGCCAAACGGATAAAGGCGATAGAGGAAAAGCTGGAGGGAATAGTCTACAGCCTGTTTTTCCCGCGCGGTTACGACCTGCTCGAACCGTTCCGGGTTGATCAGCAGGACATAGGCTGGGCCGCTCTGCGTGACAGCGCGGGAATTCCCGTGACCTTGCAGTATATCGATATCGAGATGAATCACCCGGTGGAAAGCGACCGTATCCAGCGTCTGATCGAGCGGATGAACGTGGAAAACGCTCCCAAGGGCGTCTCTCTCACTACCGGAATATACGAGGAAGAAGCCCTGGCCCTGGCCCGCAGAAGCAACATCCTGACCCGTGACGGCCAGCAGCTTGTGGAGATGGTGAAGCGGGCCGAGGAGGAGGCGGCCGGCGCGGATACACACATATGTCCGCATTGCAGTTCAAAGCTGGTTGAGAGCGCCGATATAACCGGCCTGTGGCGCTGTCCGAATCCGAATTGCCGCAAGGAATTCAAGATAGAGGACCTCGAAGAGTCCGGTGAAGAACATGGGCATAAAGGACCGCGCAACGTAAATGCTTTCACCATCTCTTGTTACGGCTGCGGCCGTCCGGTGGAACTGGACACTGCGATGAGCGGTCTGATGGAATGCCCGTACGATGACTGCTCCTGGATAATCAACGTCGACAACGAGCTGCTGGCTCTGCGCGGCGGGCTGGACAAGCGGGTCTCCGAACGCCTGACCGAAATCAAGTGCCCGCGTTGCGACCGGATGATCAAAGTCCCGGCGGACGCCGAGGGGTTGATGGAATGCCCCTGCGAGGAAAAATGGATTATCGACGTGGGGGCGGCCCTGGGTGAGCGCGCCCAGGCCCAGATCGCCGAGGGAAGTGGCGCGGAGGTCGAGGCGGAGCATCACGCCCCGGTTGTCCGGCGCATACAGGCCCTGGAGTATACCGGAACGTTCACGGCACGGACGGTGGATGAGCCATCTCCCGAGGAGGAAACCGGCCGTCTGATTGAACGGGCAATGGCGCGCGCCAGGCGGATAGTGGCCGCCAGAAAAATGCAGGCCGCGGCCTCCGCGGCGAATTTCGAGCTGGCGCGGGAGAATCCGGCCCTGGAAAGCGCGGTGGAGAGTGATTCGTCCCCGGCTCCGGGCGCAGAAACCCATCTCGTCGATTGTCCGGGCTGCGGGGCGGGAGTGCCCTCGGGCCTCGATGCCTGCCCGGTCTGCGGAGCTGCCCTGCTCACTGTATCCGCGGAGGGACAGACGGCTGAACCTGTGCTGAACGTGGAGACGGTCCCGCTTGCCGCCACCCGTGGTGTGACACATCGCCGGACTTTCTTTGCCATGAGCACTCCGGTGCTGATATTTTTATTTATCTTCTCTATCCTGGCTTTTCTCGCTTTCGTCTATTTCATCACCCGCTGACAGAGCTTGAATTTTCATCTTGCGCCCTGCCGGCGGCGCGCTAAATTGAATATTATCAAATGGTGAAAGCCTCAACCTGCTTCGCGGGAGAGAACGTGCAGGACAATAAGAGAATAATCAAGGCGAGCAAGGTGGCCTCGGGCGAGGTGCATGTCGAGACCGTGCGGCTGGGAATGCGGCGGTTCCATGACAAGGTGTTCAAGGACATGCCGGCCGAGGGCCGGGTGGAACTGGGCGAGACAGCCGGAGCCGATGAATTTCATGCCGGGAGTCACGTTGCGGGCGGCGAGGTCCAGGTGCAGAAAGAGTATGACGACCGGGGCGTCCTGCGGAGTGTCCGCCTCACCTGCAAGTGCGGCGAGGTTATCGAGCTTGAATTTTCCGAGGAGTGATGCGGCGCGTTCAGGCAACGGTTATCTAACGGATTGATTATAATTGCCGCCGGAGGAAAGAAAAGCGGAACAAGACAGAGGCATGTCAGGTAAATAACAACAGACGCTCAACAGTCAGCTTTCCGAAAACATAAGGAGTCCGCCAGGATATTATAATCTCGTGAGGATTACCCCCCATGGATTGCCGTACTTTTAAAAGGCTGTTTTCCCCGTTTCTTGACGGAACGCTGGATAAAAAGCGAAGTGAAAGCGCAAGCGAGCACCTGTCTGTCTGCCCTTACTGTAACAGGCTGGTGCGGTCTTACCGGGCTGGAGCCGAACACCTCGCGAACTCTCCGCAGATAGAGCCGCCGGATGATCTTTTCGATTCGGTGATGCGGGAGGTGAAATCAGGACCGGCGGTAAAAAGGCGTCCCGCCCGGGTGCTGGCGCTCCGTCCCCGGATTGTTGCGTCCGGACTGGCCGCAGCCGCGGCCCTGGCTCTGGCTTTGGGTTTCTTCCTGTTTTCCGGCGGGTCGCAGCCGCAGCAGGCGCAGTATATCACGCTGGTCGATTCGACCATGGACATGATAAACTACCAGGTGACAGAGCAACTCGCGCGCAAGGAGAATTCGCAGCGGACCGACATGGTGCAACTGGTTGCCTACACCCGCCCGGTGGAGAAACAGGAGGAGGAGCCGGAGGTCGACCCCAACCCGGTCATAGTCCTTTCAGGCATCTCCGAATTAGCCGAATAAACTGACCTTTACGATCAAGGCTGTAAAGACAGATTTCCAACCCGGTCCGCGTGACCGGGTTTTTGTTTTCAGGCCGGTCCGGTTTCCGCTTTGGCCTTTGACTCTCCGGGGCAGGCCCTTATATTATATTGCGCGCCGTGGTCCATGGATCGCGCGGACTTATCCGATTGCATCGAAAGACGATCGCCAATGCCGCCGTTGAGCCTGACCCTGAAAGATATCATTTCCCAGTGCCGCGAGGGCCGTTTTCACCCCGTGTATTTTCTGCACGGGGATGAGACCCGTCTGACGCGCCAGGCGGTGGAGACAATTATCGAATGCGCGGTGGACAAGGCCACCGCGGATTTCAACTACGACCGCTTCCACGGCGGTGAACTGAACCTGGAAAAGCTGACCACGGTGCTGGCCACCCCGCCGATGATGGCCCAGCGGAGGGTGGTGCTGTTACGCGACCTCGAGAAAGCTTCCCTGCCGGCCAGGGAAATGCTGTCAGAATACGCCGCCCGTCCGAGTTCAGGTACGGTCCTGGTGCTGGCCGCCGGGGAACGGATCAAGGTCGACCGCAAGAAAGGCTCGCCCAAGTGGGCGCACCGTCTGGAGGAACATGCCGCCAGCGCTCTTTTCTGGCCGCTGAAAGAGCCGGAAGTGATGCGCTGGCTTGTCTGGCAGGCCGAGCGGCTGGGCAAGCGCCTTGAGGAACGGGCCGCGTTCGAGCTGTATGCCCGTCTGGGCGGCGACCTCGACCGTCTGGCCGATGAGATCGAAAAGCTGACCGTATACTGTGGAGCGCGGCTTGAGATAACCCGTCAGGACGTGCTCGAACTGAGCGGCGTGCAGACCGGCGGCACCGTATTCGACTGGCTGGACGCTCTGGCCGGGGGGGACACCCCCGGAGCGCTGGCCCTGGCCCGTCATCTGATCCAGAGCGGCGAATCGGCCGTGGGTGCGCTGGCCCTGGCCGCCGGGCACTACATGACCCTGCTCAAAATCAAGCGCATGAGCGCGGCGCGCGTACCCGCCGAACAGATCAAGCGCAGCCTGGGACTGGCGTTCCGCCCACCCGAGGCGGTGAAAGCCCTGTTCGCGCAGGCCGCCGCATGCTCGCAGGAGCGCCTGGGCCGCGGCCTGGAGCTTCTGCTGAACTGCGACCGGAGTCTCAAGACCAGCTCGCTGCCGGACACTCTGATCCTTGAGACGCTGATCCTGGATTTCCACCGGGAGGTGAACGGATGAGGATTCTTTTCCCGCGCCCGTTATTTATCATCCTGGTTGCCGTGTTTTTTCTGCATGGGGCGTCATCCGCCCAGGACATGCTGGATGTGGCCCGGACACAGATGGCCGCGGGCCTGACCGCGGATGCCCGTCTGCTGGTGGAGGGCCGTATCGCCGCCGGTGGCGCCGGACGGGACCGCGCGCTCTATTACCGCGCCCTGCTCACCGCGCGTTCCGATTCCGCCCTGGGCCGTCTGCTGGAACTTGCCGGGCAGGGAGGACGCAGTCCCGAGACGCTGGCTGCACTGGAGCGGCTGGGCGACCTGGCCTATGCCAGAGGTCAATATTCTGAGGCAATATCGCGTTTCCAGACCGCCGCGGACCGGGCCGCCGACCCTGCAACAAGCCGCCGGGCGATGGTCAAGCGCGCCAGGGCGGAACTCCGTCTGGGGCGCGCCGGGGATGCCACCCGCACCCTTCGTCAGGCCGCGGCGCTTGGTGAGGAGGAAACGCACCGCGGGATGCTGCGTTATCACCTGGCCCTGGCAAAGGAGCAGGACGGGGACACGAACGGCGCGGCGGAGGACTTTCTGGCGGTCTACCTGAACGCGCAAAGCCCCTATCAGCTTGCCGCGCTGAGCCGGTTGACCCGTATCTACGGCCGCGGTTCCAGCGAGCGGGCCGAACAGTGGCGTGTCCGCCTGGCCGAGTCCAGCGGCGCAACCGTGTTCGACCCGGCCTGGGTGCGGCCCGAGGGCGGCGGCCAACTGTCAGCCACGGGCAAAGCCCCGGCGGAGTCACGGACTGCTCCGGCGGCAGGCGGCGCGGGCTGGGCCATTCAGCTCGGGGCGTTTTCCTCGGCTGCGCGCGCCGGTTCCCTGGCCGAGGAGATACGTCAGCGCACGGGACTTAAACCGATGGTAATTCCCAGCGCCGACGGCAAGCTCCAGCGCGTACGCCTGACCGGTCTGGCCACGAAAGACGAGCTAAAGCGCATCGAAGCGGTCCTGAAAAAACAGCGCATAAAATATCACGTCATCGAGCCGGGAGGCTGACCGGGCATATGGCCGATGAAACCCCGCTCATGCAGCAGTACCAGAGGATCAAGGCCGAACACCAGGGCGAGATACTGCTTTTCAGGATGGGTGATTTCTACGAGATGTTCTCGGAGGATGCCCGCCTGGGTGCGAAAATCCTGGGCCTGACTCTCACCTCGCGCAACAACGGCGCAGCGGGACGGGTCCCGCTGGCCGGGGTGCCGGTCAAGGCCGTGGAGGGCTATATCGCCCGGCTGGTGGCCGCGGGCTGCAAGGTGGCGATCTGCGAGCAGGTCGAGGATCCCAAAAAGGCGAAAATAATCGTCAGGCGGGAAGTCACCGAGGTGCTGACTCCCGGCACGGTGCTGAACGAGAACCTGCTCGACGCCACGTCCAACAGTTACCTGGCCTGCGTGCAGCGCGCGGGCGACCTGGCCGCTTTGTCCTGGCTCGATCTGAGCACGGGAGAGTTCTTCCTGGCCTGCGCTCCCCTGGCCCGCCTGGGCGATGAACTGCGGCGTATCGGCCCGAGGGAGCTTCTGCTGGAGGGAGTGGACGGGCTTCCGGAGGGGCCGCGCGGCGGGGCGAATGTCCCGCTGTTAGAGGCCGCCGGGGAGAGGCCGGGCGGAATCTGCCCATGCACCTGGCTCGAGGACTGGCGTTTCGACCGCGCCACCTGTGTCGAGGCCCTGAAAAAGCATTTCGGCGTAGCCACTTTCAACGGGTTTGGGGTGGAGGATGACGATCCGGCGCTGACCTGCGCGGGCGTGCTCCTGGACTACGCCGGGCGGATGCAACCCGCGGCCCTGGCCCATATCCGCCGTCTGCGTCCGTTTTTCCCCGGCGACTGCATGGTCCTGGACCGCGCCACGGTGGCGAACCTGGAGCTGGTGAGCAATTTCTCGGGCGGGCGCGGCGGCACCCTGCTCGAAACCCTGGACCGGACCATGACCGCCATGGGCGCGCGCACCCTGCGGCGCTGGGTGCTGGAGCCGCTGCAGGATTTCGAGGTTATCGGGGCGCGCCTGGACCGCGTTGAGGCGTTCCGCGGCGAAAGTTCCATGCGACGGAAGGTTCGTGACCTTCTGGCTGAGGTGTCGGATATCGAGCGCCTGGTGGGGCGTATCTCCAGCCAGCGGGCCGGTCCGCGCGACCTGGCGGCGCTGGCCGCCTCGCTGGAGCGTATCCCGGAGCTGCGGGCCGCCCTTTCAGGTAGCGGCAAGGATGCCCTGATCTCTCTGGCTGGCGGGATGCGGGAGTATCCAGAACTTGTCGCGGAGATCAGGCGGGCGCTGAACGATGACCTGCCCGCGCTGCTGGCGGATGGCAACGTGATCCGCGCGGGCTATGACTCCGGCCTGGATGAGCTGCGCGGCCTCCTTTCCGAGGGCAAGGACTGGATTGTCCGTCTTGAGGCCACCGAGCGCGCGCGCACCGGGATCGGTAACCTGAAAGTCAGGTACAACCGGGTTTTCGGCTATTTCATCGAGGTGACAAAGAGCAACCTGGGCCTCGTGCCTCAGGACTATATCCGCAAGCAGACTATCTCCGGCGGCGAGCGTTATATCACTCCCGGCCTCAAGGAGTACGAGAACAAAGTCCTGGGGGCGGAGGAGAAAATAACCGCTCTGGAGTACGAGCTGTTCTGCGCTCTGCGCGAGCACGCCGCCATGTTCTGCGAGAATTTGCAGGAGACAGCGGCCGTGCTGGCCAGGCTGGACGTGTCCGCGTCCCTGGCCGAGGTTGCCGCCGACTGCGGCTACGTGCGCCCGATCATGGCCGAGGGGGACAGTCTGATCATCCGCGAGGGCCGTCACCCGGTGGTGGAGCGACTGACCCGCGGCGGACGGTTCGTGCCCAACGATATCGAGCTGGACAACCGCGAGAACCAGATCGTGATCCTCACCGGCCCGAACATGGCGGGCAAGAGCACGTTCCTGCGCCAGGCCGGGCTGATCGTGCTGATGGCGCATGTCGGCAGTTTCGTGCCCGCGGCCGAGGCCAGAATCTGCCGGGTGGATCGCATCTTCACCCGCGTGGGAGCGAGCGACAACCTTGCGCGCGGCCAGAGCACATTCATGGTGGAGATGAACGAAACCGCCAATATCCTGAACAACGCCACCCCGGCGAGCCTCATTCTGCTGGATGAGATCGGGCGGGGGACAAGCACGTTCGACGGGTTATCCATCGCCTGGGCGGTGAGTGAGTTTCTGCACGAGCAGCCGGGGCGGGCGGCCAAGACAATTTTCGCCACGCACTACCACGAACTGACAGAACTGGAGTCCCTTCTAACTCGGGTTAAGAACTACAATGTGATGGTCAAGGACTACGGTGAGAAAGTCATATTCCTGCACAAGATACAGCGCGGCGGTTCGGACCGCAGCTACGGCATCCAGGTGGCGCGCCTGGCCGGAATCCCGAACGAGGTGATCGAGCGGGCGCGCGAGGTGTTAGCCAATCTGGAAGGCGGCGAGTTCAGCAACGGGCACGTGCCGCGCCTGGCCCGCGGCAGCCACGCCCCGCGAGCGCAGAGGCGCGACATGGACCAGCTCAGCCTGTTCGCGGCCCCGGCCCCGCCCAGCCCGGCGCTCGAAAAGCTGAAAGCCATAGACCCCGACAGCCTGACGCCCATCGAGGCGTTGAAAATACTGTACGAGCTGAAAAAGGACGTGTCATGAGTTACTTCATCTCGGCAGAGGCCGAGTTCTCGAGCGCGCACCACCTGCGCGACTATCCCGGCAAGTGCGCCTCTCTTCACGGGCACAACTGGAAAGTGCGCCTGACCGTGCGTACGGACTCCCTGGACGAGCGCGGCATGGGCCTGGATTTCGGCGCGCTCAAGCGTATCCTTGCCGCCCTGGTGGCCCGGTTTGACCACGTGGACCTGAACCGCGTGCCGCCGTTCGACCAGATCAATCCCACGGCCGAGAACCTGGCGCGGACTGTTTTCGAGCTGGCGGCCGCGGAACTGCCGCAGGGAATAGCGCCCGACCGCGTGGAACTGTGGGAGAGCGAGAAGAACCGCGTGGAGTACCGGGCGGAATGAAATATATTGATAGGAGTTCCGCAGGAAAAGAAGAGAGGAATGAAGGTTAATCTGAAGTGAACGTTTAGCTGCGTCAGTTGCATTCGAACTACTGCCGGGCGAGATGATTTTTCGATTTGATCTTAACTCGGTTGTTTTGACTGACTGCAATAGTTTCTGAAAGAATGTTGTTTGAGACCTCTGGGTTTACACTTCAGCATCTTCTTTTCTCCCCAGCGATTCCAACTTTTTTATCCAGGCATTGAACAGCGGACAAGCCGACCTCATTTTGTCAATACCGATTTCTTCAGCAATACTAATGCCGGTAGAGGTTTTCTTGAAACGATCCGAAAGTGCCTCCAGCCTTTTCGATGGTGCTGTCATGCTATGATCGTTGATCTTTTCTGGTTCATCGCACTCATCAAGAATCGCAACGATACGCCTTTTGTCTACACCGATCTTTTCTGCTATACATATTGGATCGCTAAAATATAGTGCCTCAATCTCATGCATAGATACATAGGGAATGAACCGCCTTGACGGATTTTGTTCCGGGAAAAGCTGTTGAACTTTTTCAGCCGTGGCCTGATTCATGATATTAGCTTTTCTGGTATGATTGGTTTGCTTCTTAGATTCTTCAAACCCAGGCCAATCATTGCGTATACCGTAGTAATCGACAAGAAGTGTAATCCAAGTGCAACTTCTTTGCTTGAGATGTCTTCCGATGTCATTCTTTGCACGTGCAAATTTTATATCACCACCTTTTTGACCGGGTTTATCCCAGCTTTGTCCGGTTAAGTTTTTGCATAGGATTGAAAGAGAGACTGTTGTT
>CAYYNT010000071.1:0-22710 GCA_964473155.1 uncultured Gemmatimonadales bacterium | reverse complement strand
AAAACTATTTCCAGCAACATGTATCTGTCTGTTCTTGACTTTCAAGACAGTCGCTGCTTTTTTGTTCTCGATGCAGACTTATTCACGGCTAAGCAGGTAGTTTCTTTTCCCACTCCCAGGCGTGGGCGATGATGTCCTCCAGGGACGGATAACGCGGCGTCCAGCCCAGCTCGCGCCGGAGTTTGCCGCTGGAGGCCACCAATTGTGGCGCGTCCCCGGCCCGGCGCGGCCCGATTGTCACCCGTGGAGAACCACCTGTCACCCGGCAGGCGGCATCGATCACCTGTTTCACCGTGAACCCGGCCCCGTTTCCGATATTGTAGACCCGGCAGGGCGCGCCATTGGCCGCGGCGCTGTCCATCAGGCTGCGCAGCCCCAGAAGGTGGGATTGCGCCAGGTCCATCACGTGGATATAATCCCGCACCGCCGTGCCGTCCGGTGTGGCGTAATCCTCGCCGAACACCGTGATTTCGCGGGACGGATCGAGAATGGCCTTGAGAACCAGCGGCACGAGGTGGTTTTCCGGATCGTGCTTTTCGCCGGTTTCGCAGTCCGGGTCGGCCCCGGCGGCGTTGAAATAGCGGAACACCACCGAGCGAAGGCCGTAGGCCGCGCCATAATCGGCCAGGACACGCTCGATCATGAACTTGCTCCAGCCGTAGGGATTGATCGGCCCCAGGGGATGATCTTCCTGTATGGGTGTGGATACCGGCATCCCGTAGACCGCGGCGGTGCTGGAAAAGATGAACTTGTCCACTCCGTGGGCGCGCATGGCGCGCAGCAGGTTGATCGACCCGGCCAGATTGTTGTGATAGTACATTTCCGGTTGAGACACGGATTCACCCACGAAGATGAATGCGGCGAAATGCATGACCGCGTCGAACCGCTCGGCGGAGAATATCCGGTCCAGGGCCTCGTAATCCAGCAGGTCGGTGCGCACCAGACGGCCCCAGCGCACTGCCTCGACATGGCCGCGCGAAAGGTTGTCCAGAACCACTGTCTCGATGCCGTTTGCATTCAGAAGCTTGTTGGCGTGGGAGCCGATATAGCCCGCCCCGCCGGTGAGAAGCACTTTCATCCTGTCACTCCGTCATTCATTGTTCCGTTCTGCTTCCATGATTGCTTATATCGGCCTCTCCGGCCCGGAGAAGCGCTGTCACCACGATCAACATATTTTAGCACCCGCGGCGCCCTGCCGAAAGGATAAAGTCAGCCTTGACACATCTCTTGTCTCCCGGCAAGGCTGGAATAATATTTGAGACGGGGGTAATCGGGATTCTCGAATGATTTTTTACCTGGAGGCGTCAATGTCACGGTTCATTTCCGTTATGGCAGCTCTCATCCTGGCCGTTTTCCCGCCAGCGTTCGGCCAGCAGGCCGCAAAGGCGGCTAAAGCGGTGGAGATAATCGATCCTCAATTCGCCGATGTGGTCTCCCCGGATGCTGTCTTGACGGAACTCACCGGAGACTGCCAGTTCACCGAGGGACCGGTGTGGATTGACTCTGACGGCGCGGAGGGGTATCTGCTTTTCAGCGATATTCCGGCGGACCGTATTTACCGCTGGAGCAAGGGCGCTCCAATCACGGTCTGGCGTGAGCCGAGCGGGAACTCCAATGGCCTGCTGCAGGACTCCGGGGGACAGCTTCTCGCCTGCGAGCACGGCAACCGCCGGGTGAGCGTCACGAAGGCTGACGGCACGGTGGCGATCCTGTGCGATTCGTTCCGGGGGAAAAAACTGAACAGTCCGAACGATGCGGCGGTGGGCCCGGACGGATCGATCTGGTTCACCGATCCTTCCTACGGTCTCGATGGGCGGCCTCAGGAACAGGCCGGGCAATATGTTTTCCGTCTGAAACCGGGCCGGAAAGAGCCGCAACTGATGGTTGACAATTTCGATATGCCCAACGGCATAGTATTCAGCCCGGATAAGAAAACGCTCTATATCGCGGACAGCGGAAAGCCACACCATATACGCAGTTTCAGCGTGGCAGGGGACAGCCTCAGGGAAAATGGAGTGTTTGCGGTGATCTCGCCGGGCGGGCCGGACGGAATACGCGTGGATAGGGCCGGACGGCTTTACGCGGCCTGCGGGGACGGGGTGCAGGTGTTCAGCCCGGCGGGCAAGCTGCTGGGCAAGATACTTACCCCTGTTACACCGGCCAATTGCGCATTCGGAGGAGATCAGAACAGGAGCCTGTTTATCACGGCCCGTCAGAAAGCCTATGTAATGCAGCTTAAGACACCGGGCTTGCGCTGATGCAAAAGGTCATTCCTCAAGAATAGCAATGCAAAGGGACGGTTTTAGGCTTCATCGGGAGGCCGGGGAGAGATTCCTTCCCCGGCCTTCAGAATGTTGTTTATCACAACTAAAATGTTGCTTTTCATAGCCGCTTGAATTATATAGTCTTTTTCGGGAAAGCCAGTATCATGCAACAATCCTGATACTGTAGATTAAGGATGCATGATAGATTTCCCTGTTTGCCACGTCTGCTTGAGTAATCAGCCTCGTCCTTAAAACTTAGAATTCTTTATCTCAAGACCATGCGGTATAACTGCTAAAACCGGACAGGGGGAATTCCATGTTTAAACGCCTGGCCAACATGTTGGCTGCATTGTTGGTGCTGATGACGCTAATGTCGTCGTGCGGCAAGTTTTACCAGGGCAAGTCTGTCATAGTAAAAAGCCCGGATGGAAAAATCGAGGCTGTTTTCGAGATCAAGGAACTCGAAACGCCCTATCCGATGGGCCAGAACATGTATTACAGCGTGAACTATAATGGCAAGCAACTGTTGAAAGAGTCGGCCCTGGGTTTGAATTTCGGCGATGCCGGCTCGGTGATGAGTAACCTGCTCATCATGGAGGTCAAGGAGACCAAGGGCGCCGACCAGTTCGATACTCCTCTGAGCAAGCAGTCCTCGGTCAATGCTGAATACAACGAAGTGACGATTGCTCTGCGCGAGAAAGCCATTCCGGCCAAAACGTTCAACCTTGTTTTCCGTGCCTATAATGAGGGTGTGGCGTTCCGCTACGATTTCCCTGAGCAGGAGCCGAATATCAAGATCCCCTCGGCCGGTCATGTAGGTTTCATGAAAGATTTCATCCTCACCAATGAGTTGACCAGTTATGTCTTCTCCGAGGATGTGAGCGCGTACGCCGGTTTTGTTAACGGATTCAACCAGAATTACGAATTCCACTACATTCCGGTCAAGCTTTCGGGCATATCCCGTGACAGTACGGTCGCCATGCCGCTGGTAGTTCAATTCGAGGGCGGCCCGGCGGTGTGCATAACCGAGGCGGCTCTGGAGAATTATCCCGCCATGTATATGACCGGCGCGCGTGACATGGAAAACACTCTTGTCAGCGTGCTCGTTCCTCTGCCGGGCGAAAAGGAAAACAAGCTCATCGGCCAGATGCCGTTCAGGACACCCTGGCGCGTGCTCATGATAGCCGACAACCCCGGCAAGCTGATTGAGTCCAACCTGGTTCTCTGCCTCAATGAGCCGTCGAAAATCGCCGACGCCTCCTGGATCAAGCCGGGCAAGGCGGCCTGGGACTGGTGGAGCGGACGGCTCGTGGAGGGCAAGCGCGGCAAGCCGGAGCAGGGTGATTTCAGCAACGATACCTACAAGAAGTATGTCGATTTCGCCGCGGACAGCAAGTTTGAGTATTTCCTGGTTGATGCAGGCTGGTACGGCGCCGACCGTGACACCCTGGTGGATATAACCATCACCGGTGTCCCCGGTGTGGATATCCCGGAACTGGTGAAATATGCCGCGGCCAAGAATGTGAAAATCATGCTCTGGCTGAACTGGGAAGCTGTGAAAAAGCAGATGGACAAGGCTTTCCCGCTGTACGAAAGCTGGGGCGTGGCCGGTGTGAAAATCGATTACATGGACCGGGATGACGCCGAGATGGTGAAGTTCTACCACGATGTGGTCGCCCTGGCAGCGCAGCACAAGCTGCTGGTCGATTTCCACGGGGCGTACAAGCCGGATGGAATGCGCCGCACGTGGCCCAACCTGATCACCCGCGAGGGCGTCCTGGGTCTGGAGTATGTGAAGTGGAGCGAAATGACCACTCCCGAGCACGATGTCACGATACCATACACCCGCATGCTGGTAGGTCCGATGGATTTCACTCCGGGCGCGTTCAACAACGCCACCCAGAAGGGCTTCAAGCCGGTGGATGTCAACCCGATGAGCATGGGCACCCGCTGCCACCAGTTGGCCATGTTCGTGGTCTACGAGTCGCCGCTCCAGGTGCTGGCCGATGCTCCAGTCAACGCCAGCAAGGCCGCCGGGATGGATTTCATCTCCATGGTCCCGACCACCTGGGATGCGACGAAATTCGTGCAGGGCGAGATCGCCAACTATATAGTCCTGGCGCGCAAGAAAGGCGATTCCTGGTACCTGGGCGCCATGACCGACTGGGATGCCCGCGAGATCGAGATTCCGCTCGAGTTCCTTGGCGGCGGCAACTGGAACGTGAAAGTCTGGGCGGACGGGGCCAAGGCCGCGGCCAACCCGGAGGACGTGGCCACCTCCGAGCAGAAGATCGCCGGGACGCAGTCGCTGAAGATCAGCCTGGCCCCGGGCGGCGGCTACGTGGCCGTGTTCTCCCCGGCCAACTGAGGCGGATTGAAATAATCTGAAAACTGAAAGGCCGGTCCCTGAGCGAAGGGGCCGGCCTTTTTGTGATTGCAAGCAGTCAAACTGCAATCCGAGTAAAAATTGAGCTATAAAGAGTCCCGGATTTTGCTCTCATTTAATGCTTCAATCTTCAACACTTGCTTAGCAGTAGTTCTGTAAGGTCACGGGGCGCCGTGACCCAAAGACTTTCAGGACACGCCTGTATAAAACCATTTATTGTCAACATATCAGAAACAAAGCGATCGCCATTCAAACCTCTCAAGCCAATTCCAGCCCTCCCGCAGCCAGTTGCCCGCAGGCGCCCTCGATGTCCCGTCCGTGGCTCTTGCGCAGTGTCACCGCGCAGAGCGAGGCCTTGAGCAGGGCCTCCTGGAAACGGTTCAATTCCTCGTGGCGCGGGGCGCGGTAGGGCAAGCCCGGCACCGGGTTCAGCGGGATGAGGTTGAACTTGCACAGCACACGGCGGCTGAGCGCGGCCAGTGCGGCAATGTCCTCGTCGTGGTCGTTTATCCCCGGTATCACCAGGTACTCGAAGGTGATCCGCTTGTTCGTGATCCTGTGCGCCTCGGCGCAGGCCTCGATAAGGCTTTCCAGCGGCACCTTTCCCGCGCCGGGCATGAGCTGGCGGCGCAGGCGCTCGTGGGCGGCGTGAAGGCTCACCGCCAGCTTCATCTGCGGGAAATCGCGGGAGAAGCGCAGGATGCCTTCGGGAAGGCCCACGGTCGAGACCGTGATCCGCCGCGCGCCCACCTGCATCAGATCGTTGTGGTTCAGCACCCGCAGCGCGGCGGCCAGGTTCTCGTAATTGAGGAACGGCTCGCCCATGCCCATGAACACGAGGTTGGGCGCGGCGGGATTGTCCTCGCCCGGTCCGGCGGTCCAGCCGGCCCGACCGCCGCCGGTCATCATCAGGGCCTGGGCCACGATCTCGCCCGCGCTAAGGTTCCGTCCCGGCCCCAGCTTGCCGGTGGCGCAGAACGTGCAGCGCATGGAGCAGCCGGTCTGGGTGGAGAGGCAGAACGTGGAATGCCCCTTCTCCATCGGGATGGCTACGCTTTCCACCAGCGCGCCGTCATTCAGACGCCACAGCTTTTTAACAGTCCCATCCACCGAGGCGCTTTCCCCGGCCAGGGCGATCGGCTGAAGGCTGTAGCGTTCGGTCAGCTTCGCGCGCAAATCCAGCGAAAGGTCGGTCATGGCCTCGAATTCGAGCACCCCGCGCTGGTAGATGTTGCGCAGGACCTGTTTCACCCGGAAGGGTTTCTCGCCCCAGGCGGCAAAGGTTTCGCCCAGTTCCCGGTCAAGCTCCTCCGGCCCCAGGTCCAGCAGTTGAAATGGCATTTACTCTCCTGATCGAGCGAATGAACAGGGGCGGCCCGACGGCCGCCCCAATATGATAATCCGGATTGCTTTATGGCCGGGCCGGAAAAACCGCTCATACATAGCGGCAGTAAAGCTCGCTCCGCCGTCCGGTATACCAGGGATTTTCCTTGCGGGCCTCGATGGCGGCAGCCGGGTCCACATCGGCATATATGATTCCCTCCCGGTCCCAGATTTCTGACAGAAGGGAACCATCATGGCTGGTTATATTGCTTCCCCCGCGGCAGCGGTAGCCCAGTTCGTTCTTGCCGCAGACGCAGGATGCCGCCATGATCATCGAATTGGTCCCGGCAAGCCGGGTCACCTCACCATGGCCCCGCTCTCCCCGGTTGTTCAGCCAGAACAGAAGGCTGCAATCAAGGTTGGCGTAAGCGCGTGTCATTTCTGGGAAGTCACCGTCATAACAGATCATCACACCGCTTTTGTGCCCTTTGACCTGGAATGTGACCAGCTCATTTCCGGCCGCGAAAAAAGCGGGTTCATGACGCAATCCCTCGGCTTTCCACCAGAGGTGTGTCTTGCGATAATTCGCCAGCACTCCCGAGGCTCCGACGAGGGTCGCAGAGATATAGTATCGCCCGCTTTCCCGCTCGGTCAGGCCCCAGAGCACCATGGATTCGCTGCCTTTGAGCAGCGCCTGAAACTCGCGGCTTGTAGGGCCATTCGCTTCTTCGGCCAGCTCTCTGGCATTTTCCGCATACCCGACCAGTGTTTCCTCCGGGAAGAGGGTGATGTCCGCGCCTTTTTCCAGAGCCTCGGCTGCGAAAGCGAGGGCCTTGTCCCTGTTCTGCTTGACCGCTCCAGGCTGGCATTCCTGCTGAACCACGGCGATTCGTATTTTCCCGAGGTTCACGGCGTTCTCCGGTGGTATGTCCGTTTTCGCGAAAACGGTCCGTTCTCCGATCGAGAGAACGCCCAGTCCAGCCGCGCCGGACTTGACGAATTCTCTTCTCGAAACATCGCCAGCTTTCATATATGGATCCGAGACCGGCTTAAGAAAGTTAAGAAAGAAAACCGCCCTGTTCAGGCCACGGATGATCCATTTTCTATGAACCGGTCGACCCAGGCCGCGACCTCGTCGATTTTCACCCTGTGCTGGGCCATGGAGTCGCGCTCACGGATCGTGACGGTGTTGTCTTCCAGCGTCTGACCGTCGGATGTGATCCCCAGCGGCGTCCCGGCCTCGTCCATCCGGCGGTAGCGCCGTCCTATCGAGCCGGAAACGTCGTAGAAGACACGGTGTTTCTTGCGCAGGCGCTCGTAAACGTCCTGGGCCGCCTCGACCATGCCCTCTTTCTTGACCAGCGGGAACACCCCCGCCTTTATCGGCGCGATCTTCGGTGACAGGCGCAGCACCACGCGATCCTCCTCCTCATCGTAGCCGCCGGCCAACAGCGTGAGCAGCGTGCGGTCGCACCCGGCCGAGGTCTCGATCACATAGGGGACAAAGCGCTCGCTGGTGGTCTCATCGAAATAGCTCAGCGTTTCCTTGCCGCTGTATTCGTTGTGGCGCTTGAGGTCGAAATCCGTGCGGTTGTGGATGCCCTCCAGTTCCTGCCAGCCGAACGGGAACTCGAACTCGATGTCGGCTGCGGCCTTGGCGTAATGCGCCAGCTCGCCCGGGCCATGCGGATGGAAGCGCAGCTTTTCAGGGTTGAGACCCAGGGCCTTGTAGTATTCCATCCGGTCCGCTTTCCAGCTCTCGAACCATTCCTCCTCGGTGCCCGGCTTGATGAAGAACTGCATCTCCATCTGCTCGAACTCGCGGGTGCGGAAAATGAAATTGCCGGGGGTGATTTCGTTGCGGAACGCCTTGCCGATCTGGGCTATCCCGAACGGGACCTTGCGCCGCATGGCGGTCTGTACGTTCAGGAAATTGACATAGATGCCCTGGGCGGTCTCGGGGCGAAGGTATATCTGGCTTGCCGCCTCCTCCACCGGCCCCATGAAGGTCTTGAACATCAGGTTGAACTGGCGCGCCTCGGTCAGCGTTTCCTTGCCGCAGGCCGGGCAGACCTTTACGTTGGGTATCTGGTCGGCGCGGAAGCGCTGCTTGCAGTTCTTGCAGTCGACCAGGGGATCGGTGAAGCCGCTGACGTGGCCGCTGGCCTCCCAGACCCGCGGGCTCATCAGGATCGAGGCGTCCAGGCCCTCTATGTCATCCCGGCGGCGGGTCATCCAGTCCCACCAGAAATCCTTGATGTTGCGCTTGAGCTCCACGCCCAGCGGGCCGTAGTCCCAGCATGAGTTCAGCCCGCCGTATATCTCGCTGCTCTGGAAGATAAACCCGCGCCGTTTGCACAGGCTCACCAGCTTGTCCATCACCGATTCGATCTGCTTGCCAGCCATTGAGTTGCTCCAGGTCAATTTTTATTGACAGAATTCAAATATTTTATATGCCTGAAATTAAACGTTGAAATTTAAACTGATTATGCCGTTAAGTCAACCGCGGGCGCATCCTGCGCGATGCATTCCGGACAGCCGTCAAGGCGCGGATTTGAAAAAAAGCGCTCAATGTAGTATTTTTGATCCATATGTTTCTGTTTCAGTGGCGAGGAAATGTTTGAACCTTTTGAAAGCGGTGATGCAAAGATGTCCAGAGTTTTTCCAGAACGTTTGTCGCGCGTGCAGAAAACCACGGCCCAGCGCCGTTTCCTGTCCTTTTCGACTATCAACGCCCTGTCCTATGCTCTTCTGGCCGAGAGCGTGCTGGTGCTGTTCGCCCTGAAACTGGGAGCGAACGATTTCCAGGTGGGCCTGCTTTCGAGTTACGTCTACCTGACCATGGGATTCATCCTCCTGGGCAAGCTGATGGTGGGGCGCTGGGGCGCGGCGCGCACCTACAGCGTCTGCTGGTCGCTGCGCAACCTGACTGCGGCTACTTTCATTCTCGCCCCCGTGGTCTGGACCAGGTTTTCGCCCAGTCTTGGACTTGCGTTCCTTCTGACAGCGGCTTTCGTGTTTTTCGCTTTCCGGGCCATGGGCCTGGCGGCGGAAAACATTCTGATCAACGACATGACCGGCCCCGAGGATCGCGGACGGTTCATCGGGCAGTGGCAGTTCTCGTTCTATATCGGGATGCTGGCCATGCTGGTCGCGGTCAGTTTCTGGCTGGGCGCGAAGCCGGGTTTCGGGCATTTCCAGGTGGTGGTGGCCACCGGCACCGTGCTGGGGATGATCTCCTCGGCGATCATGTGGGCCATCCCGGAATCCAACGGGCCGAAACTGTCCAGCCGCGTGCCCATGCTAAAGGCGTTCTCGCTGCTCTACGCCGACCGCCGTCTGCTCAAGCTGATCCTGGCCTGGGCCGCGGTATCCAGCGTGATTCAGCTCGTGGTGCCGTTCCAGGTGCTCACGGTGAAGAACGGCTACCAGATAGCCGACCGCATGGCCCTGATTTTTGTCGTGCTCCAGGTGCTGGGCATGGTGGCTGCCAGTTACCTCAATTCGCTGCTGATCGACCGCTCCGGGCCGCGGCCGGTGATGATAATCAACCTGCTGGGTTTCGCCCTGGTGGCGCTGCTCTGGGCGGTCTCCCCGGAGCGGCTGAACCATTTCTACACCGGCGCGCTGTTTTTCTTCGCCGGGTTCTGCACGGTGAGCCTTCAGATCGCGCTGTCGCACTATTTCCTGAACACGGCCAGCCGTGAGAGCGTACTCAATATCTCCGTGCTGATCCTGGTGCTGCAGGGGGCCGCGGCCGGCCTGGTCGGCACGTTCCTGGGCGGTGGCGTGCTCGAAACCCTGGCCCGTCTGGGCTTTACCGGCATGGAAATATACCACACCTATTTCGCCCTGGTGATCGTGGCCGCACTGGCCGGGCTGGGAGTGGTTCTGCGGCTTAAACCGCTGTCCGAGAGGCGGGTGCGGGAGGTGCTGGGCATGATGTTCAGCGTGCGGGACTGGCGCGCCCTGATGAGCGTGCAGGAGCTTGCCGAGACCCCCGAGCTTGACCGCACCCACGAGCTGATCGACCGTCTGGGCGACCTGCGCAGCGAGGTCAGCGAACGCACCCTGCTCGAATACCTGGACAGCCCGCTTTTCACCCTTCGCACCGCGGCGTTGGAAGCCCTGGACCGCATCGAGTTCGGCCCGGAGACCGCCTGGCGGCTGATAGAGGAGGTGAAAGACGGTGAATTTTCGACCGCCTGGATGGCGGCGGAGATTTTAGGCAAGCACCGGGTGAGCGAGGCGGTCACCACCCTGCGCGAAAGTCTGCATTCGAACGACTTCTTCCTCGAGGGCAAGGCCATGCTGGCCCTGGCTCAGATGGGCGACAGCCAGAGTTACGGGCGGATCAGGGAGATATTCAGGCTGACCTACAACCCGCGGCTCACTATCCACGGCGCGCGGGCGATCTACCACATGGGCGAGCGGGGCAACGTCACCCTGCTGCTGGAGAAACTCAATCCGCTGATGCTGTCCGCCGAACTGGATGAGATCATGCACGCGGTGTTCGCCCTCCTCGGCAGACAGGAGGCGCATTTCCGCCTGATGACTCTGTACAACCGCAGCGCCCAGCAGGGGCTGGATGTCCTGGCCCACGAGCTGGAAAAAGGCCTGGTGGAACTGGGAGAGGCCGTGCAGGAGGACGATGCGGCGCTGGTGCGCTCGGCCATGGCCGAGACCGCCGCCATGACCCGCGAAGCTCCCGGGAAGCTGATCGCCCTGCTGCACAGGGTGGCCTCGTTCGGCGGGGACAAGGAGCGCCACCTGGAGGTGCTTCTGCGCGAGGATTCGCGTCTGGTGCGCGAGGCGCCGCCACGCCTGCGTTTCGCGTTCATGGCCCTGGCCGGGTACCTTCTGCTGGAGCGGTTTGAGAACAAAAATGAAGGCCAGTAATCCAGTTTAACGGATTGAACCTGACCGTAAATCCGGGCGCGGAGATAAAAACCTCTGCGCCCTTTCTGTTTTAATTGAGTATATCAGAATGCAACAAAAGTGAAGTGGAATCTCAATTGCTATGGAAAAATTATACACAATGATTTAAAATAAAATAAGATAATAATTGTTCATCGGGAAATGAGAGTGAAATAAAATTAAAGCGGGAGGAGTGATGATACACTACCGCAAACCAGAAAACTGGATCAAGTATGATCTTGAAAAAGTCTTGCCATGTCTGGTTGAAGCACAGGCCGCGATAATGGCCCTTCAGTCTGTGCCGTATCAGAAGTCATGGGTGGACAGCCTTCAGAACATTGAATTGAAACGAGAAATTGCTGGTACATCACGAATCGAGGGCGCCGATTTTACCGAAGGCGAACTGGATGAAGCTTTGCGAAGTACGCCCGATGCACTTTTCACCCGTTCACAGAGGCAGGCCCACGCCGCGGCTATCACCTACCGCTGGATTGCTTCAATCCCTTCTGATCGGCCCATTGATGGAATTCTCCTGGAAGAGATTCACCACCACATTGTCACTGGAGCGGATGACGATCATTGTAGGCCGGGAGTTCTGCGTGGCTTCGATGAAAATGTAAATTTCGGTCAACCGAGGCACCGCGGAGTGAATGGTGGAGATGACTGCGCCCAGGCCTTCTCGGAATACGTGCGGGCCATTCAGACGGTTTTTCGGGACCACTCTCCGGTTGTCCAAGCCTTTGCCGCACATTACCATTTCGCATCCATGCACCCGTTTCTGGATGGCAACGGCCGCACCGCTCGTGCGCTGGAGGCCCTGCTGCTGCAACGGGCCGGGCTGCGGGATGCTTGTTTCATCTCGATGTCGAATTATTACTACGACGAAAAGATCAACTACCTCAAGGCTTTGTCCGAGTCTCACGCCAACGGGCACGATATCACTCCGTTCCTGGTATACGGATTACAGGGACTCACCTTGCAAGTCAAACGTTTGATGCGCGAGGTTAATCGTAATATAAGCAAAGCGATTTTCCGTAACATGATGCATGACCTTTTCGGTAAGCTCGAAACACCACGAAAAAGAGTAATCGCAAAAAGGCAGATCGAGATTCTTAAGGTTCTTCTCGAAGAGGAAACGTGGGATTTACATGAATTGCTTAAAAAGATGCTCTCAGAGTACTCAAACCTTAAAAACGGTGGGAAGGCTTTTATCAGGGACATTTTAGGATTGGATTCGCTGGGAGCCGTCAGCCTGGATTATGACAAGGAAGATTATCCGTTTGTCAGAATTAATTTGGAGTGGCCCAGACAGATTACTGAAACCGACTTTCTCCGGAAAATGAAATCCCTGCCTCAGATCAAAGGATTGCCTTAAGCCTTGACACAGCACCTGCGGTTCTTTTAATTCCCTGTAGCAACTTTTCATCCATCCTGCAATTACAGCGTATTCCGCCACTTCCTTGCCCGGAGGCTGTCATGAGCCTTAAAACCGCACTGGCCGCGCTGACTGCGGCGCTCGGTCTGATGTCATTCCAGATCGTTTTTGCCGCGGATGAACCCGCGGGCGAGCTGAAAACATTCAGCCGCGAGATAATCACGGGCCAGGACGAGTACGAGATAAACGTGGGCGGCACGCTCGACCCGCGGAACGTGGAGATAAGGATCGAGAACCTGGGCGATTCCCCGGTGGAGGACCCCTGGATAACTGTCAACGGCAAGTATGACTGGTTCGATACCGGATCCATGGTACGCGAGATCACCGAGGGCTGTGTCACGGACGAGGAAAAGGCCATGGCGATCTGGGAGTGGGTGCACTGGAAGCGTTTCCAGCGTTCGCCGCACGATGACAGCTCGTTGCAACCGGTCCGGGCGATGAACGGTTACGGCTACGGAATCTGCGGCCACACCGCGAGCTGGATCAAGGCGCTCTGCCGGGCGGCCGGGATAGAGGCGCGTGTCTGGGAGATAGCCGGGCATACGGTGAGCGAGGTGTTCTGGGACGGTAAATGGCACATGCTGGACGGGAACGTGAAAGTGTTCTACCTGGGCCGCGATAACCGCACTGTGGCCAGTATGGAGGAGTTGCAGAAAGACAAATGGCTTATCGAGCGCACGATCCATCCCCGCGATCCCTGGGAGCGCCCGGCCGACCCGCCGGGACGTAACATCCAGTTCGTGCGCTATCTGATAACCGAGAAGAACAACTGGATTTCCGACGGTTACGATTTCGAGAACCGCAAGGACTACAACATGTCGATGCGGCTGAAACCGGGCGAAACTCTCGTGCGCTGGTGGGAGCCGCGTCTGGGACGTTTCGAATCCCCGGATGCCGATCCGCTGGCTCCGCAGGCTTATGCCAACGGCCAGTTGATCTGGGAGCCGGACCTGTCGAAAATCGACCTTCTGCCGTATATAGAGATCGGGGAGAACGCCGCCACGCGAGGGCAGGACGGGCAGAGTCCGGCGCTTCACCCGCTTTACCTTCAGGATCGAGTGCTGTACAACCGTCCCTCGCGGGCCAGCCTGCATATCAGCACACCCTGGCCGGTGGTGGGCGGTCGGTTTTTCTGCCGGCTGGTCAAGGGCGGAGAGAACGGCGAGATGGCGGCGGTCAGCTTTTCCGGCGGCGGCGAGGGTGAAAGACTGTACAACTGGGAGTGGGGTTCGGGCGTTCAGGACATCGAGCTGGACCTGAATCCGGTGATTCTCAAATCCGAACCGCTCTACCGCTATGCCATGGTGTTCAATTTCAAGGGCCGGGCGGAGAGCAACAGCCAGTCCGGGGTGGATGGCTTCCGCTCGGTGACTGACCTGCAGGTTTCGCCGCACAGCCTTCCGGCCCTGAGCCTGGGCCGTAACGTGGTGCGCTACCGCGATGGCGCGAAAGGCCCTCATCGGGTGCGGATAACTCATACCTGGCGCGAGGTGAGCGGCAACCATGCACCCGAGGTGGTGAAAGAAGCCCTGGTGAGCGGCGAGATAAAAACTCTGGCCCCTGTTCTCAAATGGAAACCGGCTCTTGACCCGGACCAGTCCGACAGCATCGCCGATTATCAAGTGCTGGTGAGCCTCAGGCCGGACTGCCGCTGGCCGCTCTCGCCCAGCCTGTACCGCAATGTCGGATCAGCCACGGCGGAGTGGAAGACGCCGGAAAGCTTCCTTAATCCCGGCACGACTTACTACTGGAAAGTGCGCGCCAGGGACAGCCGGGGCGCCGCCGGTCCCTGGAGCGGGATTTTCAGCTTTCGCACCGCGGATAGGGCGAAGTGAAAAGAGTAAAATATTAAAAGCCTTTGAGACAATGAAAGGCCGGGGTTGCTTTCCCCGGCCTTTCTTATTCAATAACCTGTTCGGTGACTTTGGTTATACCGCGAGGTCGTTGTCCGAATCGCGCTCTGAAGCGTTTGGACGGAATGTCAGGGCCATGCCGAAAGAGAGCGGACCCAGACGGCCTACAAACATCAACAGGATTACAATGATTTTACCAAGAACGGTAAGGGAGGATGTAATCCCTGTGCTTAAACCGACTGTACCGAGCGCCGAGGCAGCCTCGAAGAGAATTTTCTCGAAAGCCTGTGGCTCTGTCAGAGTCAGAATAAAAGCGCCGATAAGCAGACACGCGAGATAGAACCCGAGGCTGGCCACGGCAGTTTGAATCCTTTCCTCGGGAATGGGTTTTCCCCAGAACGTAACTTCTTTACGCCCGATTATTGTGCTGCGCATGAGGCCGAGAAATGCTGAAAAGGTGGTGGTTTTCAGGCCTCCGCCTGTCCCGGAGGGAGAAGCTCCGATAACCATCAGAATGGTCAGCAGCATCAGGGTCGCTTGGGATAGTGCTCCGATCCCCACGGAATTGAATCCCACAGTTGTCATGGCGCTCATGGCCTGGAAGAAAGCTGCCATCAGCCTTTCGTATGGCGGCATGGCGCTGATTGAAGTTTCGGACAGGAATATCACGGCGGTGCCGGTTACGGTCATCCAGAAAGTGGTCCAAAGGATAATCCGCGAAGTAAGAGTCATGCAGTCGGTCTTGGCGGTCAGCCTTCGATAAACGTCAACGCAGACTATGAATCCGACCGCACCGAGATAGCTGAGCACGGCGACGATAAAATTAAGCCAGAAATTATCTGTGAAACATTCAAAGCTGTTGTCGTAAAGACCGAAACCCGCTGTGCAGAACGAGGAAACACTATGAAAAATTGCGCTCCAGAGCGGTGTTTCAACTCCAGCAGTCCTGAAGATCGGATAGAGGGCAGCCGCTCCCGCCAGTTCTATTACAAAGGTGAAAATGATTACGCTCCGGATGAATTTTTCCACGACGAAAGTTTTCGGGAGCGAAAACACTGCTTCCGAAATCTCGGAACGTTTCCCGGAAAGCGTTTTCTTCTGCGCCAGGATTACAAATGAACTGAAAGTCATATAACCTATGCCACCGAGCTGAATCAGCGCCATGATCAGGAATTGGCCGGCGAAAGTATAACTGCCAGAAACGCTTGTCGTAGCGAGACCGGTTGTCGATACGGCTGAAGTTGCTATGAACAGGTTATCGAGGGTGCTGACGCCTGTATACATCGTAAATGGAAGGCAAAGCAGCAGCCAGCCTGTAACGATGTATGAAATGTAACCAAGAAAGACAAGCTTGACCGGATGCATATTTCGCAGAAAACTGCGCATTCCAATCAATACAGCGTTCATTTCGCCACACCTCATTCCGGCGCAGCCTGATATCTCTGTTATTGTAGGGATACACTCCACCCCTGAGGGACGGCGAGGAAACTGACGAATTGAGTGGAGATTTTGTGCTACAGAGGCGTTCAGGAGAGTTTTGGTTGTCCGGACAGAGTTAATTGAAAACCGCCCTCGACATTGTCCTAATAGTAATAATTCGAAAATGCTTTGTCAAGTAAAGCTGGACCGCGTACTGTTTGATGCAAGATGGAGCGGTGCTTTATTTGGAACTTTCCCCCAATAATATATTCCCCAGTGCGAAAGGCCTTTTATGAATGGCGCCGAATGAAAGCAAGTTAGGAAAAGTTTCGCTTTATTACTTCAAGCAGCAGAAAATAAGAGAGTTGTGAAATGTTAAGTTGTATCAGTCATTCGAAAAGAGCAGGGGCACGGCGCACGCCATGCCCCTGCTGCAATATTCCGCCCACGCAGTTAATCAAAGCGGCATTTGTTCAGCTTCATTTAACTCTCATCCCAGGAATTTCAGCGGATTGACAGAAAGGCTTTCCTTTATCTGCCCAAAACTGTTTTTCTGCTCGGGATTCAGCACTGCCTCGATGTCGCGCGCGCTCTGCTCGCTTCTGCGCCGCATTTTATTGGCCATGTCGGTGCGGGCCTGACGGTGACGGAGGTCCTCTTGCGTGTATTTAAGCATCATGTCAGCCTCGGCGCTAAGGATTTCCCTGATCCGGGCCTCCTGGACCGGCGTCAGTGAAAGCGGGGCCATGTGTTTCAGGCAGCAGTTCACCATTCTCTGGCGTTCCAGTTCGAAATACTGATCCGCTTTCTCCTGACCTATAATGCCGCTTGCCGCGCTGTGTATGTTTCTCAAACGCTGCCAGGCGTCAACCAGGCACTGGTTGATGTCTTCCTTGTCCGATGCTGCAGCGCGGGAGCTTGTGAAAGCCTGTTCGATCTCTTTCAGATAAAGGCTTTCCAGTTGTTCTTTCTGGCCGGTGCTTAAGGCGAGCTGCGGGCTGACATTTTCGATCCAGCCGGTCACCTCGGTCAACACTTGGGTCTTGTCACCCATTTCCAGCCGCATCTCCGGGCTGTTCTGGCCGAATGTCGCCTGTCTGGCGAACAGCGGCGCGGATACGAGCAGTGAAACGGCGATGATTATCCTGAACATTGTCGATCCTCCCGATTTCTGAGTAGTGTTGAAAAGTTTGACTGTCCGGGCATCCGTGCTCCGGAACTTTTCAAACTGTCTCCGTGGCTCGCCGGGGGCTGCGTCTGCGGAGAAGATGCAAAATCGCATGTCAGGCCGGTCATCCTTTCAAAATTGTCTGTCAGTGAGCGGATATCTGGCGCGGCGGCCGCCACGCCGAAATACGTTCTGATATTTATACACCGGTCAATAAAAAAAAGTTGTCAAAATACAACCGCCCTGAAAAACTGAATTTTTTTCTCAAGACGGTATGACCGAAAAATTGTGCCTCGGGTTGCATTTTAATCTGTTTTCTGAAACCCTTCTGCATTCTGAGTTTTTTCTGTTCCACGGAACTGTCTGTAAACTCGCAAAGTTAATCCGGGAATGTCTGAAATAAAACGCAAAAGAAAAACATGGAGGAAGGGAAATCTTTATCTGATTGAAAACAATGCAGTTGTAATTAATGCAAGGGAGGCACGTTTTTTGATTATGTTCAAAAATGGGATTTACATCCCCGGAAACAGTGTTTCAGAGTCAGCCGGAATGTCGGCTTGCATGACCGGACAGCATACCCTGCCAGTGTGAAGGAGTTAAGTGCTGAGTGTCAGTTCCGCTGATTACATATGGTTGCTGTTATTTGCTTCTTAAGGTTTCAGGTAAAAAAATGAATTACCGGATAGAGTAAGCTTTGAGAGAATTACTGGCATTCTGAACATGGCAAGTAAATCCATTTAATTCAGATAGACTTTACCCGACAATGTCCGGACAGATTACGACGGGATAATATACCGATAGCGTCAAAAATGATCGAATGACTGGCTTAACCAACCAATCTTAGTAGTCATAAAGGATTATCGTATGAGCAAGCGTATTCTGTTTGTAGATGACGAGGAATCGATCATCGATATGCTGCGGATGGCGTTTGAAAGTTTCGGTTATGAGGTGTACACTGCCGAATCGGGGATCGAAGCCCTCGAAATGCTGAAAAAAAACAAGATCGAATGCATGTTCTTCGACCTGCGCCTGCCCGGCATGGATGGGATTGAACTGTGCCGCATGGTAAGGCGTGACAATCCCATTGCGTTTATTTTCGCCATGACTGGCTACGCCAACGTGTTCGAGCTGTTCGACTGCCGCGAGGCCGGATTCGATGACTATTTCCTGAAACCGCTGGAGCTTCAAGTGATCCTGAAAACAGTGGAATCCGCTTTCGAACGCCTGGACCGCTGGAAGCAAAGGAAAAACATGTCACCGAATCCTGCCGGCGCGGATGGTGCGAGCTGATTATTAAGAGTTTTAATCAAGTTGTACTTTGATACCGCTGAAAATCTCATATTCGCGGATGATATCCGCCTCATCGACAAACGGTTTATAGACCAGGCGCGCGCGGAAACCATACTCGGCGCCCACCTGATAGTCATATATCAGGTACTGGAAATCCCACGCCGGATTAGAACTCGGGCTGACCGGGCCTCCGCTGGACGGAGAGTGTGAGAAACGAACCGGTCCGGCCTGATCGAACATCATGATGATAACCATATCGCCGCGCCTGCCGTAATAGAACGGGTAGCTGTAACCGTACTGAAAACTGTCCATGAACAGGCGGGGCGGGTGTTCCGGCGTGTAGCTCGGGCGGCGTGACTCCCCGATGTAATCCACCGTGCTTTTCTCGTTGTGCTCCGGCGAGAGATAGGCCAGCCAGCGGTTTTTATCCTCCCCCGGTTTACGTCCTATAAAATAATACTCACGGCTGGTATGCGTGTTGATGTAGCTGGCCCAGAAAAGCCCGATATAGCCCCTGTCGAATGTGGGCTCGCGTGCTATGCAGCGGAAATCCATGTCGACATAATGCGGAGCGGTTATGGTAAAACGGGTCCAGCTTTCGAGCTTGTGCAGCCTGGTGGGAGGCTGGTGCAGCAGCACGGTGTCGCCTGCCAGGCGGGTGATAGTCATGGGTGAGGAGCGCGGCTCGAAAAGCGCCTCGGCCGGCTCCCACCATTTCTGCCCGTCGTAAATGTGCTCGAAATTCAATCCGGCCACTCCCGGCCAGAAAAGCCCCAGGGTGTCGGCCTTGTGACGCAGTTGATGGAGGCCGTTGTACCAGGCCCGATGGCCCGGAAACTCCTCATTGTCGGCGAATATGGCCTCTATGTCCCCGGCGCGGAGTGTCACGGCGTGCGGGCTTTCGATAGCCGGGGCGGCCATCAGGCGCACCGCCGGGGCCAGGCAGAGGCAGATAATAATTACAAAGGCATGCATTTTTTCTCTCCTTCCGGCGCTTAAAGCCGTATCTGGGTTTGAAAGGGCATCTCAGTCAGGTCGACTGGTCCGGGGCGGGAAAAGAAATATCATTTTCCCAGCCACAGGTCAATCGGCCTGGCGACTCCGGCCGGGCGGAAAGGCAGCCCGATACGCCGGCCCTGCCCGGCCGAGGCGTACCCGGCCAGGATTGCCTCCATTACGACAAGACCGTCCCGTCCCGTGCAGACAGGCTCTTCCCTGCCGCGAACGCAGCGGGCGAAATGGCGCATCTCCTGGGGGAATCCATAGTTCCATAGCTCATCGTAAACCGGGTACGACCAACCTTTTGTCGTGGGGGCTTTTTCCACCGCGTATCCGAATCCGTATTCGCTGTAGGTTGGCAGTGCGTTGCCCATAAGCAGGTTGGCATAGCATACACCTCCCTCCCCGAACACCTCTATCCGGTCATCCATCCCGCCGCGCCGTGTCCAACTGTCCTCGACCATGCCGACCGCGCCGCCCTCGAATTCCAGGATGATTATGCTCTCGTCCTCGGCCCTGGTTTTACCGGCGTGAACATAGGTCCCCAGGTGGCAGAGGACGCTTTTTATGGCGGGCTTGCCCAGGAACCACCAGCAGAAAGCTATTCCGTGGCATCCCAGGTCCATCAGCGCGCCGCCGCCCGAGCGCTCGATGTCCCAGAACCAGGGCGAGTGAGGCCCGAAATGTTTTTCGCTCTGCTTGACCAGGTGAAGCTTGCCGAACGCGCCCTGGTCAGCCATTTCCTTGGCTTTGACGTATTTGGGCGTGAAATACAGCTCCTCCGCGTACAGCAGCAGCACCCCCTTGCGGCGGCAGACATCGACCATCTCCTCGGCCTCCTCGATGCTCATGCAGAGCGGCTTCTCGCAGACCACATGCTTGCCCGCGGCGGCGATTTCGGCTGTCATCCGGGCATGGAACGCATTTGGAGCGGTGATCGTGACCATCTCTATATCCCGCTCGGCCAGCATGTCCCTGTAATCGGTGAAGACCCGCGGGATGCCGAACTTTTTCGCCAGGTGCGCGGCGTGCCCCGGCGTGGGAGATGCCACCGCCAAGACCTCGGCCTCCTCGGGCATGATCTGGAACGATGCGGCATGGATGTCCGCCTCGAAACCCGAGCCTATTATTCCGACTTTCACTTTGCCGGGCATGTTGTGCTCCTTGTGCCTGGAGGTGACTGTTAGAGTAAACGGATTGACAAATTAAAATTGGCAGGAAGTACGGCGGCTGGCAATAGGTTCATTCATTACTCATGGATTTTTATTGACGGCCCGTTTCAGATTTATTGCCATTTTTTTTCGAATGTAAGAAATTCATACATAACAAGCTGAACAGTTGTCTGCTGAGAAAATTAATTCAACGGAATGCACAAGGCGATACAGCCGAGAACATATGATTCTTTCGATCGGGCCTTTCTTTTCAGGGCGGGCGCTGTCCGCTGAAATCGCTCCCATAATGCAATACAGACTGGAGGAGTGCTGATGGCATCTCGGACACTTGATAAACGCGGGTCATTCGGTCCTGCGGATGATGAAAGGACCTTCCATAATGGGACACTGCCGTCTGGGGATGGATGGCGTAACATCATGATGACGATGCAGCTCTGTTTTCTTGCCTTGCTGGCGGCGATGTCTCCGCTGTCGGCCCAGACCGACAGCCTGGCCCCGAAATATCCGCAGTTTCCCAGCGAGATTCCCGCGAAGTTCGAACCGCGGACCGGCAGTTTCGATTTTGTCCGGCGCGAGGAGATGATCCCCATGCGCGACGGAGTCAAGCTGAAAACAGTCATTCTCGTGCCGAAACGGGCCAAGGGCGCCCCGATCCTGCTGACCCGCACGCCGTACAACGCGGATAAATATGTTTCCGCGTATGCCAGCCCGCATATGAGCATGGTCCTGGGCGGGGACAATGTCACCGAGATAATAATCGAGGACGGTTACATCAGGGTGTTCCAGGACATACGCGGCAAGTACGGCTCCGAGGGCGACTACGTGATGACCCGGCCGCTCAGCGGGCCGCAGAACTCCACCCCGGTGGATCATGCCACGGACACCTGGGACACGATCGACTGGCTGGTGAAAAATATCCCGGAGACCAACGGACGCGTGGGAATAATCGGGACCTCGTACAATGGTTTTCTGTCTCTGATGGCCCTGGTCAACCCGCATCCGGCTCTCAAGGCGGCCGTGCCGATCAACCCGATGGTGGATGGCTGGATGGGAGACGACTGGTTCCACCACGGGGCTTTCCGCCAGGTGAACCTGTCCTATATCTACAACCAGCAGGCCACCCGGGCGACCGAGGAGAGATGGTGGACCGGGACTTACGATGAATACGATATGTACATGCGGGCCGGATCGGCGGGCGAGCTGGGACGGAGCCGCGGCCTGGAGCAGACCGGTTTCTGGCGCAAGATACTGGCCCACCCGTCATATGACACTTACTGGAGCGAACAGGCCATGGACAGAGTCCTGGCCGCTCAGCCGCTGAAAACTCCGGTCATGTTGATCCACGGCCTCTGGGACCAGGAGGACATTTACGGCGCGCCGGCTGTTTACAAGGCGCTGGAGCCGAAAGACAAGGCCAATGACATGGTGTTCCTGGTCCTGGGACCCTGGTTCCACGGGCAGGTCAGCCGGGATGGGAACAATCTTGGCGCGATCCGGTTCAATTTCGACACGGCGCTTGCTTTCCGGCGGGAGGTGTTGCGCCCATTCCTGGCCAGCCGCCTTAAGGATGGCGCGGGCAAAGCCGCGACGCCTCCGGTGTATGCGTTCGAGACCGGGACCAGCCGCTGGCTCAGCCTGGATTCCTGGCCTTCCGGCGGGAGGGACAAGGGTGCGGTCCATGCAAGGCCGCTGTACCTGAAAGCCGGGTTGAAACTCGATTTCAACGCTCCATCCGCGGGAGACGCCGAGTTCGACGAATACGTCTCCGATCCGGCCAAGCCTGTTCCTTACCGGGCGCGGCCTATCGTGCCGGGTAACTACGACAACGGCCAGGCTTGGTCGCGCTGGCTGACCGATGACCAGAGGATGGCCTCGGGACGCCCGGATGTGCTTGCGTATGTCTCCGAGGTGCTGACAGAGCCGCTGAAGATATCCGGGGAACCGGTGGTCAATCTGACCGCCTCGACCAGCGGCACGGATTCCGACTGGGTGGTCAAACTGATCGACCTGTATCCGGATGAGGTGTACGGGCAGCCCGAGATGGGCGGCTACCAGTTAATGGTCGCGGCGGACATATTCCGCGGACGTTATCGCGAGAGCTATGAAAAGCCCACGGCTATCACTCCGGACAAGCCTCTGGCCTTCCGTTTCGCCCTGCCCACGGCCAACCACGTATTCCTGCCGGGCCATCGGATAATGGTGCAGGTGCAGTCAAGCTGGTTCCCGCTCTATGACCGCAACCCGCAGACATTTGTCCCAAGCATTTTCCAGGCGCGTCCCGAGGATTATCGCAAGGCCGTCCAGAGGGTCTATCACGCACCAGGCCAGGCCAGTAATATCGAGTTGCCGGTGGTGGAAATGAAATAAAAAGGCAGAACAGGTTTTTGACAGAGCACAAAAAACGGGGGTTGTCCCAAAAGTCTTGAATTTAGGGGCACGGCGCGCCGTGCCCCTTGTATCTTGAAAAGAGATTATTAATAGTTC
>CAYYNT010000070.1:0-24669 GCA_964473155.1 uncultured Gemmatimonadales bacterium | reverse complement strand
TATGACCGCCTTTAATTGGCTTATTACTATACCATTGACGTCAAATTAGTATAAGTCAAAAAAAACAAAACAGCGGGAAATATAGATTCCCCCGCTGCATAAATAATCCGGACTGCTTTCCAGCCATCCACTGCGCCACCGTTTCAGCCTGGCGCAGCTTTCATTGCCTGAAGCGTATCACAATCGCCCGCATCAGTATCTCTTCCTTCGCAAACTGACCCTGCCTCTGTTCCTTGATTCCGCTGGTGCGGGATTCGGATGGAGTAAGGATTATCGCCTCGGCGCCCGCTTTCATCGCCTTCTTACGGATACTGTCAACTATCCGGCGCTCGTCCTGGCCGCGCGCCGTTATCTCTCCCAGAGTGACATACGGGCGGTCGGGGATGCTCTTCAGCACCAGCACCTTGTCGCTGGCCGGGTAGTTTGGAACACCGGCTGCGGGATGGAATTGCGCGCTGACACAACCGGCTGAGAAAAGCGCCAGAGCAATTAGCAGGAAGGTCATCTGTTTTATCATTTTCGATTCTTTCATAAACTGTGTTCTATGTCCAAGCCAGAATATTTTACTGTCCGCGGGGTATATTGGCAAGAAAAACAGGACTGTCCTCTCCCAAACCAGGGCGTTCATGCGCTTTTTCATGATTTCAGCCCCTGAAAATCAACCGGACCGGCTCTATGCAGTCTTCCGGCGAGATGAAACGGCTCCGCGCCGCGCCACTCGGATTTCCGGACCGGTTTTCTGCCATTCTTGACTGCCGGGGCCATTATTTCACCTGAAAAATTTACTTATCCAGCCCGTTCTCGCTTATATTTGTAGTCGTGCCTTTTTCAGGAGCATTTCACTTTTTCCCGGCATCCATAATGCAGAGCACGATTCATCTGGAAATACTGCCTCAACCCGACGATATAACCTGCGGACCCACCTGCCTGCATGCGGTCTATAATTATTACGAGGACGAGCGCAGCCTGATGCAGGTGATCGATGAGGCGCCCAAGCTGGCGGACGGCGGAACTCTGGCCGTGCTGCTGGGGCATCATGCCCTGGCGAACGGCTATGACGCTACGCTCTACACGTACGACGTCAAAGTTTTCGACCCCACCTGGTTTCAAAGCCCGCGTATCGACTTACAGGCCAAGCTCCGCGAACAGATCAAGCACAAGGATGGGAAAAAAATCCGTTTCGCCTCGGAAGCTTACCTGCGTTTCCTGAGCCTGGGCGGGAAAATCACTTTCGAGGACCTTAAACCTGCACTCATCCGACGGCTGCTCAAACACGGCACTCCGATCCTCACCGGCCTGTGTGCGACCTACCTCTATCATACAGCGCGGGAGATCGAACAGGGCTCGCGCATGATCTATGATGATATCCGGGGAGTGCCGGTCGGGCATTTCGTAGTGCTGTGCGGCTATAATATGAAAGAAAAGACAGCGCGCGTAGCTGACCCGCTGATGCCCAATCCGGTCAGCGACACGCAGATTTACGAAGTGGAGCTGAACCATCTCATCTGCTCCATCATGCTGGGCATCCTGACATTCGACGCCAACCTGCTGGTGATAACCCCGGGCAGGAAAAGGCGAGGGAGGCATTAAGTGTCGGTTATCGTAGTGATCGAAAACCCTGAGGAGTTTCCGCTCAGGGTTGACGGGATCGGCCCGGTCGCGGCTCGCTCCTACCTGGTCGATGAACTGTACTCCGTGATGAAAGGTGACAAAGTTTTCAATATCTGCCAGAGTTACCGCTACCAGTCCATTGGCTACTATGTCTCTCTACTCGCCGAGGCGCGCGGCCACAAGCCTGTCCCCAGTGTAACCACAATCCAGGACATGAAATCTGTCGGCATCATCCGCATGGCCTCGGATGAGATGGACGAGCTTATCCAGAAATCCATGGGCAGTGGCGGCGAAACCAGGAAAATATCGGTAAACATCTATTTTGGACGCACTCCGGACAAGCGTTTCGAACAGCTCAGCTCCAAGCTTTTTAAATACTTCCCCACTCCTTTCCTGCGCGCGGATTTCAGTTTCGCCTCCCAGCAGTGGCAACTGGTCAATGTCAGCCCGCTCAATGTGAAAGAAATCCCGGAGGAAGAGCGTCCTTTCGCCGAGCAGGTTTTCAGCGAGTTTTTCAGCGGCAAGAAACTGGTCATTCCAAAACGGCCGGTGGCGCGTTATGAAATGGCTATCCTCCAGGACCCGCTGGAGAAACGCCCCCCCTCAAACCAGAAAGCGATAAAGAAGTTCATCAAGGCCGCCGAATCGCTCGATATAGGAGTTGAGCTGATCACGCGCGACGACTCCAACCGGCTGTCGGAGTTTGACGCCCTGTTCATCCGGGAAACCACCAATGTCGACCACCACACTTATCGCATCGCGCGCAAGGCCGTGGCCGCGGGCCTGGTGGTGATCGATGACCCGGAGTCGATCCTGCGCTGCTCCAACAAGGTCTATCTGGCCGAGCTGCTCAGCCGCTACCGGGTGACCACGCCCAAAACCCTGATCGTGCACAGCAAGAATTACGATCAGCTCCTCGACGAGTTCGGCCCTCCCTGCATCCTCAAGCAGCCGGACAGTTCATTCAGCCAGGGCGTGGTCATGGCCTCGGACCGCGAAAGCCTGTTGCGCGAGGCCCGCGCCCTGATCAAGAAAAGCGAGCTGGTGATCGCCCAGGAGTTCCTCCCGACCGATTTCGACTGGCGTATCTGCATCCTCGACCGCCGGCCGCTGTTCGCCTGCCGTTACTATATGGCCAGCAAGCATTGGAAGATCGTGGGCAAGGACAAGAACGGCAACGACCTGTTCGGACGTTTCGACACCCTGCCCCTGGGCAAGGTCCCCAGGAGCGTGGTCCGCACCGCGCTCAAGGCCGCCAACCTGATCGGCGACGGCCTCTACGGCGTGGACCTCAAGCAGATCGGCGCCAAGGTTTACGTGATCGAGGTCAACGACAATCCCAATATCGACGCCGGGGTGGAGGACGAGGTGCTGGACGATGAGCTTTACATCCGTATCATGGAAGTCTTCCTCCGCCGTCTCGAAACCAGGAAACAGGGGAGCGCCACGGTTTGAGCGACACACGGCAGCTTCACCTGTTCCAGGCCTTCGGGGTCGAGCTTGAATACATGCTGGTCAACCGGGACAGTCTGGATGTGCTGCCCGCCGCCGACAGTCTTCTTTCCGCCCAGGCCGGTGAGCTTTCCGGCGATGCGGAGGGGCTGGAAGGTATCGACTGGTCCAACGAGCTGGTCCTGCACGTGCTGGAGTTCAAGACCGCTGGCCCTGCCCCTGCTCTGACCGGCCTTGCCGCGGCTTTCCAGCGGAATGTGGCCCGCGCGAACGAGCTTGCCGCGGCTCTGGATGCCCGACTGATGCCCGGCGCGGCCCATCCCTGGATGGACCCCCACACCCAGACCCGTCTCTGGCCCCACGACTACAGCGATGTGTATCAGGCCTACGACCGCATTTTCGGCTGCAAGGGGCACGGCTGGTCGAACCTGCAGAGCGTGCATATAAATTTGCCGTTCCGCGGGGATGAGGAATTCGGCCGCCTGCACGCCGCCATCCGGCTTCTGCTGCCTCTTATGCCCGCGCTCACCGCCAGCTCGCCCCTGTTGGATTCCCGATCCACGGGCTGGCTGGACTCGCGCATGGAGGTCTACTGCCACAACTCGGAGCGCATCCCCCCGGTGGCCGGCCAGATCGTGCCGGAGGCCGCTTTCACCGAGGAGGAATACGAGCGGCTGATCTACGCTCCCATGTTAGCCGCAATCGCGCCGCATGATCCGGACGGCGTGCTGAAGAAGGAATTCCTGAACTCCCGCGGTGCAATCGCCCGTTTCGACCGCGGCTCGATAGAGATTCGCGTCCTGGACATCCAGGAGTGCCCACAGGCCGACCTGGCCACGGCCGCGCTCATCAGCGCCTCCCTTAAAAAGCTGGCCTTCGGCGGCTGGATCGACCCGCTGGAGCAGCGCCGCTGGAAGGTGGAGCCGCTGGCCAGGCTGTTCCACGAGGTGATCCGTCACGGTCACCGCGCACGCATCGATGACCGCGATTACCTGTCGCTCTTCGGGCTGCGCGGCCGCGAATCCCTAACCGCGCTGGACTTCTGGAACCACCTGGCCGGGGTCTGCCTGCCGGATTTCGAGCACGATCCCGGCTGGGATGCCCCGCTGAAAGTGCTTTTAGGGCAGGGCTGCCTCGCGGGACGGATACTGTCCGCAGCCAACGGGGACTATCGCCGCGAAAGACTCGAGGAGGTCTGCCGTGAGCTCTGCAACTGCCTCGACCAGGGCCGGATGTTCCTTCCCTGAGACAGCCGTGATTATTACCTGCGAGCACGGCGGCTCCCGGATACCGAAGGCCTGGACCTCCCTTTTCGACAGTTGCTCCGGGCTGCTGGAAAGCCACCGCGGCTGGGACCCCGGCGCGCTCGACCTGGCCCGCTCACTGTCCGCCGCCCTGAACGCCCCGCTGTTTTACTCAGTCAACTCCCGCCTGCTCGTGGACCTCAACCGCAGCCTGCATCACCCGCGCCTTTTCTCCGCCAGGACCAGGCGGCTCGGCCGGGCTGAAAAAGACCTTCTGCTCAAAAAATACTACCTGCCGTTCCGCCGGGCGGTGGAGGATACAGTGCGTTCCGCGCTGGAGAACGGTCAGCGCGTGCTGCACCTTTCCATCCACAGTTTCACCCCCGTGCTGGACGGGGTTGTCCGCACTGCCGATCTCGGCCTTCTGTACGACCCGCGCCGCAGACCGGAAAAGGATTTCTGCCGGAGACTGAAAATGACCCTGACCGATACTCTGCCTGGACTGCGGGTGCGTTTCAACCAGCCCTACCGGGGCGTGTCCGACGGCCACACGACACACCTGCGGCGGCTGTTCCGGCCAGAAGCATATTCCGGTATCGAAATCGAGGTGAACCAGAATTTCCCGCTTGGCGACCGGCAAGCCTGGGAGGACCTGAAAACCGGTATTGCTCAAGCTGTAACAAAATTCAGCTTTTAGCTTTGCCCCACTTAGCGCCTTTCGTGGATAAGCTTGCTTTTTTGTCTTTATTGTTCAGTTTCATTCTGCCTGTAGTTCGGTCTGTTTCCCAGTGTGATAAATCGGTACGCTTCAATCCTGATAACAGCTACCGGAGAAACGCCATGAAACAACTCCTCGCCGCTTTGCTGCTCATCCTGCTTGCAATCTCTTTCGCAGCAGCCCAGAATCCTCCGGTCCGCACGGCCCACTATATCGCCAGCACCCACTGGGACCGCGAATGGTACGAGCCGTTCCAGGGTTTCCGCATGCGCCTGGTCTCCCTTCTGGATGAATTGTTCGACACGTTCGAGAAAAAACCTGAGTTCCGGACGTTCATTACCGACGGCCAGACCATTCCTTTGTATGATTATCTGGAAGTCAGGCCGGAAAAACGGGCCCTGATCGAGCGCTACGTGCGTGAGGGCCGTCTCCAGCCCGGACCCTGGTATGTCCAGCCGGATGAATGGCTGGTCTCGGGCGAGTCGCTGGTGCGCAACCTTCGGCTCGGGATGGCGCTGAGCCGCGAGCTTGGCTCCCCGGTCGAAACGTGGGCCGGTTTCGCCTTCGACCAGTTCGGCCATGTCGGGCAATTACCGCAGATTTTCGGCCAGATGGGTTTCCCGGCCGCGTTTGTCTGGCGCGGCGCACCGGTGGGCGTGGACACCGCCTGTTTCAACTGGCGCGCCCCGGACGGCACAACGCTGCCAGCCTACCGCTTCGGGGAGGCTGGCTACACCACTTTCCAGGCCCGTGTCCGTGATTTCGGACGGGAGCCATTCGATCTGGACCGCGCCGTGGACCGTCTGGTCGACTATATCCACGCCGAGACCGCGCGCTCCATAACAGGCACGCTCCTTCTTTACGACGGCCGCGACCACATTGAGATCGAGCCGCGTATGCCTGAACTGCTGGCCCTGGCCAACGACAGACTGAAGCCGGAGGGTGTAAGGGTGGTGCATTCCACCCCCCTGGACTACCTGCGTGATTTTGTCGCCGAGCGCGGGAAAATCACCCGCACGGTAAGCGGTGAGTTGCGAGAGTCCCGGCGCACCTCGCGGGACGGGCACCTGATACCCGGAGTGCTCTCCAGCCGCATCCACCTCAAACAGAAAAACGCGCAGTGCGAGGATGAGCTGACCCTGTGGGCCGAACCGTTCAGCACATTCGTGGCCCTGAACCTGTCCGGTGAATACCCCTCCGGGTACCTTCGCCTGGCCTGGAAACACCTGATCGAAAATCACCCCCATGACAGCATGTGCGGCTGCTCGATAGATCAGGTGCATCAGGACATGCTCTACCGTTTTGACCAGTCGCTTGGCATCTCCAGCCGCCTCAGCGCCGCCGCGCTGAAAAGCCTGGCCGAGGCCGCCGCTCCGAGCGAAATGCCGGAGGGAGCGCTCCTGGTGGCCGTATTCAATCCCACGGCTCAGGCGCTGGATGAGCCGGTGGACCTGGAGATACCGCTGCCAGCCGGCTGGCCCGCCACTTTCCAGGAATTTTTCGGCTACGAGCGAAAATTCGCTTTCCAGTTGACTGATCCTGACGGTGCGGTCATCCCCTGGCAACTCTGCGGGCAGACTCCCGATTGGGCGGGTTTCCGCCGCAAGCGCTACCAGGGTCCCGAGGATGACGCCCGTCACCTGGTGCGTGTCTGCTGCCCGCTCAAGGTCCCGGCTTTCGGGTACACGACGCTGGTGGTACGGCCGGTGCAGGGACCGGTGCGCTACTCGGGCAGCCTTAAAGCCTCGCACCGGGCGCTGGAAAACGAGTATCTGCTGGTGCAGGCTGAGCCGGACGGAACGCTGAGTCTGAGGGACAAGCGCACCGGACGCTCCTATAGCGGCCTTCTTACTTTCGAGGATTGCGCCGACATAGGCGACGGCTGGTTCCACGGCATGGCGGTCAATGACCGCGTCCAGATCTCGAACGCCTGTGCCGCCGATATCTCGGTGCTGGAGGACGGGTTCGCGAAAGCCACCCTGCGGATAGACCTGGCGATGAACCTGCCCGCTGAGTTTGATTTCCGCTCGATGACACGCTCTGAACGTCGCGCTCCCCTCCGAATAATCAGCGACATTACCCTGCGCCGGGGTTCTGACCGCCTGGAAGTCAACACCCGCGTGGAGAATGACATTCTGGACCATCGCCTGCGCGTGCTACTTCCCACCGGAGTCAAAGGCGCAACCAGTCTTTCCAACTCGGCTTTCGATGTCGTGGAGCGCCCGGTCAGTCTGCCCGCGGACAACGACAGCCGTGACGAACTGGCCGTGGAAACCTTCCCACGGGAAAGCTGGACATCTTTCGGTGACGGCGCCGCCGGGCTGGCGGTTGTGGCTCGCGGCCTGCCTGAGTGCGCAGTCCTCAACACCCCGGACCGCCCGCTCGCCCTTACCCTGCTGCGCTCTTTCCGCAAGGCCGTTTTCTCGAACGACAATCCGGGCGGCCAGATTCAGGGGCCACACGAGTTCCGCTATGATATAGTTCCACTAAACGGTCCGGCCCCGCTCGAGCATCTCTTCCTGTTAGGCCAGCGGATCGGCTCCACTGTACGCACATCCGCTCTTATCCCCCGTGACCTTTACGTGGCGCGGGGAAAAGCCGGCCAACTGCCGCGCGAGAATTCTTTTCTATCTGTCGAGGGTCCGGTTGTGGTTACGGCGGTTGAAAGTGCGCCGGAGGGCTTATCCGTGCGTTTCTTCAATCCGCGCGGCGCAGGCTGCAAAGCATTCCTGCAAACAGGCTCCAGCCTTACCGGCGCGCGCAGCGTCACACTCGGTGGCGCTCCGGATGACCGCGCCGCCGTGCGTCTGACCGGCGGGCGGGCCGAGGTGACACTGCCAGGCAAGCGTATCTGCACTCTGGTGCTCCAGGTCCGCTGAGATGGGGCGTGGCGGCTCCGGCGTCATCTTTGATTCAAGGCTTGACCGGAGAACTTATATGGGCTAAGATAGTTCGCTTTCAGAACTATTGGTCATATCCGGCCTGGAATCAATCTCTGGAGGACTCTGTGCGTAAGATTATATCCATAGCGGTGTTATCGTTATTCCTCAGCCTTTCCCTTTCTGCTCCGGCTGCTGCGGGCTCCGGCGCACCGCCGGCCGGGGCCTCCTGGCTGGGGGATGTCAATGACGACGGCTCCCTGAACGTGTTCGACCTTCTGGCCCTGCTCAAAATCATCTCCGGCGCGCAGGCCCCCACGGAGAGGCAGCGCGCTCTGGCCAATACTGACAAGTCGGCGGACAGCGCAATCGGCGTGTTCGACCTCCTGGCCCTGCTGAAACTGCTTTCCGGATCAGCCCAGCCAGAGGCGATATACTGGGGGCCGCCCTCCCTGGCCGAGGTCACTCCGGCCCATGTCCTGCCCGGCGACACGGTCACTCTCACTTTCCAGAACGTGCGCGGCTCCGTGCCGATGCGCCTCTATCTGCGCGGAGTGGAGGTGGAGTTCCTTGACGTTCAGCCCGCGGCCGCAGTTTTTGTCACGCCGGACAGTTTTCCGGGCGGTTTCCTCCATGTGGTTTCCGGCGCCGACACTCTGGGGATTCGTTTTCTGAACATTCGCAATGCGGACGTTCACACCATCGCAGGCTGCCGTATCTTCCCGGCCGACAATCCCTGGAACCAGCCGATAGACGCTTTCCCGGTGCACAAGGACTCCGACATGCTGATCAGTGGTATGGAAAAGTTCGCCAACCTGCACCCGGACATGAGCAGCGATTCACTGGCCGGCATGCCTTACACCACAGTGGACAGCAATCAGCCTTTCGTGCCGCTTTCCTCTTTTTATAGCTATGAAAGCGACCCCGGACCGGCTCCCATCCCGGACAACACGCCCATCGAGGGTGGACCCGATGCCACTGGTGACCGTCATACCCTGGTCATCGATTCCACGCGCTGCATTCTGTACGAGGTGTTCAGCATCTACCGCGATGGACCGGGCTGGCGCTCCGGAGGTCTTTCGATCTGGGACCTCAACTCCAACGCTCAGCGGCCGGACGGATGGACGAGCGCGGATGCCGCCGGGCTTTCGATCCTGGCCGGTGTTGTGCAGTATGATGAGGTCGCCGCTGGCGCGGTCAACCATGCTATCCGTTTCACAGTGGATGTGACCCGGCGCGCCTATATCTATCCGGCCACGCACTTCGCCTCATCCCGCACCGAACCAAACCTTCCGCCGATGGGCCTGCGCGTGCGCATCAGGGCCGATTACAGCCTGTCGCAATTTACAGGTCAGGCCCTGGTCATCGCCAAAGCTCTCAAGAAATTCGGGATGATCCTGGCGGATAACGGCGGGCAGTGGATGATCACTGGCGGGCGCAGCCGTAAATGGAAAAACAATGAGCTGGAACAGCTCAAATCAATTCACGGCTACAATTTCGAGGTGGTGGACTGCGAGAGCATGGTTGTCTCGGGCCGCGGCTCGCGCTACAACATCCGTCCCGCCTCCAATGTCACCTTCCCCCCGTACGACACCACTTTCGCCGCCGGTGAGGACATCCCTGTCCGGGTCGAGGCCTACGACAACGACGGATCCGTGGCGCGGGTCGAATTTTTCGCTGACAATGTCCGGCTTGGCGAGGCGACCGCCGCACCGTACGATTTCGTCTGGCGTGGCGCCTCCTCAGGCTCGCACGTGATCTCCGCCCGCAGCACTGACAACGGCGGCATGAGCAACACCTCCTGGGGCGTAAAAATCACCGTAGCCCGCTGAAGACCATCGCGAAGGATCAGGGCGTTTTATTGATATATATTGACGGAATTCCGTTTAGCGCTGAAAACTGGAACTCCGTTAATACGTGCGTGTATTCCTCTTTGTAGAACGTAAATAAAGTTCCGGTCCACGGCATTTTTTTATTGACGCCGGTCATAAAGATTCAATCCCGGTTTTAACCGGCGGGCGAAACGTTTTGACCGGCTGAAACATTTCTCGTCTGGTTAAAGCATTCAGGACTCTTTTCAGCCTTGCACCCGCTTGTAGGTCTCACCTTTAACAGCCTTCACAAGGGATGCCTGCCATGCTACGTGGATTACTGATGATTCTCTTGACGGCAGCCGCTGTCCCCGCGGCCGCTGCCGGTGTCGGCACAATCCGCGGTACAGTGCTGACTGAAACCGGTCAACCGCTCAAAGGGGCGCAGGTAACAGTTCGCGGTACGAAACTGGGGGCAGTCACCCTGCCGGATGGAAAGTTTGAAATTACAAACGCGCCCGCTGGTTATTGCCAGGTGATCGCCTGGATGACCGGATATGCCACCCGCACCGAGCGGTTGTTTGTCGCGGCGGATCAGATCGTGACAGTCAGGTTCGAACTTAAGGAAGTGGTAATCCCGCTCCCCGCGGTGGAGGTCAGCGATTCCGTGCCCAGGGTTTCGGTCACCGCCACAATTGTCCCGATGGACATAAAGGTCATCCCCTCGGCGGTGGAGATCATCAGCGAGGAGACGATACAGGAGATGGGTGCGCTGACAGTGGCCGATGCCCTGATGGACGCGCAGAGCCTCTATCTTCAGGGCGACGATGAGCGCTCGCTCTCGGCCAGCCTGCGCGGATTGCGCACGACTCACACGCTTATCCTGATCAACGGACGGCGGGTGGCAGCCGGGCTGCGCGAGAATGTAAACCTGGATGATCTGCCCACGGCCATGATCCAGCGGATCGAAATAGTGCGAGGCCCCAGCAGCGCTCTATACGGGTCGGACGCTATCGGCGGTGTGATCAACATTATCACCAAGAAGCCGCCGGATGACATGGTGGCAGGAGTTTCGGTCCGCTACGGGCAGAGCAAGTACGGCGAGGACCAGAATCCGTTCCTCAAGGGTTATATGGCCGAGCGGGTCGGCCAGTTCAGCTACTCGCTGTTCGCCTGTTTCGACCATGAGAGCAAGTTCGACCGCTACAAGGAGACTCCCTGGACTGACGGGGACCGGAAAAGCCTGCGCTCCGGCGGAATCGACCTGTCGATGGACCTTACCGGACGGCAGCTCATCCAGGGTGGATTCGAGAAATCCCTGGTCCGGCGGCGTGGCATGCGTCCTTACGACTGGGGCAACGGCATCCGGAAGACAGATGACAATCGAAAGTCGTTCTTCCTGGAATACGATTATGTCATCCCGGAGCAGACCGAGTTCACCCTGCGCGGCAACTACTATCAGTTCGACACCGGCATCGGCATCGATCCGGAAATTTACGGCGATGTCACGAATCCTTATACCGGAAGCGACCAGGATTACGAGCTTGAACAGATATTGAAGCAGGTCGAGGCGCGCGTGACCCAGAAACTCCCGGCCGGCAACCGTCTTAGCCTGGGCGCGGAAACCCGCTGGGAAGAGCGGACCGACAACTCGAGCTACCACGAGGTGCGCAACACCGCCGCCTTCCTGCAGAATATCTTCCAGCCGCACAAACTGTTCGTGATGGTGCTGGGGGCCAGGCTGGATGATCATTCCCAGTTCGGAACCACTTTCAGCCCCAAGGCCAGTTTCACCCTGACCCTGCTCGAACAGTTGCGCCTAAAGGGCAGCTACGGGCGGGGAGTGCGCGCTCCCAGCATCTACGAGCTGTATATCGAGAATCCGAGCAAGGAAAGCCTGATCCTGCCGAACATCAACCTCCAGGAGGAAAAATCGAATTCCTGGGAAATCGGCATCGAGGGCGAATTCTGGCGGGCCAGGGGGGATGTCCGCTATTTCCGTAACGACCTGAGCGACATGATCAATCCGGTGCAGACCGGATACGACACGCTCAGCACGGGCAATACCAGGGTTGAGAACCCCTGGGTCCGTCCGGTGCTGCAGTACGGCAACGTGGCCGAGGCCCTGAGCCAGGGATTCGAGCTCAGCGCCACGGTCCGGATTACGGAAAAACTCATTTTCAGCGACGATGCAACAGTGATGGAGACAGAGGACAAAACCACCGGACGGCGGCTGCTCAACAAGCCGGATATCCTGAATACGGCTGAATTGCGCTGGGAAGAGGCCAAGAAAGGTTTCAAGGCCGGAGTGCGCCTGGCCTCGGTCGGAACGCGCATGATCAGCGACAGCTACAGGGCGGATGGCTATTCCCTGGTGCATCTTTTCGCCTCGAAACGCTTCAACGAAACATTTGAAATGTACTGCGGCGTGAACAACCTGCTGAATAACGATCCCAACATCTACGGTTTCACCGAGGGCGCGGGCACGCCGGGGACTTATTTCTTCCTCGGCTTCACACTTGAGACCTGGGACCACAACAAGCAATGGTGAACTGTCGAGCCTGAATGCTTTCAGAGGAGGCTGGCATGAGCCACCGGCTGAGCATCATGGTCTTCGCTGTTCTCACTGTATTGTCCGGCTGCGGCGGAGGCGGCGCCGACCCCTTTGGCACGGATGCCCCGGCCGGAGATCTTGAAACACCGGGTATCGACGCACTGCCTAACAACAAAGTCGACTATTCCACCCGGCTGGAGGCTTTCGATCAGATAAGCGCGGAGGTCTATACCGCCGCATTGAATGCGGCGAGAGACCTTTCAGAAACCAGGCACAAGGATGTCGACAGCCTCAGGACATTGGGCGCTTATTGCGGCTACACTTTGAGTTCCGGATCGAAGGTCCTGTTTCAGGACAGCTTAAGCCATGGACTGGACGCGGTTTACTTGCACTGGTTTGATATTGTAGTCACTTTCAAGTCCTTCTCGAACACCGGCAGAATATTGCTGGACGGCGAATTGACGATTCATTCGCAGATGGAGCAGGCCTGGGGATGGTATCGCTGGGGTCACACCCGACTCAACGGCGCGCTGGATTTTAAAGGAGACTGGAATGGGCGTATCGAGTACCTCAAAATGCCGGTGCCGTTCAAGCAGAACGGGGAGCTTTTTAATGCCGTCCTGGTCGCGGCCAAAGTGGACACAATACCGGGGAGCTTTGATCCCTTATATGGACAGAGCGGAAACGTGTCAATAAAATCGAACAATGGAGAGTTCTACTTTAATCCTTTCTATTTCTGATTAGCCCTGCCAGTCCACTACGAGCCGTTTCCAAAAAAACGTCTGTAGAGGAAAGCCGTCAATGAAAAACATTCTCGCGCGGCTTACCGTTTTCAGCCTTGTTCTGATACCCTTTCTCGCCTGCAGCCACGGCCGCTCCGACTTGTTGGGTGAGGATGACACGGCTGGAGGACTCGATCTGCCGGGTAACCGACAATGGTCCGGCAGTCCGGTGGTTCAGACCGAAGTGCTCAAGGTCTTTGATCTGGTGAGCTCCGAGGCTTATACCGCGGTCCAAGCCACAGCGGACGCCCTGGAAAGGAAGCAGAACCCGAAAATCAGCCAATGGCGGACGCTCGGCGATTACAACGGGCATGCGATCACCTCCGGCTCCTCCGCGTTCATCCAGGACCGCTATATCTTTGACTACGATTTGAAAACCACGTTCACGGCATTCTCAATCTTTGGCAGACTTTTATTGGACGGCGATTTGTCGATGAATTTCCGCTTAATGCCGCTGAATGGGAAATGGACGTATGGGGACTTGACAATTGACGGCAAGGTGGGATTCAGGGGTGACTGGAAGGGCGAAGTTCAGTATGTCAGTGTCCATATCCCGGTTGACTCCCTGGGAAAGCTGATACCATCTGTCATTTTTAACGCGCAGGTCGACACGCTGCCTATTGAATTCTACCCGCCCGGACTGGTGGTATTATGGTCCGGTGACAGCAGATTCAAGTTTTATCCATACAATTGAATAAAGCTTATTCCTTGTCGTATCTATTAATCTCCGTCCGAGAGTACCGATGACCTACACGCGCACCGGATTCTCACTGATCAGTCTGCTGCTCCCAGTCCTGGCTGCCTGCAGCCACGGCCGCTCCGACTTGTTGGGTGAGGATGACACGGCTGGAGGACTCGATCTGCCGGGTATCGCCGCGCGACCGAATATTATCGTCGACTCAACTAACATGGTGAAGGTTTTCGATGAAGTCACTCTGGAGGCTTACACCGCCCAATGGGATGCGGCAATGGCTCTGGCTAGGACGCAGGACCTGCGACTCGTTAACCTGCGGTCCCAGGGCGATTATTCAGGATATACTTTGATCTCGGGTTCAGCGGTCCTGACCTCGGACAGCCTGATCAATGAGTATAAAATGACTGTCTTCTTCGAGTCTTTCTCTATCACCGGCAATATTCTGCTGAATGGTGAAGTGGAGATTACTTCGCGTCTCTGGCAGGTGGGTCAGGAATGGCGTTTTGGACATTCTTTATTCAACGGTGCATTGGATTTCAAGGGTGACTGGAAAGGGCGGATAGAATACGTCAACCTTCTTCTGCCGGTCAGGCCGTCCGGAGAGCTCGTCTCCGCCGAAAGCGTATTCAGTGATTTAGATAGTGTGCCATCGAGTTTCTACCCCCGGGGAAAATTGTTTTTCAAAACCGAAAAGAGCGAATTCGAATTCACGCCTTTCTATTGAACGCTGCGTATTTTTTAGATCATATTATCCATCACTTGACGCAGGGAATCCTATAATGGATTATCTACGTGTCCGGTCCATCCTGCTCTGTCTGATAATTCTGGCCTGTTTCTCCTGCGGCGGCCGCAGTGACCCGACCTCGACCAGCCAGGACGCCACCGTCTACGGCGGAAAACTCACTCTGGGGACAGGGCTGGCCAACACTACGCCATCGGATGCAAACAAGCTTAAAGTCTGCGACGTAGTGAACTCCGAGGTTTACGGTCTTTTCGTCCGGACCCTGAGAGAAATCACGGCCACTACGCAGGTTATGGACTCCCTTCCGGTAATGCGTATCATCGGGTCTTACTCAGGCTACGCCATGGTGCAGGGAAGCAAGACTCTGCGTCCCGGTACAAGGACCCTGGATTACGATTTCCAGTTCACTCTGTACGATTATTCAGATACGGGCCTGCTTTTCATGGGCGGCTCGCCGAGCGCGGAGGGTTACGTGATTTCAGACGAAGACGGAGAGATATACAGAGTCAGGCTGATCCTTAACGGGGCGCTGGCTTTTGCGGGCAAATACAAAGGCGCCATGGAATACGAGTACTTCCGCCTTCCGATCAACACCTGCAACGAGCTGACCAGCGCCGAGGCCCGAGAACGCGAATTGCGAGAATTTGACTGGACTGGAAACCAGACCCTGCTCTACGGTGATACACGTTTCCATTTCAACCCCTATATAAAGATGCTCAATCCGGATGACACTATACCTCCGGTGTGCCCAAATTATTGATCCGGATATGGACCGGCAAGTTGCCTTGAAATTTTAAGGAAAATCATAACTGCGTGGTTCAGACAGGATGCTCAAGCGAGAGCGCCAGTTTCTGACCTGCGGCCTGTAAAGCTTGATTAATTCATTCTTGATAGTGAAAAGAAGTTGCGTGCACGCCTTCACCTTTACGATATTGATGTGGCCTTTTTACGGCGGATTGAGCGTCCATGGTTTCAGGCCCTGACAGGTTATATACTGTGGAGATAGGATGAAAAAGAATCTTCTTGTTTTATCGGCTGTGCTGACATTGGCTCTCATGGCAGCCTGCGGCGGCGACCGGGGAGACCCTGTTTCCACAGGGCAGAACGCCACCGGATACGGCGGCAGCCTGACCCTGGGGGCCAGCCGGGCGAACACGCCTGTCTCGGAGGCAACCAGCCTGCCTATCTGCCAGATACTGAACTCCGAGCTTTATGGCCTCTTCCTCCGCACCCTGAATGGAATAGCCAACACCCAGCAGACCGTGGACTCCATCCCTGTAACCCGCATAAGCGGCAGATATTCGGGTTATGTTCAGGCCCGGGGATACATGGACCTGCGTGATGACAACAAGACCAGTGATTTCGATATGCGGCTGACCTTCTATGATTTCTCCGATTCCGGGTTCGTATTCATGGGCGGAGAGCTGAACTTCAAAGGCTACGTTGCGGATGGAGCCTCATACAAAATTTTCAGGCTGGTTATAAGCGACGGCCTTGAGTTCGCCGGGAACTATAAGGGCGCAGTGGAGTACAATACGATGCGGCTGCCGATCAACGTGTGCGAAACTCTCACCCGCGTCGACGCCCGCTTCATGGAGCTGAAGGATTTCCCTAACGAAGGGAGCCAGACATTGATTCACGGTGATACACGCATCCGTTTCAATCCTTATTACAGACTCTACGATCCCCTGGATACGATTCCAGCGGTCTGCCCGACTTATTAGGGGGCGACGTTCTTTCTCCGCTCTTTGAGCCAAGTTATATTTCCACGTGACAGTGAGAATGATTCGGCCTCCATCGAAACATTCATGACAGGAAAAGCTCAGTGAGAATTAATTACCTGCGCTTCGTCTCTTTATTACTGGTTGTTCTGGCGCTTGCCTGTGGCGGGGACCGCGGAGACCCGCTTTCCTCGGACCAGAATGCCACTGAATACGGCGGCAGCCTGACACTGGGCTCCGGCAGGGCCAATACGCCTGTTTCCGAGGAAACCAAGCTGCCGATCTGCCAGATACTGAACTCTGAAATCTACGGTCTCTGCCTGCGTTCCCTGGGCGGGATCGCAAATACTCCACAGACCGTGGACTCTCTTGCGATCACTCGTATCAGCGGCTCTTACTCCGGTTATGTTCAGGTCCAGGGACTTAAAGACATTCGTGCGGACAACAAGACTGTGGATTTCAATTTTAAAATTACTTTCTTTGACTTTTCCGATTCCGGTTCCGTTTTCATGGGCGGCGAATTGGGTGCAAGCGGTTATCTTGTCGCTCAGGGAGGCGATATTTCCTCGATCAGGATAGTTCTGAACGATGGCCTGGCGTTCGCCGGAAACTATACCGGCGCGGTGGAATACAACTCCATGCGGCTTCCGATAGATTCATCCGGCCTGATCACCAGCGTCTACGCCTCCACCGCCGATCTGCGCTACTATGCGGTTGAAGGCAGCCAGACTCTGAAATACAGTGGTACGAGTATACGTTTCAACCCTTATTACAGGCTGCCGGTTCCGTTTTGACGGAATATTGTAACTGAAAAGAGGCTTCCCTGATACCAGGCACGGTAGTATTTTAACCGCAACGTGCCTTTATCGGGCCAGCCTTTTATGCCACTATCCCTGTCTTTCAACAGCACTGGAGATACCGGATGATTATGAAATCCCGTTTTCTGCTCTGTATGCTGACCGTCGCTCTTATGACCGCCTGCGGTGGAAAGAATGATGACACTGTCTCTCCAGGCGAGGCAGGCGATGCGGGCGGCAGTCTGACAATGGGCAGCGGCATGGCCAATACCGTCATCACCGAGCAGAATAAGAAAAGCGCCTGCGAGGATATCTTTAAGGTGATTTACGCGGTCTATAACAAGGCCTTCCTGACCATGATATCCGCCGAGGACTATCTTTCGAGCCAGCGCATCGAAGGCTATAATTACGGTTACGCGACCACGGAAGGTTTCAGCGAGCTGTCCGGCAACACAATAGATGGGGTGGATCTGAAATTCGACCTGACTTTCTATAACTATTCGGACAATGGCAAGCTCTATCTGGGCGGCAAGCTTACATTCGACAGCCACATGGACTATAAGGATAACAACTGGATATCCAGGGATGTCCATGTGGACTTGAAAACTGCTTTCGCCGGTGATTACAAGGGCATGATGGAGTTTAAAAACATGCTGTTCCCGGTGAACAGCAGCGGCCAGCTTTTCAGCCTGTCCACGGCGGACAGTATCCTGGCGATTCAGCCATTCGACGGCAAGGTGAAAATAACGTCCGGAGCGAACAACATCGAGTTCAACCCGTTCTATCGCGTTTACATTCCTGTGGACCAGATACCGGAGTAAATCTCCTTTAAAGCCTGTCTGCCGCGATCCCCCGCGGTGGAAATAAAAAGCCCGGACCGCGGATGGCGAAAAACACGCCGGCGGTCCGGGCTGAATCATGGACGCAACACTCAGAAACGCCTGATAATCGAAGTATTAAGCACGTGCAGGTGGCCCCATTTTCCGCTTGTGGCCTGGCTCGATTCAACCAGATAACCCAGGTCCAGGTCCGCCACGCCCCAGAGACGGAAAGTGAAACCTGTAGCCGCCCAGTTGAAATTCAGCCGGTCGCGCTGGCCCTTGAGCGCCGTGGTCTCAAACCGGAAATCATCATACACATACCATCCCGCAGACACTCCGGCGGCCTTGAATGAACGGGTCAGGCGCGGCCGCAGCCTGAGGTAGCTTCGCCCAACGTCCATCTTCTGTTGCAGCCTCAGCCTGAAATCCGCTGTCCAGCCGGACTTCGAGTACAACTGCACCTGCGGATCGATGAATATGTAGTTCTGGTTGTCCCATTCATCATTTTTCTCTGCCGGATTGGCCCTGTAGGTGACACGCAAGTCCAGCCATTTGACCGGCTTGAATCCGGCCGCGCCTTCCCAGCGGAACCAGTAGAAATCGCTGAAATTGTCCCGGAACCTTAACTGAACGTTGGACATAAGATACCACGTGGCGGGCAATTGACGCCGCACACCGAATTCGTTCCACATTCCAGTGTCATTGTCCGCGCCGTAAACGGATGCGATCGCCACGAAAATGAATAAGAACACTCGACGGATGATTGTCATTCTATCCTCGCGTATATAATCTCTAACTGCCTGAGCACCACTGATTCATTACTGATTCACTTACGGCCTGACTGCCGTTTCTCTCGTGCAGCGGCAAGTATCAGAGTATCTTTTCCCCCCGGATTTTCCAGCTCACCGGCTTCCGGCAGTATGCATTCTTCCTTGACATAGAGTGTCGGCATTTTTCTCTCCTGGCAAATGTTCAGTTGAGAACCCGAACAATTAAAAAGCATAATTGATGCCAGGAAAATGAGATTTATTCAATCGCTTAAATTGAAAGCAGTTATGGCTTAAGCTAATTGCTTCCTGATCTTGAGGTGTCTGTGTCAATACAAAATCTGCCTGAAATCGCTCAGAGTTCAGAGTAAAAACAGTCCCGTGAAATAAAACTGAGCGCCTGCTCCGGCAACTGGTTTTAAATTATCGAGCTGAAGGCGATATCTTAAGGCTCATCCACGCTATCACCGGCTCGTCTCCTGTTCCGCGCCAGGACCGAACTCGACAGCGCGAAGGCTCCGGGCTTTTACGATAGCATAAACATCCGCCCCGGCGGCCAGTTCCAGTTCATGCACCGCCTCGCGTGTAACTTCCACCGATAGCCTCTCTCCGACATCGACAGTCACCACGGTTGTATGCTCAAGTTCCTTGACTTCCAGGACAATCCCTTTCCATACATTGCGGCTGCTCAGCGCGGGGGGGGTCTGACGGGCCAGTATTATCTCATCCGCGCGAAGGGTGACATAACAGCGTGCACCGGGCGCATGGCTGGAAGCCACATGCATCCGCAAATCTTTCCCCTGGACCAGGCTGCAGCCGGAACCGGACCCGGACTCGACCACCGTGCCGGGTATTATGGTTTCCAGGGGGCCGATTCCCACCACTTTTTCGGCTTCGGCAATCACGGCGCGCGGCTCTCCCGTGGTTGCCACCCGCGCCATTTTCGTTCCACCCTCGTTCCGCCGCACCTCCAGCAGGGCCACCGAGTCGGCCAGGTGGAAAATATCCTCGAAACGGTGACTGACAAAGATCATGGGTATTGAAAGCTCCTGTTTCAAACGCAGCAGATAGGCCAGCACCCGGTCGCGCAACGGCCCGTCCAGGCCGGTCAGAGGCTCGTCCAGAAGAAGCATGACCGGACTGGTCAACAGCGCCCGGCCGATAGCCACCCGCCGGGCCTCGCCCCCGGAAAGCGCCGCCGGGCTTCGCTCCAGCAAAGCTCCCAGGTCGAGCAGGCTGAATACTTCCTCCGGCTGCATGCGGCGCTTATCCGGAGGCGTGCGCCGGTAGCCGAACAGGAGGTTATCGTGAACGTTCAGGTTTGGGAACAGAAGGTTATCCTGGAAAACCACTCCCAGCCGCCGCCGCTCCACCGGCACGTCCACTCCGCGCGCGGAATCGAAATACACCTGCCCGCCCGGCGCCCCGATCCGTCCCGAGACCGGCCGCAAAATACCTGTCAGGGCTGAAAGAATGGTGGTCTTGCCGCTGCCGGACGGCCCTATCAGACCGGTGACCCGGCCATGGCTGGTGATTGCAGCCTCCAGACTGTAACCGTCCCTCCGGACCAGGATATCCAGCTCGATCACCCGCGCCTCCCGCGTTCTATCCGATAGCGCGCGGCCCCGGAGCGGTTTGTCAGGCGCTCGCTTATTATCAGCGCGAGGGCGCTCAAACCTATCGAAATCAGGACCAGGCGCAGGACCTCCAGGTCATGCCCCGGCGTCTGGTAATGCCTGAATATCTCCAGGGCGATCGTGCGGTTGCCGGCGGTTCCGGCCGAAATCATGGCCGTGGCCCCGAACTCGCCGAGCGCGCGGGCGAAACAAAGCACCAGCCCGGCGGCGATCCCTGGCCAGGCCAGTGGCAGCGTGACCGTAAAGAAAGCCCGCAGCGGAGAGCAGCCCATTGTGCGCGCCACCTGTTCCAGTTGCGGGTCCACGTTTTCGATTGCATGTCGCGCGGTGCGCACCAGGAGCGGGAATCCCATCACCGCCGCGGCCACGGCCATGCCGCCCCAGGTGAAGATCAGGCGGATGCCCAGCGCCTCCAGCAGGCGGCCTGCCGGGCTGTGAACACCGAAAAGAAGAAGAAGGGCATAGCCGGTGACTACCGGCGGAATTACCAGGGGCAGGAATATGATCGTCTCGAGAAGGCTTTTCCCCCGGAAACTGCGGCGGCTGAGCAGCCAGGCCAGGGCCACTCCCGGCCCCAGGGCCATGACCGCCGCCGACAGGCCCATCAGCAGCGAAAGACCTATCGCCATCCATTCAGTTTCCTGAATCCACTGCATGAATTCCCCTTACTGTCTCAGGGCGTGGTGAACCCGCGCCGGGTGAGGATGTCCCTGAACCGCTCACTCCGCATGAATTCCAGCAGCGAGGCTGCCGCGGCGGCGTTCGGGCTTGTGCTTATCACCGCGGCGTGGTAATCCACCGGATCGTGCGATGACTCCGGAAACGCGAAAGCCACCCGCACCCGTACGCTGGCCAGGGCATCCGTGGCATACACCAGTCCGGCGCTGACCGCCCCCTGTTCCACGAGGGAGAGCACCGCCCGCACATCCTGGCTAAGCACCAGACGGTCCCGCCCGCTCAACGAGTCCCAGACCCCAAGGTTCGTGAGCGCCTGACGGGCATAGATGCCGGCCGGAACATGCTCCGGATCGCCGAGGGCCACGCGCTCCAGACCGGCAAGCTCCGCGGCCGAACCGGGAACTGCGTCCGCTCCCGCCGGGACCACGCAGACCAGGCTGTTGCGCGCCAGAATGACTCCACCATCCGGCGCCACCCGGCCGTTGTCACGCAGGAACTGCACCCACTGAAGGTTGGCCGAGACGAACAGGTCGACCGGCGCGCCCTCCGCCACCTTGCGGGCCAGCGCCCCGCTCGAACCGTATTCGCACTCAACCACGGTCCCGGTCTGTTCGAGGTATGCTTTCGCCGCCTCATCCATGACCTCGGTGAAACTGGCCGCGCAGGCCACATTCAGGCGGACCGGCCCTTTCTTTTCGCTCCCGCCGCACCCTGCAAAAGCCAGCAGCGCCAGAACCATACGGGAAACCCGGAACAAGGGATTTGTTGTCAGGGTTTTCATCCCCTTCCCCCTCGCGGCTGAAAGTGATCGTGTATGTCTGGTTCAAATCTATCCGTTCCGTCAGCATTCTTCAACTCCGGGCCAGCTATCGATGAAACGCCCGTGGCATCCTTTCTACATGCAATCCCGCGCCATGCCTCCAACCGCTGCAAACCGGACGTTTCTGACATGACGCCCTCAAAAAAAACGCAGCCCATCCCGGGCTGCGCATCCGCCAATATATTCGTCCTTTGTCTATTCTTTCTGCGCCGGGCGGCTGAAAAGCGGCTCCACGTTCACCAGCACGCGCGAATGCGGGAAAACCTGCTTCACCGCTGTCGCTATTGATTCACGGCATTCCTCGATCTGCTGCTGAGTGCGGCTGCCTTGCAGAGTTATATCCAGGATCACCGTGAAGTATTCCTCTCCGCCCACTATCCGCAGGTCATGGAAAGTGTCGCAGTGCGGCGATTCCGTCACTGCATTTTCAAGCAGGGCCTGAACCCGAGCGTAATGAGGGTGATTGAAATCTATCGGGTCCACGTGCACCACGGCGTGGCCGGGGAATCGCTCGGCGATTTTCTCCTCGATCCGCTCGCTGATATCGTGCAGCTCGATTGCGCTGCGGTCACCGGGGACCTCGATATGCACCGAGATCACGTGTGTCAGGCCGTAGCGGTGGACAATGATATCGTGAACCCCGCGCACGTCCTCGCCTGCCGACGCTATCGCGCTTATCTCGCGGTACACCTCGTCCGGGGCCGGCTCGCCCAGCAGCGGACCCACAGACTGCTTGGTAATTTCCCAGGCCACCCAGCCGATCATCAAGCCGACTCCCAGGCCCATGACGCCATCCAGCCAGGGCATGCCGAACCGTGGTCCAACAAAAGCTATCAGAACGAGGACTGTTGAATATGCATCGCTGCGGTGGTGCCAGGCATCCGCTTCCAGCGCGGTCGAACCGATCAGCCGTCCCAGTTGGACCGAGAAACGCGCCATGATCTCCTTGACCGCGATAGTCAGGGCCACAACCACTGCCGCCCAGAGCGGTACATCGATAATCTTCGGATGCAGAATGCGGTCGACAGAGGCCCGGGCAAGCTCGAACGCCACCACTCCCAGTAATACGGCAATCACTACGCTCGCTACGCTGTCGATCCGCCCGTGGCCGAATGGGTGCTCCCGGTCAGCCGGCTGGCGTGCGATCCAGAAACCCAGTATCACCACAATCGAAGTCACGGTGTCCGATAACGAATGAAAAGCGTCCGCAATCACCGCCACACTGCCGATCAGAAGGCCGATCCAGCCTTTGAGAAAAAAGAGCAGTGTGTTCACCACAATACTGACCCAGCCCTCAAGCTGACCTACCCGGCTGCGCGCCTCGATATTTCGCGGATCATCGTAACCCGGCGCGTACCAGTCCGCAATTTTCCTCGATAGCTCTTTCATGCGGCGCTCCAAATTTAACTTTAACTATGGATAAATTACCCCTTTGTGTAAGTTTGCAATAATTTAATCAATCTGATCAGCCGGGCAAGAAAAAAATCCCGGGGGGTGAGTTCCCCGGGATTGTTTCCTGTCTTATGTCTTTAATATCTTATTTGCTCTCTCTGTCACGTTCCGGGTTGGGTTTCTGGTTCTTCAGCGCTCCAGCGGGACTTCTGCAGGTATGATACTGAAGCGCATTATGAGAAATATAAAGGGCCGCCCGATGACCGGAGCGGCCTTTCACCTTATCTCCATTTCTTTATTTTTTCAAATCGCCAAATCCACATTTTGCTCCAGGTCCAAGGTATTGCCAATCGTGTTCGTGATAATGAGAGCGGTTATAGATATTGACCTCCGGGGCATAGATCTTCACACCCGCCTCCTCAAAATGCGTCCCGCCTTTTATACTCAGCAGGATATCCGCCTTATCCGTTCCTGGTAGGATTGTTCTTTTGAGATAATAACCGTTCAAGCTGTCTACATACAGCCAGGCTGTAAGTTTCACGGGGCACGGGATCACTTGCAGGCTCGCCCGGGCAGCCCCACCGGCCAGTGAGTCGCCACGTGCAACTGCATGGGCTACCCAGACTGCGTTGGGCGGAAGGCTGACCGGCTTTCTTTTCGGCCCGAAATCGGCATCTGTTATGTTTGGTCCTTTACTGCTTCTCTGGCGATATATCAGCAGCCATTCCGCAAATCCATCCTCCATTACCATAAACCGCGCCATTTTGTCCGGCTTGATCACATATACTACATTCTCCTTCAAATCACTGCTACCATCCCAAACTACGGGTACCGTCAGAATGTATTTCCCGTTGCTGTCCGTGGTAATCAATTTCCCTTTGTTTTGAGGCAAATCCAGGGAATGCCATAGGTCTTCAATCCCCTGCATGGCTGAAAATGGCTTCTTCTCTTTCCTGGGCGGAACGCTCTGGCCGGTTTGTCCGTAACAGTTTAAAGTTGTTACACATAAAGTTATCAAAATCCCCAATATTTCTCTCATTTTTCCTCCTGGAGAGGATGCGTTATGAATTTTAAGCCGGTGTGACAATTGCAATCATTTATCGTATTATCATGTTTATATTATAATGCATTTAACAAGAACTTCAAGTTTTTTAACTTTTTTTTACTAACCGCTGTCCACTGTTTTTTCGGTTTCGAAACTGATTCGCGCCTCCACCCAAGGCAGCGTGCAGGAACCTCGTGCATACGGACAGTTAAGAAACTGATAAAATATCCTCAATCCTTCCCATCAACTGGCGCTCAAATCCGTTCAGGACTAATAACAGCTTGTTTTTTCATAAATAAAAAGCTCCCGGAGGTTCAGTCATTCCGGGAGCCTTTCTGCCGTGCTTTTGAAATAATTACTTGCCTTCCCTATTGCGCTCCGGGTTGGGCGTCTGGTTCTCCAGCGCCCCCGGCGGCGCCTCCTGCAGCACCCGCGCCGGCACGGGCGCGCAGTACATCTTGCAGGCGCTGGCCACCCGTCCCCACTCCACATCCCCCCGGTGCA
>CAYYNT010000069.1:0-25653 GCA_964473155.1 uncultured Gemmatimonadales bacterium | reverse complement strand
CCGTACTGTTATCACGGACTGCGGAGCAACGAGTTGCGGGGTCTTAAGCAGACATCATCCCGGTCTGATACTGAAGGATAAAACTCTGTTTTTGAACTTATTAATCATCGCAGGCCCAGGCTTGATTAGATATTCGCCTGTTAAAAGTGTCTAACCCGGATTATTCATAAATTCGATTTGAATAAAGAAAAATAATCCACGAAGTCACACGAATGGACACTGACTTATTGATTATCTGACCGGTCAGCCTTGTGTGGGGACACAGTGCACCGTGTCCGAACAGTCTTTCTGGACGAGGCATTCCTCGCCCAGAAAAGGAGTTGCGACAATTTATGAATAAGCCGGCTTAATAAGGGTATGCACGATGAGCAGAGGACAGACCGGTGGTAGAGAGGCAAAGTGCTACGGTGACAGCAGTAACTGGATAAGCTCCGGCAGACGCCGCGCTTCTGTGAATCGGGATAATGCACCAGTATAAGATTTCATATAACCTCGCCGTACCTTCCTGACAGAATTCCATTGCACAGTTTCAACGCTCTTTCAACAGGTCCAGGGCGAATCTGTAATGATTCTCTCCCATCTCCCTGGCCGGTTCGATCAATTTCTCCCAGACCGAATTGACTCTCTCGCCGTACCATTTCCGTCCGGCGGGATAATCGAACCCGCGCACGTTGAAAGCATAGTACAGCCAGTAGAGCGGATTCGCGACCTGCGAGAGCGCATCCGCATTCGAGAGGCAGACCTGCTCCGGCGACCCGGCATCCAGGGCCAGAGGCACTGAATGAGTCTCTATGCATCTTTTTACCGAATCGATCCACCCGCGGTCATGCCCGTCACGCGCCAGTATGTCCCCGGCCATTTCTGCGCCGCGGCGCGGGTGCTCGGCCAGGGATGAAAAATCGGTTATCGCCGCTATATCGTGAAAGTAAACCGCGGTCAGCACCGTGTCCCTGTCCGCGCCGAGCTTGCCGCATAAATGCAGGGCAAACCGTTCCACCAGAAGGATATGCTGATTGAAAAAATACGTTCCGAACCGGTTGTCCGGAGAGAGGCATTTAAGACGGATCAATTCTTTATATGGTTCTGTCACGCTGTTTCTCCCGATACGATGAGCTTAAGACAAAAAGCTCCTTTCATTTGCCACCGCCGGAGACCGTATCCACCAGCCGTATGAACACGCTGCCGATCTCCGCGCCGTTGCAGGAGACCACGATCGGGTATTCCACCCCGCGCCCGTCCGTGCTGTGCCGGGCCAGCAGCCCTGAGGCGGTGGGTATCTTGTAGCCCCGGTCCTCCCCGTCGTTGTAGCGCGTGTCCCCGACGAAGCCCTTGAAATTCACCTGGATACTGTCACCCTGCACCGGCTTGTCGATCACCGCCTCGGCGATTTCGAGCACCGCCCCCTTCCTGACTTCCAGACGCTGCCCTTTCTGAATCTCATGCCTTTCGCCGTCCACCAGCACGGTCACGAACTCCAGGGCCGGCTGCTGCTGCACAAGGCCGACAACCCGCGCTGAACGGGGCGAGGATGCAACCACCGCACCGCCCTGATTCAGCGCAATGTTGACCGAGGCGCACTTGTATGAATCCTTGCGGATCACTATCCGTGTCGGATAGCTGACTGCAATCGGCTTGCCGAGGTCGTTGATCCCGCCCAGGCCCAGGATGTCCGCGCTCAGTCCTCGTGAGTAGTTCATATCAACGTGCTCGATGTTGATAATATCGCCTGGATCCAACAGCAGGGTTTCGCCGTCTTTCAGCGCCACGCGCTCGTTATCGTTGATCAGGACAATCAGGTGGTTGAGCTGCGGTTTTTCCACCAGTATCTTCGGGTTTTCCGGGACGATCCCGAACTCTTCCATGAAAGCGTTGATGACCATGGACTTGTGACGGATTTTCAGCTCGTTGGAGGGTATCTCCTTGGAGCTTTCCACGCCGAAAGCCGGTATCTCGTGACGGGTGAGAGAGTAAAAGGTGGCGCTGCGCCGCTGTTCCTTGTGCGGGCTGTCCTCGCTGATCGTGTTATGGTTGTTGAAATGGAACCTGTACTCCTCTTCCGGGATGTCCCGGTTGACTCTCTCGCAGATGCGGTTGGCCACAGTGGCCAGATCGATCCGTTTGCCGCTGGACGGCCCGACATAGACATCGGCGTCCGCGATTATCGACTGGCCGAAACGCATGGGGTTGTGCATGTCATCGATATGCTGCGGCCTGAAAAACCCGCTGCCGTCGTGAAGGTTCAGCAGCACGTCGCTCCGGTTTATCAGCTCCTTCAGTATCTCCACAATCCGCGCCTCGTAATCGGCGGCCTTGAGTTCGGCGAACTTGCGGTTCATGTCTCCGTTCGGGCCGCGCTGGTTCAGCAGGATGGCGTAGAAATTGGCCCGCGGCACTACGATCAGGCTGCCTTTTTTCAGCGAGATATCGGCATAGCTGTCCGCGGCAAGATAGCCGCCCGGCTCGTCACCCTGTATCCCGCCGATTATCATCATCGTGGGGCCGGGCTCGTATCCGAGTATCTCGTAGACGTGCAGCTCGTAATCGGTGTTCTCGAAATATGTCTTATGGACGGTCTCGGCCTGCAAGGCCGCCGCGGCGAAACAACAGGCCAGCAGCGATATAAGCGGGCCGCATATCTTCGAAGTCTTTCTCATGGTCTCTCTTCAGTCCCGTTCGGTCGTTGTCATTCTATCCGCATTAACAGATCGGTTCAATATCAGGGCATGCAGCAATGCTTGTACTTGCGTCCCGAGCCGCAGGGGCAAGGGTCGTTCCGTCCGGCCTGCGCCCAGGCCGCAGCCACAGGTTTATCCGCAACCGGACCGGTCACCGCCCGGCGCTCGGCGCGGACCTTGTCCGCCAGCTTTTCGAGCGCAGGGCGCGCATGGTCCAGGAACAGCAGCAATCCCTCGCACAGGCGGCTTTTTCCGCCGAAACGATTTCCACCCGCGCTCAGGCGGTCTTTCGGGCAGCCGCCCCGGCAGAGGTCCAGATGGCGGCAGCGGGAGCATTCATCCGGGTATTCCGATTTGAGCGCGGCGAACGCGCTTTCGCGGTCCGAGAGGAACAGCCCGGACAGCGGCGTGTTCATCAGATTACCCAGACAGCGGCGGCGGGAAACAAAGAAATCGCAGGGATAAACTCCGCCGTCCTTTTCCACCACCAGGTAATGATCGCAGCGCGCGCCCATTTCACAGAGCGTTATCCGCTTTTCTCCGGCCAACTGGGCCACCAGAGAGTCGAAAAGGCGCACCGAAACCCGGCGTGTATCGCCGCGATCAGTCCATTCATCGAAGACTTCGCATAGGAACTTTCCATAACCCGTGGCGCTGACTCCTGCCGGAACCGGGACTCCGGTGTCAGGATCATTCTCCACGCAGGGAATGAACTGCAGGTACGCGAATCCCTGCCCGGTCAGCCAGCGGTAAATCTCCCTCCCAAGGTTGCAGGAGTGCGAAGTCACCATGCTCAGGATATTGAATTCAACGTTGTTGGCGCGCAGGACCTCCACCGCGCGCATCACACGCCCGAATGTTCCCTCGCCCCGGCGGTCACGGCGGAAGCGGTCGTGGACCTCGGGCGGTCCATCCAGGCTCAGGCCCACCAGGAAACGCCAGTGCGCCAGGAACTCCGCCCACTGGTCATCCAGCAGGATGCCGTTGGTCTGGAGCGCGTTGGCCACGCTCTGACCGCCCCGGCCGAACTCCTGTTGCGCGCGGACAGCCCGGCGGTAGAAATCCAGCCCGGCCAGGGTCGGTTCGCCGCCCTGCCAGGTGAAAACGCTGGTCGGGAAACCCAGGCCCAGGAAATCCCGCACCATCTGTTCGAGCACATCCTGCGGCATCACCGCGGGACGTTCTCCACCCAGGGCTGCATCCGTCCCCAGGTAAAAGCAGTAATCGCATTCCAGGTTACAGAGACTGCCCACGGGCTTAATGAGCAGTGAAAACGGTTTCAGTCCGGCCTGCAAATAGACGGCCCTTTCCGAAAGGATTCAACGCCGCCGGGCTGAACTTATTACCCGCGACAACCGCCTGTGTGACATCTTTATTCCAGCCCGGCCCGTAAGATTACAACCGAAATAACTATAAAACTATTCCGGCGGCTGGTAAAGGGCAAAGTCCAGACGGTCAGTTGAGATATGACTTTTGAATATGAAACGGAAACCCGTGCCGGATATACTCCCGGCACGGGTTTGCATCTTTTAGACACCGAATATATAATCAGCGTTGCGAGGGAGGAGGAAGCGAGTCCGGCACCCCGCACATGTAAACCCTTCCTTTGAGCTGTTTGGTGAAGTCCGCCCTGGCTTTTGCGATCCAGGCCGGGTCGGTGAACAGATCGATCCCGCCGCCGGCCAGAGCCTTGGCCGCAACGACCATGCCTTTCATCCCCACCGGCGAGCCGGCGGCGCTCACGGTCTGCCAGGAATGCCCCGGCGCGCCTTTCACGTTGCAGGCCGTGGCGATCCGCCCGTAAGGCACGCACCAGCTCACATCCGCGTCATCCGTGCTGCCGCTGCCGAAAACCCACTTTTCCTGGGGCACGATTTCCAGTTTGCTGACAGTAGTATCCAGCGGCACGGAGTCCGGTTTTTCGAAAGTTTTCGATATTTCTCGGGCGAATTCCCAGTCCGCCTGGTCGAAACGCGGCGGTCCGACCAGTTCCAGGTTGGTCTGCAGCATGAGGGCCAGCGGATCGTTCAGCAGCACCTCGTAACAGGAGGATAGAAGGTTTTCCTCCATACGGGTCTGGGTCATCATGGCCGCTGCGGCGGCAATCTGACGGACCCATTCCAGGATCGGGCGCTGCTCCTCGGTTTTCTGCGCGCGCACGAAATACCATACCTCGGCCACATCCGGCACCACGTTTGGCGCTCCGCCGCCGCTGGTGATGACATAATGGACACGCGCCTTGTCTGTCACGTGCTCGCGCATGAAATTGACCCCGATATTCATCAGCTCGACCGCATCCAGCGCGCTGCGTCCGTGGTGCGGGTCGCCCGCGGCGTGGGCCGTGCGGCCGAAAAACTTGAACTTGATCGAGGACATGGCCAGAGCGCTGGAGTAGGATACCTCGTTCTCGCTGGAGGGATGCCAGCCCAGCATCGCCTGCGAGGCGTTGAACACTCCGGCGCGGGCCATGTATATCTTTCCCACCAGCGTTTCCTCGGCCGGGCAGCCGTAAACCCGCAACGTGCCCTGGATGTTGTTGTCTATCATGGCTTTTTTCACTCCCACGGCGGCGAACGAAGAGGCCACGCCCAGCAGGCTGTGGCCGCAGCCGTGACCCGGCCCGCCCTTGACCAGCGGCTTGCGGACCGGACAGAACGCCTCCTGGCTCAATCCCGGCAGGGCGTCGAACTCGGCCAGATACCCGATCGAGGGGCCGCCGGTCCCATTGGTGAAAGCGGCCACCCAGGCCGTGGGTATTCCGGCCACGCCCCGCTCGATTGTGAAGCCGTTTTCCTCGAGGTAACGCGCCAGGCGCTCGCTGGAGTATGTCTCATGCTCCCCCAGTTCCGGGTGTCCCCAGATATCGCCCGAGCAGGCAATCGCCGGGGCGCTGTTGGCCTGCATCCATTCCCAGACTGCGGTTTTCTGTTTCGGGGCTTTCTTCACTCCGGCGGCGGAAAGAGGCGCGGCCAGGACCAGGGCAAGCAGGAGGATAAACGGCTTTTTCATGGTTTCTCCCTGAGATGGCGGGTTACATGGGGGCAAATTCAGGCAACGGCATATATTAGGTTCAATCCGGAGAGCTTGTCAAGCGCGGCGCTTGCAGGCCGAACCGCTTGACTGTAATCCCGGCGGGGGGTAACTTTCTGACGGGTGTGACAATTGTATTTATTATCAAAATTGGGCAGGAGATGAGCGTGCTGGACCGGATAGTGACTCACGATGATTTTGACGGGGTGGCGAGCGCCGCCCTGACCGGCTATTTCATGGATATCGGGCGGGTCTCTTTCGCCGGGCCTGGGGACATCCAGGCCGCGCGGGTAAGCACCGGGATGAACGACATTGTGTGCGACCTGCCGTACCCTCTTCAGTGCGGAATGTGGTTCGACCACCACGAGGCGAACCTGGAGGAGGTCCGTCTTCGGGGCATCGACCCGGACAGCCTGCCGGGGCTGCGACTGGCCGCGCCGAGCTGCGCCCGCGTGGTGCGCGACTGGTTCGCCCGCGAGTTCGAGATCGAGCCGGACCTGGAATATCTGATTGATGAGGCGGACAGGATAGACTCATTCGGCTATGCGACCGTGGACCAGTGGCGCGCCGAGACTCCGGCCCACTGCCTGGATGCCGCCCTCAAGAACCGAGATGAACCGCCGCAGCGGCGGCGCGAGTTCCTGCGCCGGGTGGCAGCGGGCCTGATCGACGAGGGCCTGGATGCGGTGGCGGCCTGGAGCGAAACCGCCGCATTGGCCGGGGCGTTCCGCCGGGGCGAGGAACGGATGCTGAAAACGATCCGGGAATCGTTCAGTTACCTGGACCCGGAGCATGAAATAATTCTGCTCGATTTCACCGGTCATGCGCGGCGGGCCGTGGTGGTCAAGAACCTGGCCCAGCTTATAGACCCGGCGGCCCTGGCCGTGCTGGAGGTGAACTCGATGTTCGAGCGGGGAGTCAAGACCACCGGCCTGGTGTTCTCGATGAGTCTCAATATCGCCTCTTTCTCGCGTCCCGAGGCCCGCGACCTGGGGGCGATCATGCGCGCGCTGGATATCGGCTCGGGCCACGCCGGGGCGGCCAGCGGACGGGTGGACTGCGGCTCCAAGCCGGAGATGTTCAAGGCTCGTCAGCGTGTGCTCGACGGTATCCTGGCCGAATGGAAAAAGCAGGGACAGGCTTGAAAAAGCGGCTGTGGCTGGTGGACTGGATGACCACGCACAGTCGGTTTCCGCGCAAATCGACAGGCAAAGCGTGCTTTTTCACCTCTGAAAAGAGAGGCTGATCATGCCGACCCTCTGCAACCGTCGTGAGTTTGTGCGCCTGACCGGCTCTGGAGTGGCCGGCCTGGTGCTGGCCTCTGTCTCGTGCGGACGCGAAAGCGGCAGAGCGCCCAATATCGTGCTGATCTATGCCGATGACCTGGGTTTCGGCGATGTGAGCTGTTATGGGGCGAATAAGTTCAGCACTCCGAACATAGACCGTCTGGCCGCGCGCGGCGTGCGTTTCACCGACTCCCACGCGAGTTCCGCCACCTGCACGCCCTCGCGCTATTCGCTCCTTACCGGACAGTACGCCTGGCGCAGGCCTGACACCGGGGTGGCCCGCGGCAACGCCGCGGCCCTGATCCTGCCCGGCACGCCCACCCTGCCCTCGACCCTGAAAGCCGCCGGTTACCGCACCGCGGTGGTTGGCAAATGGCACCTGGGTCTGGGGCCGGAAGGCGGCCCGGACTGGAACGGCGTGATCGCTCCAGGCCCGCTGGAAATAGGTTTCGATTACGCTTTCCTGATTCCGGCCACCGGGGACCGTGTGCCTTGCGTGTTCATCGAGGACCGGCAAGTAGTAGACCTCGACCCGTCCGACCCCATAAAAGTCAGTTTCGACGAGCCTCTGCTGGATGAGCCGACAGGCAGGGATCATCCCGAACTATTACGTCTGCAGGCCAGCGCCGGGCACGACAACACCATAGTCAACGGAGTGGGCCGGATCGGCTACATGAGCGGCGGGAAATCCGCCCGCTGGGTGGATGAGGACATCGCGGATGTAATAACCAGCCGGGCGGTGAATTTCATCGAGCAGAACCGCGAGCGATCTTTCTTCCTGTACTTCTCGACCCACGACATCCACGTGCCCAGGCTTCCGCACCCGCGTTTCGCCGGGAAGAGCGGGCTGGGGCCGCGGGGCGATGCGATCCTGGAGTTCGACTGGAGCGTGGGACAGGTGCTGGAAACTCTCGAACGACTTAAACTGAGCGGCAATACGCTCGTGATATTCACCAGCGACAATGGCCCGGTGGTGGATGACGGATACAAAGACCAGGCCGTGGAGCTGCTGCAGGGGCATAAGCCATCCGGACCGTTGCGCGGTGGCAAGTACAGCGCGTATGACGCAGGCACGCGGGTGCCTTTTGTCGTCTGCTGGCCGGGCCGAGTCACGCCGGGAGAGTCGGCGGCCCTGTTCAGCCAGGTTGACCTGTTCGCCTCGCTGGCCGCGCTGGCCGGGCAGACTTTGCCGGAGAACGCCGCGCCGGACAGCCGCAACGCCCTGGATGTCCTGCTGGGGAAATCCGCCGGGGGACGGGAATACGTGGTGGAGCACGCCACGAACGGAACGCTTTCTATCATCTGGGACGGCTGGAAATATATCGAGCCGCATGGGGGAGCGAGCTACGACCCGGAAACCGACATCGAACTGGGCAGTTCCCCGGAACCCCAACTGTACAACCTGATTGATGATCTGGGTGAAAAGCATAACCTGGCCGCGGAGCAGCCGGAAAAGGTGACCGAACTGGATGCCCTGCTGCGTCAGGTAAAAGAAAGTGCGGGAACACGCTGAGTATTGAGTGAAGGTTTGTTGTTCAGAGAATGAAGCAGAAACTTTTATTGGGCTATGCACCTGATTACGGCGCCCACTATATATTGTGTTTTGACATATTAACGTTTATGCCTTTATGAAAATCCCGCAGAATACTCCGCCCTGTGGGCGGAGATGAATACGGAGCAGGGGCAAGGGGGATGCAATCCCCCTCCGCGCCTTTCAAGATGCCCCGCCCTGTGGGCGGGGTGATTCACTGGTGCGCAAGATGTTAACACGAATCTTCACAAAAATATCAACTCGAAAGCGGTAAAGATGACATATCGGAAAACGGACAGGTCTGTCGTAGGGGCGCGGCATGCCGCGCCCGAAGGCCTTCAACTGGCGACTCATGAGTCGCCCCTACTGAGAAATTTACGGAGTCTTCGATCAATGTAAGAAGCTGTTTTTTTTCAGATAGTTCTCCATAAGCAGGAATGCTATATGTAGTATCTACCGTAGTCAAGTGCATAGCCCCAAAACTTTTATTTATCCACCAAGGGCACGAGGGGGCACTAAAAATGTTTAAAGCAGTTTTTACTTCGTGCTCCTTCGTGTACTTCGTGGATAAAGGGCTTTCTACATCACCGCTTCCACGCGCACGGTTTTCCCGGCCGGGGCTGGCGGAATGACATTGCCCGCCACTTTCACTCCATCCGCTGTCAGGCTGCGCACGCCCTTCTCACGCCCATCCGGATTGGTCACCGTAATCTCATAGGTTGCGCCGCGGAAACGGCGGGTGACCTTGAATTCCTTCCAGTCCGCGGGCACGGCCGGGTCTATCATCAGGCCGTCCAGGGTGGGCCGCACGCCCAGGATATATTGGCTGGAGCCTAACATGAACCACGCAGCGCTGCCGGTCAGCCAACTGTTACGCGCCCGTCCGGGCCACTGGAACGGCGCCTGGGCTATATGCTGGCTGTAGACATACGGCTCCATCTCGTGCAGCTCCGCGATCCGGTTCTTGGTCGAGGGGGCCATGCGCATGTAGTAGTCGAACGCGCGTGCGCCGCGGCCGGCCAGGGCCTCGGCCACCACGGCCCAGCTTGCGGCGTGGCAGAATATCGCGCCGTTCTCCTTGTGTCCGGGCAGGACAATGCTGATCGAGCCCCAGGCGGGGTTGTAATCCGTGTAGGGCGGGTCCAGCAGCTTTATCCCGTAAGGCCCGGCCAGGCGCTCGTGGACTGAATCCAGAAGCGTGATCGCGCGTTCACCCTCGGCCACGCCCGCGATTACGGCCCAGGCCTGCGGCTCCAGGAAAATGCTCCCCGGAGTGACATCCTTGCCGCCGATATGCCCGCCGCCTTTGAGCAGGATACGGCGGTACCAGGCCCCGTCCCAGGCGACTTCATTGACTATCCGTTTTATTTCCTCATAGCGGCTGCGGCACTGCGCCTCCAGCTCTGTTTTGCCGATAAATCCGGCCAGATTGGCCAGTTCGCGCGCGCTGGCGCAGAACAGCATGGCGTTGAACACGCTCTCGCTTTCCATCGATCCGGGGTTGAGGCCGTCGTTCCAGTCCGCGTGGCCGGTCTGCGGAAGGCCATGCTCGCCGCGCAGACGCCAGGCGGTGTCAAGGCAGAGCGCCAGGCGCTCCAGAAGGCTCTGTGTCTTTTCCGAATCCCAGAACCGCACCGGCTCGTCCAGGATGCCCGTGTCGCCGGTCTCTTTGACGTAATGGCAGACCGCGTAGGGCAGCCAGAGGTGGTCATCGTAGAAATCTTTCCCGTCGCCCGTGCGGGTGAGCGGGAAATAGTTGTGCAGCGCGATCCCGTCGCTGTAGATGCAGCCAGCCATCAGGAGCAGCCTCTTGCGGATGAACTCCGGCTCCATGTGCGCCGCGCCCATGGTGTCCTGCAACGTGTCGCGGAACCCGAGGCCGCGGCCCGCCCCCCACTCGTAGCCCGAGATCGAGCGCGAGAGGTTGGCGGTCATGAAGCTGTTGTACTGGTTCCAGGTGTTGACACAGGGGTCGAAATCCTGAGTGGAGGGGGTTGCGGCGTGAAGGGCGGTCAGACGGCTGCTCCAGACCGCGCGCACCGCCTCCAGCGACTGCTTTATTCTGTCCAGGCTGCCCGCCAGCTCCAGGTGGCCGTACAGCTCCTCCTCGCTGTCACCCATGGCCAGTACGAACGCAAACTCGGCGCTTTCGCCGGGAGCGAGGCTCCAGGCGTGGGTCAGCCCGCAGATTGGATAGTCGCCTATACCGGTGAAATTGGTGTCCTGCCCGGTCTCCACGACCAGTGGATTGGCCTCGCTGCGGTAGATTCCACCCAGGAACTGCTGGCGCTCCGGGTTGAATCCCACCGGCTTCGCCGTGGATGTGAACCCGGCGAAGTGCTTGACCCAGTGCATGTCATCCAGGCCCGTGCCCACGTCATTGTAGCTGTGGTGGACTATCACGCCGTCCTTGTGGTGATAGCGCGCGCACTTGGGGCAGTTGTCCAGGTTCAGGAGGTCGCGCATCGCACCCCAGAAATTGAACTCCGCGTAAGAGTATGTGTTGATCCGCCGGGGCGTGTTCCCGCGGTTTTCGATACGCGCCAGCCAGACCTCGGCCGGGCAGTCGGGCGGGACAAAATAAGTCAGGCTCACGCCGATCCCGCGGTACTCGCTCTCGATTGTCTGCACGTTGAGGCCCACCCGGCAGCGGTAGCTGAAACTGTCCAGGGGCTTGAGCACCGGGGCCCAGGTGGCGGACCAGTAGTCGCCGTCCTCCATGTCGCGCAGGTAGAGGTAGCGGCCGGGGCGGTCGGCCGGGACGCCATTGAACCGGTAGCGCAGGATGCGGCGGAACTTGGCGCTGCGATGGTAGCTTGGTCCTCCGCCGGTGTTGCTGATCAGGGCGCAGTAGCCCAGATCGTTGATCAGGTAGTTGAACCAGGGCTGCGGAGTATCCGGGCGGGTGATCACGTATTCCCGGTTCTGCTCGTCGAAATAACCGTATTTGCCTTCTGCGATATGCATGGGAAAATCCTTTCGCGGCGCTTCCGGCCCGTCAGTCGGGGCGGTTTATATTGTGTCCGATACAGATCGTGTTCAGACTGCATGCCCGCTGCGGGCGTCCGGCAGCGAGGGCTTGAACAGGTGAGAAAGTTAGCTTCCCCGGGCCGGACTTTCAAGTCCCTGCATATATCAGTTAACGGCTTGCGTTGCTACGGCGGCGGGATTATTATCCATACACGTCTTTTGCCGTCCGGAGTGCAGCCTGTCCCAGGAAAGGACGGTGCGCCCTGACGGTGGAGAACCTTTTCAGGAGAGTGCAAGATGGTCACCGGAATTGTCCTGATGAACCTGGAGCGCGACAAGATCAACGCGGCGGCGGAAAAAGTTACTCAGATCGACGGCATCACCGAGGTGTTCTCGGTGGGAGGACGGTACGATCTGGTGGCGGTTATCCGCGCCCGCGACAACGAGCAACTGGCCGATATAGTGACGGACAAGATGCTCAAGGTGGATGGCATCACGAAATCGGAGACGATGATCGCTTTCAAGGTCTATTCCCGCCATGACCTGGAGCGTATGTTCTCGATCGGATTATGAGAGCGTGTGCCGCGTAACCCTCAGATTTCCGAGGGTGTGCGGGCCGGGGAAGCTGCGCCGCCGGATGAGAGTTCCTTTTCTCCGGCTTTGGCCGTGGCGTAACCCGATGAAAACAATGACATTGTATTCCTGGCGACTGTCGACCAGATACAGGCATAGCTTTTGCATTCACTGTTTATGGGATCGAATACTCGACCGTGAACAGGGAGATGGGATGTTATCAGGCGTCAAATACAGGATTATCCTGGCTCTGACCTTGCTGCAACTGAATGCGGCTGCGCTGGGCGCGCAGGAAAGCGGGACGCTCGAGGCGCTAAGGCGCGCGTATGCCGTGTCTGCGGACAGCCTGGCCGCTCTTTCCGCGCGCCGGGATACCCTTTCCTTGAGGATGGATAGGGTTTCGGCAGAGGTGGCGCGTCTGAAAAAGAGTGTGGCGGGAGATGTGTTCTCGCCGGTGGATCAGTTCAGGCTGGGCGAAAGCCTGCGTGAGGGCAAGTCCCTGGCGGACAGCCTGGACCGTCTGAACGTGGCCCTGAATGCTCTGGAGCACCGCACAGGCGCCGCGCGCGCCGCCCTTTACCGGGAATTGAGCCGGCGGATCGAAAGCCTGGAATCCGGTAAGAACAGCCCGGCGGCCGGTGTTCTGGCTTCGCAGCTCGCCTCCTTTCTCAGTGAGAGAGCGGCTCTCTCCATGACTCAGGATAGAACCGCGCCACGGGCTGCTCTCAATCCGGACCTGGCCGCCGCGCTGCGAGTGAGGCCGGATGACTCGCCGGATCAGGTTCGCGACAAGGCGGATTTCGCGGCCGATCTGGCGGTGCGGGTCCAGCGCGGACTCGGCCTGGTGCAGGCCGAGATAAGGCGGGTGCGGGATGAAAGCGCGGTTCGGCTGCGCACCGGCGAGTTTGCCCAGGAAATGGCCCTGTTCGATGAGGGTTTGACTTTGCGCCGCACCGAGACGCATGGCCCGGCCGCGTCAGCCCCGGGACCGGCTGACAAATCCGCCGGTGATGTAACGGAAGTGCCGGAGCGTGGCGGCTCCGGTGATATTTTCGAATCCGGTCTCAAGGGAGAAAGCTCGATCCAGTCTCCGGACGCAGTCTCCGGAGCGGGAACGATTGACCGCGAGATGTACGACCCCGACCGGGAACGCCTTCTGCTGGGCGGCATCGAATCTCTTTCCCCCGGAGAGATCGAGGCTCTGCTTTCCCGTCTGGCCGCCCGGCGCGATTCGCTGACACGCGATCTCGAAACGTTGCGCCGTCTTGAGCGGGCGTTGCGCACCCAGGCTGGACAACTCGGAAACGAAAGGGAGGGAGCCGGCCGGAAGTGACTTTCAACCATAAATCCCCCCCCTGGGATGGGCCGCGGATGCCGGTTACACCGGCTTTTTTAGTAGCGGTTTTCATCCTGCTTGAATTCTCCTCCGCCTCGGCTGCTTCTCTGGAGAGCCGCCTGACCACTGGCTGGGAGTACGATGACAACGTGCTCGAGGACCCGTCGCTCAGAAATGACGGCGGCGCCGGGACAGTCAGCCTTTTCTCCACCGCCCGTTTCAACTCGGCATCCTCCGCCTCCCGTCTCGACCTACAAGCCGGCTACAAGGCGCACCACCGGATCGGACAGTCGGACTCTGTCACCGCCGGGGATGTTCTAGTTCACAGAATTTCCGCCGAGACCGAGCGCCGAGCCGGTTCATCGATCCTCGGAGCGTCGGGCGAGATCAAGCTGCGCAACGTCTATCGCAAGAATTCCCTGCGGCTGTTGAGCGAGGAGGGCTATGTCCGGGGCCAGGGCCAGCTTTATATCCGCCACCGGGCAGGAGGTCTGGGCATTTTGAGTGTCTACTGGCGGCAGTCCTTCTTCAATTTCGAGACCTTCGAAACCTTCAATCACCTCGCGTTCGGCCCCCGGCTCCGCCTCACCCGCCGTCTGGGCGAGCGACTGGCCGGGGCGCTGGAATACGGCTTCACGCGGCGCAACTGCGAGCGCCCGGTGTCCCGTCCCACGGCGGACGGGGCCATGGAAACACTCGACGTCGAACAGCGGGACAACCTTCATCAACTCGACCTGACTCTATCCTACGGCAGCGGCTGGCTGGTCAATTGCATCTATACCTTGCAGCACAACGGGTCCAACAACTTCGGCTTCTCCTACTGGAACAACCGCTTCAGCTTTCTATTCGGCCACCGTCTGCCAGGGGACGCCTTCCTGAACGCCTACCTGTTTTTCGAGCTGCGGCGCTACTCGGACAAAACCAGCCTGCCTATACTGACCGAAGCGATCACCGAGGAGAACGATAACAACGGCGCGGTGATAAAGCTTTCACGCCCGCTGTGCAGCTATCTCGATGCGTCTCTCGCCTGGAGCCTCTACCGTAACCAGTCCAGTCTGCGTGACCTCGATTTCCGCAAGAACCTGATCGACTGCGCCCTCACCTGGCGTTTCTGAGCCTTCAGTTTTTCAAACCGTACTATCAGAAAACTGAGACTGAAGCCGATCCAAAGGCAGCGGTCAAGTGCATTCGGGCAGGAACTGCTCTGTGTCTATGCGTGTTAATATATTGAAAAATAAACAAATAGAAAATCGTACACCTTGATGCTCCGGATTGGAATGCATTTTGCCTTTTCATCCGGCCAAGGAGGCATGACATGTTCAGAACTATAGGGAACTTCATATTCGGCGCGTTGCTGCTGCTGGCCGGACTGGTGGTCAGCCTGCACGGAGCGGAGCCGTCAAAGGAAAAAACCACAGGCTCGATGGCCGGCGGACAACAGATTAAGTCAGAAGAGAATGTCAGGCTCGCGCGGACAATGGGTGAGTTTATCTCCGAACTTGATCTGTTCGATAACCACCTGTATGGACGGGTGCAGCCGGACAGCCGGGACATGGCCCGCGCCGAGGGTCTTCGCGGCCAGATTCAGACAAAGAACAACGAGTTGCAGAACATGCTGGACAACGCTCCCGGCAATACGGTGCGCGGGGGTGAGCAGAATTACCTGACCACCGATGCGCAGACTTACTACCTGAACGTTTCAAATCTCGAAAACGAGATTTCGGGCATGCTTTCGCTCCTGCGCTCTCTGGAGAACGGTGTCCCGGCAGTAGTGCCCGCGGAGCTGCTGGACGGCTCGCTGTGGCGCACGTTTTCTGGAAACGGTCTGCTGGGACCGGGCGGCGAGGACCTGAACCGGGGTCTGAGTATCAGCCGCAAGGCCGGTTGTAATCCCGGGACGGAAAAAAGTGAAGAATCCGGCCGCCCCTCCGCTGATAAATGTGTAAAGCCTGAATAGACTGGAGCCAGAAATGCTGGGTCTTATCATAAGTTTCAAAATGGTCCAATACCCCCTCATTGGCAAACCGTCTCACAACATTCATATAGAGGTTCAGAAAGGAGATGTGGCAGATGAGAAGGGACGTTGTGAAGCTGCCGGTTGCGGTGCTGGTTTCGGCGCTGCTGATACTGACACTGAGCTGGTCTGCGCAGATAGTTGCCGCTGAGGGCGCGGCAAAATCGACGCCATCTGTTTCGCCGGCGCATCTCAATCTGCTTCGCCTGGCCCGTCAGGGTAAGCTCGGTTCCGCCGCACCCACGGTCTATAAGGTCCAGGGTGCAAGCATCGAGGCGATTGCCGGGGCGAAAAAGGCGGCGGACAGGAAAGTCAAGCCGCGGGCTGAGGACGTTGGAAATGCGGAAGTCCGCAGCGTGTTCCGCGCGCCGGATGAAGCCAGCCGTCAGGCCATGGCCGCCAGCCTGGCCCGTCATCTGATGACCAGCGGCGTGAGCGCCGATGGGCGCGACTTGCCGCTGCTCAGGGCGCTCAACGAGCTGAATTCCGCCGGGAGCGCAGGCGCCGCATCGACTCGTCTGCAGAACGCCGCGGACGAGGGATTCACTCCGGTGCATGAAAACGAGCCTAATGACACCTGGTCCGCAGCCCAGGCGATCACGTTCGGCAGCGCTGTCGAAGCGGATGGGGTCCCGGATGTGGATGTGGACGTGTACAGCTTCGAGGGCCAGGCCGGGGAGTATATCCGTCTCGAGGCCAGCCCCACCGGCGATCAGGGCTGGGTAACCATGCTCCTGTTCGACCCGGACAGCCTCGAGATCAACGGCGGTCTGTACGCCCTTGAAAGAAGCGCTACTATCGACAGCCGCATCATGCCCCCCATCTGGGGCGGCGGCAACATGTTCGGCAGGAACCTCGAAAAAAGCGGCGCCTATCATGTAGTGGTGATCACTCATCCCGGGCATATAGTCTATTATCGCGCCGATGGCCTCAAAACCGATGCCGAGGAGGATCTCTCCAGCCCGGTCGGTTACCGTCTCACCCTGGCCAGCCTGCCGGTGCGTCCAGTCAGCGGCGTTCTGATGGATGATCTGGGGCAGACCGTGGCCGGGGCGGAGATATCCTTCTGGTCCAGCGATTATTATAACGGCAGCCGGATCGCCAGCGGCCGGGATGGTTCATTCGCGCTCAATCTTCCGGAAGGTGAATACTGGGTGTCGGTCCAGAGCCCGGCCGGAAGCCGCTATCCCTCGGATCAGATCAGTCAGAGCCTGACAGTCGCCTCCGGCGGAGCAAAGGTGGACCTGACCCTGAAGAGCGGTGTCATTTTCTCGGGCCGCGTGGTCGAGGATCGCGGTCCAGCCGTACCCTGGGCCGGTTTCAGCCTGAGCGACAATAAAAACTATCAGTACCGCTGGGCCAGCGCCGATTCCAACGGCGAGTTCAGCCTGGCGGTTTTCCCCGGTACTTTTGATCTTTACGTCTATCCGGGATGGCAGTATCCCAACCAGCCTGTCACCCAGGGCCTGTCGGTCCAGGCGGACACGCGCTACGATATCGTGATCGACACCGGCAAGCGGGTCAGCGGACGGGTTCTTGGCCCGGACGGCGCGATCCTGGCGCAGGCCGAAATAATTTTCCAGGGCGTCCCGGACACACGCTACGCCTATGCGGATGAGAACGGGCGCTACATGGCGGCCCTGGCGGCAGGGGAGTATTCCGTGACCGTGATTCCAGCCGGTCAGTCCTCTGTCCCGCCTCAGGTGATGGGCGGCATCTCGATGCGGTCCGAGGACCTGACGCTCGATCTGCAGCTTAAGGCCGGCGCTGTTCTAACCGGTCTGGTCGTGGATGACCGCGGCAATGCCGTCCCCGATGCCCAGGTCAATCTCTGGTACGATTACTGGAGCGGATCCAATCCCGATACGGACCCGATCAAGCGGGAAGACGCTTCCGGATACAACAGCTACAACTATCAGGTGTACAACAGGACAGTCTACACCGGCGTGGACGGACGCTGGCAGGCGGCGGTGGTTCCAGGCACGTGGACAGCGGAGATCGTGGCGCCGTGGAATTATCCGGCCCAGGCCGTCAAGGCGGGCAGTTACACGCTCGCCGCCAGCGACCGGGTGGAAACTCCGCGGGCGGAACTGTACTACGGCGTGTCTTTCAGCGGCCGGGTGGTTCTGGCGGATGGTTCGCCGCTGGCGTATGAAGGGTTCTACATGTATACTGGCGGGGACATTTATTACATATATGACAGCAACGGGAACATCGTCAAGCCCGAGAATCCTGAACCTTTCTACAGCTACTGGGTCTATACTGAATACGACGGCAGTTTCAAGGTGCAGGTGATGCCGGCCGCGTCTTATACCCTGCAGTTCTCCGGCAGAGCGGATAAGGACGGCTATCCGGGCCAGACGGTCGAGAACGTGGACCTCTCGATCGACCGCCAGATGACGGTAAGCCTTCAGAGCGGTTATCTGGTCAGCGGCCGGGTCACCACGTCAGATGGTGCGGGCCTGGAAGGCAGCTACCTTAATTTCATCGGCCAGGACATTAACTCAACCGGAGCGCAGGTCTGGACAAACTACGACGGATACTGGGCGGTGCGTGTCCTTCCCGGTGATTACAGCCTGGCGGTGGAACCGGTGGCCGGGTATTTCCCGGACAGCTCGCGGTACAACCTTCAGGTGAAATCCGATATCAAGTTCGACCTTGTGTTCAAACCCGGCGTCTGGGTCGGCGGGCGGGTGATTGACCGCAACGGCAAGCCCGTGGCCGGAGCGATGGTGCACGCGATGCAGCCGGTCAGCAGCGATGCCGACACCCTGTTCCGTATCCTGCCGGTGTCCTATGTCATGGAAAAGATAACGCTTCAGGGCGAGGAGGACAGCACGGCGGGCGATGGGGACGACAGGTCCGACCTGATCATGCCGATCTTCCGGGCTGACCCGTATTTCGCCTGGACCGATGAGAACGGCTACTGGGAGATGTCGGTCAAGCCGGGAATCTATGACCTGTACGTCTATCCGGGTTGGGAATACGCCAGCCTGTACAAGCCGGGCATGGACCTGAACGCCGACACCAGGCTCGAACTGGTGGTCGATCTGTCCGAGATCAGGGTCAGCGGACGGGTTGAGGACGAGAACGGGCATCCGGCGGACAGTGTCCTTGTCAGCGCCTATGATCCGGCCACCGGCGGCAATGTCAGCACCTGGACAGACAGCGACGGGCGTTATGAGTTCATGCTCCCGGCCGGTAATTACGAGGTCGTGCTGGACGGGGCCAAGAATTCAGGTCTGCAAGTGATCCAGGACGTGAATATAGAAGCGGACAGGTCTCTCAATTTCAGGATGGGCGAGGGCCTTCTGGATGGCGATGAACCCGGTCAGCCTAATCTGCCCAAAGCCTTTGCGCTGGCGCAGAACCATCCGAACCCGTTCAACCCGTCCACCACGATTCAGTATGACCTGCCCGAGGCCGGGCACGTCCAGATAAGAGTGTTCGATATCCGCGGGCGCGTGGTGTCCACTCTGGTCGACCGCCAGGAAGAGGCGGGCGTGCATGTGGTGCAGTGGAACGGACGTGAGGATTCAGGACGCACGCTCAGCTCGGGTGTGTATTTCTACCGCATGGAAACTGCTTCGTTCAGCCGCATACGCAAGATGGTGCTGCTGAAATGACGGTATAAAGTCCGGGAGACGAGGGGGGATCCCGGCTTTAGCGGCTGCCCAGGGGCGTCGGCCACGCCCCGGGCAGCCACAAATGTTTCTTCCTCCCCCCGGCCTCAGCAGGTTCCCTCAAAATGCCCCCCCGGTTGCAGTCAACATTACTCTGGAGGTTCGATTGCTTGATCGGCGGGCAATCCTTTCCCAGACTATGCTTCTTGGGGGTCTGCTGTTTCTTGCCTGCAAAGACAGCGTCACTCACTTGCCCCTGGACACCGGGAGCCAGGCCTCCGTCGCTTTGAGCGGCATGAGCGGGTGCCGGGGCGAAGTCATGGATCTGGCCTCGGCCAGCCGCGAAGACGAGCTGGCGGTGACCTTGCAGGGCGGGCAGGTCCGGTTTATCCACCGGGGAGCGGTTTTCAACTGCTGTCTGGACAGTGTATCTCTTGAACTGCGCAAATATGAAGATGTCCTGCGGGTGGTGGAGACGGCGCATGTGAACCAGCCTTGCCGCTGCCAATGCACTTTTGAACTTCAGGGCGAGATCGCTGACCTCGAAAGCGGAGAGTACTGGCTGGAGGTGGCGTCCCGGGCCGAGGGCAATTGCGCTTTCTGCCGGGTAAGAATCAGTGTGAGATGAGGTGAGACTATGCGACGAGGGAGACCGGAAAACAGAGTCGGCGGCTGGCTCAGGCTGGCTGCCGGATTGAGCGGTGGAATGGCGGGCGCGCTGTTTGGTTCTGACGGGTGGTTTGTGTTCAATGAAACGGCGCTGCTGTTCACATGCGCCGGTGCAATCCTGGCTCTTCTGGTGCTGAGAGTTGCGCTGCGATTGCCCAGCCCTTTCCAGCGGCTTTGAGGGGTGGCGTTCAGCGGGATTGCTTACGCGCCACCACAACCAGATATGGGCTTAGACTCCGGCTGCGGGGAAAAGGATACATCAAAAGCTCAAGGGCCAGTTTCATACCGAGGACCGCAAGATGGATCAGCCTGCCCGCTTTCCGGCTTCGTTCCAGCAGGCAGACATGTGCGAGGCTGAACTTGCCGCAAGGCTTCGCGGCGATGATTTGCATTTCTTCGATACGGGCCACTGATGATTCAAGCTGTTCCAGCCCGATACGGTTATGCACGCTCCATGCAACCGGATCCAAAATTTTCAGGATGCGACCGTAGAATCCGGTGTGGTTGGGTATTTCCAGCACCAGCCAGCCGCCGGGCCTTACAAGCCTGGCATGTTTTGCCACTATGTCCACATAATCCGAGAAGTGTTCTGCAAAGCCGAAGCTTGCAACCACGTCCCATTGTTCATGCGCTTCCGGTTCCCATGAGATGAAATCCAGGTAGTGGACAGCGGCGCTGTTGACGCCTGCCCGCAGAAGAAGCTCCCCGGTGCGCTCACAGCACCAGTCTATGTATTCCACTCCCTCCACCCGGTAGCCGAAAAAGCGCTCGAAATACCACATGAACCTTCCGGGGTAGCAGCCGATTTCAAGAAATGACAGTTTTGAATCGTGCGGAAGGATTTTTTGCAGCAATTTGTGTATACTGCCAAACGATCCACGCCGGGGGTTAAAAGGAAGACCATGTTCCTTTTTATTCGCCCACTGGTCAGCCCAGAACTGGCGCGTGGTCAAAGGTTCCTGTTGCTCTTTCATCCCTGACTCTCTTTTGAGATAATCGGCCTTCCGCTCAATCCCCAGACGCACCATAGGCCAAGACTGCGGCGAATCAGAATGACCGCGGCCACGTTCCAGACTACTGTGACCGCGCAGGTGGCAAGCGCCGCCCCGTTGGAACCCATCTTCGGTATGAGCAGCCAGTTGAGAGCGGCATTGGCCAGCAATGCCAGGCTTACAAGTATGGCGAGCTGCCGCTCACGGCCGGTCATGGTCAGCAGAAGTCCACAGGGGCCGGTCAGGGCATTGAAAAGCTGTCCTGCGCAAAGTATGACCAGAGGCAGACGCCCGGCAGGAAACGAAGGGCCGAACAGACCCAGCCAAAGATTGCCACCCGCGCTCAGCACGATAAAGATGGCGAATGAAATCATGGCTGACCAACTCACCGCCAGGTGCACCACCCGGTGTAGTTCGTTAAATCGTTTTTCCGTATAAAGCTGAGATACCAGCGGAGCGGCTATCATAGAAACAACGTCCAGCCCGAATGGAACGGCCAGGGCCAGCCGCGAGGCAATGGAATATATCCCAACCTCGGAGTCCGTCACGAAAAACTTTAGCATCAGGATATCGATGCGGCTGAGGACCAGGAACTGACCGTTGACTGCAAGCATGGCCAGACCCACTGCTGTCCAGAGGCGGGGAGTGTACGTCGGATGTGCGGAAAGAACCGCCTGCGGCAGACTGCGGCGGAGGATAATAATCCCGAGACCCAGAGAAATAAGGTTCGCCGCCAAAGTCAGGCCCATGACTTCCGAGGGGGAGAAGGCAAATCCCGGCACAAGCATGGCAGCTCCGGCCAGCAGAGCCAGGACTATATGTCCGGAGAGCCGCGGTGTCTCGGCGGCAGCCACGCGCTTTACTGATTGAAGGGCGGCGCTGTTCAAAGCCAGCAGAGTCAGCACTGGGAGAAGTGCTCCACCCAGAAGAAGCGACCGGGCCATCTCGACAGAAATTCGATCTCCTGCCACCTGCACAAACATCACAACACCCAGGCCTATCAGACAGCTTATACCCAGCACCGTGGCGGTGCTCCAGCGCAGCAGTCCCCGGAAAGCACCCCAGTCTCCCAGCGACTGAAAAGAGGCAAGAAAACGCACCCGCGCCGTATCCTGGCCGAATTTCCCGAAAACCGCCAGAACCCAGATCCAGTTCAGGGCAACAGTGTACACCCCGTAGCGCGCGGCCCCCATCAACCGGGTGAGCACAAGCTGCGGCAGAAGAGCCAGCAGAATCCCGGCCGATTTAACTATGAACGAAACAAGCGAGCCACGGGCCAGAAGCGCTCCGGCTCCAGGCCCACGCAGACGGCGCAGGGTTTCATCCAGAAAGCTGTCTTTCTCCACGTTTTCCTGACTCATCTGGTCGCCTGTATTCTTTCCTTGTCCGGAAAAAAGAGGCGTAAAAGAACGTACAACCCGATACCCAGGACGTACGGCTCAACCGGCTGCTCGAAACGATCGTTGGAGCCGAATTCAGTGAGCGTCGAAAGGACAGCCGTAGCCGTCACAATCGCGTAAAGGGCTATCAGTCCAAGGTTCGGCTTGACCTGGTCCCGCATTTTGCGGTTCAGCGCCAGAGCAAATGGCAAGCCCATGAAAACCGCCGTAAGCAGCGCCTGGGCGAGGGTGCATGGCCAGAGCAGAAGGCGCTCGGCCAGGTCTCCTGAACGCAGGGCGGGCAGCAGTCCCTGTTCGCCGTTGTACCAGCAGGGCAGCCAGAAAATTATGAATCCCTTGGCTGCCTGACGAAGATAAGGCAACGGATTATCCAGAATCAGGCGCACCGACAGGCTGGTGAACCGTTTGGAAAGCTCGGCCCGGCTCAGGCCGGTGACGGCCTCCAGTTCGGGAAGCGCACGCCAGATCGTATTTCCGTGCCTGCCTGTCAGGGCTATCATCTCCTGACGGTGTTTAAGGTAAATGGCAGCAATATCGGCATATTCAGGCGGGGCCTTTTCCATGAACGCGCCGCTGTGATTTGTAAGATGAAAACCGGTCAGGATAGTCAGGCTGAAATAGTTGAAGCGATGGTAATTGAAAGCGCTCCAGCCCCCGATTATTATCACTGCCGGCAGAACTGCCAGCACCGTTCTCCATGCTGCATTGGACAGGCTTTTCTTCCGGTTTTGCATATAATAAGCCAGAACTGCCAGGAGCGCGGCCAGAGGAGGGAGAAACTGCATAACTGGCCGCAGTGCAGCAGCCAATGAAGCCGAAAGACCCATAAACAGCCAGTTGTGTGGCCTGTCTTGTCCACTGTGAATGCGGATCAGGTGATATACAGTCAGGGCAGTCAGAAATGTGGTCAGGCTCTCTGTCAGCACATCACGCTCGAATACTGCCTGGAATGGGCTGAGAGCGTATACGAGTGCTCCGGCCAGACCAATCCGGCTGCTTCCGCTCAGAAGTCCGAAAATGAAATAGAGCAAAAGGCTTGTAACCAGTCCTATTCCAGCCTGAAACAGTGTCAGGGCTTGAATGTTTCCACCAAACGCGGCGATGACAAGGGAATAGCCGGGGGCAAGACCACTGTAGCCGCTCAGGTCGAAGCGATGGAACATTTCGGCTTGGGCCATATATTTATATGAATCCGGGTACAGTGTCGGCGGCATCAGCGCATAAACCGCTATCCGAAGTGCCGCTCCGGAAATCAGGATGATCAGAATATGTTTTTTTTCAAATTTGAACATTCCCGCTCCGTGTTGGAAAATACACTCCGGATTGAAATAAAACTCCAGTCGCCTCGAAAGTCAATTGCGGCGGAGGCTCTGCCGTTTTTCGAGGAATAGGACGTTTGTTACATGCTGAAATTGTTAGGAGAATAACAGCCGGAGGGCAAATATTAGAATCATCAGTTCGATCTGTCCTATATCTCTCTTATTTCTAACGAAAAACTAACATAACGGAATTATTTTTATGCCGTAGGTTGAACCCTTCAACAACGGCGGATAAAAATGGCTAAAAAACACGTGCTGCTGGTCGAAGACGATGAGGACATCCTGGAGCTCCTGCGCTACAACCTGAGCGAGGAGGGTTACACGGTCGATGGCGCGGTCACCGGCGAGGATGCGCTGCGACTGCTCGTCACGAAGCTCCCGGACCTGGTGATACTGGACCTGATGCTGCCGGGCCTTGACGGGATGGAAATATGCAAGATGATCAAGCGCGATCCCAAAACCTCGCACATTCCGATAGTCATGCTCACCGCCAGGAGCGAGGACAGCGATATCGTGGCCGGGCTGGAACTGGGCGCGGATGACTATATCACCAAGCCGTTCAGCCCGCGGGTGCTGATCGCCCGCGTGCGCGCGGTGCTCAGGCGCAAGTCCAAGGAGCAGACAGACGAGACATCCACGATCCAGCTTCAGGATCTGGTTATCAACCCGGTCCGGCATGAGGTGCTGGCCGAGAACAAACCGGTGGAGCTTACCTCGACCGAGTTCCGCGTGCTGCATTATCTGGCCCGCCGCCCAGGCTGGGTTTTCACCCGCAATCAGATAGTCGAGGGGGTGCATGGTTACGGCTACCCGGTGACCGAGCGCTCGATCGATTTCCAGATCGCCTCGCTGCGCAGGAAACTTGGCTCCGCGGCCAAGTATATCCGCACGGTTCGCGGGGTGGGCTACCGGTTCAAGGATTAGATTCATGCAGGATTGTATACTGTAATCGAGCAGGCATGAGAAAAAAAGCCCTCCCCCGGGTTTCCGGGGGAGGGCTTCCGTTTCAAAGCGGGTCAGAAGCCCACGCCGACTGTGAAGAAGTTGTCGGCGGAGAGACGGCCCTTGTTCTTGTAAGCATAGTTGAAGCTGATGTTGCGGGTGCCGAACGCCTGCTTGAAGCCACCGCCGAAACTGAAGCCGCGCATGGTGGGATCATCGCCGTAATAGGCGTAGCCCATCTCATCCGTGTCCTCGGTGTACTCGTCGGTCTTCACTTCCCAGCCCAGACGGAGCGCGCCGCTGAGGAAGGGGGTGAAGTTGTAGTTCATTTCGGTGCCCATGGTGTAGCTGATCGGGATGTTGCTGTTGCGCCAGATTTCTCCGGCGGCCAGCCAGTTCGCCTTCTCGCTCGTATAGAGGTTGTAGGCGAGCGCGATCTTGACCACTGTCGGGAGGCGATAGGTGTGGGTCAGGAAATACGCCTCACGGGTGGAGCGGTTCACCATGGCGTACGGATCGGTGGAATAGTCGCCGTACCCGTCCGGAATGCCTCCGGTCATGGACTGGGGCGGTAGAGAGGTGCGGATCTTGTCGCCGCGCATGGTGATGTTGGTGCCGAGGTTCTGGATGGCGAAGGAGAAACGGATTTCCCGGTCCATCAGCTCGGTGTGATAGATCGCGCCGGCATCGATTCCGAACGCGTTGCCGGAAATGTCCTGGAAGAAATCCTGATGGATGTACTTCAGGTTGACGCCGGCGGTGAAGCGGTCGGACAGGTTGTAAGCCAGCGAACCGCCCATCTGGAAGTCATAGGCGTTGTAGAAGCTGCCCGTGCCGTTCGGGCTTGTGATAGTGGTGATTTCCTCGTCCGGGATGTCCAGGTAACCGAAGAAAGCGCCGACAGTCATGCGGTTGTCCAGCACCGGGACGGCGGCGGCGGCATAGTTGTAGGTCAGGTCGAGCGTGTAATCGACCACGTTGAACATAACTTCCTTGTTCTGGAGGAAGCCCAGACCGGCCGGGTTCCACCAGATCGAGGAGATATCATCCGCCACGGCGGAATAAGCGCCGCCCATACCGATAGCGCGTGCCCCGACCGGGATGGTCAGGAATTCCGCGGCGCGGATGCCGACGAATGAAGAAGCGTCCGGCCGGCCCTGTGAGGGATACTTGTCCAGGCCGGTATACTCCTTGCGTTCGATGCCCTGCGCGAACAGGGGAAGCGCGACGAACGCCACGGCCACTCCGGCGGTGAAGATGGCATGTGCCATTTTTTTCAACATATGAAACCTC
>CAYYNT010000068.1:0-26569 GCA_964473155.1 uncultured Gemmatimonadales bacterium | reverse complement strand
ACAACAGTCTCTCTTTCAATCCTATGCAAAAACTTAACCGGACAAAGCTGGGATCGAGGGGGATTCACAAAAACGGGCGGACACATGGGTCCGCCCCTACGACATACATAACCTCCGGCGTATTGGATTCCCCGCGCCGGTTGCCTGGCCCTGCCGTAGGGGCGACCGGCCGGTCGCCCGAAAGCCTTTCGGGCACGGTGCGCCGTGCCCCAACACGAGACATTTGTAAATACGGCGGGGCGGATTGCACGGATAAAACAAAAAACGGGCGGACACAGGGGTCCGCTCCTACGAAATAAGATAATCTACGGCGCATTTAATTCCTCGAGTGCAATGCCCGTCCCTGCCGTAGGGGCGACCGGCCGGTCGCCCGAAAGCCTTTCGGGCACGGTGCGCCGTGCCTATGCTTCATATGGGAGAGAAAAAAGAATGACCATCCTGCAAGCCATGCTCCTGGGTCTGGTCCAGGGGCTTACAGAGTTCCTCCCGGTTTCCAGCTCCGGCCATCTTGTAATCGGTGAGGCCCTTCTGGGCGTCAAAAGCCCGGGCATCATTTTCGAGGTCGCGGTGCACATGGCGACAGCCGGGGCGGTGGTCCTGGCCTACCGAAGGCGCATCGGGCTGATAATCAAAGCCTTCCTCTCCCTGGTGAAAACCCCCGCCGCGCCGCTGGATGAGGCCTTGCGGAAAGAGAACCTGCGTCTGGGCTGGTTCGTCATCCTGGGCACGATCCCCGCCGGGATTATCGGCGTGGCCTTCAAGGACTGGTTCGAGGCGGCTTTCAACTCTCCGCGCATGGTGAGCTGGATGCTGATCGGGACCGGGGTCATCCTGATGCTATCGCGTTTCGCCCCCAAAGCCGTCAAACCGATAAGCTGGCGTCGCGCCCTGGGGGTCGGGCTGGCCCAGGCCGTGGCGATCCTGCCCGGGATAAGCCGCTCCGGAAGCACAATCTCGGCCGGTCTTCTGCTGGGCCTGGGTCCGGGACGCAGCGCCGAGTTCTCGTTCCTACTGGCCCTGCCCGCCATATTAGGCGCTGGATTGATCGAGGCCGCCGGCATTTTCAGCAAGCCTTACGCCCTCGAGGGAATAAGCGGCCTGGCCCTGTTCTGCGGGGCATTCACGGCGTTTGTTTCCGGTTTCGCGGCTATATACGCGCTCCTGAGCTTGCTCCAGCGCGGCCGGTTCGACCGCTTCGCCTGGTATGTCTGGGCCGTGGGCGCGGCGGGCCTGTTGTACTTCTAAGCTTTAGAAAGCACGTAAGTTAAATTTTTTTTCGTTTACCCCTTGACTTTTTTCCGGGCCATGAATCATAATTAATTGGATGTTGAATCCCCATCACTGCCCGAACGGTGAGATATAGTTCTCACAGGAGGCCGCCGGCGGCGCCGACACCGTCAACCCCGGATGCAGTATCAGTCAGAGCAGTACAGGCAGTAAAGGAAGTAAAGGAAGTAAAAGCAATACAGGAAGTAAAAGCAGTACATGCAATACCAGCAGTGCCGAGGGTTGAGAGTTTTTCAGGCGAGCGCCACTCCGGTTGGAGTCATCCGCGCGAGGTTCAGGGGCCCCAGTTGATGGGGATTTTCTTTTTCTACAGTTCCCCTTCCCGGCTTTTTCCGCACACGGGCAATATTTACCCACCATCATAATTTTTTATTTCACCATGCCGGGCAGTATTTTCTCCGCAAAGATTGATCCCGCTTGCTTTCCACAAGCCTCCGGCCGTCCCGCCCTTCGTGGCACAAACCTTGCCCCCTGGGCTGTCGACCGCCCGAATGCCATCCGCCCCGCCGAGTCCGGGGCCGCATCCGGGCAGAAACAGCAACAGATGGACTCCCGCAGGGGAAAGAACATGATAAAAGGTCTGTACCGCTCGGCCGCCGGGATGATCCCGCTGCCATACAACCAGGACCTGGTGACCAACAACCTGGCCAACAACAACACCGCCGGGTTCAAGCAGGACCGCATGTTCATCCGCGACCTGGTGGAGGCCGACCTTTACCTGAACGAGAACGGCATTGCATCCACCGGCCAGGCCCCGGTCACCGTGAAGACCGATCCCCCGGCGTTCCGCGCCAGCGTGGGCGATTCCAGCCGGGTGATCGAGCAGGCCACGGATTACCGTCAGGGCCGCATGGACATAACCGGCAACGATTTCAACCTGGCTATCGACGGCGCCGGGTTTTTTGCCGTGCAGACCCCGGACGGCGTTCAGTACACGCGCAACGGCCAGTTCGCGGCCGGAGCCAATGGCAACCTGGTCACCGCCGAGGGCTTCAACGTCATGGGCGCGGGCGGCCAGCCGATCAACGTACAGGGCGGCAAGCTGTCCGTGCAGCGCAACGGTGCGGTTTTTGTGGATGATGAGCAGCGCGGGACACTGAATGTGGTGGATTTCCCGCAGCCTTACCTTCTTACCAAGACTTCGGACAGCCGTTTCATCCCCCAGCCGGGCGGCGGAACGGCCCAGCCCGCGCAGGGGTTCAGCGTGCTCCAGGGGGCGCTCGAAATGTCGAACGCCAATCCGATCGACATGCTTGTCCGCCTGATCGAGGTCGAACGGATGTTCGAGTTCGGACAGCGCGCCATCCGGCTTCAGGATGAGACCCTTCAGCAGGCGGTCTCGCAGGTCGGCCGGGTCTGACCCGCGCGCTGAGAAGCATTGAGAGCAAGAAAACAGTCCTAAACGCTCCGCCCTTCCGGAGCATAAACAGGAGCAGGAGAAATGATCAGAGCCTTACGCACCGCGGCCTCCGGGATGAAAGCCCAGGAAACCCGTGTCGATGTGATAGCCAACAACCTGGCCAACGTCAACACCGCAGGTTTCAAGAAAACCCAGGCCCAGTTCCAGGACCTTCTTTACCAGACCCTTCGCCCGGCTGGCGTGAGCGAGTTCCAGGGCCAGTATGTGCCGGGCGAGATGCAGGTGGGCCATGGAGTCAAGCTGGCCTCCACGCAGAAAATATTCACCCAGGGCACCATGCAGGCCACTGGCAACGACCTGGACGTGGGCGTCATCGGCGACGGGTTCTTCCAGATCATGCGTCCGGATGGAACCATGGCCTATACGCGCGACGGTAATTTCGAGATCAGCCAGGACGGGATCCTGGTGAACAGCGATGGGCTTCCGCTTCAGCCGCAGATCACTATCCCGCAGAATGCGACCAAGGTCAATATCGGCCAGGACGGGACCGTGGACGTGCTCCTGCCCAACGAGGTCCAACCGGCCAATGTCGGGCGCATCGAGCTGGCCCGCTTCATCAACCCCGCCGGACTGCGCGCGATCGGAAACAACCTGTTTGTCGAGACCGTGGCTTCCAACACCCCAGTCCTCGGCAATCCGAGCGAGGACGAGTTCGGCCGTCTCCAGCAGGGATATCTCGAAATATCGAACGTCGACTCTGTCGACGAGCTGGTGGACCTTATCACCGCCCAGCGGGTTTACGAGCTGAATTCCCGCGGGATCAGCGTGGCGGACAACATGCTTCAGACCGCGGCCAGCATCGGACGGTAAGGCTGAGTTGAGACGGCCGGTTGACGGCACCGGGAGGTAATAAATATGAACAAAATCCTCAGTCTGCTTCTGGCGGCTCTCTGCATGGCGGGCGCTCTGCCGGCCCAGGAAAATCCGGCCGGCGACCAGGCCGGACAGATATACGTATATCTTAAAAACGAGGCCAGCACGCCGAAAGACCAGATGCTCCTGGGCGACCTGGCGCATGTGGAGGGATTCGACCAGGGCCTGGTGGCCCAGGTGAGCGGCCTTCCGCTCGGACCGGCCCCTCTGCCCGGCGGCGATGTGCTCCTGGACCGCGAAAGCATCCGTCGCACCCTGGTCTCGCACCGGATCGATCCGGTGCGCGTGTCGTTCAGCGGATCGGACGCGGTCAGGGTGCTGCGCTCGGGACGCAAGATCACCGGTGATGAGATGGCCGCGCTGATCGAGGATTATGTCCAGCGCTCCTGGCAGGGACAGAACGTGCGCACGGAGGTGACATACAACAACCTGCCGGATGAGATAACGGTTGAGGACAACGGCGGCCGTCTCGAAGTGCTCGACCAGATACGCGGCCGGGTTTCGGGTTCGGCGGCAGTCAGCCTGGCCGTGCTGGAGAACGGACGGGTGGTGAAACGCGTGCCGGTTTCGATCCGGGCGCGCGCTTACGGCAGCGTGGCCGTGGCGGTCCGCGACCTTCGCCAGGGAGAATTCCTCCAGCCCGGCGACATAGCTCTGGCCGAGCGCGAAATGGATGACCTTCGCTCCGAGGTGGTGACAAGCTTGGAGCAGGCCGCCGGGATGCGCCTGCGGCGGAATGTCAGGCAGGATCAGGCCCTGACCATGGATGCGCTCGAAAACCCGCCTCTCGTGGAACGCGGGGACGAGGTGACGTTGATAGTACAATATAAGAATATCCGCATCGGCTGCCCGGGCAAGGCCTGGGAAAACGGCGGACGCGGCGACAGGGTTCTGGTCCGCAACCAGTACGGCCGCAATCTGACCGGACGGGTGCTGGACTCCCGCACAGTGTTGATCACCAATGACAGGATGGACGAAAAATGAGAACCGCTCAGAGCAACCGGAAAAATCTTCCTCCGCGCAGCGGAGCCGAGGGCCTGCCCCGTCTGGCCTCCACCCTGATGCTTGTGGCGCTGGCGTTCTGCCTTGGCGCCACCCGCCTGGCGGCTCAGATGGAGTTCCGCGGCGGCACGGCCAGCCTGTTCACGGATGACCGCCTTTACAAGCAGGGCGATGTCGTGACCATAGTCATCGACGAGCGCATTCAGGGCGTGAACAACGCCCGTTTCCGCAGCCAGCGGGGATCGTCAGTTTCAGCCAATTTCGGGACCGGGGCCGGCAAGGTCTTCGGAATGCTCAATCCTTTCAGCGGCTCGGCCGAATCGCAGAACGATTTCGACTCCAGGGTCCAGAACAACAAGACCAGCACCTTCTCGGCCGAGATCGCCGCGCGGGTGGTCAAGACCGATGACCTGGGCAACCTGTACCTCGAAGGCTCCAAGGTAGTAAACATGCCGGATGAGAACCGGGTGATCAGGATCAGCGGCATAGCGCGCAGTCAGGACGTTTCGGCGGAGAACACGATCAATTCCTCGCAGATAGCCGAGCTTCAGGTGACGCTCAAGGGCAAGGGCGAGGCGGAGGAAATGCGCCGCCCGTCGATATTCAACCGCATTTTCGGCTGGTTCTTCTGATCGCGGCCGCACCCTGAGGATGGGGGAAAAATGGCATCAGGCTCCGTACATACCGATACAGGACGCGGCACGCTGGCCCTGCTTGCGCTGCTGCTCTTTCTGGCCGCTCCTCTCGGCGCGGCGCGGATAAAGGATATCGCGCACCTTCAGGGCACGCGGGTCGAGCAGCTTATCGGCTATGGACTCATAGTCGGGCTGAACGGCACGGGCGACGGCCGGACGATATTCACCAACCGCTCCACGGCCAGCCTGCTCAGCAAGTTCGGGATCGACATCCAGGCCAGCGAGATCAATACGGCCAACGTGGCGGCGGTGATGGTGACCGCCGAGCTTTCGACTTTCGACAAACCGGGCAGCCGGATCGACGTGACAGTCAGTTCCTTGGGAGAAGCCACCAGCCTTCAGGGCGGAACTCTCCTTCGCACTCAGCTTTTCGGGCTGGACGGTAAGACAATGTTCGGCGTGGCCCAGGGACCGGTTTCCATCGGCGGGTTCAATGTCGGAACCGGAGGAGGCGGCGGAGGCGGCGCCGGAGCGCAGATTCAGCGCAACCACTCGGTGGTGGGCCGCGTTCCGCGCGGCGCGACGGTTCTCAGCCAGATCGAGGCCGGTTTCATCGACAACTGGCGGGTCATGCTGACACTGGAAAACAGTGATTTCACGAGCGTCGAGCGGGTGGACAAAGCCGTGGACGACCGTTTCGGCTCAAATATCGGTATGCCGATCGACGGGCTTTCCATTTATATCACAATTCCGGACGAGTACCGCGACCCGGGCCGTTTGATCGAGTTCATTTCGACTCTCGAAAACCTGGAAGTAAACCCGGATGTCGCGGCAAAAGTGGTGATCAACGAGCGCACGGGCACAGTCGCTATCGGCGAGAACGTGACTGTGATGCCGGTGCAGATAGCGCACGGCGGCCTGACTATCACAATCGGGACCGGGGCGGCGGTGAGCCAGCCCACCACTCCGCTTGCCGGCGGAGCGACAGTGGTGTCTCCCACCGCTCAGATCGGGGCCGAGGAACAGATACGCAAGTTCATCGCGGTCGGCGGCACCGCGGGCGACCTGGTCACCGCGCTCAACATCATGCAGATAACTCCGCGAGACATAATAGCGATATTCCAGGCCCTGAAACAATCCGGGGCGCTGAATGCCGAACTGGTGATAATGTAAAGGAACGGGACTCTGGCCGTGGAACAGATCGGGCTTCCGGAAACCGGCGCGCAAAGCATACAGGACCGCCTTCTTGCCCAGAGGGTGAAAAGGGCGGAAACGGCCGCCAAGGTAAAAGGCGGCGATGCGGAACTGCGCAAAGTCAGTCAGGACATGGAGGCGATTTTCCTGCGCCTTCTCCTGGACTCAATGCAGAAAACAGTGCCGGAGGACAGCCTTCTGGGTGAATCCAGCGGCATGGACACCTGGAAGACCATGTTCAACGAGAAGCTTGCCGATACGATGAGTCAGCGCAGCCCGGTCGGTCTTGCCGACATGATTTACCGTCAGCTCCTGTTGCAGCGGGACGGGCGCATGGAGGCGCCCCCCGCTACAGGAGCATCTTCCAAGCCGCAGGTATCAGCCCCTGTCTCGTCCGTGGAAAAGGCATCCGGACCGGCCTCAAAACCAAAGGACGGAACTGTTTCTGCGGCAGTTCCATCAACGGCGGTAAAACGACTTGACACTCTCAACGACCTGATAGCAAAGGCATCACAGCAGCACGGACTGGATTCCTCGCTGGTATCGGCGGTCATCCTCCAGGAATCCGGAGGCAATCCCCGGGCGATAAGCCCGGCCGGAGCGCAGGGATTGATGCAGCTCATGCCCTCGACTGCCGACAGCCTGGGAGTGAGCGATCCCCTCGATCCGAAACAGAACATCGAGGCCGGGGCTCGTTACCTGAGGCAGATGCTCGAGCGTTTCGGCGGTGATGAAAAGCTGGCGCTGGCCGCCTACAACGCCGGTCCGGGAGCAGTGGAACGTTACAACGGAGTGCCGCCTTACCGCGAGACCCGCAACTACGTTAAGAGTGTTCTTTCGTTACGCGGCCGGCTCAACACCTCGACGGAGATATGAGCATGAACACCCGTCCTGATGCCAGAGAAATGGAAGCCCTGTACAACGAATTGATGGAGACGCTGGAGAACCTTGCCGGCCAACTGGATGAATTGTACCTGTCCATGCAGCGTCAGCAACGTTCTGTGGTCAACCGGGACTTGCAGGGACTGCATGCCTCAATACGCGAGCAGAACCGCCTGGCCCGCTCGGTGAGGAGCTTTGAGGAACGCAGAGTCGAAATCTCGCGCCGGATGAGCGGACTCGATGATCCCCCTTCAGTCAGCCGCATGGCGGAGAGCTTCGGCGAGCCGCGCCGCACAAAGCTAAAGGATGCCGCCAGGCGCATCCGCGAGAGCGCGGGCCGGGCCGAGGCGCTGAAAAGACAGAACGCGTTCCTGCTGGAAAAAGCCCGTACGCTTGTCAACGGTCAGCTCAAGCTGTTCATGGAAATGGCGCGGGTCAACCGGAACGTATACGAGGAAAGCGGCAGAAAAAGCCGTCAGGCCAACCTGCACAAGGTCTTCGACCGGAAAATATGACTTTATCTCCCGGCCGGACCGGGATTGAGGCAGCGGATGCCGACTATCAACAATGCGATGTATATCGGCCTGAGCGGGCTGAAAGCCAGTCAGATGGGGCTGAATGTCACCGGCCAGAACATCGCCAACATAAACACCGAGGGTTACACCCGGCAGAAAGCGGTCCTGGAATCCAACCGTCCGATCACTGTCAATCAGAACGTGTTCGGCACTGGAGTCAACCTGGGAGAGATCGCGCGCTCGCGGGACGCGTTTATTGACACTCAGTATCGTAATGAAAACGGATTGCGGAGCGACCTGGACAAGCAGGCCGAATCGCTCGATCTGATCGAGGGGGTGATCAATGAACCCTCTGAAACAGGATTGCAGAATTCAATAATAAACTTTTTCGACAGTCTGCAGGACCTGGCCACCAATCCGGAAAGCAGTTCCGTGCGGACCACTGTCCGTGAACAGGGCCGGGCGATGGCCCGCATGTTTCAGCAGGTGCGCAGCCAGCTTGACAAAATAGCTGACAACAAAAATTTCGAAATAATAGACTCAGTGTCGGAGGTCAACTCAATCCTTGAACGCGTGGCCTCGCTGAATGTAGAAATCGGCAAGACAGAAGCTCTGGGCCGCCAGGCCAATGATCTTCGCGACAGCCGCGACCTTCTTCTGGACAGGCTTTCCGGGCTGGTGGACGTTACCACCTCGGAGGACAAATTAAACGGATCGGTGATCGTCTCAATCAACGGTCAGGCCTTCGTGGTCCAGGGTGAGTGTCTCCAGTTGAAGACCGAGTCGAAAAACATCGACGGAGTCGAAAGAATACGGGTTACCAATCCGACCAACAATGTCGAGATGGAGTTCAGTTCAGGCAAGCTGCACGGCATGATCGAGGTGCGAGACAGGATAGTGCCGAACTTGCAAACCCAACTCGATGAACTGGCCGGTGCAATAATCAACAATGTCAACGCTATCCATGGACAGGGTTACGGGTTGAAGGGCAGCCGTGAAAGCGCACCCACGGGAATCGATTTCTTTGATGGCAACGATGCCGCCAGCATTCAACTGAGTTTCGACATCGAAAACGATCCAGGCAATATCGCCGCCTCGATGAGCGGCGAGCCAGGAGACAACAGCAACGCCCTGTCTCTGGCGCAGCTTCGCAACAGTCCGGTGCTGAACAACAACACTTTCACCTTTGAGGACTATCTTGGCGGCATGGTCAGCACATTCGGCCTGGAATCAGTGAGCGTCAAGGAACGTCTGGACAACCAGGAGAAACTGACCGAGCACCTGCAAAACTTCCGTGAATCTCTGTCCGGCGTAAACCTGGACGAGGAACTGACCAACCTTGTCGTGTTCCAGAAGGCGTTTGGAGCTAACGCCAGGTTGCTTACCACTGTTACTGAAATGCTGGATATAGTTGTCAATCTTGGAAGGTACTGACCGTCCCCGCCGCGGCGGGAGTAAAGGAGGATTGAAACAACCCGATCCGGCGCATCCGGCCGGCAGACAACCTGAAATCAACTGCCGATCCTCTCATATCAAGGATGATACATGCTTATTCTGACAAGGAAGTTGGGAGAGAGCATCGCGATCGGTGACGACATCCGGGTGACTCTGATCGAGATCCAGGGCCGTCAGGTCAAGATCGGAGTCGGAGCGCCCAAGGATGTCCCGATACACCGTCTCGAGATTTATGAAAAAATTCAGAGCGAAAACCTGCGGGCCAGCCTGGCCACGGATTTCGACCTTGACCGGCTGGCGCAACTGGTCAATGCTGGTGTTGAGCACGGCCACGTGAGTGAAAACGGGATTTGAACCGAAAGACTGGTGAGACAGATGAGTTTCCGGGTTACGCAGAACCTGCTGAACAACACAGTAATGAGCAATCTGAACCGCAGCGTCGAAAAGCTGATGGACATCCAGTCCAAGCTTTCGAGCGGCAAGCGGATCACCAGACCCTCGGATGACCCGGTGGGCACGGCCTCGGCTATCCGTCTGCGCACCAGTATATCCGAGACCACCCAGTATCTCAGGAACATGGAGCAGGGCGGGACTCAGCTCAACACCACTGACAACGTGCTAAACGATATGAACAACCTGCTGATGCGCGCGCAGGAACTGGCGATAGGCCAGGCAAATGTCACTGCCGACGTCAACACGCGAATTGCGGTGTCAAAGGAGATCGATGCCCTGCTGAACCAGTTTGTCGATCTGCTCAACACTCGTATCGGCAACCGCTACATATTCGCCGGAGACCGCACTCTCAGCACCCCGTTCGTTAAAACGGGCACTGGTGTTACCTATACCGGCGATTCTGGTGAAATGGAAATCGAGATCGAAAACGGAACGACCCTGAACACGAGCATCCCCGGCTCGCTTCTTCTGCCCACCGCGGTAGACAACCTGGGCGGCCACGCCAACCTGAATGCCTATGTCGAACGTACTATCCCGCTGGAGCTGAGAGAGTTAAACGAACTCAACAGCGGCAGCGGCGTAGATGAGGGATTTATCCGTATCAGTACGAGGGCCGGGCAGGCCGGCACGGTCGACCTGCGCAATGTCAACACTTTGCGGGATGCGGTGCACAGAATTAACAGCGCCCTGGACCAGAACGGCCGCAAGCTGGCAATCAGCGCGGAGATAGACGAAACGGCCAACTCGATTATCATCACGGATACTACCGCAGGCACTGACATGGTCCAGGGGTACAACCTGAAGATCGAGGAATACGGGACAGGACAGATAGCCCGGCAACTCGGCATCAGATCCGAAGATACTGATGGAGACGGAGTCATCAACGGCCGCGATCTCAATCCTCTGAAACTGACAACCCGTCTGGAAGATTTCCATATGGGCGCCGGTGTGGAACTCGGAAAAATCAGACTGACAGACAAGGCCGGCAACAACGCGCTGCTGGATATTTCGGGGGCTGAAACCCTGGAAGATGTCAGGGTGCTGATCAACGGGGCTGGTACAAATCTGCGCGCCGAAATCAACACCGGCGGCAATGGATTGCTGATTCAGGACGGCAGCCCGCGCGGAAGCACCGGCACAATACGGATCGAGGAAAGCGGCGAGGGCACTCACACTGCCCGCGACCTGGGGATACTGACTCCTACCGGCGGAGCGGTGGGAAACAGATTTATAGGAGAAGCCCTTAACCCACAGATCACTGAGGGCACACCTCTTTCTCTGCTGAATCGCGCTCAGGGGTTGGACCTTGAATCCATTCTGATTGAAAACGGTCCGCTTTCCGGTAAGATCGACCTGTCGCGCGTTTCAACAGTTGGAGGACTCATAAAGGCCTTGAACGAATCGGGACTCGATCTGAAAGCCAAGATCAATGAACTGGGCACAGGAGTCGAGGTCACCAGCATCGTTGGAGGACGGACGCTGAAGATATCCAACGGTCCCAACAATTTCAACGCGAATCTACTCGGCATCGAGGGCAGCCGGGACGTTCTGGTCGATCCTGTATCCCCGCTGGGCGACAACACCGACCTTATGGCCGCGCTCGAAGGTGAAACGCGGTTGAAAGACCTAAACCAGGGTGCGGGAGTCTCACGCGGAGTGATACGCATCACTGATTCACTCGGCGCCTCCATAAATATCGACATAAGCAATGTCAATTCCATCCAGGGCGTGGTGAACCTGATCAACAGTCATGGAGCCTCTGGCGACAGATCTGTCAATGTCATGGCGCGCATCTCTGACGATCAGCGCAGCCTGACGCTGATCGACATGAACACTGTCAACACCGCGATAACCAATGTTACCCAGAACGAAACCCTGACCCAGGATTTCGGCGATCTGAGGGTGGGGCAGGCCCTGGTGATCAATTCGTTCACATCCGGCGGCAGCAAGCTCTTCGCCCGCACCGCCGACATGGTTACCAAGCCGCTTGAAACTGAATCCGTCCTGACTGGAATAGTTGAAACGGTGAATAAGGACACCGGAGAAATATACCTGCGCACCCCGCAGGGCGAGTTGCGCAAGGTCAACTCTCTCCAGCCGGTTCAGAATATTTTCAGCGGGCAGTCCCTGTACCTGGTGGGCAGCGAACTGGTGACCGGCGAATTCGGGGCGCGTTCGGTCGAGATGGTCAGCGTGGCTGCCACTGGCGAACAGCAGCTTACCGGAGTCATAGAATCGATAGACCGGGAAAACAACCTGGTCAACCTTCGGTTGAGCGACGGCAGCCTGAAAACCGCGGAGTTCATCACCCAGCGCGGTCTGCTGAAAGTTGAGGATATCGCAGGCGGCCACGCCGCCAGCGAACTTGGAATTGCAGGAACCAGCGTGGTGGGCAGCGACCGGATCACCGGCATCGCGCTCGACCCGGTCATCCGGGAGACAACCAAGCTGAGCCAGTTGATAGGCGGCACTTTCGTGCCAGGCAAAATAGAAATAGCCAATGGCGATAAGCAGGTGATTATCGACCTGAGCAACGCCGAGACTGTCGGCGATGTACTCACCCTGCTTAATTCATCCGTGGTCAATGTGGTGGCTGCAATCAACAAAGCCGGGACTGGAATAACCCTGGAAAGCCGCGTCAAGGGCACCACTCTCGTGGTGAAAGATATAGCGCTGAAAAATCCCGACGGAACGAACAAAACCAACAAAGACGATACTACAATATTTGACAGCACGGCCACAAAGCTCGGCCTGAGCGGTTCTGCGGATATCCTGGGCAATCTTTACTATCTGCGGAACGGACTGGATACCAACAGCCAGGCAGACATCCAGAAGACACTGACCAACTTCACCGGGGCCCTCAACCGGATACTGAACCAGCGGACCACTACTGGCGCGCGATCCAATCAGATGAGCACGACCAGCGAGCGTGGTCTGGACACCAGTCTACGCAATACGGAAATACTTTCCGGCATTGAAGACCTGGATGTAGTGGAGGCGGTCAGTCAGCTTGCCGCACAGGAGAATTCTTACAACGCAGCGCTGGCCGCGGCCAGCCGGATCATTCTGCCGTCCCTGCTGGACTATCTTTGAGCGACGGCTTAAGCAGTGGAACTGGAAACCTTATCACTTGTCTCATGCATGGAGGGTGCCTTGAAAATCAACTCTTCGAGATTCGGGAGCCTGACGGTCGACGAGAAGGAGATATTCTTCTTCCCTGAAGGCCTGCTCGGGTTCGCCAATCGCAAGCGGTTCTTCATCTATAACAACCAGAAGAACCAGCCTTTCTTCTGGCTGCATTCGGTTGAGGACCCGAAGCTTGCGTTCGTCATCTGTGACCCTCAGCTTTTCTACCCGGACTATAAAGTCCCGGTGCGCAAGGAAGAGCTGAGCATCCTGGCGGCTAAAGACCAGTCCAGGCTGATTACTTGCGTGCTGATCTCAATCACGCGGGAGCCTTTCAGCATGACCGCCAACCTCCAGGGACCGCTGGTCATCAATACTGAAAACTACCTGGGCAAGCAGGTCGTGCTGGTGGACGGGTCATACACCACCCGCCATCCGATAGTGCTGAAGAACAGACAGCGCGCCATGGCCGCCGGAGCGCCCGCGCCAGTGTTCCGCCCGGCCGAGCTGGCCGTGGGCAACGCCCTGGTCGTCTCCTGAGCGCTGTCCCTGGTTCCCGATCCGGACGATGTCTCGTTTGACGGCTGGCATGGCGGAGCCGGCACCCTCCACACCTCCGGCCGTCCGAATGTATCGTTCAACGGGTGAATGATTCATTACGCATTGAGCCGCCCCAGCGGGCGGCTTTTGCTTGCCCGCTGTATCCTGTACCATGGCTTCATCCGCATTGACAGGTCAGACCGAAACCATTAAGCTGATTCAGTCCGTTTCCTGGAGAGATCGGTGCAGAAAGTCGAGTTTTTCAGACACAATATAGGGCGAAGCGAGAAACGCGCGGTCTGCCAGGCCCTGGACGGGCTGTTCCTGACCACCGGCAAACTGGTGGAACAGTTCGAGGACCGTCTGGCCGCTTATCTCGGCCTGCACCACGCCGTGGGAGTGACCAGTTGCACGGGAGCCTTGCATCTGTCACTTCTGGCTGCGGGCGTCGGTCCCGGCGATGAGGTGATCACCACTCCGATGACTTTCGCCGCCACAGCCCTGGCGGTGATCCAGGCCGGAGCGAAACCGGTGTTCGTGGATGTCGAGCCGGGGACCGGCAACCTGGACGCGCGTCTGGTGGAAGCGGCCGTGAACTCCCGCACCCGCGCCATCCTGCCGGTTCACCTTTATGGACAGATGTGCGACATGCGCGCCCTGCGCGACATTGCCGACCGTCACCGCCTGGCCATTGTCGAGGACGCGGCCCATGCGATGGAGGCCTCGCGCGACGGGATCCGGGTGGGACAGCTCGGGGATTTCGTCTGCTTCTCGTTCTACCCCACCAAGAGCATCACCTGCGGCGAGGGCGGCGCTATAGCGGTCCACGGCGCCGAGACCGCCGGCCTGCTGAAGGCCCTCCGTCACCACGGCATGAGTCACAGCGCCAGCGAACGTTACGGCAAGGATGAGGTCTCATACGAGATTACGCGCATGGGCTGGAAATACAACATGGACAACATCCAGGCCGCGCTTCTGATCCCCCAGCTCGAACGGGCCGGAAAACTCCTCGCCCGGCGACAGCGCCTGGCCGCCCTGTACCGGAAAAAGCTGTCCGGTGTGCCGGGAATCCAGTTCATGGACTGGCTGCCCGGCTGCACTCATTCACAACATGTTTTTACCATGCTGGTCCCAGCATCGAAACGCTCCCTGTTCCTGGCGGGTTTGAAAGAACGCGGGATCGGCGTGTCGGTCAACTATATCCCTGTTCACCTGCAGAAATTCTTCCGCCAAACGTACGGTTTCAAGCCCGGAACGTTCCCCGCGGCCGAGGCTATCGGCGCCTCGACAGTCACCCTGCCGCTCTACCCCAAGCTGCGTAACGACGAACTTGATTACGTGGTCCGGGCGGTCAAAAACCTGGCCCTGGCCCTGCGCTTCGAGGATAGCCACACCTGATCCGGTCACATCCTCAGTCCGATCGATCATCCTTACGTGATCACACTGCCGTAATGATTCGTTTTGAAAAAAGCGCCACTCAATAATTCTCACTTCAAAAATATTTTTTCGAAAAACTCTTGACATTTTATTTTTACTGGTGTATTGTTTATGTGTTAACTATTAGAAAGGACCTGCAATGAGCCTGGAAAAAGAACTCGGTTTCCGCACTCCCCTGGTTCATCAGGGCGGGGCCGCCGTGCTGAACATAGTCCACACCGGCAGCCTGCTGGTCAAGGAGGGCGACCGGGTGTTCAAGCCCCTGGGGCTTACCGATGCCTGGTTCAACGTCCTTATGCTGGTGCGCTGGCAGAGCGAGGACGGCCGGATCAGCCAGAGCGAGCTGGGACGGATGCTGCTGGTCAACCGCTCCAACGTGACCGGGCTGGTGGACCGCATGGAGCGCGCCGGACTGGTGCGCCGCGCGGCTGAACCGGGCGACCGGAGGGTGAACCTGATCGAGCTGACCGAGAAGGGCAAAAATCTCCTGGAAAAAGCTTACGAGCTGTACATCTCCCGGATCGGGCAGGTGCTGGACAGCCTGGATGAAAGCGAGTTGCGCGGCCTGGTCCGTCTGCTTGAACGGGTGCGCGAGGGTCTGGCCTGAAAGGCAGCGCCGATTCCCATATGGAGAGAATTTTTTAAACGCTTTTTGTTTATATATCAACATTACCTATATTAACTTTCCCCAGGAGTGATAAAATGAATCTCTCCGCGCATTTTGATTTGAGCAGCCGCCCGGTACGCTGGATAATTACTATCCTGCTTCTATCCTGCGGAATACTGTTTTATTCTTCGATGGCGTTGATGGGAGGTTTCGGGTCGCATCCGCCATTGTTATACGCCGGATTCGGCGCATTCCTGGCCACCGCTCTCATCGCTGTTATCCGGCCTGTAAAACCGAATGCCCTGATTGTGCTCGCCCTGGCACTGCCGGTCATGTTCGCCCTGCTGGTGCAGCAGCACAACCTGTTCGAGGGCCTGGCCGGACGGTTAAAAGACATCCCGTTGCTCAGCCTTCTTTGCGCGAATATCGGCGCGGGGGCGTTCATCGGAGCGTTGATCGTCTGCCCGTTGGCGCTGCTGGCTGTGCTGGCGGCAGCCTTGACCTTGCATATACGCGGGAAACGCGGCAGTCATTGACCAGGAAGGGGAATTTATGCTTTCAGAGGTTTGCATTTCCCAAACGGATCGATTCACGATTGCGCCGAAACAGCCTGGAACGGTGATTCTCCTTCATGGCCTGGGCCGCAGCCGCTTTTCGATGCGCTTACTTTCCCAGCGTTTGAAGCGTGAAGGGTTCGACACGCTGCTGATCGGCTATCCCTCTACCCGTTGCAGCCTGGAAGAGCTGTCAGCTTTTGTGCGCGGCGAAATAATACGCCGCGCGCCACTGGAGGGAACGCCGCTGCACTTTGTGACCCATTCGCTGGGCGGGATAATCCTGCGCCATATAATGCGCTTCTCTCCACTGACTGATTTCGGCCGCGCCCTGCTTCTCGCTCCCCCCGACCACGGAAGCGAAGCCGCAGACTGTCTCGGCAGGTTTCGGCTGGCCCGTCTTGCGTTCGGGCCGGTCCTGCGGCAACTGGGCACCGATCCAGACACTGGACCGGCAAGCCTGGGCCCGGCGGATTTCAGCCCCGGAGTTATCGCCGGGAATCGCAGCCTGATGCCCTGGTTCGCTCCGCTGTTCCACGGCCCCAACGACGGACTCGTATCGGTTGAGAGCGCCAAATTGGAGGGCATGGCGGACTTCATCGTGCTGCCCCTCAGTCACTCTTTTATCATGCGCAGCCGTGAAGTTGCGCGCCATTGTGCGCATTTCCTGAAACACGGTTGTTTTGACCATTCTCCCGTTACCGGAAGGGAGGAGGAGAGATGAACGAGAAAAAAATCTTAATCCCTGATACGCCAAAGCCCGGCCTGTTTTTCTTGATCCACTGGACTGCCCTGACCATTGCCGGCTATGGTGTGGGTTTCCTTACCGGATTTGTCCTGGGGCATATGGGAGGTCACACGGTCGTGGGGGCTGTGAATGGAGCCGTTATTGCATGGCTGCAGTTTTCCCTCCTGCGCCCCTGGCTGAGAAAACCTGTAAGCTGGGTCTGGGTCGCTGTCCCCGGTCCAGCCCTGGCCGGGCTGACCTTTGACATCGCCTTCCACGGTTTCGGCCAGAAGCTTGATTTCATCCCTCTGATAATCGCCGCCGGAGCGATCACTGGTCTGCTCCAAGGATTTCTCCTTCGCCGTGGACGGGTTTGGGCAATTATCTATTCAATTATCTCAGCCGCAGCCTGGCCGCTCAGCATGTATGGTTTCAGCCAGCCGCTTTACCGTGGCGCAGTTCTAATGGTGTTACTCAGGAATGGGATACTTCCAGGCGCTACCGCCGGTGCGATCCTGGGCGGAATCACCGGCGCGGCTCTGGTTCTGCTGTTGTGGTTCGGTAAGACCGGGCCGGAGACTAACATTGCCCCTGGTGGCCGGGCGGATTAAGTTTCATTGCACCGAATACTTGCTTTTCCCACAGGCGGAGGAAGACACGGACAGCCTGATAAATATCCTGCGGGATTCACTGAACCGCAACTCAGACCGGGAACTGATCGTGGACCTGGCCGCTTCCGGGCAGCCGGAAAGGGTATGCGGCGCAGCTCTCTGGAGCGGGGCCTGCCGCTCCGCGCAATGGCTGGCGGACAAAGGCATCGCGCCCGGCTCGCGGGTGGCGCTCTCAGGAGCAAACTCGGCGCGCTGGGTGGCCGCGGCGCTGGGCGCGCGCCTGGCGGGCTGCACCCTGGCCCCCCTGGACAGTGAGCTGTCGCAGGCCGAACGGGCCAACATCCTGAGTTTCCTTGAACCGCACGCCGTCCTCACGGAAAGCCGTCTGCGCAGCCATTTCGAAAACCTGGCCCCGCATTGTCTGGAACTGGACAACATCGATCTCACTCCCGGCGCGCCTGGTTTCGAACCGCTGGACCTTCAGCCGGAGCAGCCCTGGGCGATAGTATTCACCTCTGGCTCCACCGGCGTGCCCAAGGGGGTGTTGCTGAGCGAGGCCAACCTTCTGCACCAGGTTCGCATGCTGACCGGCCAACCGGGCCTGATCGGCGGCAAAGACCGGGCGCTCAACCTTCTGCCCCTGCACCATGTCTACCCGTTCACCGCCGCCACTCTCACCCCTCTGGCCGCGGGCTGCCCGATAGTCTATCCCCGCTCGCTGCGCGGCGAGGACATCGCCGCCGCATGCCGGGAGGAGCGAATCTCCATCCTGATCGTAGTGCCCCAGGTGCTGACCGCCCTGAACCGGCGCATTCTGGACCAGGCCGCGGAACAGCCTCTCCCGGTCCGTCTTGCTTTCAAGGCCCTGGCCGCGCTGGGTGGAATCGGGATCAATCGAGGCCTGCGGCCGGGTAAATATCTGTTCCGTTCGGTGCATTCCCGGTTCCCGTCATTGCGCTTCGCCGCCTGCGGCGGGGCTCGCCTGGAGGCAGAAACCCATCGCAGCCTGGCCCGTCTGGGTTTCCGGATAGTCGAGGCCTACGGTCTCAGCGAGACCGCCCCTGTGGTCTGCCTCAACAGCCTGGAGCGTCCGGTTTTCGGCTCCGTGGGACAGGCCGCTCCGGGGGTGAGTGTCCGTATCGAGCGCACCGACCCGGCCCTGGATGAGGGTGAGGTGCTGGTCAAAGGCCCCAACGTGACAGCGGGCTATTACCGCAATCCGGAAGCCACGCGCGAGGCCTTCACCGCAGAGGGCTGGCTGCGCACCGGCGACCTTGGCCGTCTGGACCCTCACGGAAACCTGTTCCTCACCGGACGGAGCAAGGAAGTTCTGGTCCTGCCGTCAGGCAAGAACATCTACCCCGAGGAACTGGAAAAGGTTTACGAGCGCTCGCCTCTGGTGGGCGAGATATGTCTCTGCCTGACCGGCGGCCGCGGCGAGGAGCGTCTTACCGCCGTGGTAGCGCCCGCGCGCGAGGAACTCGCGCGGCGGCGCAGCACCAGGGTGCTGGAGGACATCAAGTTCGATCTCGAAAACCTGGCCCGCGCCCTGCCCTCGTACCAGCGTGTGACCCGCGTCCTTCTTTACGGCGAGCCGTTCCCGCGCACCCGGCTGGGCAAGCTGAGGCGCTGGGAGATTGCCGCCCGTCTGGCGCGGGAGAATATCGAACATGAAACTCCCGGGCAGGCAAGCGCTTCCGGGGATGAGCTTCTGGAGTTCGTCCGGGAATACCTGAAACTGGACCGCCCGCCCCGCGAGAGCGACAGCCTTGAGGTGGACCTTGGACTGGACTCTCTTTCCAAGCTGGAATTCCTCTCCGCGTTCGAGCGCCGTTTCGGCATCCGGCTGAGCGAACAGGCCGCGGCCTCGGTTGTCAGTCTGCGCGACCTGCGGCCCCTGGTAGAGGATGCTCTCACCGGGATTAGTCCCGGAAGCGGACAGGGCGATAATACCGGCAAACCCCTCGATGAAATCGCCGATCCGGGGCGCGGAATAACTGGATGGTTTCTGAGGGCGTTCGCCAGGCTGACATTGCGGGCTTTCTGCCGCATGATGTTCCGGGCGGAGATAACAGGCCTGGAATATCTTCCCGCATCTCCGTACATCCTGGCTCCCAACCACGTCTCGTACCTGGACTGGGTAGTGCTCTACGCCATGCTGCCCCCCGAGGTGACTAAAAGGCTCTACAGCGTGGGGATCGCCGACATCCTGGACCGTTTCCCGCTTTCCGCTCTCTGCTACCACGGCCGGGTGATCAAGACCGGGACACTTGCCACCACGGCCCTGTCGCTGGAGCATTCGAGGCAGGTGCTGGAGCGTGGCCTGCCGCTCTGCATGTTCCCGGAGGGCAAGCGCTCGTTCGACTGCCGCACCGACCTGCCCAAACGCGGCCTGGGACTGCTGACCATCCGCACCGGAGCTAAAGTTGTCCCGGTTTACATCCACGGCTCCCGGCGCTCCATGAGCCGTCTCCACCCATGGCTGCGGCCGGTGAAAATAAGAGTAGAGATACTGCCGCCTCTGGAATCCGGGCTGGATGAGCGTGAAACCGGCCGTATCTGGCACAAACTGATGCAGGAAAGGGACCCCCTTGACTGACAAACGCCTGCGGGTTCTTCTCTACGGGCTTTACGACTGGGGCAATTCAGCTTTCACCACCCTGGTGGTGACTTTCATCTACAGCGCCTATTTCACCAAGGTCATGGCCCCTGATGAAATCAGCGGGACGGCGCTCTGGTCGCGGGGAGTGACAGCCGCCGCGCTGGCCGTGGCCCTGTCCTCGCCGCTCCTGGGCGCCTGGGCCGACCGGGGCGGGCATCGAAAAGCCCTCCTGGCGGCGAGCAGCCTTCTATGCATCGTGGCGACAGCAGCCCTGTCGTTCGTACCGCCCGGACGTTGGATGACGGCGCTGGTCCTGTTCACCGCGGCCAATATCGGCTTCGAACTGGGGATGGTGTTCTACAACTCGTTCCTGCCGGATGTCGCGGACCGCGAAAATATCGGCCGTATCTCCGGGCTGGCCTGGGGGCTTGGCTACGCCGGGGGACTGGCCTGTCTGGCCCTGGCCCTGGCCGGATTTGTGACGGATAATCCCTGGTTCGGGCTGAGCACGGCCGACGGATTCAACATCCGGGCCACCAACCTTCTGACCGCCGCATGGTTCGCGCTGTTCGGCCTGCCGTTCGTGCTGTTTTTCCGGGGACGGCGTCGCGCCGGGACCGCTGTGGATGAATCAGCCCGCGGCCTGGCCGGATGCCTGCGCACCCTGGGACGTCTGCGCCGCTACCCTCAGGCCTTGAAATTCCTGATCGCGCGGCTGCTGTACAACGACGGGCTGGTCACAATATTCGCTTTCGGCGGCATCTACGCCGCCGGGACGTTCGGGATGAGCTTCCAGCAGATAATCGTATTCGGCATCGCTCTTAACGTGGCCGCTGGCGCGGGCGCGTTCGCTTTCGGCTGGCTGGATGACCGTCTGGGGGCCAGGGCCACGGTTCAGACAAGCATTGCCGCGCTGGGCGCGGCTGTGCTGCTGGCCGTGCTTACCCGCTCGATTGTCCTTTTCTGGGTGGCGGCGATCCTGATCGGGGTGTTCGCCGGGCCGAACCAGTCGGCCAGCCGTTCGCTCTTAGCGCGGTTCACCCCGCGGGAGAAAGAGGCCGAGTTCTTCGGGTTCTACGCTTTCTCCGGCAAGTTCACCGCATTCCTCGGGCCGCTGCTGTTAGGCCTGGTGACCCAGGCCACGGGCAGCCAGCGCTGGGGCATGAGCACGCTGCTGCTGTTTTTCCTGGCCGGAGGCCTTATCCTGGCACGCGTGGACCAGGACGCCGGAGTCCAAGACGCCGCGGGCAGCATAGTTGAGAAAAATAATATTTCCCCGGGTGGGGGATTTGCATGAAAAAGCTGCTCACAGTCCTCTGGAGCGCCTATATCCTGTTCCTGCCGCTCAACCTGACTTTCTGGCTCGGGATTGAGAACATTCTGCCGGTGGATTTCCTGGCTCCCCTGCTGCTGGCCGTGAGCGCGTGGGTCTGGCGGCGGGAGCTTCCGGCGCTTCTGAGGCTGGACTGGCCGGTGATCCTGTATCTGGTCCTGTTTCTGGCGACCGCTGTCCCTGCCGTCTTCCGGGACGGACCGAGCCGGGCGCTGGTCGTGGCCGTGGCGGCTCAGGTCTATCTGGCCGCCTTGTATTTCGCCCTGCGGGCGCAATGCTGTGAGAGCGGTCAGTTGGGCCGCCTCCTGCACCTCTGGGCCTGGGCGTCCTCGGTCTATGCCATGATCGGAATCGCTGGCGTAGCCCTCGGCTATCTGGGTGTCGCAACACCGCTGGCGCGCTGGTACCCGGACCTGGGGCCGGGGGCCTGGCGCATGGTCGGCACCCTGGGACACAGCCCGAATTTTATTTTCAGTTATCTGCACGCGGGGTTTTTTGTCTGCCTGGGCCTGTATCTGGCCGCGCGCGAGGATTCGGCCAAAGCCCGCGGCCGCGGGACTCTCGCAGTCCTGACCGCGGTCCACGGCCTGGCCCTGTTCCTCACCTGCTCGCGCGGCATCCTTGGCACGGCGTTCGGGGCGCTGCTGATTCTTTCCATGCGCGGGCGGGACCTGTCCCAGCCGGTGCGGCTGCTACGCGGCGCGGCCTGGACCGGGCTGATCGGGCTGTTCCTTTACAGCTCGGTGTTTTTCACCTACACCACGGATGCCCTGTTCACCCCGTCACAGGCCGCCGCCGATTCCCTGCGCCTGTCGGTGGACTCACCGCATCGCAGCCTCTACGCCTACAAGAACGTGGCGCACCTGGAGGATGGGGCGCTCTACACGCGCCTGCCCGGCGGGTTCACGTTCCTGCCGGCCCAGCACTGGCATCTGTTGACTGGCTCCTGGCATATGTTCCGCGAGCATGTCCTTTTCGGGGTGGGGCCGGGGCTGTATCCAAAAAATCTGAGCGGGCTGCGCAACTCCGGCGCGGCGGGCCTTCCGCCGGGCCTGCCGGAACTCAAGCCGCACTCCACCCCGCTGGGCGCGCTGGCCGAGGGCGGGCTGACCGGTCTGGCGGCCCTGGCTCTGCTCTGGATATTCTTTCTGCGCCGCCCCGTCAACGGCGGCCTGCAAAACAATCCGCTGGCCCTGGCCCTTTACGCCGGGCTGGCCGGCTGGCTGGCCGTTGGCCTCAACATAGACATCATGAATTTTCGCTGGCTCTGGCTGTATTTTGCTCTGACAATGGCGGCAAGGCAGGATTATAAATGCGGAGGAAAATCAGTTTGATTCAATCATCTTAACGGTGACCGGCATCCAGAAAAATATAATCTGGCACGGTCCGGCCTGCATCCGCCTGCCGGTTATCATGCAATCGGTATTCCCATGACTCTGACTCGAAATATAATAAGCACGCCTGTAAACATATCATCAATATCCACCTGCTCAAAGCAGGCTGCTGAAACCGCCCTGTACGGCAAGAACTTCAATCTGCTCCCTGGACCAGCCGGGTGAGTCGAGGAAGGATTTCATGAACTCGAAATCCTCCGCCTTGAAATGCCCGCGCGCCATTTCCAGGAACGCCTGGGTGGTCGCCTCGCGCGTGCCTTTGAACCTGGTGTTAAGCGCGGCCAGGAAAGTATCCACCACCTCCTGGCCCGCCCGCCTGCTGAGTACGTAAAACAGCACGGCCGGCTTTTCATACTTGTTGACGTAGCTGTCAGGTGAATCCATCCGCGTTGTCATGATGGAATTCGGCGTGGAGGCCTTGCGTATATCCTCCAGGTAGCCGCACAGGCAATGATCGCGGTACTCCGGGCCGAACTCGGCTGCCATGAAAGAGAACGCGCTGTACTCGGCCAGGGCCTCGTTGATCCAGTCATCAAGTTTAGTGGTCGGGGCGGTCAACCACCAGAAATGCGCGGTCTCGTGCACCGCCCCCTGCAGGCTGGACTGTAACCCAAAAGGCTCATTCGCCAACCTCAGTTCCCGTCCCTCCGAAACCACGGCCAGAGGCAGTCTCGAATAGCCCCAACCATCCCGCGGGCTGAGCACGAAACGCAGGCGCCCCGAGGAGGAGCTCTTCCCGAACCGCTGCTCGTAAGAAACCATTGCGCGGGTAAGGGAGGCGATTTTGCCGGCGGCAATCTCCCCGGCGGCTGCGGAACTATATACCTCCACTCCGATTTTCTCTGAGCCACCCTTCTGACAGACCAGCAACGGAGAGGCCACAACCGGCACATCCATCCCGGCTGCAGAGGACCGGATAACCCGTGTGGTACGTCCCCTTCTTGTAGTCCGTTCTGTTTCTTCTCCGCTGGTCACGACCATGAAGCTGTCGGGGATGGTAAACTCCAGACGGTAATCGAACAGGGGTATCTCGCCCAGGTTGAAAGGATAGTACCCGGAGTACATAGCCAACTCGACTAGTTGCGGCGCAACCATGTTCACCATTGAGATCGTGTCGGGAAGGCAGCCTGAGTAAACGATCTCCACCTGCCGCCCCGATCCCAGAACCGTCAGTCGCCGTGATACTGGCGAAAATGGGGCACTCTCCCCCTCCAGATCGAACTTGTAGTGTGCTGGATTTCCTCCGATTTTGACCGAATCGAGCCGCATCAGACGGTTGAGATAGAACAAATGCTCGCCTGCCTCGGCAAGGCCACTCCACTCGGCACGCGCCGTGATAATATGGTACTGCGGGTCGATTGCGATTTTCAGGTCGAGAAACGGCAGCGAGTCATCCCGGCCTACCGGGCCGGCGGGGGAATAAGAGACGGCTGTAAGTAGAAGGAACAGAACGGCAGCGGGAAATTTAACAGTTTTGACTTGCATACCAGTTCCTAATGAAAAGATTCATTTTTGTTCAGCAGTTTTATCACTTATCCGAATCTATGACTCCTGTCAGAAGCTCTAAGTTTCAAAAAAACGCGCCGGGGAGGTTTCCCCGGCGCGCCGTTTATTCTGTATCTTAATACCGGATAAAGGCTTAGTGCGCCCCCACCCGGGCGGGCGAAAGATCGCCCTTGACCATCTCGATATTGTGGTTCGGGCAGCGCAGAATGCACATGCCGCAGGCCACACAGGCTTCCTTGTCCACCTCGACCAGCTTGCCCTCGTGGCTCCAGGCGAAACGCATGCACAGTTCCTCGCAGATCTGGCAGCCCACGCCGCAGCCGCAGCTCAGGCAGCGCCCGGCCTCTTCCACAGCCGCTTCCTGGCTCAGGGTTTCCTCGTACTCGGCGAAATCTTTCTTGCGCTCAGCCGCGGGTTTCACCTCCAGCGGCACGCGATCTTTAAGCGGCATGTCTGTGCGGCGGTTGACCACAGCCACCGGGTCGACAACGGTCAGGGCCGGATCGAACTCAAGGACGGCCTTTTCGGCGCGAAGGAACTTGTCCACCGAGACCGCGGCGCGCTTGCCCTCGGCCACCGAGCGTATCACCGTGGACGGCCCCATGGAGGCGTCCCCGGCCACGAACACATCCGCCACGGCGGTGCGGCCCGTGGACTCATCATAAGCCAGGGTGCCCCAGCGGGTCAGCTCCAGGCCCAGCGAGGCGGCCACGCCATCCAGCTTCTGGCTGACTGCGGTGATCACCGTGTCCACTTTCAGGGTGAACTCGGCGCCTTCCACCTGCTCCGGACTGCGGCGGCCGCCCTTGTCGGAGGACATGCCCAGCACGTTGCTCTTCAGGCGCAGGCCGGTCACCTTGCCGCCCTCGGTCTCGATAGCCACCGGGCTGACCAGGTACATCACCCGCACTCCCTCTTCCTCGGATTCCAGCACTTCCTCGGGCACGGCGGGCATTTCATCCTTGGTCCGGCGGTAAGCGATATAGATATTCTCCACACCCAGGCGGGCGCAGATACGGGCCACGTCCACGGCGGTGAACCCGCCGCCCACGATAGCCACTTTCTTACCGATTTTCGGGGTCCGTCCGGCGGCGTTCTCGCGGATGAAATCCACCGCCGAATACACCTGCGGCGCGTCCTCGCCGGGAATGCCAAGAGTCACGCCGGCCTGGGTGCCGACAGTCATGCAGACCGCCTTGAACCCTCTGGCGCGAAGGTCCGCCAGGCTGAAATCCTTGCCCAGGGACTTCTTGTACTCGAACTTGACTCCCAGACTGGCCAGCCAGTCCAGCTCGCGGTCGATCAGGGTGCGCGGCAGACGGAACTCCGGGATGCCGTAGCGCAGCATACCGCCGCCCTTGGCCTCGCGCTCGAACACTGTCACCGCATAACCCGCGCGCGCCAGGCTGGAGGCGGCGCTGATACCGGCCGGTCCGGAACCGATAACCGCCACCTGCATGCCGTTGGCCGGGGCCTGCTCCAGGTTGGGCTTCCAGCCCTCGGCCGCCGCCTTGTCCATCACGAAACGCTTGATCGCGCGGATACGGATCGGCTCGTCTTTCAGGCCGCGGCTGCACGCCTCCTCGCAGGGATGGTTGCAGATATACCCGCAGACATGCTGAAGCGGGTTCTTACTGGTGATCATCTGGTACGCTTCCTCGAACTTCTCCTGGGCCACCAGACGCACATAGGCCTGGGCCGGCACGTGGTGCGGACAGGCATAGTCGCAGGGAGCGGACAGGTGATCCTCTTTCTTCTTAGCGTAGCCCTCGTAGATCGTCAGCTCGGGCGCGCTCTTGATCGTGGGGAGGATCTTGTCGCGCATGTCGATGGGCTTCTTGTAGCCCATTTCCTGTATATACTGCTTGAATCCGCGGAAGAACTCCGGGAAGAACGAGAAGCCATAGATGATCGTGGCCGAGCAGAAACCGACCAGGTCCGCCCCGGCCATCATCATCTCGACCCCGTCGCGCCAGGTGGTCACCCCGCCGGTTCCGAGCAGCGCGGGCTGCGGGCCGACTTTCTTGCGCATCATGTAGACATCGCGCAGGGCCAGGGGCTTGATCCAGTAGCTGTTCATGCAGTACATGCCCTGCTCGTCCTGCAGTGCGATCGTGCTCTTGCCGGGCTGATCCACCCGCATGGCGGCCAGGGCCAGACGGTTGGCGACGCCGCAGACCATATCGGCCCCGGCCTCGAAACAGGCCTGGGCCACGATGTCCTGACGGCCGCCCTCCGGGGTGAGCTTCACGCAGAGAGGAATTTTCGTCTCGGCCTTGATCGCCCGGATAATGGCCTGTATCTCGCGCTCCTGCTGTCCCAGGCTGGCGCCCGTTTTGTGGCTCTCGGCGCCCTTGTCCTTGGCCAGCTCCACGTTGAACGACATGTTGGGGCAGCACATGTTCAGCTCGTTGAT
>CAYYNT010000067.1:0-26712 GCA_964473155.1 uncultured Gemmatimonadales bacterium | reverse complement strand
GGCAGCGTGTAAAAGAACTGTTAACTCCAAGGCCAGTTGAAGCTCAACAGTCCGGCGGCATTGCGCGACAGCGCCGCCCGGTGACAAGGGAGCGGTATCAATGCTCCATATACACTTAAGCCGGAAATACAGGCGTGGCCCGGACGAGTTGCGCGGCCCCTCTGGCTTTGCTGCTTTCGCCGAAACGAAAGCAGATCAAGCAGTTACAATATGTATCAAACCACGGAATCACCAGATTTTCCCCGGATAGCTTTCAGAATAATACATAAACTGGATTACGGTCTGAGGTATTGCCCCTGCGAAAGGAGGCGCTCATGCCAGGCCTGTTGATCCGCACCTTGCTGTCCCTCGCGGCCCGGCCGGCCTCGCCCGGCCGCAAGCTGGTCTCTCTGGCTTTCGGGGCGGCCCTGTTCCTCTGTGTCATTCCCCTGCTGTTTCTTTATCTCGGCCGCGTGCTGCATCTTGACCAGCCTCCGGCCGGTTATCCTCGAATCCTGTATCAGGTTCCGGGCTGGATTGTCCTGGTCACCGGAATCTTTCTGCTGGTTGCCTCGGTGCTCACTCAGTGGCGCGCGGGCGGGGGAACTCCTGCGCCGGTGGCTCCAACGGTCAGGCTCATCACCTCCGGCCCCTACAGCCTGTGCCGCAACCCGATTCAGCTTGGGGCCATGCTCTACTACCTGGGGCTGCTGACTCTGATCAGCTCGCCTGTACTCGGGACAATAGCGTTCATCGCGGGTGCGGTTTTCGGCTCTCTTTATCACCGTCTGGTGGAAGAAAAAGAGCTGGAACTGCGTTTCGGGCCGGCCTACCTGGAGTACAAGGCCCGCACGCCCTTTGTCATTCCGCGCTTTTTCAAGCGTCACGGATAAACCTGTCCGGGCGCCCGGCCCTTGACAAACCTTCATAAATATTGCATTTGAAAGGCATGCGTTATTACTTTGCCTTTCCCCGGAAAAGGTCCGGAAAAATTTATTGATGGAGGTGCAGTCATGCGCAGGATCATTCAGGCGGCATTCGTTTTCGCCTTGGCATTCGCCGGTGTAGCGCTGGCCGCTGAGGCTGCCAGGAATATGCCGCTCGGTTTCAAGATGAAGGACATCGATGGAACAGAAGTGGACCTGGCGCAGTACAAGGGCCAGGTGATCCTGCTGGTCAACACGGCCAGCAAGTGCGGGCTGACCCCGCAGTACGAGGCGCTGGAAACGCTGTATGAGAATTACGCGAACCGCGGGTTTACGGTGCTGGCTTTCCCGGCCAACAATTTCAACGCGCAGGAGCCGGGCACGGACAGCCAGATAAAGCAGTTCTGCAGCATGACCTACAGCGTGACGTTCCCGCTGTTCTCCAAGATTTCGGTCAAGGGCGAGGATATACATCCTTTGTACGCCTACCTGACCTCCGAGGAGACCAATCCGGGTTTCGGCGGCGAGATACCCTGGAATTTCACCAAGTTCCTGATAGACCGTCAGGGCCGCGTGATCGCGCGGTTCGCGCCTAAAACCACTCCGGATGATCCCGCGGTGGTGCAGGCGATAGAAAAAGCCCTGGCGGCTGAAAAATAGCGCTGTCCCGAGAACAGGACAGGAGCGGGTGCGTTTGAGCGTACAGACCGAAAGTACAGGACCGGCGCGGGGGAGAGTTTCTCCTCTGCGCCATTTCGTTGCAGTTGGCGCGCTGAGCCTTCTTGTCAGCCTGCCGTTCCTGGGACGCCCGGCGCTGTTCGATCCGGATGAGGGCTATTACCCGGCCTCGGCCATGGAGATGATAGACCGCGGCGACTGGCTTGACCCGGTGTTCAACGGCGAGCCGCGCTGGGGCAAGCCCGTGGGGATATATTTCCTGCAATGCCTCTCGATCTCCGCTCTGGGAAAGAGCGAGCTGGCGGCGCGCCTGCCGAGCGCCGCGGCGGCCCTGGCGTTCAGCCTGCTGTGCCTGTCGCTGGGTGCGCGGCTTTACGGGCAACGGGCCGGGCTGCATGCGGGTCTGGCCGCCGCGGCGATGCTCCAGAGCGCAGTCTACGCGCGCGCGGCTGTGCCGGACATGCTGTTAGCCCTGGGGGTGCTGGTCGCCCTGTGGGGTTTCGCCGGGAGCGGACTGGGCGAGCGGAAGTTCAATCAGGCATGGAGGAGCTATCTGGGGCTCTATCTGGGCTGCGCGCTGGGGTTCCTGGCCAAGGGACCGCTGGGTGCGATACTTCCCGGCCTGACTGTCTTTCTGTTTTTTGTCCTTTCGCGGGACTGGCGTGGCATGGCGCGCCTGGGGCTGGTGCGCGGGGCGGTCATTTTTCTGGTTGCGGCAGCGCCCTGGTTTGTCTGGATGTACGGCCGTCATGGGATGAGCTTCATCACCGAAATCTTCCTGAACCGGAACATCCAGCACTATTTCACCGACCGCTGGCAACACGAGGGGCCGCTGTATTACTACCTGCCGGTGCTGTTAGCCGGAACATTCCCCTGGACCGCGGCCCTGGCTGGAGGGCTGACCCGCACGGCGGGCGCGGTGAGGGGAATAGTGCTGGGGAGGGAGCCGGACAAGGAGGCGCGGAGCGGCCTGTTCCTCTGGTGCTGGTTGTTCGGGATGCTGATGTTTTTCAGTTTCAGCCGGGCCAAGCTGCCCAATTACGTGCTGCCGCTGTACCCGGCACTGGCCGTGCTGGCCGGACGGTTCATGGCGGACCTGGAGGAGGGCGTTTCCAGGCGCGCCAGGCTGCTGTTCGGCTGGGGGACCGCCCTGGCCGCGCTGGCCGCGCTGACCGCCGGACTGGTTATACTGCCGCGCAAAGTGCATGTGGATTCCGGTCTGGTCCTGCTTGCTCTGTCTCCGCTGGCGCTGATAGCCGCCGCCGGACTGGTCCTCCGCCGAAGGCCGAATCTGTGGACCGCGGCCGCCGCGTTAGGGATGGCCGCGCTTTTCAGCCTGACCACCGGGGCGGTGCTGCCGCGGGTTGAGAAACTGAACGCGGTGCGCGAGCTGGCCGCGGCCTGTCCTGCAACAGGCCAGGACAGCGGCCGGGTGCTGTTTTATCGTAGCTGGGCGCCGTCGTTCCTGTTCTACAGCGGCCGTCAGGCCGTGCGTTTCGACCCGGAGCGGGAGGATATCCGTGATTACCTGGGGCGTGACGTGCGCTGGGTGCTGACCCGCGAGCGTGACATACAGGAGGTGACCGGGCTTGCGGGCTGCGAGCCGTCGATGGTCCGTCTGTCGGGAGGACGGGCGCTGCTGCGGTTCGAGCCTCCGGTGATGCTCACCTCTGCCGGACTGCCTTGACCGGAAGGCCGGTTTTCCCCTAAGGTTAATGGCGGTGTTTTCATGTACATCAAACGGGGGGAGAGAAAATGGCGAAAGTCGCGGCGATAATCGCCGATATGTTTGAGGACTCGGAGTTCAGCGCTCCGGTGGAGGCGTTTTCGAAGGCCGGCCACGAGGTCGTGACTGTGGGAATAAAGGCCGGGGTGACTGTCAAAGGCAAGAAAGATGGCCTGGAGGTGCTGGTCCACAAGGCTGTGGCCGGGGAAAACGCAGCGGATTATGATGCCCTGCTGATCCCGGGAGGCTACAGCCCGGACAAGCTGCGGCGATACAGGGAGGCGCTGGAATTCACGCGGGATTTTTTTCTTTATGACAAGCCCGTGTTCATAATCTGTCATTCGGTGCAGCTTCTGGTGAGCTGCGATGTGCTTAAAGGACGGAAGCTGACCTGCCTGCCGGGGATTGCGCAGGACGCGCTTAATGCTGGCGGGATGTTTTTCGACCGCGAGGTGGTGGTGGACGGCGCCCTGGTGTCGAGCCGCACGCCGGATGACCTTCCGGCTTTCATCCGCGAGTCCCTGAAAAAACTGGGTTGAGAGCGGAAGGCATATTCAGGCGCGTAATGTCAGCCCCTGCTTGATGCTAACGGCGGGGGCCGATTTTTATAAGGATACATGAGCAAAGGTTGAGCTTGCCCGAGAGGCCCTGGATGGTTAACTTTCTGCCTGCGGAATCGGGATAGACCGGATCGATAGGGGAAAAAGGAAATGCGCCACAGGATTCTGATACTTGCCGCCTTCTTAAGCCTGGATCTTTCAACCATGCTTGCGGCAGCCGGCGGAGACCTCGATCTCAAGGCCCTGCTCAGTCCGCCACAGGTGGGAGCCTGGTCAAGCTACAAGGTGAGCGGCAAGAGCATGGACAGGCCGAAAATGTTCCGGCTGGCCGTGGTGGGCAAAGAGCAGTTCGAGGGCGCGCCGCATATCTGGCTCGAATTGACAGTGGCGGGGCAGAATGGGGACAGCCTGACCGCCATGGGGCTGTACCCGGCCGGAGAAAGCCTGGGGTTGACCGCGAAAAAAGTGGTGCTCAAGATGGGCGATTCCGAGGCCCAGGAGGTCCCGGCTGGACTGGTCAGCCTGGGGACGACCCTGGCCACGCGTTTCGGCCTGGGGATTGACCTGGATGAGCTGGTGGCCTCGATACGTGAGGGGACGCGGAAAGGCATATCCTCAAAGGAACAGGCTGAGGAGAGCCTGGCGCTGAAAGGTGGAATCCTTTCCACGCGCAGAATGCTGGTGGAGGATGCCAAGGGCCGGCAAGTGAGCCTTTGGTTGAGCCGTGAGGCCCCGCTGTTCAGTTTTGTCAAGGCGATCCACGAGGCGCGCACCCTGGAACTGGAAACCTGGGGCGCGAGCGGGGCGGTCAGCCGGATAGGGAAAAATTACAATTCGTTCGACCTGAAGGACATTTTGAACCGGGCATTGGGTAAATAGAAACGCCGCCGTTCAGGTGAAAAACTTGAGTATCCACTTAAGGCGGATCATCTTTTTCACGCGGTGCATCGCCTGGTAAGAACACAGTTTTGAAAGAGCAGAAGGGACAAAGAAACAATTTATGAAACTCGACCGTATCCGGAATTTCTGTATCATTGCACATATAGACCACGGTAAATCCACGCTTGCCGACAGGCTGCTCGAAAGCACGCACACCGTGGAATCGCGGGACATGCGGGCGCAGGTGCTCGACAGCATGGACCTGGAGCGCGAGCGCGGGATAACGATAAAAAGCCACGCCGTACGGATGGACTACCAGGCGGCGGATGGCGGCGGCTATGAGTTCAACCTGATCGACACGCCGGGGCACGTGGATTTCTCGTACGAGGTCAGCCGCAGCCTGGCCGCCTGCGAGGGCGCGCTGCTGGTGGTTGACGCCACCCAGGGGGTGCAGGCCCAGACCCTGAGCAACCTGCTCCTGGCCATGGACCACAACCTTACAATCATCCCGGTGATCAACAAGATCGACCTTCCGGCGGCCATGATCGACGAGGTGTGCGCGGAGATGGAAGACCTTCTGGCCGTGGAGCGCGAGGAGATCCTTCAGGTGAGCGCCAAGGCCGGGATCGGGATCGAGGCTGTGCTGGAGGCGATCGTAGAGCGCATCCCGCCGCCGAAAGGGGACGCCGGCAAGCCGCTGACCGCCCTGATCTTTGACAGCACGTTCGACCAGTACCGCGGTGCGGTGCCCCTGGTGCGGGTGATGGACGGGGCGCTCGCGCCGGGAATGAATATCCGTCTGATGGCCACTAAAGCCGAGTACGAGGTGATAGAAGTGGGCTACCAGCGCCTTCGGCCGGTGAAGATGCCGAGGCTGGAGGCGGGAGAGGTGGGTTATGTGGTGGCCCAGATAAAGAAACTGAGCGACACGCGGGTGGGAGACACGATAATCGACGCCGCCAACCCGGCCCCGGCCCCGCTGCCCGGCTACAAGGAGGTCAAGCCGATGGTGTTCGCCGCGGTCTACCCGGTGGACAATGAGGATTACGACGATCTGAAGGAGGCGCTGGAGAAACTGCGCCTGAACGACGCGTCGCTGAGCTACGAACCCGAGGTCTCGGCCGCCCTGGGTTTCGGTTTCCGTTGCGGCTTCCTCGGGCTGCTGCACATGGAGATAGTGCAGGAGCGGCTTAGCCGAGAGCACGATGTGCGCATTCTGGCCACCGTGCCCAACGTGCGTTACCGCGTGCTGATGACCAGCGGCGAGGTATTGGAGCTTTCGAACCCCGCCGCCATGCCAGACCGCGCCCTGATCGATAATATCGAAGAACCGATGGTCACGCTGCGAATCTACCTGCCCGCGGATTTTATCGGCCCGGTGATGGAGCTCTGCCGGGAGCGCCGCGGTGAGTTCAAGGAGATGAAATACCTGGACCAGAACAAGGTCGAGCTGTTTTTCGTGCTGCCGCTGTCGGAGATACTGCTCGATTACTACGACCGTCTCAAAACTGTCTCCCGCGGCTACGCCAGCTACGATTACGAGTTCCTGGAGTACCGGGTTTCCGACCTGGTGCGCCTTGATATACTGGTCAACAGCGAGGTGGTGGACGCGTTGAGCGCTATCACGCACCGCGAGAAAAGCCGTGTCTGGGGCAAGCGCCTGATCGAAAAGCTCAAGGAGCTGATCCCGCGGCAAATGTTCGAGGTGGTTCTTCAGGCGGCGATTGGCGGCAAGATTATCGCGCGTGAGGTTGTGCGCCCGATGCGCAAGAACGTGACCGCCAAGTGCTACGGCGGAGATATCACCCGCAAGCGCAAGCTGCTCGAAAAGCAGCGCGAGGGCAAGCGCCGGATGAAGCAGGTCGGGCGGGTGGAGATTCCGCAGGAGGCTTTTCTGGCGGTGCTGAAACTGGATTGATCCTGCGGGGTATCCAAAGCAGGAATACTGTTATGGAAGTCAACTGAAAATATGTAACCGGGAAATCTGATGCGAGCCGATCTGCATCTGCACAGCAGTTATTCTGATGGGAGGCACAGCCCACGCGAGATATTTTCTTTCGCCGCACAGGGTGGCCTGGACCTTATTTCGATCACGGATCACGATACGGTCAATCACGTCCGGGAATGCCAGGGCGAGGCTGACAAGGCCTGGTTTCCTTTCATCGCCGGGGTGGAGTTCAGCACGGATTTCGAGGGCCGGGACATACATGTTCTGGGTTACGCGCTGGACACGGAGGATAAGACCCTTCTCGAACATCTCAGCCGGTCGCGGGGCAGACGCATGGAGCGCGCCCGCAAGATCCTTCAGCTCCTGGATCATCTGAATGTCAGCATTCCGATCGATGAGCTGGACCGGATTCCCCCGGACCAGACAGTCGGCCGTCCGCTGATCGCCCGTCTGCTCATCAAATACAACTATGTCCGCAGTTTCAAGGAAGCTTTCGTCCGGTATCTTGGAACGGGCGCTCCGGCTTATGTGGAGTACGAACTGACTGAGACCCGGAGGGTATTGGAGCTGATCCATAACGCGGGTGGAGTCAGCGTGCTGGCTCACCCGTCTCCGGAGGGATTTGAACCGCTGGTGGAGTGTCTTGCGGCGGACGGGCTGATGGGAGTGGAGGTCTACCGTCCGCAGCTCACGTCCGGACAGATTCAGCGGGTCGAGGCTTTTACCAGTCAGCTCGGGCTTCTCGCCACGGGCGGCTCGGACTGGCACGAAAACCTGCCCCAGTTCCGTCTGGGCGATTTTCACCTGGATACCGATCCGATCCGTCCTTTCCTCGAACTGGTGAGCGAGCGGGCCGGGCTGCGGGCGGAGCTTTGAGCTGCCGCGCCATGCCCTCGCATGCCGCCGGAAACAGAAGCATCCCCCTGTCTGACAACAAATGGACCGGCCGCAACTGGCCGTCCGTTCAAGGAATGGCCCCGGATGGATGAGAATGCCGGAACCGGTTGTGAGAGCCCGGACTCAGGTCCCGAGAATCAGCAGGCCACACCCCGGCTCCCTTCGTTCCAGGCGGCGCTGCTGACACTGGTCTGCACGCTCGCCCTTCTCATGCTGCTGGCGCGCCTGAATGCCCTTGATTTTCTGATGCCGCGAACGGGGCAGATTCCGGACCGCTTCGCCGGAGCGCTAACAATCGAGCTTATCAGCCTGGGTCTTCCGCTCGCCATCCTTTTTCTAAACGGCCGGTACAGTCTCACAGCCAGTCTGGGCCTGTATCCTGCTCCGGTCTCCGCTCTGGCCGGCGGGGTGCTGGCGGGCGCCGGTCTGGTGACTGTGGCGCCGCAACTGGAAGCCTGGCAGGCGCGGCTGTTCCCGCCGCCGCCCGGATATATGGAGGGCCTGAACGAAATTTTGAGGGTGACAGACAGCGGATCGTTTCTCATGGCGCTCCTGGCCCTGGCGGTAGTCCCGGCGTTTTTTGAAGAGGCCATGTTCCGTGGCCTGCTGCTGCGAGCGGCGTTGCGCAGGTACGGTTTTGCCGTTTCAGTCCTGCTGACCGGGCTGCTTTTCGGGCTGTTTCATCTTGATCCGCATCGCATGACGGTGCTGGCGCTGACAGGAATGCTTATTTCATGGGCCGCTGCGGCAGGCGGCTCGCTCTGGCCCGCGATAGCCATGCACCTGACCAACAACGCCCTGGCCCTGATTCTCGTAAACCGCCCGGCGCTTGAGGGGCAGGCCTGGGTGGATGCGGCCGGTGATGTCCCGCTGGCATGGCTTATAGCCGGGGCAGCGATGGTTGCCGCTGGTTCGCTGCTGGTATGGGTTGCGGGGCGGCGGAGCGGAAGACGCTGAAGTCAAAAGTTTCTATCGAGTCGATTGCAGGCTGGCTCAAAAGGTTCAGGAAAACATGCCGCAAAAGAAATGAAACAATTCCCGCCTCTGGTTTGTCTAATACTACAAGCGCCCTTTATAATCAGACCACCGAATGAAATTAATCCAGGTGACACGTGTCAACGCAAGCGGAGGAATATTGATGTTCAAAACAGGTGTCTACGCAATGTTGTTAGCCGTGGGGCTTCTGACCGCAAGTGCAGCATCCGCAGCAGCCGGAATCGATCCGGCCGCCGTCGAAGCGGAATCCGCCGGCGGAAAGACAGGTCTTTTCGAGTCTCCAACTCCGTTTTTCCATGACTACAACCTGTCGGTGCTTTTCCCGGTCAGCCGCGGAATATCCGAGGCGGTGGCCGGACAGAGCGGAGAAAGCGAGGGGCCGGTGCTTTCCCTGCGGGAATGCATCGAGCGCGCCCTGGCCGACAGCCCGAACCATCGCAAATCGAAAGAAAACCTGCGCGCCGCCACCGGAGAACTGCTCAGCGCCTGGAGCAACTACATGCCCACCATGCGCAGCAGTTTTGGTCTCGGGCAGTCGAACCGCAACAGTTCATACGTTGACCAGAGCGGAACTATCAGGACCAGCGGCGGAATAAGCAAGAGCTCTTACGGCAGCCTGAACCTCAATTTCACGCTTTTCAACCGGGCGGAGAATTATTTCGAAATGCGCAATGCCCGGTTTTTCAAAAACGAACGATTGAGCCGAATTTACAGTTCCGAGCTGACCGTGGTCAATCAGGTCCGTCAGGCGTATTTCAACGTTCTGCGCAACAGGAAGCTTCTGTTAGCCGCCCAGCGTCAGGCAGACCAGCGCCGCGAGCAGCTCCGTCTGGCCGAGGCTCGTTTTTCGGTGGGTTCGGTGACCCGTCTGGATGTGCTACAGGCGGAGATCGAGGTGAAGAACCAGGAACTGTTGATCGTTCAGTACGAGAATGCGCTGGCCACCGCCCGCATGGACCTGAACCGTGTGATGGGCGGGCAGTTGGCGGCGAAGTATTCACTGATGGATGATTTCGAGGTCAAGCCGTTGACGATGAATGCGGATGAGCTGAGTCAGGAGGCGATCAAGACCCACCCGGACATCAAGACCCTTGAATTGCAGATCCATCAGCAGGAGGGCAATCTATGGATGGGACGTCTGGCCTATCTGCCATCGCTGGGCGTCGGGGCGAGCTATTCGCGGAGCAAGGACGGACTGGACTTTCTGCCGAACCAGGTGCAGAGCCGCGGTCTGAATTTCAATATGAGCTGGGACATCCTGGACGCCTTTTCCCGTTTCCGCGGCAACCGGAACACGGAAATCGCGCTGAATAACCTGAACCTCGATCTGTCGGCCAGACGGTTGGACATAGAGCGCGAGGTGCGGGCCGGTTTGCTGGAGCTTGAGCGCCTGTACCGGCGGCATGTGACGCTGGGCGAGAGCGAGCAGCTCGCCCGGCAGTCACTGGAACTGGAGCAGGAACGCTACCGTCTGGGAGCCTCCAGTCTTTTGCAGCTTCGCCAGGCGCAGGTGGATTACTCCCAGGCCGAGGTCAATTACATCAACTCGGTTTATGATTACCACATAGAACTCAGCCGTCTAAGCCTGAACGTGGGACGGGACCTGAGCGGGCAGTTCGGCAGGTGATGAGTCAGAGGATAGCCAGGACGAAAACCTGGAGGAACTTTTTAATAACAGATATGATTGTTTATTGAGATTGCAACGCGCTGAAATTGAATGAAATATAAAGGGGCATGGCTTGCCGTGCCCCTTTTATTTTTGATGGATACGGTTTAATCCGGATTATTCATAAATTGTCATTGCTGTCCGGGGAATTTATCAGCGAATATTTTTTTATGGTTGTTGTAACAGCTTGATCTGCTTTCGTTTTGGCGAAGGCAGCAAAGCCAGCGGGGCCGCGCAACTCGTCCGGACCGCGCCTGTTTTTCCGGCTTAAGTGTATACGGATCGTTAATTCCGCTCCCTTGTCACCGGGCGGCGCTGGCGCGCAATGCCGCCCCGCAACCAGGGCAGCGTGTAAAAGAGCCGCGCACGCCATAGCTTACTATTCCACCGTGCCCGTTGCGAGTTTACGGCCCCCAGCGTCTTTTGGTCCTTTTCCACAAGACGGAAAAGGACATGAAATCCCTGTCCTGACAAGCCTGGTCTCTCTGATCGGCTGACAGCTCAACAAACAGCTCCTATGTTCCGGTTTTTCCCCGGACAGTTATGATAAATCGTCGAAACTATTTTTTGGCGCGGAGCATGCCTTGCCCATGAAAGGCTTTTCGGGCACGGCGCGCCCTGCCCCTGCATAAGGCTGACTGACTTGAAGAACAATAAATTAGAGGCCATTCGTGTGATTCAGTGGATGATTTTTCTTTGTTTGAATTGAAATTGTGAAATCAGCACACCTTTAAACCTCGGATAGACTTAGAGGAGCTTTTCTTGACGCAGGGCTGGTTATTAATTTATAATCAATCAGTTCAGGCGGCGCATGGTCGGGCGCAAAAGCAAACGGTGAAGGAGTGGTATTCAAAAAAGAGGGTTTTTTAATGTTTTTTTCATTTTTTCCTCCAAAATTGATATTTCAGGCTTGACAAGCGGCTTTAAACCGTTATACACTTAGCAAAGGCTTACAGATAAAAGGTCTGGGGAATGTAAGTTGATTCCGGCAGTATAAACGTTCGTGTCCCCCGCCACTCACAACTTTTTATTGGAGGATTTCTCCATGACTAAGGCCGAACTGATCGATGCCGTGGCTACCAGTGTTGGTATTTCCAAGAAAGCCGCCGGAGAGGCCATCGACAGCGTGTTCAACACCATCACCAAAAGCCTGAAGAAAGGTGGCAAGTACACCCAGGTGGGCTTCGGGACATTCTCGGTTGTTACCCGGAAGGCGCGTGAGGGTCGCAATCCCCAGACAGGCAAGACCATCCGTATCCCGCAGCGCAAGGTTGTAAAGTTCACCTCCGGCAAAGCCCTTAAAGAAGCCGTCTGAATCCAGCAAAATAAATAGTAATGAAACAAACGGCGTGAGGTGCGAATGACCTCACGCCGTTTGTCTTTCAGGTGTTCCGGGAGCGCGCTATTTCTTGCCGCTTTCCTTTTCCTGCTTCTCGATCTTGTGCGGGCGGCTCTTGCCGAAAGTGCCACGATATATCTTTCCGCGCTTGGTTTTTTTATCGCCTTTGCCCATTCCCTCGCTCCTTCATGAGTTTTGCCGGTAGACAATTTAACATCTTCAACGGGCGGCGCCCGAGTATCTTGTGCCCTGCGGAATATCGAATTAAAATAACTGATTGTTGTCCTGTCAGCAAGAGTGGGCGTGAAAAGCAGTGAAAAGCCAGCGGAGGAGTCGGCCGGCCGGACGCACGGTGCGCGGCGGTTTGTATCGTATGGAGATCAGAATGGTTTCTTCCAGGCAAGTCAGTCCGCTGCTCGAGGTCGAGGGGCTTGAGGTGACTCTGGCCTCGGGTGTCAGAGCGGTGGAGGATGTCAGTTTTGAACTGTATCGTTCAGAGTGCCTGGCTCTGGTGGGGGAAAGCGGTTGCGGAAAGACTCTGACTGCTCTTTCAATCCTCCGGGCTATGCCTCCGGATGCCGGCTGTTCAAAAGCGGGTGTTTTACGGCTGGATGGCCTCGAACTGGGCCGTCTGAGCCGCTCGGAAATGCGCCGGGTGCGGGGCGGGAAGATCGGCATGGTGTTCCAGGATCCCTCGGCGGCGCTCGATCCGCTGTTTCGGGTGGGGGATCAGATAATCGAGACATACCTCGCCCATCACCGGTCAAGCCGCGAAGAGGCGTTGAAACGGTCGCTTGAAGCGCTGACCGCGGCCGGTCTGGAAGAAAGCCGCAGAGTATTCGACAGCTATCCGCATCAGTTGAGCGGGGGCCAGAAACAGCGGGCCGTGATCGCCATGGCATTGTGCACGGGAGTCGAACTCCTGATAGCGGATGAGCCGACAACGGCGCTGGATGTTACTGTAGAGCGCCAGATAATCGATCTTCTGGCCGGGTTATGCGAAAAACGGGGACTGGCTCTTCTGCTCATTACTCATAATTTGAGGCTGGTACGCAGCCTGGCCGGCCGTGTGGCGGTCATGTACGCCGGTCAGATAGTGGAAAGCGCCCCGGCCGGACGGCTGTTTGCAAAGCCGGGCCATCCTTACACCCGCGCTTTGCTCGAGTGCGTACCGGCAGAGGACGGCGAACTGCGGAGCATCCCGGGACAGGTGCCGCTTCCCGGGGAATGGTTGCCGGGGTGCCGTTTCCGCAACCGATGCCCGCTGGCCGCGCCGGGTTGCGAGAACAGCCAGAGTCTTAAACCATACGGCGGCCAGGCCGGACATCTGGTGCGCTGCTATCTTGCGGCAGAGACGGAAGGTACATTTTGATGAATGCTTCCGCGCCGCTGATAGAATGTCATGCGCTGGTCAAGGGCTATGGCCGCAAGATGGTCAGAGCTGTGAACGGAGTTGACCTGTCGGTGGGGAGTGGCGAGATTCTGGCCCTGGTGGGGGAAAGCGGCTGCGGCAAGAGCACCACGGGCCGTCTGCTGCTGGCTCTGGAGCAGCCGGATGCCGGGAGAGTGTTGTTCGACGGCCGTGAGCTGTCGGCGCTATCGTCCGGCGAACTGCGCCGTCTGAGGCGGCGGATGCAGATGGTGTTCCAGGACCCGCTCGGCTCTCTAAATCCGCGTTTCACCGTTTTTCAAACTCTGGCCGAGCCATTGCGACTGCATCTGGGACTTACGGGAGCCGCCCTGCGCGAACGCGTGGCCGCGCTTCTTAGCCGTGTGGGCCTGAATGATGAGCACGCCTTTCGATATCCTCACGAGTTCAGCGGGGGGCAGCGGCAGAGGGTGGCCATTGCACGCGCCATCGCCGCTGGGCCTGATTTCGTGGTGGCGGATGAACCGGTCTCGGCTCTCGACCTTTCGATCCAGGGCCAGATACTCAGACTGTTGCAGGATCTTAAAGACAGCCTCGGCCTGTCGATCCTGTTCATTTCCCACGATCTGGGTGTGGTGCGGGCTATCAGTGACCGGGTGGCTGTCATGAAGAGCGGGCGGCTGGTGGAACTGGCGGCGAAAAATGATCTTTTCCGCCGTCCGCTGCATCCCTACACGAACACGCTGCTGACAGCGGCCGGATACGGTGCAGATTGTTCAACAGAGAGGATTCCGCTGAAGCCCGGGATGGATATTCCGGATATGGTGGAGTTTCACCCGGGCCATTGGGCGGCTTGCGATTAATGAGCGTAATATCCGGGTGGTAACTATTTATGGTGCAAATTCGTTCGATATAAAGATTAAAGACGCGAAAAGAAAACATTTGAAAGCGTAAAGGGTAAAAAAATACGAAAGTACAGTAACCTGAACCTGTAATTTTTCAGAAAAATTGCTTGACAAGTATTTTACCGGATGGTAGTTTAGAAAACCTTGATCAAAAAGGAGCTTTATCTTTAGGTATTAAGGAATTGCCTGCCATATTTCTCTTATCCCTAATTCTTAAGGCGGAGGTCGCGGTACAATGATTAATTGGCTTCTGTATAACAACCTGAGCCAGTGGTTCTTCTCCACTCCCTTCGGACAGTTCTGCGTAAACGGTGGTATTTTCATGATTCCGCTGGCGTTCTGCTCCATCTGGGGACTGGCCCTGATCATCGTGAAGTATGTCACTTTGACGATGGCCGGCGTGAAGACCCGCCGTCTGCTGAAGCAGGTCAACGCTTTCATGGCCGAGAAGAACATCCAGGGCGCGGTGGAGCTTTGTGAGAACACCGAGGGTCCGGTCGCCGCTATCATGTTAGCCGGTCTGCGCAAGGTTAAAGAGGGCAGCGAGCGCGTGCTCAAGGCCATCGAGAACACCGGTACAATCGAGCTGGCCTTCCTGGAGCGCGGTCTGATCTCCATGGCCACTATCATTTCGATCGCCCCGATGTTCGGGTTCCTCGGGACGGTGTCCGGTATGATCAACGCCTTCGCCGTCATCGAGAAGATGGGTGAAGTCAGCCCGCAGGCCGTGGCCGGCGGTATCAAGGAAGCGCTGATCACGACCGCCGCCGGTCTGACCATCGCCCTGCCGGTCCAGATGGCCCACAACTATTTCGTAACCAGGGTCGACCGCCTGATCCTCGACATGGAAGAAAGCTCGCAGAATATCGTTGAGACCGTGATCCAGCTTGAAAAACAGGGTAAATAAAGCCTGTTCAAGCTGAGGTTCAATCGATTAAACTGCTAATCTTACAAGTTGAGTTCACGATTCGGCGGATCAGCCGGAGGGCAATTAAATGCTGTTGAGAAAAAAAGATGAAGGCATGCCCGAGTGCCCGACCGCGTCGCTGGCCGATATTGCATTCCTGCTCCTTATCTTTTTCCTCGTCACGACTGTATTTAACGAGGAAAAGGGTCTGGAGATGATGTTACCGGAATCCAAGGCCGAGGAAGTCCAGATCAGCCAGAAAAACATGCTCCATATAATGGTGCAGCCGGACGGGCGGGTGATCCTGAAAAAGGGCAAGAACCCGGACGAACCCCCGATCCCGGTGGATGGTCTGGCCGAGCGGATGCGTCAGGAGATTTCGCTCAACCCGAAAGTCATTGCCGCGGTCAAGACCAGCCCGGACGCCACATACAACATGATGGTGCAGGTGCTGGACGAGTTGCAGGAAGCCGAAGCCTCCCGTATCTCCCTGCAGATGCTCGGAGAATAAACTTCGGAACCTGAACGTCTGCGCGCCGCCATGGGCGGATGCAGCGCGTTCCTGGAATACCGATTGAAAGGAGCCGAAGGTGGATGTTCGTGCAAAAAAGATGGGAGGCTTGAAACGAAAGAGCGGGGTGGGAGCAGCCGTGCCCACGTCGTCCTTGTCGGATATTGCCTTCCTGCTGCTGATATTTTTCCTGGTGACTACGGTTTTCCGCAAGGAGACGCCGCTCAAGATCGCCTGGCCTGAGGCGGCGGCGCTCAAGAAAACCGAGTTCAAGAGTAAAAACATTCTGCATGTCTGGGTTAACAGGGACGATCCGGCCACTCCCGGAATAAACGAGGAGGGGTGGCTGTACGTTGACGATGTCGCGTATGACTTAACCGACCCGGCGAAGCAGAGTGCCCTGATCGAAAGGCTTAAACTGGAATCGGCCGAGCTTAAGGGCAAAATCCTCATCGCTTTCCGCGCCGATCGTAATATTCCCTACCGTAAGATCAATCTGGCGCTTGAAATGCTGAAACAGGCCAACACAGTACAGGTCATGTTCGCCACCACCCTGGAAAAAGAAACCTTGGACCTGAGGAGATAGGGGGCAGACTATGACTGAAAACAGCACTCAAAAAGCCGTTAGCACGGGTGTAGTCGAGACCGCGAACTTCAAGTTCAAGCAGCGCTACGGCAAGTTTTTCATGATGAGCGCCATCATTTCGCTGGTCGGTCATATAATATTCATCATCGCTACGCCGTCTTTCAGCGGTGAGGTGGCTGTGCGTGAAGAGGCCGCGATGGAAGCCCTCGAGCTTCCGCCGGAGGTCGTGATTCCGCCTCCGCCGAAAGCGCTGTCCAAGCCGAGCGTGCCGATTGCGGCCCAGGAAGAGGTTTCCGAGGACATCACCATCGACGAAACAACGCCTCCGCCGCCAGATCTGATCCCGGAAGTGCCGGTTCAGGATGAGGTGAAGGAAGAGGTTCAGGAGTTCCTGATGGTGGCCGAGGTGATGCCCAAGGTGAAGAGCATGCCTCCGCGTCCCGAGATGCCGTCATACATCGCGCGCGCCAGGGTTGACGTGACCACGAAGATCGAGTTTTTCGTGACCAAGAATGGCGACGTTGATCCGCAGCGCACCAAGATTGCGGTAAGTTCGGGCTATCCGGACCTGGATCAGATAGCGGTTGAATGGGCCAAGCAGATGAAGTTCCACCCGGCCCTGAACCGTGGCGAGCCGGTGGCCGTGCGAATGGCTATTCCGATCCAGTGGAAATCGAAGTAAGCGATAATTAAGCAGCATAATAGAAGGCGTCTTCTCCGGAAGGCGCCTTTTTTTGTCCGGTAAATTCACTTCATGGAAGAATGTGTATATCCCGGTGCTCCTTGGATTATCCGATAATGCAACTGACTCACTTGACACCTGCCGGTGCTTCCAGCTAAAATTAAAAGCCATCCACAGATTGCCTCTGGGGATGACTCAATCCGTTGCTCAGGTTAGTAACGTCTGTCGTGATTGAAGTCATCCTGATCTACTTAAACCTAAATCGGGCTCCCTCCGCCGATGAAAAACCCCCGCTGGCTCCTGATAAATCTGGCGCTTTCTCTCCTTCCTGGTTTCGTTCTGGCGCAAAGCACCGGTAAAATAGAGGGCGTTGTCACGGACAAGGAGAGTGGTCAGCCGTTAGCCGGCTGCCAGGTGCATGTCGAGGGCACGAACCTGGGCAATATCACCAACGCGAAGGGGTATTTTTTCATACTCAACGCACCGCCGGGTGAGCGGGTGGTCGCTTTCAACTTCACAGGCTACGCTCCGGCGCGGGTGGAGGGTGTGCGTGTGCAGGCCGGGCAGACCCTGACCGTGGACGCCGCGCTCCAGATGTCGGTGATCGAACTGGAAGCCCTGGTGATCGAGGCCGGTCCCGAGCCGTTAGTGCCGCGGGACAACGTGCAGACCAAGCAGCGTCTGGAGGGGGATTTCTCTGAATCGATGCCGGTGGAGCGGATCGAGGACGCCCTGGCCCTGAAAGCCGGAGTGGTGCAGAACGAGGCCGGACGGTTCAGCATACGCGGCAGCCGTCTGGGGAGCGAGGCGGTATATATCGACGGCATCCTGGTGCGCTCGTTCAGCGAGCAGCCTTACCAGAGCGACCGTCTGAGCACGGACAACACTCCGCTGGTGGTTGGAAAAAACTCGGTCGAGGAAGTGAATGTCATCACCGGCGGTTTCAACGCCGAATACGGACAGGCCGAAAGCGGCGTGATAAACATAATCTCGCGCGAGGGCGGCACGGTCCTGAGCGGTTCGGTGCAATTGATAAGCGATGCACCCATGCCGCGCGGCAGTGATTACGGGCACAACGAGCTTTCGTTCGAGGCCTCGGGGCCGCTGCCGTTGCCAGGGTTCGCCGGTTTCTTTCTCTCGGCCGAGGCGACCGGCCTGGCCGACGCCAGCCCGTCGCTGAGCGGGGACAAGGGCGGTTTCCGGGGCGTGGACCGGCGTTTCGTGGATCGCCTTAACCGCCGCCTGGAGCAGCTCGGTCTGTATGACCCATCCTCGGCCGCGGCGCGCAAGGTGGGGCTGCTGGATGCGGACGCCGCAACGCCCGGAGTGCAGGCCCTGAGCGTGAATTCATTCGCCGGTGTATACTGGGAAGACCGCGATGGGGACGGCCTGAGCGAGACACGAGTGCTCGATCCGGATGGGATTTACTCATCCGGCAACCCGGCGCGTCTGCCCGGCAATGCGGGCGACATTTATTCCACCAGCGGCAAGTTCACCTGGTACGCGAAAACCGGGATCAAGTTTCTGGCCAGCTACATGGGTTCGCGCAACCAGCGCATCTATTATCAGCACGCCAATATTTTCAACGCTCCGGAGCGGCGCAACGCCGGGGAGCGGATACGTTCGGCCAACGCCATCCTGGGGCTGGACTGGAATATCCATCAGAGCGCAGAGCGCAGCGCCAACCTGATTTTCCGGGCCAGCCGCTACCGCAGCAAGCAGAACGGCGGTGCGTTGAGCGCGGGTTCCACCGAGCGCGACACCTGGGGCGGTTTTGGCCTGTCCAGCCTGACGTTCATCGACGAGGGTCGCGTGTCGCTGGAGGAGGCTTTCCAGGCCACGGAAGGCTTTGAACCCTCTGGTGATCTCTATCCCACTTACAACAGCGGCTATCTGAACCCCTTCGCCGCCACATTCACCCCTCTGCCGGGCCAGCGCGGCCAGGACAACGAGGTCAGCCCACTGAGCCTGTTCAACGAGTCCGGACTGCCGATCCGCCTGATCAACGACCTGGAGCAGCGCACAGTCCTGAAAGCCGACCTGGATTTCCAGGCGGACAAGCATAACCGGATGAAAGTGGGCGGGGAGTTCCAAGGCGTAGAGACTCAGACCCGTCATTTTTTCTATGTGGGCGGGCCGCTGCAGGACCTCTGGAGCGCAAAACCGAATCTGGCGGCGCTCTACGCACAGAACCGTCTTGACCTGGGCGACCTGGTGCTGGATGCCGGAGTGCGGCTGGATTATTTTGATCCCAGGGCCGATTTCCCGCAGGTGATCGGCGAGGCGCTGGAGTCCGACCCGCGCTTGAGGGGCGAACGCCGCTACAAGCTGAGCCCGCGCCTGGAGGTGGGGTTCCCGGTCACGGACCGCAGCCAGCTTCGCCTGAGCTACGGCGTGTTCGCGCAGTTGCCTTCTTTCAGCGATATTTACGGGCTTTCCGGCCGTGATATCCAGGCCGATCTGGCCAGCGACAACGTGAACAACTATTTCGGCAACGGCCATCTGGCCATCCCGCGCACCACGGCTTTCGAGGCCGGGTTCACCTGGCTGGCAACTGAAAACCTGTATTTTGATTTTGTGGGGTACAACAAGGATATCCGAGGCGGAATAGCCTACCGCTGGCTCACCCCGTCCGAGCTGCTCGACCTGGGCGGCGTGACCGGACGAGAGCAGACCCGTTTCGGCAAGAACCTGTTCGTGGCGACCAACCAGGACCAGGGCAACATCCGGGGCCTGGATCTGAGCGCGAGCCGCCGGTTCAACGGCTGGTGGGCGGCCTCGGCGGGCTACTCGCTCTCGTTCGCCCGCTCCACGGCCAGCGACCCGCAGGAGTTCGCGCGGGCCTACGGCAAGCAGGTGATCCGCGACCCGGTCAGCGGGCGGGATGTCAATCCCACGCCGCCGAGCGAGCAGACCCCGACCGACCTGGACCAGACGCATTCGGCCAATGTCACGTTTTCGGTCAGCGTGCCGGCGACTTTCTCCTCCGGCGGAATGGCCGGACGGTTGCTGGCCCGGAGCAGCGCGTATCTGACCTGGCATTTCAACAGCGGACGGCCTTACACGCTGGTGAACAGCCAGGGCTACCTTCTCACCGGAGAGAACAACGGCGGCCGGACAAAGGCGACCCAGTCGGCGAATCTGCGGCTGAGCCGGGCGGTAAGCCTGGGGACAGGACGGCGGCTGACTGTTTTCGCCGAGATCATGAACCTGTTCAACACGGCCAACGTGGCGGCGTCAAAGGTGAACCCCACCACGGGCCAACCGGGGGTGGACGCTTATCTCCAGGGTGAACTGGCGCAGAAAATGAACGCGTTCACCAGCCCGCCAGCTTCGCGCAGCGTGGAGGCCGAGGCCGCGTCCAATCCGGGGTTCTCGTCCGACCCGGCCGAGCGCCTGACCGTGGCGCGGATACGGGACCTCAACGGCGACGGGCTGGTGGAATACCCCGAGACTTTCGCCCTGGAGCTGGCCGGTCTTCTGGCCGCGATGGACGACCCCACGGCCTGGCTTCGTCCGCGCGAGGTGCGGTTCGGGGTGCGGGTGGATTTCTGAGAACGTGAGTTGGATAAGAGATAGGATGACATTGCGATTTACATAGCATACTGAGAAACTATAAAGGTGAAGTTCTCCAGATGGACTGTTAATCTGTCGCAGGGGCGAACCTTTTGTTCGTCCGGAGCACTAAAATGGCTGATAATGAATTAAGTGAGAGAAAAAACATCCGGCTGAAAGATTACGACTATTCCTCACCCGGCGCCTATTTTATCAAGATATGTACTCATGATAAGACAACGACATTCGGAGAAGTGGGTGATTCCGGTATAGTGTTGTCAACTTTGGGTGAAATGGTCCTCGATGAATGGATTCATTGTGAAGCGATCAGAGAAGAGATTGAGCTGGATGAATTCGTGGTAATGCCGGACCATTTTCATGGAATAGTAGCCATCCATGAGGTAGGGGCGACCGGCTGGTCGCCCGAACGAGAGACACCAGGCAGCCGAAAAAGATTCGGACCAAAGCGAAGATCACTTGGATCGTTGATTGCCGGATTCAAATCATCTGTCAGCTCCCGAATAAACAGGTTTCGTGGGACACCTGGGAAACCTGTCTGGCAGCGGGGATATTACGAACATGTGATCCGCAATCCCTATGATTTGGAAAATCTGTGCAACTACATCCTGAAAAATCCTTGGAAGCTCCGGGAATTAATAAGGACTGAAAAATTTGGAAGATAACTGGGAAGGGCGACCGGCCGGTCGCCCCTACTCAGGACTCATACAAACAGATTGTAAGCCAGCATGTTATACTGTCAGCAGATTATTTATTTAATGAATAACAATAAGACTGTCGCAGGGGTGAACCTTTTGTTCGTCCGATGAAGCAATGACCCTTTAACATATTAATTTGCAGAGTACTATGAAAGACTGCCTTACATTTTGCCGTAATTTTATTCTGGCGGCGTTGCTTTTAACCGCCGTGGAGGCTCCCGCGGCGCAACGGCCGGATGCCAAGGCCAAGCGAGCGGTCGCCACGCGGCTGGCCCGTTTCGAGGCGCGCCAGAGCTCGGGCAACGACATCGCGTTCTACCCCTCCAACACCGGGTTCCTGGCGGTCAACCCGACCAGCCCGTTCGCTCCGGGAGGTTTCTGGCCCAGCGGCTCCACGAACAACTATGTCTACCAGAGCGGGCTGAACGTGCTGGGCATTATCGACGCGGACGGGGACGGTGTGTTCGGCGACACGGTGGAAGTAAGCGCGGTGTACGACGCCGAATGGCGCGAGGGACGCGCCTCGGGCTCCAGCGACAGCCCGGAGGCCGCTCTGTTCTTCTCCAGCAGCGCCGATGACCTGGCTCTCTGGCCGGAGGAGTTCCGTAAGACGGATGACGATCCGGACAGCCCGGCCTATGGGCGCTCGATACCCTCGGTCACCGGAGACCAGGACATCGTAGCTCTGTATACGGATATCGGAGGTCCGGTGTTCCAGAGCGCGGGCAGTCATCGGCTGGGAGTGCAGGTGGCCCAGAGGATCGTGCTGATCAGCACCGGGCTGGAGCGGGACATGCTGTTTGTCAACTGGAAGCTTGCCAACGCCAGCGCCTGGGCCGATCTGACCGAGGTGGCCCAGGCTCCGTATGACATCCGCGGCGCGCTGGTGGACATCAAGACCGATTTCGACATCGGGGTGGCGACAGATGACGCCTCGGCGGTGCTCCCCTCCCGTCAGACCGCCCTGGCCTACGATTCGGATTTCAGCGAGAGCGCTTTCGGCCGCCAGCCCGCAATACAGGCTACGGCGCTGCTGTACAGCCCCACGGAGGACGACGGCCTGGACAACCCGACCGCGCTGGAACCGCACGGCAACGGTCTGGTGGATGAGACATTCGGCGAGATCATGGCCGCCGGGCTGACTCATCCGCGCACCGGAGAGCCGCTGACATTCCCCGAGGAAGTCCGCAACCTCAAGGCCGAGAGGTTTTTCCTCTATACGATGTACACATTCGGCGACCTGCGGCCGGACCCGTATTCGGATGCCGAGGCCTATCGTATCCTCTCCGCCGCGCCGGGGACCAGCCTTCTCCCGGCTTTCGATCCATACGCCTCGTTCCTGGAATCCACCGTGGTGGAGGACCTCCGTCAGAACGTGGTGGCCGGGCCGTTCGACCTGTCCGCGCAGGGCGAGGCCGCCGAGGTCTGGGCCGCGCTGGTCTTTGCCACGGCCACGGACGATCCCGCGCGTAACGGCCGCCGGGCCGACCTGTCGAAATTGACTCCGGAGGGTGAGTTCTCGCACGCGCTGGCTGTGACCGATGCCGCGCGCCGCACATTCGAGGCCGGGTTCCTGCGTCCCCTGCCGCCCGCGTCCCCGGAGATGCGGCTCGTTCCCGGGGACCGTCAGGTGACTGTCACCTGGAGCGAACTGCCGGTCAGCGGCACGTACGACAGCTACGCCGACACCTGGCAGGCAGGCCAGCTCACTCTGCGTGACTCCATACCGGACGGTTTCCAGCGGATAACCGGCTACCGGGCCAACGATTTCCAGGGCTTCCGGGTCTACCGCTCCCTGACCGGCGAGCGGGCGGATGCCGTGCAGATTGCGCAGTTCGACCTGGCCGACGGCATCGTGGACTACAACGTGACCCGCACGGTGACGGCGGACGGCTTCACCGGGACCGGCCCTTACAACCTGAAATTAGGTTCGGACACGGGCCTTCAGTTCTCGTTTGTCGACCGGGGCGAGGATATCGGCGGGCTGGTCAACGGTGTGCCTCTGTTCTACACGGTCACCTCGTACGATTACAACCCCTACAACTGGCAGGGTGAATCCCTGGAATCGAATATCGGCTTCAAGCGCCAGGACAGCCGGGGTAATTTTGTCCAGCAGGCCGCTCCGCGAGGCGAGGCCTCGAGCTGGCGCGGTGGGGCCTGGGACTCGGAGCTGACCGGCGGGGACGGTATTCCTTATTCGGATGAGACTCTGCCCCCGATTGTCTCGGACACGCTGGGCAGCAGCTCGGACACGGTGACTGTCGATCCGCTGGACCCGACCAACCGTTCCATCCTGCGGCATAACCTGGTGGTGGATTTCCCGCAGTCGCCGCTTCCACAGTCAGCGGCCCTGGCTGCCGGAGAGATTAACCTGGTCTGGCCCCTGGCCCTGCCGGACTCGGGAGTGTTCGTGATCGATTCCGTGGAGAGCGCGCAGCCTGCCACGCGGTATTTCAACATGTATTACCACTGGCGGGACAGCGAGGGCCGGGTGACCTCGGGGAGCGTGCTGGACAAGAGTTTCCCCTACAGCCGCAGCGAGAAAGTGGCCACGTTCAGGTACGACGGCCGCACGGACAGCCTGGGAGTGATCTATTCCGGCAGCGTGGAAATATTCCGCGGGGGACGGGCGGACGCCAAGGTTGCGCCCCTGCGTGTCAACGGCGTGACCGGCAGTCTTCTGAGTCCTGGAATAAACTATCCTCATCCGCAATACCGGTTCACCACCCAGCCCGCGCGGGTGACATTCCCCGGCGCGCCGTTTGTCGTGCTGCAACCGATGAACCTGGACCAGCTCAACAGCGAGTATGTCTCGGGCGAGGCCGCGGCCGCGACCAGCAACATGGCGGCTTTTGCCCCCGGCGATATCGAAATTTGCTGGGAGAGCGAGAGCCGGGTCGCCTCGGTGCGCGACCTGACCCACCGGGTGGATATCCGGTTCAGCCAGTTCACGGACGACGGCTGGGGGTTCCTGCCCCTGGACACGCACAGTCATTCGGATATGATCTGGCAGAGCCTGAACGTGCAGCCCAAGCACAAGCGTACTTTCCGCCTTTTGCCCAGCCCGCCCTATTACAGCCATCCGGAGAACCCGGACAGTGTCAGCATGGCCCTGTACGTGCGCGGGGTGGAGCTGTTTGTCACCGGGATAAGCCAGAAGCCGCGCGCCGGGGATGTCTGGCTGGTGCGCTGCGGGTTCAACAACGCCTCAGGCGGGCAGGTCAGCCCGGCGCCGGGCCAGCGGGTGAGCGTGCATTTCACCCGCGGTGCGCGCCGTCCCGAGGATGAGCGCCTCAGCCGGGTGCGCGCGGTTCCCAACCCGTACCTTGTTTCGAGCGCCCTGGATTCAGGTCCCTCGGACAAGAACATCATGTTCACGGGCCTGCCGGAAAGCTGCACGATACGCATTTACACGCTGTCCGGCGTACTGGTCAACGTGCTGGAGCACGGGCCTGGAGTGCCGGAGAGCCGGTTCAGCTCCTCCGATTCGGGCGGCGGGTCGCGCCTGTTCGACCTTCGCAACCGTTTCGGCCAGCTGATGGCCAGCGGCACGTATTATTTCCACGTGGAGAGCAAAGGCACGGGCAAGGAGCAGATCGGGAAGTTTTCGATCATTAATTAGTGGTGGAATTCACTTTATTCTTTTCTTGCAGAAAAAAGATTTGATTGTCCGGTGGTGATCTGTAGGGGCGACCGGCCGGTCGCCCCTACACCAAACCTGTCCATCTGGCGAATATGAAAAGACGGCACAAAATAAGTTTGCCTTTACTGCTTCTGCTGTTCACGGCCGGAAATTTGCCTGCCGCGACCAGCGGCGGCGGCTACAACCAGGCGGACGGCATCCCCGAGGGGTTCAGCGAGGCGGGCACGCGCACGGCCGAATTCCTGACCATCCCGGCGGGAGCGCGCGGTGTGGCCCTGGGAGGAGCGTTCGGCGCTCTGGCGGATGACATCTCCTCGATCTGGTGGAACCCGGCGGGTCTGGCCGCGATAAACCGTCCTCAGGTGCTGCTCAGCCTGATCGACCAGCCGCTGGACGTGCGCTACACTTATGCCGCCGGGGCCGCGCCGCTGCTGGACGGCAAGCTGGTGTTAGGCGCATTCATGGGCGTGCTGACCAGCGGCGACCAGGAAATAACCACTGTCACCCAGCCGGAGGGGACCGGGGCCACGTTCGGGGCCTACAGCCTTCAGGGCGGGGGCACGCTGGCCTGGAATTTCTCGGACCGCTTCTCGGCAGGCTTAAACCTCAAGGCCGTGCACGAGGACATAGCCGGGAACACGCAGGGCACGTTCGCATTCGACCTGGGGACCAACTACCATGCCCGTCTGGCCGGGCGCGAGCTTCGACTGGCGTTCCTGATCCGCAACCTGGGCGGAAACATGGCGTTCAGCGGGAACGCACTGAAGATCGAGGTCCCGGCCGAGGATGTCTATCCGGGCAGCGAGATCGGCCGTCAGGACCGCAAGGCGCTTCGGCGGGCCACGCGGTTCAAGCTGCCCACAAGTTTCGATGTTTCGCTATCCTATGTGCTGGCCTCGGGAGAGAACTACACCTGGGCCGGGGCGGCGGAGTTCGCGCAGAACAGCGACATGCCGGTGAGCTATCACCTGGGCAGCGAGTTCACGCGCCGTCTGGGCAAGACCACGGCCAGCCTGCGCGGCGGCTGGGAGCTGCGCGGCGATGAGCTGGACCTGGAGGGCGCGGACCGCCTGCGCGGCCTCTCCGCCGGGGGCGGGCTGGTCTATGATTTCATCGCTTTCCGCGGCAGCATCGACTACGCCTGGCGCAACTGGGGCCGCCTGACCGCCAGCCACATGTTCAGCCTGGGGATAGGGTTCTGACAGCTTCCCTTGCTGGTGGATTACAATTATTCCTTGCAAACGATATGTTTTTGTGAGAGGCTTGATTACTGCATGTTACGGATCCTGTGCTCAGTCATGGCGATATGGATGATAGTATTCCCCTGCATAGTGAGCGCTCAGGGAGCGGATACTGACGCTTTAGTTGCCTCATACACCGAAACACCATCAGCGCCTGATTCTTCCACCGTGCACGACAGACCTGAAGCGGCGCCGGAGGATCATTATCTAAAACTGCTCATGGCAATGCCTGAGGAACGGTTCCTGGTTCGCTTGCATAACGGCAAAAAATACAAAGGGAAAATAGTTGCGGTCAGAGACAGCATTGTCACGATTGACTTGGAGAAATCAAAAAGTAATCAGCAGGAACAAGCGCCAACCCTGGGGTTCTTGTTGGATGATATCGAATCCATAAAGATCGCGCCAAAACGGAATACAGGCCTTTACTTGGGATTGCCTTTTTTCATGGTGGCTTTTTTCTTTGTAATGAGCCGGGCCAATAAATAGAGAAAATATGTATAAAGCGATATTGATGCTGACTATCATAATAGGTGTCTGCGTAATGCAGCTTGAAAGAAACGGCCTGTTTGCCTACGGGACAGACAGCAAACCCGCAGTTAATGAAAAGACTTGCGAGAGATTATTAACGCCACTTCTGGGGCAGAAAATAGAAATCACGCTGAATAATATGGAAAAGATTTCAGGGAAGCTGATCAGAGTTGAAAAAGGTCGCCTGACGCTTGAAAGCAGAGGCAAAGAAATACAGATTAATTACGGTGAACTCAAAGCTCTTAAACGTGGGAAAAGCGGCGCAGGAGTTAAGATCGCAAAGGGTTTTTTCTGGGGAACAGTTACATTCGTGGTGGCTTTAACGATTTGGTTGGCTAACATGGGCTCATAATGCATGATAATAGAGCCATATCAATATTGATTAATACGCAATCATTTGATTAACAAAGAGTTAATTGATAAATCCCCCTCGATCCCAGCAATATCCGGTTAGGATATTGCTGAGAGGATCAAA
>CAYYNT010000066.1:0-26898 GCA_964473155.1 uncultured Gemmatimonadales bacterium | reverse complement strand
TTAGAGATTGCAGCAATTTGCAAAGAGCAAAATCGGGGACTTTTGGGACAGCCCCCGACAAATGAAACCACGGAGGGCGAGACAGGTCTCGCTGCGGCGAATCCAGCTTCCGCGGCTCTGGAACCGTCACCGGACTCCAATCATAAACAAGTTTACAGATGGAACTGCATTTTTAATATGATAACACTTTACCGGACAATGACATGAAAAAAATCAGCTTCTCTCTTTTCATCGCCCTGCTCTGCACTGCCGTAACCTCCTATGCCCTGACTGCCGGAAAGAATGAGCTTTCCCTTGACGGCGGCTGGCTGATGAAAGATTTCGTCACCGGGATGGGCATGTGGAAACCGGCCATGGGCATTGTCCTGGTCGAGCCGCCGCCCGACACGGCCCGCCTGGCCACGGACGCGATCCCGGTTGTGGTCCCCGGCAGCGTGCAGCGCGCGCTTCTGGCCGCCGGCAAAATCGAGGACCCCTATATCGGCGACGACTGCAAGAAGATCATCCAGGTGGAGGACAGGGAATGGTGGCTCCTCCGCCGGTTCGAGGCCCCCGCGGAGTGGGACGGTGCGCTGGTCGAGCTGCGCTGCGGCATGGTCAACTACCGGGCGGATGTCTGGATTAACGAGACCTGGTGCGGCCGCACTGTGGGCAACTATCAGCCCATGGCCATACAGGTGCGGCAGGCCCTGAATTACGGCGGAGCCAACACGATAATCGTGCGGTTCCGCGCGCCGGAAAACTCCTCCAAAGCCATCCCAGACCCCGTTTTCCTGGACTGGACCTCCCGCACCGGCGGGGTGCACAAGCGCCCCTGGGTCACACCGACCAACCCGCAGGCGGGCGAGTTTCTGATGTCCAAGTGCCTGTTCGGCTGGGACTGGGGCCCGCATATCGTGCCCCTGGGTTTCCTGCTGCCGGTCCGGCTGGTGGCCACCGGACACCTGCGGCTGGACAACATGTTCGTCAGGACTCTCAAGCTGGGGCCGGACAGATCGGCCCGTCTGAAAGTGAGCTTCACTGTCAGTAACCAGGCTGAGACAGAAAGCCGCGCGACCGTGCGCTACAGCGTGCGAAGAAAAAACTCGGACAGCGTGCTCATGACCCGCGAGGTGACGCTCCAGGCGCGCCCCGGAGAAACAACCACCGTGGATGACGAATTCGCGCTTGCCAAGCCCGACCTCTGGTGGCCGATTCCCCTGGGCGCTCAGCCCCTGTACCGGATCGACGCCGAGCTGGTCAACGGAGGCGGCAAAGCATCCGGCGGCCTTTCCGAAACTTTCGGCGTGCGCACCCTGGAAAAGGTTGCCAACGAGGACCCGGAATGGAGCAAGGGCAGCACGCGCCTCTGGTCCGAGCGGCATGGTGGCGGCGAGGAATATAACTGGACATTCGTGGTCAACGGACAGAAGGTGTTCTGCCAGGGGATGAACTGGATACCGGTGGATGCCATGCTCGACCTTCACCCCGAACGTTACCGCTACCTTCTGCGCCTTAGCGCCGGGGCCGGGGTGAACATGCTGCGGGTCTGGGGCGAGGGCCTGTACGAGACCGATGATTTCTACAACCTCTGCGACAGCCTGGGGATCATGGTCTGGCAGGATTTCTGGGTCGGGAGCTTCTCGCACGCCCAGCCACAGGACGACTCCTGGCGTGCCGTCCGGGACAATATAATCCGCACGCGCAACCACCCCAGCCTTGTGCTCTACTGCGGCGGCAACGAGTTCGACGCCTCGCGGCCCGACCGGCTGGCCCAGATCGAGACCCTGGACAGGCTGATACGGGAGCACGACGGGACGCGCGAGTTCCACAAGGCCAGCCCCCACGGCGGCGACAGCCACGGCGGAATGGGAATCCTGCCGGATGACCAGCGCAGCCGCCGCTACCGCCGGTTCTGCAGCGAGGGCGGCTATCAGCAGTCCTGGCCCCCGCGCTCGGACCTGCTCAAGTTCCTGAAAGAGGAGCAGCTCTTCCCGATCCAGGGCAACGAGTACTATCTGGCCACGCATAACGCCTATGTCTCGAGCTTCCCCCACGAGTGCGACTCGCTCTACGGCGTGCCCCGAAACCTGGATGAGCTGATCCATATCGAGATGCTCAAGAACGTGACCGGCTGGCAGAGCCAGCTCGAAAACATGCGCCTGGCCCGCTTCAAGACCTCCGGCTGCCTGTTCTGGAACCTGAACGAGGTCTGGCCTGTCACCTCCTGGGCCATGGTCGATTATTACGGGACCTGCAAGCACAGCTATTACGCCTTCAGGAACGCCGCCCGGCCCCTGCAGGTGACCGCCTCGCAGCAATATGAAATCCTGCGGCCAGGCGAGCCTTATGATCTGGAGGTCTGCCTGATCAATGACAACCTCCGGCCCCTGGAGGGCCTGAAAGTCACCGCGGCGGTCTACCTGGGCCGGAAAGCCCGCAAGGTATACAGCCGTGAGTTCAGGGGCGCGGTGGGGGCCTATGCCGTGAACAGGCTGGGAAAACTGGACTGGACAGTCCCCGCCGCCACGGAGGAGCATAATTTCCTTCTGCGTCTCGAGGTGTTCGATTCCTCCGGCAGACGTCTGGCCCGCAACGAGTACACCTGCATGATCGGGGACAGCGATAGGCACAGCGTGAGCGGGGGTTTCTTCGGCGAGTACCGCCAGTGGGGAAAGATCGCTCTTGAGCCTTCGGTTAAAAACTTCCCGCGCGAGATCGGGGAAGGAGATGAGCGCACTTTCGAGATCGAGTACAGAAATACCGGCGGCGATGCGGCGATGGCCCTGGAAACCCTGGTCACCGACCTGCCCGAGGGCGTGCGCTTCCATCTGGATGACAACTACGTTAACCTTCTGCCCGGCGAGCGTGTCACCCTGCGCGGCAGCCTTCAGATATCGGAGCGCGCCGCCCTCTCGCCCGGCGACGCCCTGGAGCTGACCCTTCAGACAGACGGCTGGAACATCGAGCGCAAGGCCCGTAAACTTAAACTCATTATCCGGCCGGATAGCGCTGTCAGGCGCTGACCGTGCGGTCCGAACCGCAACAGGCATCCTGCAAAGTAAAAGGGCATGATGAACGATTCATCAGACAGCAGCCGCGTCCGGCTGATCCTGGCCAGCGCCTCGCCCCGCCGCACCGGCCTTCTTGACCTGGTGGGAATCCCGCACGAGGTGTGTCCCTCGAACGTGGATGAGGACAACGGCGTCCCGGCGGAACCCATCGCTCACGTAACCGCCCTGGCAGAGCGCAAGGCCGCGGCCGTTGCGGCCATGCACCCGGAGGCCCTGGTCCTTGGCGCGGACACGATAGTCTATCACGGGGGGCTGATACTCGGCAAACCGAGGGACTTCGAGGATGCTTGCCGCATGGCCGCCTCGCTGGCCGGGACCGAGCACCTGGTTTTCACCGGGATCGCCCTGGCCGGTCCGCGCGGCGCGCGCCCCTCCAGCGCCTGCGAGGTCACGCGCGTGAGGTTTCGCAGCCTTTCGCTGAGTCAGATAGAAAACTACGTGCGCACGGAGGAGCCGATGGACAAGGCCGGGGCCTATGGCATCCAGGGCTACGGCGCGACCCTGGTCGAGAGCGTGGAGGGCTGCTATTTCAACGTGATGGGCCTGCCGCTGACCCGGCTGATCCGTCTGCTGGAAGAACGCGGCGTGGAATACCCTTTCGGGCCGCTGGTCTGGCGTGAACAGGCCGAAATCATCCCGGCGGATTGAAAGAGGTTTAAGGAATTTTTCAAGCAGGGGCGATTCATGAATCGCCCGTACACGGTCCCGGAAGTATGAGAAGCGGAACTTTCAAAAAGTCTTTGGTGCAGGGGCACGGCATGCCGTGCCCCTGTGTAATTTTAGGTATTGCAATCAGTTAATGAACTACTCCGCGTCAAGCAGCGAGGTATCAAGGGGCGGGTTTGAAACCCGCCCCTGCGCTGGATTTGGGAGGCTTCACCCCGCAGCAAACTGCGAGGAATTCTTTCGATTAAAGACAAGTCAAAGAAAAAGGGGACTCTTTGGATAGTCCCCTTTTTATGAACACTCGTATAATCCCCTGCTTTTTCCCCGTCCAATCCTTACGGATTCAACAACTCGCCGGAGCCTTGCCCCTCTTTGTAGAACATATCGTACGCCTTCTTGTTCAGCCACAAACGCGGCCCGGACTGCACATACTCAACCGGCTCGGAGGGAACCGAGCTCAGGATGACATCGAAGCAGCCCTTGTCCACGCCCAGGAGCACCGGACGCATGTCGATGCGTGTATTGGCCGTGTCCCCGGAATGATAGAATTGCGCCGTCTTGACAAAATAGCATGTGTCGTTGACTGTCAGCTCGGCGCTGGCCCAGTATGGCCCGCGCGGTACGAACGGGAAATAATAATTGGGGGCATCGCCCTCGGTGTCCTCGGTGATGCAGTAACCAAAGATGGCGTCCTTGTCGAACCCGCCGCCGGCCGCTCCGCCCAGGTACGCCTCGGCGAAATGCAGGGTGACAACGATAAGACCGTCATCCGCGTTGTCCAGGTTCGTGGGCGGCGGATAATCGTTGTCCGTCTCGAACTCGGCGTTGCCGTAAACATCGGTGTAAAGGTAGTAGACCGCGACTTCCTTTTCCTTGTCCTTGCCGCAGGCCAGCACAAGGATCATTGCGATAAAAAGGGCTGAAAAAAGCACGGGCAGGGCGAATCTTTTCATCTGTAACCTCGTTCTGAAGTATATTTGTTGCATTGCCGAGTAATTAATCTCTTGAGCCGGACCTGACGAACTGCAAAATACCAAAATTACCACACTTCAAGGCCGGTGGAGAGCATAAGGGCTTTCTCCACCGGCTGATCGCATCAACTAACACCGCAACGCCCTGCCTACCGCCTGGTTCTGTCGCCGCCACGCGAGGAGGAGCCGGAGGATGAGGAGCCGCTGTCACGGCTGCGCGAGCCTCCGCCGGAGGGTTGCGAAGCAGCCGGTGCTGTCCGCGAGCCTCCGCTGGAAGAGGACGGGCGTGAGACCGCGGGCGCACTGCCGCCGCGGCTTCCACCTGAGGACGGCGTATAGCTCCCGCCGCGGCTTCCACCCGAAGATGGCGTATAGCTGCCTCCGCTCGAGGAGCGCTCACGGCTCGGGGCGCTGTACCCACCGCCACTGCTTCCGGAAGACGAACCGCCGGCGCTGCTCGGGGTGGTGTACCCGCCGCGGCTGCGGCTGGTCACATAGGAGCCGCGGTAACGGTTCTCGGTGGCGTTGCGCGTGCCGGCCGATGAAGTTGGGGTGCTGTAGTCCGACGGCGCGGTGGTGCGTCCGGAGGTACGCTCGCGGCCGGCCGCGCGCGTGGTGCGGTTAGCGCCCGAGGCGCTCGTGCCGGCGGACTCGCCTCCCACGGTGCGTTCACGGGTCGAGGGGCTGTAAACCCGGTTGTCCGAACCGCTGGAGCCCCGGGAAGTGGTGTAATCCCGCTCACGGCCTCCGCCTGGAGTCTGACGGGTCTCCGTACCGGATACACCCTCGGACGCTTTAGTCTTGGTCAGCTCGGGCGTGGTGTAGCTGCGGTCAGCCGTGCGGTTGCGTCCGGTGTAACCGCTGTTCGAGTCCGTCCGCAGGCTGCGGTTGCGCGTGAACGTCCGGTCATCCGCACCGCCGTTCGAGGAAGATGTAACACGGGAGGCGACCTCGCTGCCTCCGGCGCGGCCGGTCGTGTTCACCGGGGCCAGACGGCGGCGGTCCGCGGCCAGGCGCTCATACCGGTCAGCTTCTCCACCCAGCGTCGCCGCGTCACCGCGCACAACGTCACGCCCCCCGCCATGAACCTGCTCGTCGCGCCATTGCCTCTTGGGGTCCAGGTCCTTCGAGTAATCGTTGGTGCGTGGATTCAGTCTGTATGCCCGCCCGTCGCGTCCCTCCAGACGGTGGTCATAAAGACGGCTGTAGGTGTTATAATCATCATAGTAAAGCCTGGGATGATGACGGTATGACCGGAAGTAAGACGGGCTGTACCAGTTGTACGAAACCCAGAAACCCATGTCCCAGTGGCTCCAGTATGGGTAGACGCTGCAGTAGTAAGGGTCGTACCAGTCCGGGAAACCGTTCAGGTTGTAGTCATACCAGACATCGTAGAAATTCGGCCACGGATCGTAGGCATTCGGGATTCCGTCCCCGTCGTTGTCCCACCAGGGGGAACAGTAGCGCGGGTAATAAACGTTGCGGTAATGGTGTCCCGGAGCGTAGACTATGGTCACGTCGCCCTCATCGTAGAAACGCGAGCCTTTGTCGTCAGTGAAATAGGCCTCCTCGTACCCGCTCTTCTCATCATAGAACACGATGGTCTTGAGGTCCATGAAGCCGTATTCCTTCTCCGGACCCTTGTACTCGGAGTTGTAATAGCCGATTACACGTATGCGGTCGGTGTCCACGGCATTGTTTATCCGGTCGCGGATCTTGTCCAGAACTTCGCCGTTTGTCTCGCCGTATTCCTCGTGGACCTTGATCTTGAAAGTGCGGTCCTTGTCCGTCACTTCGAGGATGAAATCCAGGTTGCGGTCCTCATCGTAGTCGCCCACGATCGGCACGCCCACGAACTCATCGGCCTTGTACTCCTCGACTGTCTGGGCTGGGCGGCTTTCGGTCCTGACCGCCGTGCTCCTGGCCTGGGACGCGCAGCCGGTGACGAAAGCCATCGCCATCAATAATGCAGCCAGGCCGAAACCCGGCGCCGGGAAAAACCTTCTTGGCATCATGGCTCGCTCCATCGAAAAAGTGTAGTCTCGCACGAGGGGGGAGACTGTTCACCGCTATATATATACATCGGCAAAAGACTTTAGTTCCCGCAACAATTTGGACGCATCTGCAAAATACAAAATTCAAACCATAAGGAAAGAAAAAAACGTTACAACACTGGTTCCGGTGCAGTCAATTTCCCAGCGAGCGCAAACGGTCGCGCAGCCGGGCCGCTTCCTCGAAGCGCTCCTCGGCCACGGCGCGGGTAAGCTCTTTCTCCAGACGGTTTTTATCCGTGGCGGGCCGGTTGGCCAGAATCGATTCCTCAAGCTCCCGGAGGGCTTTCAGGGAGCGCTCACGCTCGACATGGAACTCCTCGACATCGAGCGGCTCCAGGTCGTTGATCTTGCGCCTCGTCTCGGCGATTATCCTGAGCGCCTGCTCGAGTTCCCTGTCCTCTTCCATGGCCTGCATGGCGCGGGCCGTGCCATGGACTCTCAGGATATAGGGCCACCAGCGCTCCAGGTTGTTCCGGTCTGCCTCGCGTGCGGCGTAACTGTGGACGAAGCGGAAAAGCTGCATGTTGCGCTCCGTGTCGCGGATCACGCGGGAGAAATCCTGAAGCTGAAGGAGGAAAACATAGCGGTTGTAAACCCTCAGGCTTTCATCGAAAAGCTGGGCGCAGGCATCCGGGTCGAGGCTGAATCCCAGGTCGCTGCCGTGTGCGGTGCAGTAACGTCTCTGAGCCTGACGGTAATAGTCGAGGGCGAAATCGAACCCGAACGGCTTCCGGCCATCCGGCCGTCCGTCAAGCTCCATCTGCAGTATGCCCTGGAATGCGGCGTTGTCCACCCGTATCTGGATTTTCTCCCGGCCGTCATCCCCCACTATCCGCCTGTAATTGCGCTCCGGGTCGTATTCCCAGCTTTCCAGTATCCCGCCGATGTCCTGGGTTATGGACATTGCCGCTCCTTAAACATTTTTCTTATAAAGTGGCTTACTCTTCTCTCGCACTTCAACATAATTTCTCCCCCGGCTTATTTCAAGACAGGCCTGGATTGACAAACCGCGCGCCGGGTCTTAGCTTGGTTCATCCCTGCCTCCGGCGGACGGGGGCAGGGAGAACCGAAAGGAGACTGCAATGCATCTGGATGATCTCGATACTCCCGCCGCCTGGATCGACCTGGAGGTGATGGAGCGCAACCTGATCCGCATGGCCTTATACGCCCGGAACCACGGCCTGGCCCTGCGGCCGCACATAAAAACCCACAAGGTCCCGGCCCTGGCGCGCATGCAGGTGAGCCTGGGCGCGGCGGGGATCACCTCGGCCAAGGTGACCGAGGCCCTGGTGATGGCCCGCGCCGGGCTGAACGATATCCTTCTGGCCTACCCGGTCTGGGGCGCACAAAAATGGGAACGTCTGCGCGAGCTGGCCGGTCTGGCCCGCGTAAGCCTGGCCACGGACAGCTACTCCCATGTCGAGGCGATGTCGAAGGCTTTGGGAGCGGAGCGCGGCAAAGTCCGCCTGCTGGTGGAGGTGGATGTCGGCTCCGGGCGCTGCGGCCTTCCGCCGGACGGCAGCCTGGCCGACGAGGTGGCGCGGATTGCCGGCTGCGGCATGCCGGTGATCGGGATGATGATATATCCCGGACATATCAGGAAAGCGGACACGGACAATATCAGCCAGCTTAACGGGCGGGTGGAAACGGCCAGGGAAGCTTTCCTCAAAGCCGGAGTGCGGATGGAAGTCATCTCCGGCGGGAGCACGCCGACCTGGAACCATTCGCACGAGATCGCGGCCCTGACCGAGATCCGTCCCGGCACCTATATCTTCAACGACTGCAACACCGTGGACACGGGCGCGGTGGGCTGGGAGGACTGCGCCCTGCGGGTGCGCTGCCGCGTGGTCAGCACCTCGGTGCCGGGGAGGATTATAATCGACGGGGGGAGCAAGACTTTCTCGGACGCCGCGCGCCTGTCCGGCAAGGGATTCGGACGGCTGGTACAGGCCCCGGACATCCTGTGCGAGAAAATGAACGAGGAACACGGCTACCTTCTGCCCGGAGACAGCGCTTCCCGCCCGCGCCCTGGCGATCTGGTGGATGTAATCCCCAACCATGTCTGCACCACGGTGAACATGCACCACACCCTGTACGGGGTGCGCGGCGGCGAGGTGGTTGAGGCCTGGGAAGTGGCGGCGCGTGGAATGCTGCAATAGGGACGGTTGACCGAAAAAGGAAATATTTCAAAAGCTTGCTTGTCATAATGTGACAATAAGCTTATAGGATACTGACAGTCATATGGCTTCGAACCAGGATGTTGAATCCCGGCCCTCCTCACCGGTGATCGTGGCCCGCGGCCTGACCAAGCGGTTCGGCGCGGTGACCGCGGTGGACGGGATCGACCTGGAGGTTCTTGCGGGGGAATGTCTCGGGCTGCTGGGTCCCAACGGGGCGGGCAAGACCTCCACCATGCGTATGCTGTACGATTTCAGCCCGCGCGACGGCGGCAGCCTGACTGTTTTCGGACTGGACCCGGCGCGCGACGGCGCGCGCGTGCGCCAGGTGATCGGGGTGGTGCCGCAGACCGACAACCTGGACATGGACCTGACCGTGCGCGAGAACCTCGACGTGTACGGCGCTTACTACGGGATACGCGGGCGCGCCCTGCGCGAGCGGCTGGATGAACTGCTGGAGTTCACCGGCCTGAGCGGACGCGACAAAAGCAACATCCGCGAGCTTTCCGGAGGACAGCGCCGCCGCCTGACAATCATCCGCGCCCTGGTGCACCGCCCGCGGCTGGTCATTCTCGATGAGCCGTCCACCGGCCTCGACCCCCAGGCCCGGCACGAGATATGGGGCCTTCTGCGCGAGCTGATCGCCACGGGCGTGACAATTGTCCTGAGCACACATTACATGGATGAGGCCGCCCGCCTCTGCGACCGCCTGGTGATAATGGACCGCGGCCGCGTGATTCAGGAGGGGCGTCCGGATGACCTGGTGCGCCGTTTCCTTCCCCCGCTGGTCCTGGAGGTTGAGCGCCGCTGCCTGGCCGAGGGCTGGGAGGAATCGCCCCTGGAGCGCGAGATTTACGGCGACCGGGTGTTTTTCATGGCTGACGAGGAAAGCGCGTACGCCACGCTGGACCTGACCCGCGCCGAGCGCCGTCTGGTGCGGCGCGCCAACCTGGAAGATCTTTACTTGAAGCTGACCGGAAGGGGGCTGGATGGCTGAGACGGTTTTCAAACTGCCGCAGCCGCAACCCTCCTGGCGGCGCGTGCTGGCGGTCTGGCGGCGTCATCAGCGCGTCTATTTCAAGTTCCTCTGGGCCAATGCCATGCCGCCGCTGTTGGAGCCGGTGATGTTCCTTCTGGCCCTGGGCGTGGGCATGGCCGCCTATGTCGGGAGGGTGGACGGGCTGAGCTACGCGGCTTTCCTCGCTCCGGGCATGATCGGGGTCACGGCGATGTGGTCGGCAAGCTTCGAGACCACTTACGGCACGTTCTTCCGCATGGATTACGGGAAAATCTATGACGGCATCCTGGGCAGCCCCGTCTCGTTCAACGAGATGATGATCGGTGAACTGCTCTGGGTCGCCTCGAAATGCTCCTTTTTCAGCCTGTGCGTGCTGGCGGTGGTGTCCGCGGCCGGGCTGGCGCATTCCTGGTGGGCGCTGCTCTCCGTGCCGCTGGGTTTCATCGGAGGAATGCTGTTCGCGCTCATGGGTTTTCTGGTGACCAGCCGGGTGCGGGAGGTGAACAACTTCAATTTCTACCTGACCGGCGTGATCGGCCCGATGTTCTATTTCAGCGGGGCGGTCTTCCCGCTGGACCAGCTTTCCGGCTGGATGAAAGCGCTCTGCCTGGCTCTGCCGTTCACCCATATGGTGGCCCTGCTCCAGGCCGCGCTGCGGGGAGATTTTTCCGGCCCGCTGCTCTGGCACCTGGCCGCGCTGGCCGGGCTGATCGCCGCTCTCTGGCCGCTGTCTTTCAGGATGCTGAAAAAGAGGATACTGGTATAATTCAGCAATGTCCGGTTAGGATATAGCTGGGAGGGTCGAAAAATGCTTTACGGTCACGGTGCACCGTGACCCTACGCCGAAAGACCCGGAAAAAGACAGACTTTTCCGGCTCTCCGGCTTCAGGTTTTCGGGTCTCGTTGTCAAGCGGCCCCCTCAGGGCCGTCCGGGGCCGTATGTTCGAGCCACGCTAAAAAAGCGGAGTAATGGCTGCGGGCACACTTAAGCCTGAAAAAGCTTCCACGGCCAGGCGGGCATTCAGCGCCAGCGTCACCCGTTGACAATGGCAGCGTGCAGAGGCTGCGTGCATACCTCTGGTCGAAAAAGAGCTATGGCCAGTGCGAGTTTACGGCCCCAAAGCGTCTTTTGGTCCTTTTCCACAAGCCGGAAAAGGACATGAAAATCCTGACCTTTCAATCCCTTGATGCAAGTTCCTGACCGGCCAAAGCTGGGACCGGGGGGATTTAATCCAATAAAACAACGCACCGTAAAATGAGACTGATTGAAAAGCCCGTTAAAGGCAGCCCATTGCGGCCGCCGCGGAAACGATAACCCTGAACGCCTTTGATCTGTCGAACCCGAGGTTTCGGATGCGAATTCATTACATTATCTCCGTTGCCGTCCTGGCGGCCCTTGTGTCGCTCGCCTCATGCAGCCGCACGCCCAACGATTTCGACCTGGTGGTGCTGGGCGGCTCGCCGGGCGGCGTGGCCGCGGCCGTGGCCGGGGCGCGACAGGGCCTCTCGGTCTGTCTGGTTGTGGAGGGTGAGCATGTGGGCGGGGCGCTTTCCTCGGGTCTGGGCCGCGCGGATGAGGGCCGCCCGGAACTTCTGGGCGGGATCGCCCGCGAGACTTTCTACGAAGTGGAGCGCCATTACCGCGAGACATACGGTCCGCAGTCGGCGCAGTATGCCGATTGCGCCGCCGGGCTGCGTTTCGAGCCGCGCGTGATCGAGTCCGTATTCGAGAAGCTGCTGAAAAATGCGCGGGTGAATGTTTTCCGGGGCCTGCGCTTTGTGGACTCCGAAATAGCCAAAAACCAGATACAGTCCGTGCGGCTGATCGAAAAATCAAGCGGCGGGGAAGTGCGCCTGAGCGGCAAGATATTCGTGGACGCCACCTATGGGGGCGATGTCTATGTCGAGGCGGGCGCTCCGTTCCGTACCGGGCGCGAAAGCCGCGAGGTGTTCGGCGAGAGCCTGGCCGGGCTTATAATCCAGCATCCTGCCACCGGCGAGATACTGCCAGCCTCCACCGGAGCGGGCGACAGCCTGATCCAGGCCTCGGGCTATGTTCTCTGCCTGACCGACAGCGCGGGCAATCAGGCTGCCTGGCCGGAGCCGGAAAGCTACGACCCTTCGCGCTACAGCGCCCTGATCGATTATATCCGGGACAGCGGCGCGGACGAGCCCGGCGGCTTCGTCCGCCTGACCCGCCTTCCAAACCGCAAGTGGTGCGTGGAAAGCTATCCGGACTGCCCGGTCTCGACTGATCTGCCTGGCGGGATGCGGGACTGGATTTCCGATGAGCCGGGAGCGCGGGAAGCCGCCGAGCGCGCCCATATGGAGCACCTGCTCGGGCTGTTCCGGTTCCTGCGGACCGATCCCGCCGTCCCGTCTCATATCCGTGAGGCGTTCGCCCGTCTCGCCCCGGCGGCGGATGAATTCACCGGCAACTCCAATCTCCCCCGTCAGCTCCGCGTGCGCGAGTCGGTGCGGCTCAACGGCCGGGCGACATTCACCCAGGCGGACGCCCTGACCGATACGCTCAAGGTTGACGCCGTTTGCGCGGGGGCTTTCCGTCTCGAATCAGCCCCCGTCAGCGGTATCTCCGCGGCAGGATCCCGCCCGGAGGGCAGTTTCAGCCTGGAGAGCCGGACATATCAGGTGGGCTACAACCTTATGCTGCCGGCCTGGCTGCGCAACCTGGCGGCGCCGGTGACGCTTTCTTCCAGCCACGCAGGCTGGTGCGGGCTGAACCGGGAATCTCTGTTCATGCAGACCGGGGAAGCTGCGGGCGTGGCCGCCGCGATCTGCATCCGCTACAACTGCGAGGTTGACGAGATACCGGTCCGGGAGCTTCAGGCGCTGCTGCGACGGAACGGGGCGATCCTGTCATCGGACGAGGCCCGTCCCTGGGAACCATCGGGTGGAGCGAAGTAAAACAGTGCAAGGACCGGCGTCATTCCCGGTTCTGCTTGTTCAGCTCATGCAGACGGTCAGTGAGATTCGAGCACTTGAAGTAAGATGTCATCTGGCCGCTTGGAGTGATAATCTCGATCCGCACCTGTCCCAGGAATTCACAGGAAAAACCAGACTCAAGGCTGTTGCGGCAATAGACAGTGCGGGGCAGTGAATTGCCGCCCAGGTGCGGGTAAGCCACCGAACACTTGTATGTGCAGACCTCCAGGATCGAACGCAGTTTTTCCTCGTAATTTTCCACCAGCACGCTGTCAAGTGAGAACATTCCGGCCAGCGTAATCACCGCGTCCCAGGTAAAGCCCTTGCCACGGGTCAGCTTGACCAATGCCATCAGGACATTCAGCATCCCGTTGCGGCTGCGCATTTTCTCTCCAGCCATGTGAATCTGAACCGGAGTGAAATTGAACCGCGTCTTGTATGGCATCAGAGAAACCATTTCATCCACAAGATTGGCCAGATAGAGCACCACGGCGGTCTTGTTCGAGGGATTATCAAAATCGATGCGGTGATGGCTTGAAATAAGGGAGATGATCTCGGTACGCGTATGTGGCAGCAGGTTGACATTCTTGTCCGAGAAAAGGCGCGACGAGTGCTCCTGGTGTTCCTGAACAAATTCCTCCAGTTCGACTGAACCCACGTCATCCAGCTTGTCAAGCGCGGGCCAGAGCTTGCAGCGTAGCATTCCCATATCGTGCAGCGATGCGGCCATGCCCAGGTTGACCAGGGAAACTATGGACAGGCGAAGGCGCAGTCCCAGCGCAATGGAGAGCAGGCAGACCCGGATGCTGTGATCCATGATCTGCTCGACCCGGTTGGATCCCTTTGTGCGGTTGAGCTGGAAAGAATAGAGGTTTGTAATGATATCCGGGTTGGAAATTATCTTGTCCATCACCCGGAACACTTTTTCCCGCAAATCGCCGGAGGCCAAGAAATCGGCATACTCCTTGCCGCTGGCGATTGAATCCGCAATCCGGGCGATATGGGAATCCAGAACGGATTTCAGATGCCCAAGCGTGGTCTCATCGGCCCTTACCTGCACACGGTTGGGTTCCGGGCTGAGCTGCGCGGAGAATTTTTTTACCGATTCGATTACGTTTTCATCGAGACAGCCGCCGTTCAGTTCCTTGCGCGTGATCAGATAGCTTCCAGCCCTCAACCGGATATCATCCTCAAGCTCCATGCCTGGTATCAAATCATCCACGTGTATCAGCAAACTATCCTCGCATCATTTCAGTTCCTGTTTACTTACCCGAACCTGCCGTATCCTGTTTATCACTCTTGTTCGAATCGCTCCGGGCGACTACGCACAATGCTACCAGACTCTTACATGTTGAGCAATAGGGAATAATCTGATTTTTTGCCACGGATTTTGTGGCTATTATGATAAGTACGCTGCAGTCAAGCCGGTTCGGCTCGAATGGGGGGAGCTCAGGCGTCAAGCACCGCAAGATTCATGCGGATTGCGAGTTTGGTCAGCTCGGCCACGCTGCGGGCGCGGGTTTTATCCATAATATTCTGTCGATGCGACTCCACTGTTTTAACACTGATGCCCAGGGATTCCGCTATCTTGCGAGTGGAGCGGCCCGCAGCCACAAGCTGAAGCACTTCCCGCTCGCGCCGGGTCAGGTTGATATCGGTGTTCGATTGACTGTAATACGATATCTGCCTGATATAATCCTCTACAACTATCGATGTCACCTCGGGAGAGAGGTATTTCAAACCTTTCGCCACTGCTCTTATCGACGCCTCAAGCTCTTCGAAAGAGCAGTCCTTCATCAGATAACCCGAGGCCCCGGCTTGCAACACTCCAACTATAAAGCGCCGGTCCGAATGCATGGAAAGCGCAATTATCTTTACTCCCGGGGCTTCTTGCAGAATCTGCGCCGTAGCATCGATACCGTTGAGCTTGGGCAGAGACAAATCCATTATGACTACATCGGGATGAAGTTGGGCGGCCATTTCAACCGCCTTTTTCCCGTCATCGGCCTCACCGGCCACCTCAAGATGACTCTGGCGGGTTATCAGGGCTCTGAGACCATCGCGGATGATCTTATGATCATCTACCAGCAGCACCCGGATGGGCGATTCTGCTCTTTCTGACATGAGCAGCAGGCCTCGTGTCAAGGTATGGATTATCTCCGGACCGGATGGGTAATAATCTAACAAAAAGAAGTCCTTAGAAAAAGAAAGTTTTTTCGTGCGCCTTTCCTGATAATATTAGTAAAAACGGGAAACAAGATATAAAAGGTATAAACCTATGGCATATTGGATAGTTTTATGTTATGTTGAAAATAGTGATGACCCGGTCCGCTTTATTCCAAAACCGGGAGATGCCTGTCTGACCCTGCAGGGGCTGAGATGCGTTTAAACAGTTGCTTTTTGGGGAAAAATGTCCGGTCCGACAGATCGGGAAGTTTTATCAGGGATTCCCTGATATATTCAAATTTATCCGGGTATATCTCAAGAAATCTTGACAAAGAAATCCGGCAGGTTTAAACTTCGGCAGTTTTCCACCCTTCAATATAAGGATAAATGCATATGCGAGACCTTCTTACCCCTCGAGAGCTGGCTGAGTTGTGCGGGGTTTCACCGGATACGGTGAGATCCTGGTGTTTCCGCAAGCAGATCAAATTTGCCACCACCCCCGGCGGGCACAAACGTTTCCGCCGTCAGGACGTGCTTGAGTTCCTGAAGGAACGCGGCTTCCCCATCCCACAGACAGACAAAATATCCCCGATCAAGATTCTGGTGGTGGATGATGAGGAGGGCTTCCGCAAGAGCCTGGTCGGCGCGTTGCAGAAAGAGACCGCCTTCAACGTAAAGGAAGCGGCCGACGGTTACGACGCGGGAAGAATGATCGGCGAATTCGATCCGGATGTCCTGATTATCGACCTGGTAATGCCCGGCATCGATGGATTCAAGGTCTGCCGCGACATCAAAAATCGCGAGGAAGAGGAGCAGTGCCGTGTCATCGCGGTGACCGGATATCCGGATGAGAATATTTTCAAGCGTGCGCGTGAGTCCGGCGCGGACGAGTGCCTGTCCAAACCGCTGGACGTGACTACCCTGATCGATCTGATACGCAGCCAGTTCCAGGCCCAGGCTCCTCGCCGGGCACGTGGACGCCGGGCGCGCCGCAGCATTGGCTGAGAACATTCAGCGAAAAAACAAGTCTGAGTGTTTTTGATCCTGGCGCCAGGGTCAGTATATTGTGTACGGCTTTCTGAAGAAAGCCCGGCTTGACCGTTCTGGCCGGACGGTGCGAATACTCCCCCTCTTGCTGATCCGGAGACTCTCGATTCCGGCCCCCTAATGCTGTGATTATTTGTTGCCGATGTAACCCCTGGCATTAAATTTTCAGGTTGCAAATATCAAGTCCGCGGCTGCATGGAATTTCTGCTCCGGCCGCGGCAATGCAAGCGGATTCGTCTGTCCTGAACGCCGTGCGTTGAACGCGCTTTACTGTGAGATCGGAAAAGCGATGCCCCCGCGCGAAACCGAAATCCCAGACCTCCTGAAAAAAGTGCGCCTCCTCGAAGAAGAAGCGCGCCAGGGACGGGAAGCATCCGCCAGACTCAAGCGCTTGCAGAAGCTTTACGATGATGTCGTGCACCTCAGCGACCGCTCCGCTCGCAAAATCTATCTCCTGCAGTCGGCTGTCAACATGCCGCAACTCTATTTGGACAGGGAATGGAGGATCACCGGTTATTCAGTCGATTTTCTGCTTCTTTTCGAGGGTATCGAACGCTTCTGCCGGGAACGCAGACACCTGAAGGACCTTCTCACCGAGGGAGGGTTCGACAGGATCGAGGAATACCTGTCCCGGCTGCAAAACCTGGAGGAGTTGCCTTACGGGGATGGCGAGGCTTGGAAAATGGTTTATCAGGGTCCCGCGCATGACGAAGCTATAGGCAGGGACTGGGTGTCCTACCTGGGAGATTCGCATTGGGAACTGCGGGAGGTCAACGGCCGGCCATGCCTGCTGCACCATCCCCACATGGAGGATTTCCAGGACTGTTTCCTGATGAGAGCGGACGGGTACGGTGACGGAGCCAGCGACCTGAAAGTGGTTTACAGTCTGCGAACCTCAGCACAGGAAGAACTGCTGCGCGATGTGTCCCTGGTGTTCTCGGGCCAGTCCGGTCAGGATGGAATCGAGCCGCACATAGTCGGTTATTCGGTCTGCACCGCCTCCCATGGCAATATCGCCGCCAGGATTCAGAAACAGGGCGCCGATATAACCTCCCGCCATGAACGGCTGAATGTCAGCGATGAATATAAAGTCACCGTGGAACGTATCGGCGGGAGGATCACCCGCGGTCTGAAAAGACTGGCTGACAACTCCGAGGCCCCGCCGCTCGTCTGTTACGACCCTGATCCGATCTACGACCGCCACAACCATTTGGGTTTCGCCACTTTCTCCGGACACGCCGAAATATTCGACATACAGGTCTATACCCGTCCCTCACGCTTTGCAATCTCCGATCTGCAACTGACATTCTACGCTGAAACGGGCCTACGCGCTCCCGGAGCGGAAGGACGGATTTTCCGCATGCGTCTGGGACCGACCCACGAACTCGGCCAGGCCTTTTACACCGTGCTGTTTGAGGACATAACCGAACGTAAAATGGCCCAGCAAGCCCTGACCGAGAGCGAAGAGCGCTACCGCAGTCTGGTCGAAACGATGAATGACGGACTGGCGCTGCTGGATGAACAGGGCCGGGCTACTTTTGCCAACCGGGCGCTTTGTGAAATGACCGGATATAACAGGGATGAGATTATAGGGCGCACACCGGAACTGCTTCTCGATGAACAGAGCCGGCAATTGTTTCGAAAGCAATTTGAGGAACGGCGGCAGGGGAAAAGCACCTCATACGAAGTTGGCCTTTATGACCGGCAGGGTAATCACCTGCACGTTCATATCAGTCCGCGCGCGGTGCGTGATGAGACAGGCTGTTTCCGGGGCAGTGTGGTTGTCCTCAGGGACATCACCGAGAAACGGCGCACCGAAGAGGCCCTCAAAAGAAGCCGCGCACAGATGCGGGCAGTGATAGACGGCATAAAAAGCCGCATCATCTTCGTCAACCCCGACCTCGCGGTAGTGCTTGCGAACCGTGCCGCCGCCCGTGACACCGGCCACCCCCCGGAGGAACTGCCAGGTCTCAAATACTGCGACCTCTGGTGTGGTCACGGTGAGGACTGCGACCAGTGCATTCCACGCAGGACCCTGCAAAGCGGCGGCAGCCAGCAGGCCACCCGTTTTGTACCCGGTCTGGACCGCCGGGTCATGGATATACGGGGCGAGCCGGTTTATAACCAAGAGGGAGAACTGCTGGGAGCGGTGATAATCATCGAGGACATCACCTCCCGCAAACGGGCCGAGGAACTGCTGCGTCAGAGTGAATCCCGATATCGCATGCTGTTCGAGAATGCAGGCAACCCGATCATGCTGGTGGACTATGACGGGGTCCTGCAGATGTTGAACAACCTGGCGGCGGGCTATTTGGGGGGAGACCCGGGGAGCTTGGTCGGCCGCTCGATCTTCAAGGTAATGTCGAAGAGTTTCGCCAGGCAGCGTCTAGAAGTAATCCGCGGGGTGATCGGAAGCGGCAGGCTTCAGGTCGAGGAATTCCAGCTCACTCTGAGCGGAGGACGCCGTTACTGGTTCAAGGCTGTTATCCAGCCATATGGATATGCCAAGGGATTAAACTGCGCCCAGCTCATCCTTCATGACATTACAGAGTTGAAAGAGGCCCAGCAGGCCCTGCAGAAAGAGCGTGACGGACTGGAGGCGCGCGTTTCAGAACGCACGGCCGAGCTGCGCCGCTCCGAGAGCCGCCTGCAGGAACGTCTCAAGGAGCTTACCTGCCTTTACAGCATCCGGCAGGAATGTGACCGCTCCGGTCCGCTGGATGAAATCCTGCGCTCCTGTTGCCGTCATGTCAGAGATTCATTGTCCGATCCGGAGAACAAGCAGGTGGTGCTTACTTTGGACGGCCGCGAGATTAGCCCTTCAGGAAAGCATATTGCGCAAGGGAAAGGTTTGGAATGCGAGGTGCACGCCAGCGGACGGCCCAGGGGCAAATTGCATGTGCTTTCCGTTCGCGGTGATTGCGAATTCCTTCCTTTCGAGCAGGACCTGGTCCAGCAGGCGGTGGCCTGCCTGGCGGATTTTATCAGTAACCGCGAACTGCAGGAACAGTTGATGCAGAGCGAAAAAATGGCCGCCGCAGGACGGGTGGCCGCTGGCGTGGCGCACGAGATCAACAATCCCCTGGGAGCGATCAAAAACGCTCTGTTCGTACTCCGTCACGCCCTGCCCGGCTCTCATCCAGACTACCACTACCTGGGCATGATGGACGGCGAGGTGGACCGCATGGCCGCGATCATCGTCCAGCTCTACGACCTCTACAAACCCTCGTCGCGAGAGCACCAGCGCATTGACCTGAATGAAATCGTGTGCGCCGTGCTTAAAATGCTCAACACCAAGATAACCCGGCAGAGAATTAAAGTGCTGACACGATGCGACCGTCACGAACACTGGCTGTTCCTCCCGCGTGACCAGGTGACACAGGTGCTTTACAATATTATCCTGAACGCCGTGCAGGCGATGCCCGCCGGCGGAGAGCTGTCCCTGAGCTGCCGGACGTCCGGCGGCCGCCGCGAACTGGCGGTGGAGGACACCGGTCCGGGCATTCCGGATGACATCCTGCCGCGCATTTTCGAGCCGTTCTTCTCAACCAAAGGTGAAAGCAGAACCCCCGGCCAGGGTATGGGCATGGGGCTTTCGCTGTCGCGGTCGATCATGGAATTAATGGGCGGCGCAATATCCGTCAAAACAAAGCCCGGCCGCGGCTCAGTATTCACCCTGCATTTCCCGCTGCCTGAAAACCAATCCTCCTGATCCCGCCGGGGTTTCAATCCTGCGGAATTCGATTATATTTCTTCCCGTCAATGTCCCCCGCTTATTATACTGATCAATATTCATTCCGGCTGACCATGAAACGCGGCCTTTTCATCATCATCGTCGCGGCGGTTTCCCTGGCGCCCGCCGTATTGACCCGGCTGGCCGCACCAGGCGGCGGGGATTCGACGGTTGTGCTGTCTGAGTCTCCGTATGGCGCCGCCCGGTTGATCTCGATGGCGCCAAGCATCACCGAGGTGGTGTTCGATCTCGGGCTGGGCGGCCGCCTGGCCGGAGTGACCCGCTATTGCGACTGGCCGGAGGCCGCGCGCGAAATACCGAGAATCGGCGGCTACCTGGACCCTAACTACGAGGCCATTTTGGCTCTCCAGCCAGGTCTTGTGCTGATGTTGAGCGAACAGGCGCCCAGACGCGCCTTTTTCCGGGAGCTTGGAATACCCACCCTGACAGTCGATCACAGCAGCATCGGGGGCGTCCTTAACTCTCTGACCGAGATCGGACGGGCCTGTGGGGCTGCGGAGACGGCGGAGGCCCGGGTTAACGAACTGCGCGCCAGGCTGGAGCGGGTGAAAAAGCGCGGGGAGGGCCGAGCCAGGCCGCGGGTGCTGGTCACGGTCGGACGGGGCCTGGTGCAGGGTGCGCTCGGAGACATGTATATTTCGGGGCGGGATGGTTACTATGACCAGTTGATCGAACTGGCCGGCGGGGTCAACGCCTACCGCGAGCGCACCGCCGCCCTGCCCTCGGTCTCGGCCGAGGGGATACGCGAGCTGGACCCGGAGGTGATTGTCGAAATGGTCCCGGAACTGACTCCCGGAGGCCCGCGGGAGAAAGATTTCATCGACTCCTGGAGGCAGATCGCCCGCGGGGTCAAAGCCGTGGAAAGCAACCGGATACATGTTTTCACGGGGACCTGGGCCGTGCGGCCCGGCCCGCGCTTCATCGAACTGCTGGAAAGGATGGCGGCGGTGATACACCCGGACCCGGCGGCGGAAGGATGAAAACTGAAACAGCCATAAAGCTGAGCGAGTTCAGCTTCGGTATAGGCGGTAAAGCCATTCTCGAAAGGGTGAGCGTGGATATTCCCGCGCGCGCGTTCCTTTCCGTGGTCGGGCCGAACGGCGCGGGCAAGAGCACACTGCTCAAGTGCCTCAACCGCATCCTTCCTTCCGGGGAGGGGATCAGGCTGTACGGGCGCACTCTGGGGAGCTACTCGCAGCGCGAGCTGGCGCGCTTGGTCAGCTACGTGCCCCAGGCGGACGGCCGTCCGCTGCCGTTCACGGTCGAGGAATTCGTCTCCATGGGACGTTACCCGTTCCTCTCGGCATTCTCGGCCCTTTCGGCCCATGACCGCGAGGTCGTCGCCCGAGTCTTAGCTCAGTCCGGCAGTGACTGCTTCCGCGGCAGGGTGCTGGGCAGTCTCTCCGGAGGCGAGCGCCAGAAGGTGCTTATCGCCGCCGCCCTGGCACAGGAGGCCGAGATCATGCTGCTGGATGAGCCGGCCACTTTCCTCGACTACCGTCACCAGGTCGAGGTGCTGGCCCTGCTCGGACGCTTGAACCGTGAATCGGGCAAGACCCTGGTGATGGTGACCCATGACCTCAACACGGCCCTGGAGCACTGCGACCGGGTGCTGGCGCTCAAGCGCGGGCGTGTGGCGTATGACGGGCAGCCGTCCGGCCTGCTCGACCGGAGAGTGCTGGAAGATATATATGAAACGCGCTTCCGGTTTGTCGACCAGCCGGGGCGCAGGCTGCCGCTTATCCGTCCGGAGGGCCTGGCCGGATGAAAAGACCTCTCGCCCTGCCCCTGATAATAGTGCTTTCGCTCGCCGCCGGCGCCGCCGCTCCGTTCATCGGGCTTAAATCGCTGCCGCTGAAAGACATTTTGCAGCCGTTCTCCGGCTCGGTGGAGTCCGAAATCTTCTGGCGCATCCGAGTCCCGCGCGTGATCGTCTCTTTCCTGTCCGGGAGCGCGCTGGCCGCGGCCGGGATGGCGTTCCAGGCCATGTTCCGCAACCCTCTGGCCACGCCGTTCACCCTGGGGGTGGCCAGCGGGGCCTCGCTGGGCGCGACCCTGTTTGTCGGTCTGGGCCTGACTTTCAGCCTGCTTGGGATTCCGGCCGGGTCGTTCGGGGCGCTGGCCGGGGCGTTGCTGGCCATCCTTCTGGTCTACGCCTTCACCCGCGCCAGGCGGGGCTTTTCCACCTCCACGCTTCTACTGGCCGGCGTGGCGGTGAGTTTTTTCTTCTCCAGCCTGATCCTGTTCGTCCAGTACATGAGCGATTTCACCAAGAGCTTCCAGATCTTGCGTAACCTGATCGGCGGGATCGAGGTAGTGGGCTACGGCGCGGTCCTGCAGCTTCTTCCTTTTGCCGCGACGGGCATCGCGGTGGTGGCTCTCTACTGCCACGAGCTTAACCTTCTGGCCACGGGTGAGGACCTGGCCGCCAGCCGCGGGGTGGATGTGGAGCGCTCCAAGAAAGTGATTTTTTTCGCCGCCTCGCTCATGGTGGGCGGAGTGGTGGCTGTCTGCGGTCCGATCGGGTTCGTGGGCATGATGACCCCCCATATCTGCCGGATGATCCTGGGCCAGGACCACCGCTACCTGACCGCCGCGGTGGCGGCGTTCGGCGGCGGGTTCCTGACTGTCTGCGACACCCTGGCCCGCACCCTGATCGCCCCGGTGGAACTGCCGGTGGGTGTGATCACGGCGCTGATCGGCGGGCCGTTTTTCTTCTGGCTCCTGCTGACCGGTTCGGCCGAGCGCGGCGAGATTTGAACGACCATCCCTCAGGATTCGTATTTTTGTGTATGTACAAAAATAACAAGAGAATACAGTAGGAGCGAACCTCGTGTTCGCCCGAAAGACATTCGTTCATTGAATATTGCTACACTCCACCGCGGGAGACACTTTTGAGCCGCGTGTTGCTGGTCAATCCCAACCGCTTTGTCACTCCGCCCGTTCCGCCCCTGGCCCTGGAATACCTCCAGGCCGCCCTCGATGCCGCGGGCCACGAGACCCGGATCGCGGACCTGACTTTCGCGGATGACCCCCTGGCTGTCCTCTGCCGGGAGATAAGGGATTTCCGTCCTTTCGTGGCCGGGATGACCCTGCGCAACGTGGACAGCGTGCTCTACCGGGGCAACGAGTTCTTTCTCGAACCGATGAAACCGCTGGTAGCCTGCCTGCGGGACGCCGGAGTGACCACTGTCCTGGGAGGGGCGGGTTTCACCGCCTTCCGCGGGGCGGCGCTGGATTACTTGGACGCGGACTATGGCGTGTCAGGGCCGGGAGAGCGCGCTTTTCCGAGACTGGTTGCCGCCCTCGAGCGTGGAGAAAAACCCGAGGAGCGTCTTATCGACGGCTGGGCGGCGGGTATCGACCCGGATTTCGCGCCGGTCGCGCGCGGAGGCGGGATAGACTACCCGGCTTACCTCGGCCGGGGGGCGCTGGCCGGTTTCGAGACCCAGAAAGGGTGTCTGGGCGGCTGTCCTTATTGCCCGGAGGCCAACGGCCATCTCCTGCGGCGCAGCCCGGAGGCGGTGGTGCGCGAACTGCGCTTACTGACGGAAAAGGGAGTGCGCGAGTTCCACCTCTGCGACACGGAATTCAACCAGAGCCTGGAGCACTGCAAGCTCTTTCTTGAAACCCTGATCGCGGCGAACCTTTCCCTGCGCTGGGCGCTGTACATGAAAAGCTCGCCCGCGGACAGCGAGCTGTTCAGTCTGCTGAAAGACAGTGGGGCCTGGCTGGTCACCCTGAGCCTGCCCACCGGCGGCGTTTCCTGGCCGGAAAACGCCGCCCGGATCGCCGGGTGGTGCCGGGATAACGGAATCCGCCTGGCCGTGGATTTCCTCTGCGGCCTGCCCGGCGACACGCCGGAATCGATTCGCCGCGACCTGGACCGCCTGCGCCGGATAGCTCCCGCCACGGTGGGACTCAACAGCGTGATCCGACTCTACCCCGGCTGTCCGGCGACCGTGGAGATAACCGCTTCCCTCTCCGAGCGGGCGTACCTGCGCGGGACGTTGGAGGGCAATCCCGGCTGGCTGTTCCCGGCGTTCTACCACCGGATCGGGCCGGAGGAGCTTAAGGAGCTGGTCGGGGATGATCCGCTGTTCCGGGTCGAGGGCTACGAGAGCGGCTCCAACTACCAGCGGGTGTGATTGTTTTGTGAATCAACACCCGTAAGCGGCAAGAACACAGCGGCAGGGGGAAGAATAGAGGGAGGCTTATGGAATGAACTCAGGGAAAAAGATTTCTCTGATCGAGCGTTCAACTCGATGGATGCCATCGAAGATCAACTCGTTGAACAACTGGCCTTTTTGGAAACAAATCCACAACGGGTCCATATAATTACTGGCCGGCCTTGGATCGCCAGTCTTAACTCGAACGTAAAATTGTATTATACCCATTCAGGAGAGACAATGAGAATTCCGGTATTCAGGATCACAGGCCTGGCATTGGCGATAATCCTGAGCATCACCGCGGATGCTTTCACGCTCAAAGGCGCCCCGGCCTCCCAGCCGGGACCGGACCTGGCCGCCGATCCCGGCCTGCACAACGGCCTGGCCGCGCGCTATCCTGGAGACAAGGGCCTGGCCGCCGATTCCTCTGTCGTGTTCTACGAGGATTTCGAGAGCGGTGACGTGGCCGATCTGCTGACGCGCTGGACCAGCATGAACAACAAGGACAACCGGGTACTGGATTTTGTAAAAGACAGCATCCCCGGCAGCGCCGGACGACGCAGCCTGAGAGTCACCGGGACAAAAGGCCATGACACAGGCGGAGACCTCTGGATACTGCTGAACAAGGGCTACGACCAGCTCTATGCCCGGTTTTACTGCAAGTTCGCGCCGGATGCTCCCTACGTGCACCATTTCGTGGGCCTGGGCGGCAAGACCAGCATAACCCCCTGGCCGGAGGGCGGCGCCGGCTCCCGTCCCAGCGGCTACGACCGTTTTATCACCATGATTGATCTGATCCGAACGAATGTCAATCCGCCGGGAGCCTGGAATTTCTACAGCTACTGGTGCGAAATGCACAGTTGGCAGACCGATGAGGGGGAGAGCGATGGGCGGGCAAATCCTTTCTATGGCAACCTGTTCGGGCCGGACAGCACGTGTCAGGCCCGGCGCGGTGACTGGCAGTGCGTAGAGGTGATGATCAAGCTGAACCACCCGGACAGCACCAATGGAGAGCAGACTTTATGGATTGATGGCAAGCTGGTGGCGCACTGGGGACCCGGTACGCACACCGGGACCTGGTTCAGGGATGTTTTCCGCACTTCGGGTATATTCAATACCAATCCGAAGCCTTTCGAGGGCTATCGCTGGCGGAAAGCCGAAAACCTGAAAATCAACGAGTTCTGGCTGGAGTATTACCTGGCCTCGATTTTCGAGGAGAATGTCCGTCCCGCCGACCCCACGATCCCCTACAACGGCGAGGTGGGACGGGTTGAGTTCGACAACGTGGTGCTGGCCACGCGCTATATCGGGCCGATTGCCACCGCGGTGACGACCGGGTACGACTACAATGGCGACGGACGGAAGAGTCTGGCGGATGTCTGGAGCTTGCTGCGGTTGCGCGTGAACGACCGTCAGGACATGCGGGCGGACTACAACAGCGACGGGCAGGTGAATATGCGGGACGTGCTGGCCCTTCTGCTGGATGTCATAAAAGACTGATAGAGAGATGATGCTGTTTCAACCGGAGAGACGATGAAAAGATCGAAAAGGCTTCTGGTTTTTCTGGGACTGATATCACTCGCCACAACCGCCGCCTCGGGGAAGGCCAGGGAGAAGTCCCCTGGCGGGGCTGAACTGGCCTCGGACGAAAGAATTCACTATGGCCTCGCCGCGCGCTATCCCGGAGATGTTGGGATTGCGGGAGATTCTTCCGTCGTTTTTCATGATGATTTTGAGATCAATACTCTCACGGACCTGAAACAGCGCTGGACCTACAGCGGCTCGAACCTTGACGACGGCCGGTTGAGCCTGGTCCGGGACAGCCTGGACGGATGCCCTGGACGGACGAGCCTTAAGGTGACGATAGTAAAGGGCCAGTTCGAGGGTGGAAGCGTGTATAAGCTGCTGGACAAGGGTTACGACCGTCTCTACGCCAGGTTCTACTGCAAGTTCGCGGAGGATGCCCCATACGTTCACCACTTCGTGCACATGGGCGGCAAGACAAGCTCCGCACCCTACCCGGAGGGCGCGGCCGGCACGCGGCCATCCGGCTATGACCGTTTCTCGACCAGCATCGATCTGCGGAGAAGCGGCGCCAACCCGCCGGGGGCATGGATTTTCTACACGTACTGGTCCGAGATGCACAGTTGGCAGACTCCCCAGGGGGTGAGCGACGGCCGGGCCAACGCTTTTTACGGCAACGAGTTCGGTCCGCCGGTGGAAAGGCCGGTTCAGGCGAAACGGGGCCAGTGGCAGTGCGTGGAGATCATGATCCGGCTGAACAGCGCGCCGGACAGGCGCGACGGCGAGCAGGCGTTCTGGATCGATGGGAAGCCGGTGGACCGCTGGGCGCCCGGCTCCCATATGGGATGCTGGTATTCCGACCGTTTCCGCGAATACGGGACCAATGTGTACAACCTGGGCGGGACCGTGGACAGCATCCCGAAGCCTTTCGAGGGTTTCCTCTGGAGCCGCACGGAGAATTTGAAAATCAACCAGTTCGAGCTTCAGTACTACCTGGCCAGCATTTTCCAGAACGATGTGAAGCCGGCGGATTCGACCCTGGCCTATAACAGCAGCATGGGACGGGTGGAGTTCGACAACGTGGTGCTGGCCACGAGCTATATCGGCCCGCTTGCGGCGAATGAATGGAGCCGGAACGATTTTGACGGCGATGGGAAGCGCAGCCTGGGAGATGTCAGGCAGATGCTGAAAATGAGAGCTTCCGGCCCGGAGGATATGCGGACAGACTACGATGGCGATGGAAAGCTGACGTTGCTGGAAGTGCTGCGGATGCTGCTGGAGGTAATGAAGAATTAGTTTAGGTCATAACTGTCCGGGGAAAAACCGGAAAACAGGAACTGATGTTTGACCTGTCAG
>CAYYNT010000065.1:0-26915 GCA_964473155.1 uncultured Gemmatimonadales bacterium | reverse complement strand
CTATTTCCAGCAACATGTATCTGTCTGTTCTTGACTTTCAAGACAGTCGCTACGACAAATCCTGACCTTCAGGATAGAATCCCTTTTCCGGCGCGGCGCGCTGTAAGATAGGTTCTGCCCTCAGTCACGCCCCAGGAAGAACTTGATCTTCCAGGACCCGTCCGGCTGCTTCTCGAATCCGGCGCGCCAGTCCACCGCCCCCCGGCAGAAACGCTTGGCCAGGTATCCCTCTCCGCCATCCGGCATCGCCACCTTGACCCAGCCGGGATCGGCCTGCCAGGGCTGCACCAGGCGCACGATCTCCCACGAGAGCTTTCCGGCCGCGGGGGATTTCTCATCCGGCGTTTTATATACCGGAGCATCAGTGGCGGTCGCGGCCACGAACGCCTCCCCATCCAGTTCGGCGGGCCAGGTGAACGGCACGTACGGCGCGGCGAACAGCCCCTCGCGGATGAAACCTCCGCCCTGACTGAGCAAAGTATCCAGCACGCCCCAGAACTGGCTGCTGCGTTCCTGAAGCTGCAATCTGGCGGCAAAGCCCTCATGCCCGCGGTAGGGAGGGAAACTGTAGAACAGTTCGGGCGAAAGCGCGGCGTAAACCACCGAGGCGTCCCGCGAGCGGATTGCGGCCTGAAGATCATTCCGGAACGCCAGGAAACTGGAGTCCTTCGCCGCCTGGTCCACAATCGGCAGCGGACGGCGCTGGGATTCGGCGGCTGGCAGGTTTTGCGGCATCAAGGCAGTCAGCAGAATCACACTGAGGAAAGGAAATACACTTCTTATGGCCGAGCCGTTCATTTAATCAAACCTCCATCATCACTTTATAAGCCCGTTTAAACGCACCGGGACAGGATTCACCCGTGAAAGATAGGATTATCGCGTTGAAAATTCCATACCCCGGCCGCACAGCCTGGCATATCCATCTCGACGGGGATTGACTTTGGCCGGGCGCAAAGGTATCATCTCAGCGCGAAGCCAATCCCTGCAAACATGGACCCTGCGCAGCCTTCTCGCTTCATTTTTCAGAATCGCCCGGAAATAAAAAAGGGCCGTCCACCCGGAACGGCCCTGTACTCTGCGAAATGTTACAACCATCCTACTCGATTTTCTTCAGTATCTCATGGTACTTCTGTATATCGGCCTGGGCAGGCTTGGTTGTGAACGCGCTGATCACGAGCACTGCCAGCATGTTGACCATCAGGCCCCAGAACCCGTAATGGATCCCCAGCGGACTGGGCTTGAAAGCCAGACCGAACCAGACAGGCTTGAAAGTGACCATCAGCACCGCCATGCCCAGGACAATCCCCCAGATTGTGGCGGCGCGGGTCTGTCCTTTCCACCACAGCGGCCCGATCAACGACGGGAACATCTGGAGCGCCACGGCCATCGAGATCAGCCCGATCTGCACGATCATGCCGATATCCGGCTGAATCGAAATCCAGAGCGACACTATGCTGGCAAGCGTTATCAGCAGGCGCGCCACCCAGACCAGTTCACCCTGCCCAGCGTTCTTACGGAAAAACGGGACATAGATGTCCTGAGTGATAAGAGCGGCGAACGAATGCAGGTTGCCGTTGGCCGTGCTCATGGCCGCAGCCATGATCGTGGTGACAAAGAAACTTGCCAGCGCCAGCGGCAGATATTTATGCAGGATTTCCAGGAACACGGTGTCCGGGGTCACATCCGGGAACAGCACCCGTCCACCCAGACCGATAAACGCCGTTCCGAATATGTAACAGGCGGTCAGTACTATTGCGAAAATCAGCATGCTGCGGCGCAGTGCGGCGGGGTTCTTGGCGCTGTAGTAGCGCATCCACTGGCTGGGTGAGGCCATGGTGCCGAAACTGGCCACCAGGGTGAAAGTGAGGATCATGCTAACCGGATACATCCCCGCCGGTCCGGGCAGTGTGATAAAGCTCCCGGCGGGCGTTCCCTCCGGCTGGATCGCGGCCACCTGCTCGAACAGGCCGGTGACTCCGCCCAGGATATAAACAGTGACAACACCGCCCAGCAACATTCCTATCACCAGCAGACCGCCCTGGAATACGTTGGTCCAGCAGACCGCGCGCATGCCGCCCATGATCGTGTAGATCATTGTCACCGAGGCCAGGAACACCGCGCCGGCGATGAAACTGCTGGTCGTGTAAGAGCCGATTGTCACCTGTCTGCCGGAAAGGTGGAACCATCCCAGGTGCACGTCGCTGGTCTGAGTTATCACATCGAACAGATAACCCCCTCCCTGGAACTGAATCACGGCGTAGGGGATCACATAGATGATGCCAAGTATCGAGACAAGCACGCGCAGGGTGTCGCTCTTGTAGTAATCGGCCACCAGGTCGCTGGGGGTGATGTAGCCGAAACGCTTGCCCAGCGCCCAGAGCGGCTTGCCTAACACCCAGATCAGCGCGCCACAGATCGGCACGTTGAGCATGAAAAACACAAAACCGATCCCGCCCTTGTACAACATGCCCGGAGCGCCTAACATGGCGAACGAGCTGAAAAACGTGGCCATTATCGCCAGGGCGGTGACAATGAACCCCTGGCTGCGCCCGGCGATGTAAAAGTCCGAGGCGGTTACGCGGCCGCGCCACCAGGCCACCAGACCGATAACGAACGTTATGAAAATATAGATGAATATTACAATCAATGGCGTCATCGGGCGGCCCCTTTCCCGGCGACGGCCTCATCCTGCAGCGGAACTATGTCCACATCCGGCTCGTTGCGCCAGAGCTTCAGGTAGCCGTATATGATAATCCATATCTGCGCCACGGCCCCGAAAAAGCCCCACAGGTACAGCAACGGGAACCCAGCCCATAGAATTGGGAAATTGACCAGATACAGCCCCGGCCCGTTACTCAACAGGAAAGTCAGGCTGAAAAGCCAAAGCAGTTTCCTGTATTTTCTTTTTTTCTCCTCCCGATCCATCTGCGGCATAGCGAGGCATACTCCGGTTAAAGGGAGAACATTTTTCTGGGATATTAGTCAGTGACTGCCTGGGAACGATTCAAGATACACCTTTCCCATCCGTTATCAAGTTTTTTCGGGTGTTTGACTTGCCGCGGAAGCCGCTTGCCTGTATCTTGATTAATTCGCAGGATTGCAGCAGGTGATATGCCGGCGGTTTAGCAGTCCATTTGCGGCTTAACGGAAAATATCCAAGAGAAAACCTTGATGATTGCGGGGAACAGACTCTTTTCTTTTGTCTTGGCGGCACTTTTTGCAGCCGGGCTGGCCTGCGCCAGGATGGGAGCGCCGACCGGAGGTCCGGAAGACAAGGAACCCCCGCGCGTGGAAAGCGTGTTCCCTTCCCCGGACAGCAGCGGGGTGGATCGCGGAAGCCAGATTACGGTCACTTTCAGCGAGAGCGTGCGACGTCCCGAGGCGGAGCGCCTGTTGCGGCTGAACCCCTCGGCCGGACGGCTGTTTTTCGAATGGCAGGGCCGCACGGTCACAATCCGCCCGTCCGACAGCCTGCGCGCCGATATCACCTACCGTCTGAGCCTGGAACCCGGACTGAGCGACATGCACAAAGTCAAGGCTGTGACCGGGTATGAGAGCTGGTTCTCCACCGGAGCGCAATTCTCTCCGGGAAGGATTACCGGACAGGTGCTGCACCGCGATTCCCTGGTCATCGGGGCGTTTGTCTCGGCTGCCCTGACCGCGGACACCAGCGTCGTGTTCGACTGCCGCAGTGATTCCTCCGGACGTTACAGCTTGCCGTATCTGCCTTTTGGACAGTATCACCTTCGGGCTTTCCACGACCGCAACCGGAACTCGCGTTTCGATTTCACCCGCGACGAAAGCGCCGATAGCCTGGTTGAAGTCACTGCTGAACCGCTGGAGGCCGTGCTGCGCCTTATTCTGGCCGACACCACCTCGCCCGTGCTGCTTACGGTAAGCGTGACAGACTCCCTGCGGCTGAACCTGGCTTTCGATGATTACCTGGACAGCCTCGCCGTGTTGGCGCCGGACGAGTTCACGCTGCGTGAGAGCGATTCCCTGGGCAGACAGATTAAGCTTTCAGGCGCATCCCTGGACAGCACCGACCATCACCGCCTGCTCCTGACATTGTCCGAGACTCTGGTTGCGGAGAGTAAATACTGGATCAGGCCCGCGCCCGTGGTCAACGAGGCCGGATTGCGCCTTCAGCAGGAGAAATCGACCAAGGAATTTACGTTCAAGAAGGAATCTGCTCCGGAAAAGGCCGGGCGGCCCGCAGGGGGACGGCAAAGATGAAGACCGCCCTTCTGACCGCCATTATTTGTATAACCGTTACGGTAAACCTTCAAGCCCAGTGGACCCATTTCGCCGAGCGTAACCGGGTGCGGGCCGTGGAGTTTTCCTCGGATGGCGGCTCACTCTGGTACGCCACCGGTGGAGGACTGGTGCGTTACGACATTGCGCGCAGGGTCTGGCAGGCTTTCGGCCGCACGGAGGGATTGCCCGCGGTCGACCTTAACGCGCTGCTTGTCTTCCCGGATGGCATGCTGGCCGCTGGGACGGACGACAAGGGCATTCTACTCGGTGACGGCTCCGGTAGCTGGACGATGGCCGGTGCTTTCGATGGCCTTCCCGGCGTGAGAGTGCTCTGTCTGACCCGTTCTCCCGGACAGAATGATTACAGGTTCTGGGCCGGGACAGGCTCTGGAGCGCGGGAATTCGTTCTTCAGAACGGCGCTGTCAGTCCTGCCGGTAGCAAAATTACTTGGCTGGAGAATACGACTGTTTACGACATAGCCTGCCAGGAGAGCGGCGAGGTCTGGTTCGCAGGCAGCACAGGCCTGTGGCGTCTTGGCGCGGACAATTCCCTGCGCCGCTACGGAGTGTCTGAGGGTGTGGGGTCTCTCTCGGTGGCACAGGTCGAGGTGGACGGAGACGGCCGGTTGTACGCCGCCTGGCGCGATACGCTCAAAGTCCTGAGCAACGGTGTTTTTGTCAAAGAGGATGCTCCAATCGCCGGGATGGCTGTCACCGGCTTGCGTCTGATCGAGGACCAGAACAACGGACTCAGGCTGGCTCTGACCGCGGGGGGGCGCCTGTTCCTGAGCGACGGCAACGGCTGGAGCGAGACGAACCTTCCCGCTCCTGCTGCCGTAATCGGTCCGGCGGTTGAAACCGGCGGATTGCCCGCGCTCGGGACCGGCGGCGAGGGGCTTCTTCTGCCGGAGTCCGGCGCCTATTCGGCGCTCAAGCTTCCCGGCCCGCTGTACAACCTTTTGACCCGCGTGGCAGTGGACAGCCGTGGTGTGGTCTGGAGTTCGGGGGCCAGTGATGCCACCCCGCGCGCCGCTGTTGGCGTGAACCGCTGGGACGGCAATAACTGGCAGCATTTCACCGAGGCTAACAGCCCTCTGCTCATGAACATGATCGCCTCGCTCAATGCCGGACCGGACAGCCGGATGTACCTGGGCACCTGGTTCGGCCCAACGATCATCGGCAGCGGCGGGTTCAACATCCTGGATGACCACGGGACAGCGGACAGCACGGATGACGAATGGGAGACCTACACTGCCAACGAAACTCCCCTGTCAATGGGAGTTATCCGGGGTGACATGGCCTTTGATTCGACGGGTGGAGTCTGGGTGGGCAGCCAGTTCAACCAGCAGCAGCCTGGAGGACTGGAACGCTTTGATCCGCAGAGCAAAACTTTCGTCAGCTATTCCGAATCCCTTTCCGAAAGAGCAGTCCGTACAGTTGAGGTGGATGGCCTGGGCAATGTCTGGATCGGCTACCAGCACAGCGGACTGGGAGTAATACCCGGAGGATACTCCGGAGGCGAGGCCGCGCGCCAGGTGTCAACCTTCACTGGCGCTCTCGGCGAAACCGGGATACTGGACCTGGCGGTGGACCCGGCCAACCGGTTATGGATAGTGACTCAGGCTAAAACCGTGGTCCTTAATTTCCAGGAAAACGCCCGGGATGAGAGCCGTTTCAACTATACCGAGGTCAAGCCGCCGGATTCCGGCGGCCTGGCGGCCAACGCCGTGGAGCTTCAGGGTGTGGAGGCGGCGTGGTTCGCCACGGATGACGGTCTCTGGCGCTACGACATCGCCAGGGATACATGGAGTGTGTTCAACACCGGCAACAGCGGCATCGCCGCGGACCGGGTGAACGACATCGCCCTGGACCGCGGCCGCAATGTCATCTGGGCCGCCACTGCGGATGGGCTGGCCGCCCTGTCGCTGGATGATTCGCGTGAATTGCCGGGCGGCCGCGCCGGGGTGATCGTGAGGCCCAATCCCTGGCGGCCGCTGGAGCACGGAAGGCTGAGCCTGGAGGGGATTCCGCGTTACAGCCAGGTCAGCATTCTCAGTGTCAGCGGCCAGACAGTGCGGAAATTCGAGGCGCGCGACACCGCCAGCGGAATGCTGCTTTGGGATGGGACCAATCAGGCGGGACGGTCCTGCGCCGCAGGAGTTTACATAATCCTCGCCCGCGCGGCGGACGGCTCAACCCTGACCGGCAAAGTAGCTCTCCTGCGCTGAAAAACTCTGCCGGGAAATATGGAAAATCAATTGCTTGACACTGATGTTTTCCGCTTTACGGAATAAGGAAAGATATCCCGCTGTTCCTGTGAGGTTTGTCAGCTATTATCGAACCAACCCGAACTTTGATAGAATAATCAACGGAACGGATAAATGCCACTCGAACTGGAAGAATACCCTGTAAGTGAGATAGAAGCCACGCAATGGGACGGTCTGCTGGACCGCGTTGACAGCCCGAGCCCTTTTTTGCGTCACGCCTGGCTGCGCCTGATAGCCGCCGCCTTTCCCGCCTGGCGTGTGAGAATCGTGCTGTTGAGCGACAGCGGCAGCCTGGCGGGCGGGTTTGCCTGCGTGGACCGTGATGACAATTTATGCCGCCAGTCGCACGCCCTGCCCTGGGGCACGCCCTCCGGGCTGGTGCTGGTAAATCCGTCCGACCGCACCGCCGCCGACCGTCTGGTGGAAAAGTGGTCCGCCCGTCTGAACGGCTGCCACCGTCCTTACCGTCTGGCCATGACCTTTTCCGAGGCCCGGCCGGCCGGATTGGCAAGCTTCGAGAAGCAGGGGTTTCAACCCCTGCTTCAGCGCTCTCTGCTCGTGCCCGTGGCCGGACGGAAAGTGGAGGAATGGGAGGCCTCGCTCAGCGATTCGGTTCGCAACCAGAACCGTCAGGCGGTGCGCCGCGGGGCAATCTTCTCACGGGCTGATTCAGGGGTGGAAACGCACGACATCCTTCATCTTGCGGAACTTACGGCCCGGCGGCACAACCGTCCGGTCGCGCAGCTCGGTGAACGTTTCTACCGTCTGCTCCTCGACCCCTCCGGCCCGCTGTCCGGCAGCGGCAACCTGGTGCGGATTTATATCGTCCGAGTGGGCGAGACCGCGGCGGCTTTCAGTGTCTGCCTGACCTGGAAACGCCGTCTCTGGCTCTGGGACTACGGCGCGGATCAGAACCTTTTCCAGGCCCGCCCCAACAATCACATGTACCACCGCGTAATCACCAGCGCATTCAGCGAGGGGCTGGATGCGGTCGAACTGGGGGTCGTGCCGGATGGGGCGAGCAGTCTGGCCGACTTCAAGCGCGGTTTCGGCGGAATACCCTACGAGCGCCTGACCGTGGTCAAATCCTCATCCCTGTTCCGATTCGGGGCGTTTCTGCGCCGCGTGGCGCACCGTCCGGCCCGGAGCGGCTGAGATGGGCGCGCCCGGATCAGCCAACGAGCACTGGGCGAGAAGCCTGGCCGCCCGTTTCATTCCCGGCGAACCTTTCCGCTGGGAACTTTACGACCTCCGGCTGCGCGAGGCCCTGCGCGGCGCGGAACTGTGGCTCGACCTGGGCGCGGGAGACGCGGATTCCATCCTGGAAAACGCCGGTCTGGCCACGGGTGTGGGAGTAGACCTCATTCCGCCGTCAGCGCACCCCGACAGATACGTGGTGGCGGACATCCTTGCCCTCCCGTTCAGGAACGGCTCTGCCGGGGCCGTGGCCCTGCGTTTCGTGGCTGAGCACCTGAGCAGTCCTCAGAACGCCTGGGCCGAATGCGCCCGCGTGCTGCGTCCCGGCGGGAAGCTTCTGATCCTGACTACCAACACTCATTCCCCGCTGGTGGCGGCCGCCAGGCTGATCCCGGAAAACCTTAAACGGCGTCTGATAAGCCGCCTCTACCGGGTGCCGTCCGGGGCGGTCCTGAAGGTGTTCCACCGCTGGAACACTCCTGCCCGCTTTCAGGACGCACCGCCGGGGTTCCGTCTCGAACGGCTCGAAATGACCGAGGCCCTGGACTGGAGCCGCCGCTGGCTGTTCCGTCTGCTGCTGGCTCTGGCCTTTATCACCCGAGGCCCAGCTCTGCGCCGTTTCAGGAGCAACATCCTGGCCCTGTATGTCAGACAGGAGGACGCCGAATCGTGACCACCCGGCTCCCGGATAAAATCCTGGTCCTTTACAGTTGGGACCGCCTCTGGTCCATGGGAGACGGTTGCGGCAGCCCGGATTTTCACCTCTCGCTGAGCGCCCTGGGGCAGGCTTTTTCCCGGGTGACTGTCGTTCATCCGCATGGAGCGGGCCGTCTGGAACAGGAACTGCCGCCGGGCGTCGACTCTGTCAGTTTCCCCTGGCCGGAAACAACCTTCTCTGCGGTCCGCCTGGCCGGGCGCTCCTGGCTGCGCCGTCCGGCATTCGTCCTAGACTGGTTGATACGGCTGGCGGTGTATGTCATGTTCAACCGGCGCATGCTGAAAACGGCGCTCGAAACCGCCCGTCAAGACAGGTACACTCTTGCGGCGGCTTATGGTTTCATGGCGGTGCGGGCAGCAAAACTCACGGCAAAGCGGCTTGGCGTTCCACTGGTGGTAAGGTTGTTCGGCGTGTCTCTGGGCCTTAAGGGCTGGTCTCCCCTGATGCGGCTGGCCCAGTTCGAGGAGGTGCTATCTTTCCGCTGCGGCGCCGCGCGCTGGGTGATCACCGAGGACGGCTCGGGCGGGGCCGAAGCCGCAACTAGACTGGGTATACCGCCGGATAAGATTGTGCTGCTTATATGCGGCGTGGACCGCCCGGTGGCCAGCCACCCGCCCCAGGACCGTCTCGACTGCAGAGCCGCCCTCGAACTTCCGGCGGACTGCAGGGTGGTGCTGCGGGTCTGCCGTCTCTGGGCGCAGCAGCGGGTCGAGCGGCTGATCGAGGCCCTGCCGGCCAGCCTGCCGGATGGAACTCCCGTCGCGGCGGTGATTATCGGTGACGGGCCGGAGCGAAACCGGCTGGAGCGGATGGCTGCCAGGCTCGGCAAGCGCGTCGTCTTCACCGGGGCGCTGCACCAGTCCGAACTGGCCCTGCACTACCGCGCCGCCGACCTCTACGCCGCCACCGCCGACCGCACCAACCTGACGAACAGTGTGCTGGAGGCGCTTTGCCACGGCCTGCCTGTACTGGCCCTGAACATGGGCGGGACTGGCAAAGTCGTGCGCGATGGCGTCAACGGCTGTCTGCTGCGCTGGACCGGCGCGAGCGGTCTCGAAGCCGCGATAACCGGTCTGCTGTCCGATCAGGAGCGATTGGTCCGCATGTCTGAGGGCGCACAACGCACGGCAAGCGAGCTGATTCCGGATTTCGCGGAGAGAAAACGGCGGGAAGCGCAGGCCTTCCAACTGGAACAAAAACTCCATTGATAAACCGAGACAGATTGAACTATAATCGCTGATACGTTACATTCAGTGTGTCGACGACACAATCCCCTGTTTCTCCCTTTGTTAAGGTGGACTTTAAAACCGCTGCTGACGGGCATTTACAGACAGTTGGAAGTGGCGGCTGTTCCTCCCCCCTTGGCAAGGGGGGATCGAGGGGGATTTGATCCAATAAATCAACACGCCTTAAAAATTCACCAGTTTACAGGCCGGACGCCGCCAGGACAGCCAATTTATGACCCGGACACTACTGCCTCCCGAACGGCTCCTGCGGCTTCTCGTCCTGGCCAGCGGGGATGTAGTCCATACGCGGCGCTGGGTGACATTTTTCCGCTCCCGCGGACACGAGGTCAAGCTCGCCACTCTGGAGCCCTCGCCCGAACGCGATCTCGATGAAACAATCCTTCCATCTGTCATCCGCAAGCCGATGATCCTGCGTTACAGCTTGGCGGTACCGGCGCTGGTTCGTCTTGTACGTGCTTACGGGCCGGACCTGGTGAGCGCTCATTACGTGCCGGGATACGGTTTTCTCGCCGCTCTCGCACCTGAGGCCCGCCCGCTGGCAGTGAGCTGCTGGGGTTCCGACCTGCTGGTCAACGCCGGGCGCAGCCCGCTGCATCGGTTCCGGGCCGCGCTGGTGCTGCGCGCGGGGAGCCTTTTCACCTGCGATGCCCGCGTGCTGGCAGATAAACTGACCAGAATGGGAGTGGACAGACGGAAAATAATCTGCTCACCACTGGGCATTGAAAAAGACATATTCTTCCCCGGCGTTTCAGCACCCGAGCCACCCTCCGCGCGTCGCGGGGGGCCGGGACGGCCGGTGAACATAATCAGCACGCGCCGCCTGGAGCCGGTCTACTGCGTGGACACTCTGCTGCGCGCCTCGCTGCTGCTTCGGGAGGAGGGCTGGAATTTCCGCCTCATCGTGGCGGGTGACGGAAGCCAGCGCCCCGCGCTGGAGCATTTCAGCGGGAGCTACTCACCGGACGGGCATCTTTCCGAGTTCATCGGCTGGCTGCCCCCGGAACGGATGGCGGACAGCCTTCGCGCCTCGGACATCTATGTCTCGTGCAGCCGCTCGGATGGCGCCTCGGTCTCGCTCCTCGAGGCCCTGGCCTGCGGAGCTTTCCCCGTGGTGAGCGACATACCGGGCAACCGCGAATGGATTCAGGACGGAGTAAACGGCCTGCTGTTCCCGGCGGGGGATTTCGGCCGCCTGTCGGAATGCCTGGCGCGGGCGATGACCGATTGCGAACTGCGGCGGAAAGCCCGCGAACGGAATTTCAGGCTGATCGAGGAGCGGGCGCTCTGGGAGCGCAACATGCAGGCCGTGGAAGAAAAATTTATTGCTCTGGTTGAACAGACTCAGGCGGTAAATCGGTCGCGCGGAAGGCAGAACGGGCAGAAACCGGTGGAGCGGTCATAATCCCAGCAGCGGCGGAACGAACCGAACGGCGGAGTATCCCCCAACACGCAGTCCTCATCGAAATCCAGGCACAGACGCTCCACCTTGCGCTGCTGCTGATCCAGCCGGACCTCGCCTGGATTGTGCGGGCTGAGAATGTCTTTCATGACTGCTTTCCCTGCCAGAATGCATGGTTATCAAACCTTTTCATACGGTATCGGGTCCTCTACCCCGGCCTCGCGGAACGCCCGCAGCCGAAGGGCGCAACTGTCGCAGCGCCCGCAGGCCGTCCCCTCCGAGCGGTAGCAGCTCCATGTAAGCTCGAACGGCACACCCAGAGAAAGCCCCAGCCTCACTATCTCGCTCTTTTTCATGCCGATCAGCGGGGTGCGGATATCGATACGCGTGCCGGGCCGCGTGCCCAGGTCCACCGCGCGCTCAAAAGCCTCGAAAAAGGAGCGGCGGCAGTCCGGGTAGCCGCTGGAGTCCTGCTCCACCGCCCCGATATAAACCGCCCCCGCGCCCAGCACCTCGGCCCAGGCCACCGCGGCGGACATTATCTGGGCGTTGCGGAACGGCACATAGGTGGAGGGAATGGAAGGGTTGGCCAGATCGGCCTCCGGCACGTCAATCGCGCGATCTGTGAGGCTCGATCCGCCGATCTCTCGCAGATGGTCCAACCGGATCAGCAGTTTGCCCGCGGCCCCGAAATGCGCGGCCAGGCGTCCGAAACGCTCCCGTTCCGCTGTCTCTGTCAACTGGCCGTAATCGGCGTGAAGGAAATAAACACGGCCGCTGTCACGGCAGGCCAGGGCTGCGCAGACCGCGCTGTCCATTCCGCCGCTTGCGCACACCACCGCTATATTTTCTGTTTTTGTCATCCTTAACTCTCAGGCGGAATAATTGCGCCAGGGTTGTCCCATCCGTAAAATGCGACCTGACTAATATGCAGACTGTCGCCCATGGAAGCAAGCACATGCAATCCCACGCCTTGACAAAGCTTTCAGTTTGCAGATATTTTTAACATGGATTGCATCACATTCAAGTGAATTCAGAATTCATTACCGGCGAACGATCAAGGAGGCTTGTTTTGATAAAGCTCGGTCTTTGCAGTGTGACTTTCCGCAAGATGAGCGTGGACGAGGTGATTCAAATCGCCGCGGATAACGGCCTCGATGGCGTCGAATGGGGCGGCGATGTCCACGTACCGCCGGAACTCGACCGCGCAAGCATCCGTCAGATCGCCGGAAAATGCGCGGCAACCGGACTGGAAACCCCGAGTTACGGGTCCTATTTCAACGTCTACGAACACGAGCACGCGGCATTCGTCCCGGTGCTGGAAGCCGCGGCGGCGCTGGGTTCAGGAGTCATCCGGGTCTGGGCCGGCTGGATCGAGGCCGCCGAGTTGAACGGCGAGCAGCTCGCCAAAATCGTTTCCACAACGCGCGCCATCGCGGACATGGCCGCCGCCAAAGGGATCAAGGTGGCCTTTGAGTTCCACAACAACACCCCGACCCACGGCGGTGACTACGCGCTGAAACTGCTTAACGCGATAGCCCATCCCAATGTCTGGTCCTACTGGCAGGTGCTGCCGTTCGACAGTTATGAGAAGAGCCTGGACAACCTGCTGAAAGTGATGCCGCGCCTTACTCTGGTGCACATGCAGAACCCTTGTGGCATGGATGATCTGGGCCCCCTCGCCGACCGGGAAAATGACTGGCGCGGTTATATCGGGACTCTCAGAAAGGCAGGCTGGCAGGGTTTCATGTTCTTCGAGTTCAACCTGGACAACAGCCCGGCCCAGTTGGGCAAAGATACGGCTTTCATACGCAGGATGCTTGACGAGTCCTGAGCCTGATGTATGGAATATCCATCATAGACTTAAGGCCGGAAGCACGATAGATATGCGTGCTTCCGGCCTTTTTATCTGGGGCAGGATAATCCTGCCAGAACTTATCTTATTATTCAGCTTACCGCGGTTATCGCAGTCACCGAAACTATATCATCCACCGAGCAGCCGCGCGACAGATCGTTGACCGGCTTGGCGATGCCCTGGATCAACGGGCCGTAGGCCTCGGCCCCGGCCAGGCGCTGGGTCAGCTTGTAGGCGATATTCCCGGCGTCGAGGTTCGGGAAGATCAGCACGTTGGCGCGCCCCTCCACCGGGCTGCCAGGGGCCTTGCTGGCCGCCACTTTGGGGATCAGAGCGGCATCGCCCTGCAACTCACCGTCCACGATAATGTCCGGACGTTTTTCTTTCACGATATTCGTGGCGTTTACTACCTTTTCAACGAGAGCATGGCTGGCGCTGCCCTTGGTCGAGAAGCTGAGCATGGCCACGCGTGGCTCCACTCCAATCATGGTGCGGAAAGTATCGGCTGTGGTGATTGCGATTTCGGCAAGTTCCTGGACGTTCGGGTCGATCACCAGTCCGCTGTCGGCATAAAACAGCACGCCATCCGCGCCCCAGCGCGTGTCCGGATGCACCATCATGAAATAACTGGAGACGATGCTGATTCCTGGCCGGGTTTTTATTATCTGGAGCGCGGGTTTGAGCGTGGCGGCCGTGGTGCACTGCGCCCCGGCCACATAGCCGTGAGCCAGGTTTTCCTTGACCAGCATGGCGGCAAAGTACATGTGGGTTTTGAGTGTCTCCACCGCCTGCTCCCCGGTCATGCCCTTGGCCTTGCGCAGCTCGAACAGTTTCGCGGCCAGACTGCCGGCCAGTTCTGTCCCTGCCACTGGTATGATGTCGGCCCCGCTCACATCAGCACCGGCCTTCTTCGCATCGGCCAGGATAGTGTCCTTGTCTCCCAGAAGGATAATTTTTGCCAAACCCTCGGCCAGGATAATCGGCACGGCCTTGAGCATGCGCTCATCGCCAGATTCCGGCAGAACGATGGTTTTGCCCGCCTTGCGGGCTTTCTCTTTTATTCGGCTGATGATGTCGGACAAGGGAGTCTCCTCCGCAAAAGTCGTGAAACAGTTAGAAAAACTCAATATATCCGGACCAGGACCGGATCGAAAAAAACAAGGCCCCGTCACCGAGGCCTTTGAATCCAGCTTAAAGCATTGTGCGCAGCGCTTCGGCCAAACGCGCGATCCCGGTGGTTATCTCCTCGCGGCTCGAATTGCTGAACGCCAGTCGCAGCTTGTTCTGCCCGCGTCCATCCGCATGGAACGGGGCGCCGGTGACAAAGGCCACCTTGCGCTCCAGGCAGATACGCAGCAGGTCCTCGCTGTCGATGTTCTCCGGCAGGCTGACCCAGACAAAGAATCCGCCATCCGGCCTCGACCAGCTCACGCCCCGCGGCATATCGCGCTCCAGGCATTCGAGCGTCAGGCGGCACTTGTCGCCATATATCGCGCGCATCTTGCGGGTATAGACCGGCACGTGCCCGGCGGCCAGGTAATCCGCCGCCACGACCTGGCTGTACGAGCAGGAGCAGGCGTCCTCGCTCTGCTTGGCTGTTTCGCAGCGGGCGATAAGCGCCTCGGGGCCGGTCATCCAGCCAAGACGCAGTCCCGGGGAAAGGATCTTGCTGAAAGTGTTGACCAGCACCACCCGGTTATCCCGGTCACGGCTCTTGAGGTTGCGGTAATCCGGCGGCCCGCCCCGGAAATAAAGCTCGTAATACGGGTCATCTTCCACGATAAGGATATCGTGACGGGAACAGACCTCGTACACACGGTCGCGCCTCTCCTGGGTCAGGCTGAGACCCGAGGGGTTCTGGAACGTGGGGTTGATGTACAGAAACTTGATTCGCCGTCCGGCTTTCCTCAACGCCAGAATCGTCTCCTCCAGGCGCTCGGACGGCAATCCCTGGCTGTCCAGCTCAATTCCAACCGCCTCCGCACCGTAACCGGCGAACGCCGCCAGCGCGCCGATAAACGCCGGTATCTCGACCAGCACGATGTCGCCGGGATCGGTGAGAATGCGGGTCAGCAACTGGAGCGACTGCTGCGCTCCGGTGGTGGGCAGCACGGCCTGACCGTTCAGGTCCACTCCGCCCAGCGACACATAGGCCTTTATCTGCTCGATCAGCGGGCCGTAACCGCCGGTGGCCCCGTATTGAAGGGCCATGGCGCGTTTGCGCGCATCCCAGGCCGCGGTTATCGCGTTGATTTCCTCGTACGGAAAATGCGCGGCGTCCGGGCTTCCCCCGGCCATCGAAATGATTCCCGGCTGACCCATCAGCTTCATCAGCTCGCGTATCTTGCTGCTCTTGAGCCGTCCCCCGGCCTGGCTGAAAAGACTTGTCAAGTCCATCAAATGCTCCTCTTGTCTATCACCCGCTTTGCCTTGCCCTCGCTTCGCGCGATGGTTTTCGGCTCGACCAGCTTGAGGTCAAGCCCGATGCCCAGGGTGGACTCCATCGCCCGTTTGAGCTTAAGGTGATGCTCGTGCAGACGGCGCATCTCATCGTGGAACAGGGCCTCGCTCACCTCCACCTGTACTTCCAGGCGGTCGAGGTTGTTCTGGTTTTCAACTATTATCTGGTAGTGCGGCTCCACGTTCTCCACCTCCAGAAGGACACTCTCGATCTGGCTGGGGAACACGTTGACGCCACGGATTATCAGCATGTCATCCGTGCGCCCGGAGGTCTTTTCCATCCGCGCCGTGGTCCGGCCGCAGGCGCAGGGCTTGCCGGTCAGACGGGTCAGGTCCTTGGTGCGGTAGCGCAGCATGGGCAGGGCTTTCTTGGTCAGGCTGGTGAGAACCAGCTCGCCGCTCCTGCCGGAATCACGTTCTACGGTCTCCAGCGTATCCGGGTTGATCAGTTCGGCCAGAAAATGGTCCTCCTGGATATGCATCCCGTCCTTGAACACGCACTCGCCGCTCACGCCCGGACCGATTATCTCGCTGAGACCGTAATTGTCCGTGGCGTGTATGTCCAGCGTTTCCTCGATCCTATCCCGCATCCGGTCGCTCCACGGCTCCGCCCCGAACAGTCCGACCCGAAGCTTCAATTCGGACGGATCGACGCCCATCTCCCGCATCGTGTCGGCGATATAGAGCGAATAGCTGGGAGTGCAGACCAGCACCGTTGCGCCAAAATCCTTCATCAGCTTGATCTGACGGCGGGTGTTGCCGCTGGAGGCAGGGATCACTGCCGCGCCCACTTTTTCCATGCCGTAATGCAGACCGAAACCGCCGGTGAAAAGACCATAGCCGAAAGCTATCTGGACAGTGTCCTCGGCAGTCACGCCAGCGGCGGTGATGAACCTGGCGCACACATCCGACCAGACATCGAGGTCCTCGCGGGTGTAGCCCACCACGGTCGGGTTGCCGGTCGTGCCGCTCGAGGAATGGATTCGCACCAGCTCTTTCTGCGGCACGGCGAACATCCCGAACGGATAGTTGTCCCGCAGGTCGTTCTTGGTAGTGAAAGGTATCAGTTTTAAATCATCGAGCGTGCGGATATCGGAAGGTTTGACTCCTGCCTGATCCATTCGGGTGCGGTAAAACGGGACCCGTTCATAACAATATGCAACCGTGTTTTTAAGACGCTCGGTCTGCAAGCGCAGAAGGGCGCCGCGTTCCATGCATTCGAATTCCGGGTGACGGATGTTCCGGGGCAGCGGTGATCTTGGCATTTTAGTTCTTTTCCGGTAGGATTATTGGATTCTGGGGTTGTCAGATTATCAAACGACGGGCACAGTAAGCCGTGCACCTTAATATCAATTTACCTCCGAGTGAGTTCCATCGGCCCCCCAGGGCCGGCCGAAGCGAGAGTCAACAGACACATTCATCCTTGCATATGGAATTTATTATCAGCGGCGGCGCTCCACCACCTCAAATGTCTGCCGGACTTTGGCGATCATTCCGGGGCCCAGGCAACCGCGCCAGGAAGCTCCGGCATATACTATCGAGCGCGGCCCAAGCAGCGTGCCGGGATTCAGCACCGAATTGCACCCGACCTCGGCCGCATCACCTATCACCGCGCCGAATTTCTGCAGACCGGTGTCAACCTGACTGCCGTCCGGAGCGTTCACGGAAACGGCGCCGCCGCTCAACTTGACATTCGAAATCTTCACCCCGGCGCCCAGGTGCGCCCTGTGGCCGAGGATGCTGTCGCCCACATAGGCGAAATGGTATACCTCGGCTCCTTTGTGAAGGATACAGTTCTTGAACTCGCAGCAATAGCCCAGGATTGATCCCTCGCCTGCCAGCACACCGCCACGGATATATGCCCCGCTGCGCACTATGCAGCCCCTGCCGATCATCGCCGGGCCTGGTATCGAGGCCCCGTGCTCCACAACCACACCCTCGCCGATCATCACCCGTTCGCCGATGAACGCCCCCGGACTGACTGAAGCTGTCGGGTGCACCCCTGGGAGAATATGTCTATCCAGCAAAGCGGGAAGCTTCTCCAGCGCCTCCCAGACCCGTCCGACTCCATCATACAGGCCGTCCAGCGGACAGTATTCAAGATCAAAAAAATAGCCGGGGGAGAACAGATTGTCATTCATCGTTCTGGCCGGTGCTGTCGGTTATTCCGTTTGCCTTCAGAGTATCGAGCAACCGTCTGTGCAGCTTCAGATTGGCCGAGCAGACAACGTTGCAGCGGCGGGTGTGGTCCTCTCCGAACACCACCCGCTGACCCTCAAAAGTACTCACCGAGCATCCGGCGCGCTCGGCGATGGCGATCCCGGGGAAGATGTCCGTGAAGGGCTGGCGGTATGCCAGGTAGACATCCACTTTCCCTGAAGCTACATCGCAGAATCCGCTGGGCCCGCCGTTGGGAAGGATAAACTTGACGTCGCGGAAAAGGAATTTGAATTTCTCGACCGCCGGATACATATAAACCGGTTTCATCAGGTAAGTTTCAAGGAAAGCGTCTGCAAGCTGTTCCGTGCTGTTGGGTGTTATGGTGTGCCAGTCGACAAGCTTGCCGTCCTTATCCAGACGGCCCTCGAAAGCGCCCCGTCCGCCGGAGAAAACCACCGAGCGGTCGTTGCAGTTGACCACAACGGAAACAAGCGAGTCCGCCAACTCCGGACGCACCGGACGGGTATAGACCGCCAGCGCGGAGAACCAGAAAGCCGTTATCCCGCGCTTGTAAAGGATGCTGCCGTCGAACGGATCGCTGATAAAATAAACCGGGCGGTCATACTCGACTTCCGGAGCGCAGCGTGGCTCAACTTTCACCCGGCCGGCTTCCTCGCTCAATACGACAGCGTCGATTCCACGCTCGGCGAGCTGCTCGATGTAATAGTCTTCGATCTCTTTATCAATCCTGAGTATCTCCGGGTCCCAGTAGCGGCCGCTGTCAGCGTTTTCCTCCCGGCGGGCGGCCACCTGGGCGCCCGCCGCGTTCCCCAGCATCCCCGCCCGTCTGACCGCCTCCGCAGCAAGCTCAATTCCAAGCTTCACCCAGGCTGCGGTTACTCCGTTTTCCATTATGACAAATCCTCCGGGAGGAATTTTTTCCGCTTTCCGCGCTCAATGATACATCTTTCATTGGAAGCCGAATATATACAAGTAATTCATCCGTCTCAAGTAAAAACAGGGATTCCGAACTATATTTAGAAATTATAGCGGGTTGGATATAAGTCAAGCCGATGAAAGGCGTTTAAAAGCTGCCGGTCATCTTCAGGTGCAGCCTCGCATCTGACAGACCTCTTCCCGGCTGAAGGGCCAGGGCCAGGCCCAGCAGCCCCAGACGGGTCTCGATCTGCATACCGGCGCCGTAACCCTGCAGGACACTGGATTTCCAACGCGCTGCCTCAGCCGCGCCTGGAATGCGCTCCGGAGTGTCAGGGGCCTGGGCCGCGCACATGTCGTAGAACAGGTAGATCCGTCCCGCCGGGCTTACCAGATAGCGGTATTCCAGGCTCAGCCAGAAAGCTTGTCTGGCCCGAAGCTCCTCCTCCACGTGGCCGCGCACTGCCGGACCACCCTCGCGGGAGGCCCCTCCCACCGGTATTCTGGCCTGGTAAGGCAACTCCGCGACTGTGGATTCGCCCCGGCCGACAAAAGCAAATCCGGCAGTCAGGGCCGCCACCTGCGAGCGGCGCGCCAGCGGATAATAAGCGCTCATCTCCGTGACTGCCCGTATCTCGCGGCGGCTCTGTCCCGACACGCTGCGCCGTCCGGCCGAGGCGCGGGCCTTGACCAGGCTTCCGCTTGTGGGGTTGGACGGCCGGTCCAGGCTTGTTCTCGCGTAACTGCCTTCCACAGCCCATAAATCTCCACTTTGAGCCAGTTCCCAGGTCTCGCTGCCCGGACTGGTCCGCTCTATCAATGCTCCCAGTCCAGCGCGGCCGCATTCTCCCGCCGAGGTGGAAAGGCGGAGCGCGCCGCCGGTGCTGCTGTAGAGAGAATCGCGCAGGCTCTGCGAAAACGACGCCTCAAGAGCCAGGTCGCGTCCCAGCAGCCAGGGCTCATTATAGGAAAGCTCCAGCGCGCTCCAGTCGCGGCGCGGCCGCTCCCAGAACACATGCGCCCGGCGCGCCGCGCCGAACAGGTTATTCATTTCCAGACGGAAATAGCCCGAAACGCCGGAGGCGCCCGCAGGCCCGCCACTGCCGAGGGCCGCATCCAGAGTGCTGCCGGCTGCCTCGTGCACAGCCAATGCAAGGTCGGCGCGCCAGGGATCATCTCCCGGTGCGACCCTCGGTTCTGCTACGCTCCGGAAAAGCCCCGAACGCAAAAGCCGCCCGGGAACAGCCTGCACCTCTGACTCGCTGTATTCGCCATCCGGATTCAGCCCCGACAGGCGCAAAGCCACTGCATGACGGGTGATTTTAAGGCCGGGAAAACTGATCCGGCCATAGCGGCAGCGCCGTCCGCTCTCCATCCGCACGAGCAGATCCAGTTTGCTGGCCGTGCTGTCCAGCTCCACACCGGCCAGTTCCACGCGGCAGAATGGATAGCCCCGGTCCGCCGCCGCCTCTGTCAGCTTTCGCAGGGCCAGTTCCACCCCTGCCTTTCCGGCGCGCAGCCCGCGGAGGCTCCCGGCAACCTCAATCAATTCAGTAGTATCCAGAGCCGAGGCGCCTTCCAGGCGCACCAGCCCGATCCTCGCCGCCTTTCCGCTCTCCAGCCGCACCCGCAGGACCCGGCCTTTTCCATCCGCCGATATCTCCACGGATTCGAGCCTGGGACCGTAAAAGCCCAGCGCGGTGTGAAGGGAACGCTGCACGCTGTCGATAAGTGAGCGAGCTTCAATGGTTTCAAAGCTGTCCGGCAGGGCCGAACGCAGGGCGCTTTCCTGTATTGCCGCATCTCCGGCCAGCCGAACCTCGCCGGATCGTATCCAGGCCGAAGCGCTGTCGGTCGCCGCATGCAGAGAAACCATGGTGCAAATAAGAACCAGCAGAGCCGCAAGCAGGACACCCCTGGTATGCCCAACCGTTATGGACCGCAGATCAGAAAACATATTTCACCTCGGCCCGGCCGTAGTTGACAAACCCGGAACGAAGGTAGTCCGTTCGTCCGGTGTAGCGCAGGAACAGGGTCATCCGCTCGGCCGGTTCGACGCTCGCCGCGGCGGTCGCCTCGTAGCCCGAGCCGCTGGCGGCCAGGCCGAGGATATCGACCAGGGTCACATCCGCACCGCCGCCGCCGGTCACGCGGAAAGCGCTCCCGCCGGCCTCCAGCCTTCCGCTGCGGCCCAGGAAACGTATCAGGCCTCCGCCCAGGGCATAGCGGCCGTACACTGCCCGGCTGTCCGCCAGCCTGTGCCGGGCGGCGTCCGCCTGAATAGTGGCGCGCCATTTACTCGTGAAATCCCAGGTCACGCGGTTCTCCAGTCCGATGGAGCGCACTGTCCGCCCAGAACCGTTCAGGTTCGTGCGCTGCCTCCGGCTCCAGGCAGGGGTTGGGTCCCATTGCAGCCTGTGCGCCAGCGGGATGCGCAACTGCATGCGTAGGGTGCGTTCGCCGCTTTCCTCGAACCCGGTCTCGTAGCGGCGGTCGAAACGGGAGTTCCAGAGCAGTTCCAGACGGCTGTACACTCCGGGATCGGACCATTGCACGGTCAGGTCGGCGTTGAGCAGCGTGCCACGCATCAATGCTCCGTCCTTGTCTCCCAGGGCCGAGGGTAGAAGGCAGTATAACTTCCAGCTTTCGACCACCGTGTTTTCACGTTCGAGCTGCAGCGTGCTGCTGGCGGTGATGCGGCGGATATGCGTGGCCGCGGTGTCAACCCAGCCGGTCAGGTCCAGGTTCTCGCGCGAGGTCAGGCTGAGCGTGGCCGCGGACCGAGGGTCGACCGCCCCGACTATCAGCTCGCGGCGGTGCGTGCCCTGCGCCCGCCCGACCCAGGTGCCATCCGCCAGGTACTCTCCCTCGTCCGGGTAACGCTCCGGCAGGAACCGCACCTGCGAGCGCAGCGAGGCCCCATGGGAAATCTCGTACAGAAGGTGCGATTGCAGCGCCCCGGCAAAGCTCCCGGCGAACATCTCCAGCCGCCCGGCGGTGGAGGTGGCGCGGGCCTGGACGTTACGTTCGAATTCACGGCTGCGGCGTCCCAGCCGTCCGCTCAATCGGAACGCGCCGCGGCCCTGGTAGCTGAAATCGGTCTCCACGGCCCGGACAGTGCTCTCGCGCCGCCAGACATGATCCGGAGTAGATTGCCCTGTCGCCGGAAGGTAGTCGTTGCCGCGATGGTAGAACGAGAAAGAGGTTTCCAGACGGGGAGAAAACCTTAGTCCCAGACGGGGTTTAAGCTCAAGATGGCTCTCTCCCGCGCTGCCCCCGGCATACAGGCTCGCCGGTCCGGTGCTGCGTTCGCGCTCCAGGTCCAGACGCGGCTGGAAAATTCCGATCCCGGCGCGGGCGGTGAGGTTGTCCCGCAGGCGGCGTCCCGGGGCCAGAGTGCTGTCAGCCGTGTCCTCCAGCGGGACGAGATGCATCGAGTGCACGTTCAGACGGTTCCAGACTGTTTCCAGCGAACCGTTGGGACGGAACTCCAGACCGTACTCCTGCCGGTCCGCGCTCTCGCCGCTGGTCCGGGAAAGTCCGCCATACCCGGCGGAGAGGGCCAATCCATGAGGCAGGTCCAGACGCGCTCTGGCGGTCTCCGTGTTTTCACCCACTCCCGCGCCCGCCTCACCACCAGAGGCCAGCGGAACGAGATGCCAGGAACGCTCGAAATCCGGCCCATAGCGCCGCCCCTGGAAAGCGAAATCCCGGTCCACCCGGCTTTCCTCGCCGTGCAACGACAGCCGCACTCCCGGCAGGGCCAGAGGCAGGGTATCCAGCCGCAGGCCCAGACTGTGCGCCATGGAAACCGGAAGAGACCCCTCCCCGTAAAGGTTGAGTGACCGTTTGAGAAGCGCCCCCTCGCCGTTCAGAGTGAGACGGGGCAGAGGACGCAGCTCGAACGCGGCCCCGGCGCGGTCCTGGCGCTGCGGCGGGCTGAACCGCCCGACCGGCTCGAAATTGCCCAGTCCCTCGCCCACGAACACGTAGCCGCCGCTGGCGCTGTCAAACGTATAAGAGCCGCGGTAATCGCCCACATCGCGGAACGTGAGCATCCAGTCGCCGCGGCCCGTGCCCGCAAACTCGAACCACGACCCCGCGCCGCCGTCTCCCCGCATTACATAGGCCCCCTTGCCCGGCCCCAGATAGCGCACACCGGCGAACTTGAGGCTGTCCGCGCTCACGCCCGTGTCTTCGAGATACGCGCGCTCCTCGGCCGTGAAATCCTCGCCCAGCGGGCTGGATTCGAGGTCCGACTCGCGGATGAAATAACCGCGCACCTGGCCGCGCCGGCCGGACAGACCGCCGGTAAAGCTGTAGAAAGACTTCTTGAACGAGAGGCTGGTGTACTCGTAGTCCACCTCGATCCGGCTTTCCGCTCCCAGGATATGCCTCTCGGTGAAATAAAGCACTCCCAGGGTGTAGTCGATCGTGTAGTCCGCGCGCGCGCCGCGGCTCAGCAGACGGCCATCCAGATAGACCCGCTCTGTCCCGGCTAACACCCGCGCCGGGGCGCCGTCCTTGTCCGTTAACTGATAAGGCCCCTGGCTTCCCTCGCGGGCGTTGAAACGCAGGCTGTTGAACGTCCCGCCGCTCAGGGCCGCCGCCGCGGAGAGGTCCGCACCGCCGGCCGTGAGCGTGCCGGAAACGCCATCCAGCTTGCGCTCCACCTGCGCAAACCGGAAACCATCCAGACGGAAATCGTAGTCCCCCAGTTCCACGCTGCCCAGCGGCGAGTTCAGGCGCACCGACACCTCGTCCAGCTCGCGCAGCTCGGCGCTGCGGCCCTCGGCGGTAAGCGGAAGGTCCTGGTCGTTGAGACGCAGGCTCAGGCTGGTGGAACGGCTGAGCTTGCCCGCCACCTCAAGCATCAGGTTCTGGTCCAGCACCGTGCCCGCCGCTCCGCCTCCGCCCGAGACAGAGACGCTCTTGGCCCCCCGGATGTCGAATCCCACCAGACGGAACCCCTCGGCTGCATCTGCTGCCCCGGCGGGATAATCCGGACGCGGCAGACTGTCCTGATGTAGGGTGGAGGCGAGAGTATCGGCGCTCAGGCTGTCTCCAGCGGGGGGCCGCAGACTGTAGGAAAGGGGAAAAGCGAAAGGCCAGGCGCGGTAGCGGGCCGTGAGAGGGCCGGGATTAAACGGTTCCAGGAAAACCACCTGCCCCGCAGCCGCCTCCAGACGGTAACGCATGGAAGGGATCACCGAATCTCCCCGGCTGATTGTCAGGCTGCCGGGAACGACAAAGCGTGCGCCTAATTGCAGGATACTGTCAGCCAGGGTAAGGCTGTCGCAGTGCTCGATAGAAAAAACGCGTCCAGCCTCCCTTTCTCCGGCATGGACTGCCATCGGGAGAGAAAAAAGCCAGGCTGCGATAGCGAGCGGAATAAAGGGGGCCGCCGCCGTGCATACGCAACTGTGGCCCCTGGGCATCAGTCCGGACGCTCCTTGACCGAGATTACAAGCCGGGGCGGATTGTCTTTAAGGCTGTAGACTGTCAGTCCCGGCACGTAGCATATATCGCGCAGACTTGTATCCGTATAGTCATTACTGTTTATCCATTTGCCGTAATTTGACCCGGCAAGATACCGCCTGCCGTCACGTGCCAGGATCATCGGAAAGACATCGATTAGAACCAGCCGTTCAGGTTCCGCGTGCTCTCCAGTGAATTCCAGCCCCAAACCCTTCTGACCGGAGAGTGAATTCGTGCTGATCCCGCCGTTACCCGGCCAGAGAAAGAACACCTCCTTCCCTTCCCCATCCAGGGCCATATCCAGCGGCTCTGTCGCCTTGCCGGGGCCGCCCGGCTGGAACGAGAACAGGCTGCGTCCGCTGTCGTCCAGAAGGTGCACCAGAGCGCTTGCCCGGTCGTACAGAACGAAGCGGTGGCCGGAAGCCAGTTCGAAAAACACGGGATCAGCGGCGAACGGCAGGTCCAGACTGCCGCGTATCTCGCCCCGGTAGTCGATACGCCAGACCTTGCGGCTGCCGCGGTCGGTCAGATAGATGAAAAAACCGTCCGGACGGCTGAGGAAAGCCGGGTCTATAAAAGCCTCCCCGCTCTCGGAACCGTCCGCGCGCCACATCTCCCGCCCGTCCTTCGGCGAGAAGCGGTGCAGTCTGGCGTGCTCCCGGTCGAGCACGAATATCTCCCCGCCCGGTCCCACGGACAGACGGAAGGGGGAAAAGTCCTCTTTGCCTCCCGATGGCAAAAGAACTAACTCGTTGGACTTATTGAAAATCCACCCGGGATCGAACGCCAAAAGGCAGGCGAGTATGACAAGCCCTTGTCTCATAATTGAAACTTTTCTCCGCCCGCCGCCAAAGTCAAGTGAATCGAATAATTTATATCCTTACCGTTTGCTTGACTTATATTTCAGATTACGCCAGATTTCCGCAAGCGTCGTTTTGTATCGAGCGACTAATTCAAACACACAACGGACACGGGGCGCAGATGCTATCATCCAACGGTTTCGAGCGGGCGCGGTTTCCGAAAGATTTCCTCTGGGGCGCGGCCACCAGCGCCTACCAGGTTGAGGGCGGCAACACGAAAAACCAGTGGCATCGCTGGGAGAGCCAGCCGGGCAAGATAGAAAACAACGGCCGCTGCGGACGCAGCGCCAACCAGTACGAGCTGTACGAGCAGGATTTTGACCTGGCGGTCGAGCTCAAGCACAACACTCACCGCCTGGGCCTGGAGTGGAGCCGTCTCTGCCCCGAGGCCCCGGATCGGTTCGACGAGAAGGAAATAGCCCATTACCGCAAGGTCCTGGAGGCGCTGAAAACGCGCGGCCTCAAGGTGTTCCTGACCCTGCACCATTTCACCGAGCCGCTCTGGTTTTTCGACTCCGGTAGTTTCACCCGCGAGGGCGCGGAGCATGATTTCGCGAAGTACGTGAGCCGCTGCGCCAGGGAGTTCGGCGACCTGGTGGATTTCTGGATCACGTTCAACGAGCCGGAAGTGGCCATGATGGGCACGCTCTGGGGCGAGTTCCCGCCGGAGAAAAAAGACATGGAGTGGACCGCGCGGGAGTTCGCCGGACGGTTACGCGGGCACGCCGCCGCGCGCGTGGCGATAAAGGAGCAGCGGCCCGGAGCGCAGGTCGGCTTTGTAAACTCGGTCAGCGAGTTCGCCCCGCACCGCACCAGAGATTTCCTGGACAGCACCTACGCCGGACTGTTCGATTACCTCTGGAACCAGGTCTGGCTGGAGGCCCCCACCACAGGCTGGATCAGCCTGCCCTGCGGCGGCAGGGACCAGTTCGTGCCGGACCTCAAGGACTCCTGCGACTGGTGGGGCGTCAACTACTACACCAACCAGCGGGTGGACTCGCGCCACCCGCGCGGCGCGGTCATGGCCCTGGAGGGTGAGCGGGTGAGCCAGATGGGCTGGACCTGGCAGCCGGATGGCCTCTACCGGGCGCTCCAGCGCTACTCCGTGCTGAACAGGCCGATGTACGTGACCGAGAATGGGATCGGTACTCTGGATGACCTGGAGCGGGTGCGTTTCGTGGCCGAGCACCTGCGCATGGTCTCGCTGGCCATCGAGCAAGGCATGGACATCCGGGGCTACCTCTACTGGTCGCTGATCGACAACTTCGAGTGGGCCTGCGGGTTCCGCCCGCGTTTCGGCCTGGTGCACGTGGATTACGAGAGCCTCAAGCGCACGGTCAAGCCCAGCGCCCGTTTCCTGGCCGAGGTGATACAGCAGGGGGCTGTGACAAAGGCCCTGATGGAAAAGTATCTGCCGGAGAGCTACCGGTTCTGAGGTTTCTGTCTCTCTTCAAGCCGTTTTTGCCGGGGAGGGATTGAAATCCTCCCCGGCCTGCTTCTGCAATGTCCCTCCCTTGCCAGAACACAAAAACTCTTATATTTTATGTTTTCGCACGTTAGCGTATCTCCGGTCAGAGGTAAACGCTTTCCCATCGCCGGAATTCAGCTTCCCTTTCAAATAAAACCGCATGCAGGAGGAAACAGACCATGAACACGATCAAAGTGAAAAACGCAGCCGACTGCAAGTTCGATATCCTCTCCCTGGGCGAGATAATGATCCGCCTGGACCCGGGCGACATGCGCATCCGCACCGCCCGCAATTTCAGGGTCTGGGAAGGCGGCGGCGAGTACAACGTGGCCCGCGGCCTGCGCAAGTGTTTCGGGATGCGCGCGGCGGTGGTCACCTCCATCCCGGACAGCGAGGTGGGACACCTTCTGGAGGACCTGATCCTTCAGGGCGGCGTGGACATGGGCTATGTCAAGTGGGTCCCGTATGACGGGCTGGGACGCAGTTGCCGCGTGGGCCTGAATTTCACCGAGGCCGGGTTCGGCTGCCGCGCCGCGCTGGGCTGCTCGGACCGCGCCTACAGCGCCGCCAGCCAGCTCAAGCCCGGCGATATCGACTGGGAGAAGATTTTCGG
>CAYYNT010000064.1:0-27194 GCA_964473155.1 uncultured Gemmatimonadales bacterium | reverse complement strand
GAGCTTCAGGCCTACTGGCTTCAGGCCGAGACCGAATGGCTGCGCGCCGAGCGCTCGTTCGCCGGGGTTCTGGCGTTCTGCTATCTGACCAATGACCTTGGATTCACCGGTGACTGGTTCCTCAATCCGGTGGCCAAGCTGGAGCCATCGGTCACTCTCAAATGGTTCAGGCATTGTTTCGCCCCGGTTGCCGTATTCCTTGACCTGACAGACCAGCGCTGGATGAAGCATGTTCCGCCGCTGGAGCCGGGCGGCCGTCTGGTTGTGAACCTGGTGGGGGTGAACGACTTGGGGACGGATGTCAGCGGAGCGGTGAAGGTCCGTCTGCTGGATTCAGCCGGGCAGGAAGTGATATCGCAAGACCTTTCGATGACAATCCCGCAGCGCTATCGGGAGAACCGGGCCGTGCTGCTCGACTTGCCGAAACAGCCCGGCGGCTACCTTCTGCTGGCAGAGTTCACACCCGAAGGCAGGAAAGAGCCGGTGATCAGTCGCCGGTATATCAAGGTGGGGAAACTGGATAAATACGAGTTCTACACTGTTTCACCGGCTTGGGATTAAAGACAGCTTTGTCTTGAAAAATGCTTATTGACGCATCCATTAAGGATCATGGAAAGCAAGGGGGCTATCTCAAAAGCACCCGTTTTTGCTCTTTGAGAATTGTCCCAAGCTCTAACTGCTTGATAAAATAGCAGTTCCGTAGGGGCACGGCGCGCCGTGCCCCATTTAAGACTTTTGGGACAGCCCCTTGTTTTTGAGCGAATGGATCAGTAATCTATCTCCGGCAGCCAGTCCCCCCGGACCGCGTCCTTGCGGCCCGAGAATCCTCCCTCCGAAGCACCCAGTTCGAACAGGAATTCGTACATGGTCAAGTGGCTGTCCAGTATCGTATCGAAATCAATCGGTTTGTCCGTTTCGCCGATTATGCCCTCCGGCCCCTCGAACACCATCGAAACCGCGCCCGTGGCGTGGTACAGGGCATCCACCAGTTCGAACGCGCCACTCAGCGTTTCTCGCGGAGGAGTCACCGGCAGGCCGCGGCTTTTCATCTTCTCAGCGTACCGTCTCTGCACCTCACCGGTCCAAGTGACAAGTTTCGGCGGGACCATGTAAGTAGTCAGGAACTCGGCCGGCATTTCGTGCGAGTGCACGTTCACGATAAAATCCGGGGCCTCGGACACCGCCAGGTCGAACACGGCCCTGGTCTCGGGGGCCTGGGGCTTGAAAAAATCATCATTGTAAACGTTCACTCCGCCATCGTTGAAACAGGCTCCCAGGATTCCCACGTCCCCGACCATCGGCAGGTTCTCGACCATCGTGGGCCAGCCCCACGGGGACCCGTCCTTGTGCGTGCCCTGCGAATACTTGCGCATGAACTCCGGCGCGGCCCCCACATAGCTGTCGAACGGCAGTCTTTCGCGGCCATCCGGGTTGGCCAGCGGAATGATCACCACTCTCAGGCGGGAGGCATTGGCCGTTATCCCCGGCCAGGCCTTGCCGCGGAAATCGGTCCCGGTTTCCAGAATTTTCACCAGGTTCAGGCAGCCTGCCACACCCTCCATCTCACCCCCATGCACCGGCCCCAGGACCATGAGAACCGGCCTGGCTCCGGGTGACCTTTTACAGAATGCCGAGGGATTGCGGGCATAGGCCGCGGCTGAAAAATTGGTCGTCCTCGCGCACGGTTCTTTATCGCCGTAGGAGATCGTCAGCAGAGGACGATGGCCCCAGGATTCGCCGATTGTGCTTACCCGGCCGATTTTTGCCGTGCCCAGGACCTCTGTTACATCTTTCAGCCGTGTTTTCCAGAACTGGGGGACCTCTTTCTGCTGCGCGGGCAGGGGCACGGAAAGAAAGAGGAGCGCAAGGGTCATGATCGCGAGGATATATTTTTTCATTGAAGCCTCCTTATATCAGTTATTTCACGCTGAAACAGTTAACCGGAACCACGGTGGGGGCGGGCCGGCAGCCTTTTTGCGCGATACGCAGTCCGGGGATTGATTGTCCTCGGCGGATGTCAAAAAGGATGCCGGCCCGCCCCGTCACGCCTCTCATCCGATTCCAGGCAGATAATCCCGCTGCGCCGAGATGAAATCATCCGACATCCGCGCGGCCTCATCCGCCGATTTCACCGCCCCGTCCAGCACAAGCGCCTGGATGAATTTCTCCCGGCTGCCCTCCGCCGCCGCCTCGGCCACGATCTCGACCCAGGCCAGACGCTGGGCGATAACACCGGCTGCGGCTGTGGGCAGGGCAGGGACAGTCAGAGGTTCCATCCCGGATGCAGTCGCCCGGCAGGGGCATTCGAGCACGGCTTCCGGCGGAAGGTTGGGGGCCTGGCCGGTGTTGGGGACGTTGGCTGAGTAATGCCTGCCGTTGTCCGTGCGGATACTTTCGATAATGTCCATCACCTGCTCGTGCTCGCCCGAGAAACGCTCGAAATAATGGGCGCTCAGCGGCCCTGAGGAATGCGCCTCCTCGCGCATGGCCTCGAACTCGTTGTCGCCCTTTGCGATCGTACGCTCGAAACTGAAAGCTTCCGTCCCCAGTGTCCTACCGTAGTAGCCATGCTCCCGGCTGAACATGAAGGGGAAGAACTCTGTTATATGGCGGTCCATGGGGGCGGGGAAAGCGCCGAATTTCATGGTCAGTTCCAGGGTGGCGGGGTGGCGCGGCGGCTCCTCGCCTGGCAGGGCCTCCCAGGAGCCGCGGGCCAGGAACAGCTCTCCCAGCGCACCCTCAGCCATGGGGGCGGCCAGACGGGAGCGGCAGGTGTCGAACAGACGGCTGGTCAGATCGGTTCCGCCGCGATGGACATGCGTGATCCAAGTCAGGTGGTTAAGTCCCAAAGCGGTGTATTCCAGTTCCGCAAACGGGACTTCCAGCATCTGCGCCAGAAAATGAGCCGCCTCGGTCACCCCATGGCACAGGCCGACCATCCTTGCCGGTGTGTACTTGCGCACTGCCCGGCAGATTGCGGCCATTGGATTGGAGTAATTGAAAAACAGGGCCTCCGGGCACAGTTCCAGCACATCCTTCGCCACGGCGATCATCACCGGGATCATGCGCATGGCGCGCGAGGTCCCGCCGGGCATTACGGTGTCGCCCACGGGCTGGAATATGCCGTACTTGCGCGGGATGAAAACATCCTGCTCCCAGGCGCGCCGTCCCCCCACCCCGATAGTGCAGATAACGGCCGTGGCTCCGGGCAGGGCCTTGCGGCGGTCTGTGTGGGCGCTGATTGTCACATTGGCTTTTCGCGCGGCCACCATCTTGCGGGCCAGGCGCTCTGCCACCTCCAGGGCGGCAGGATCGATATCCACCAGCGCCACCTCGGCGGGCCAGCCTTTGCGCAGAAGGTCCCCCAGAAGGCCGCAGGTGAACATGGCGCTGCCCGCGCCTATCATCACTATTTTCTCTTGCATGGCTGATTCTCCTTGGTGTGATTTTTCGGAATGGTGCGGCATTGATGAGAAGATAATGCGAGTGAGGGCGATGGCAAAGAGAAGAGTTTTGTGTTGTTGCACCTCATGATTCTAAAATTGTCGAAAAACGATAAATAAATATTGACAGACGATAAAAATAGCTGTAAGATTGAGTACCCTTTCATCTCAAAACCACAACTAATGGAGGCCGCTGATGAATGAGGAACGCCCAGTGCGAGTGCCGAAAGCCCTGTCTTTCATGGTTCGAGCCGCTTGGATTGTATTGCTGATTGGTCTGATAATAATGCCGATTTCTTTCATAGGAAACCTGATTTGGGCCAGAGGAGCTTATCTACTTCGGGTGGACGGATTAAGAATACAGTATACTGATTTATTCCAATTTATGCCGAACCTGGCTCCCGGTTCAGTGAAAATCTACGGCTATACCCCGGAGGTGATTGGCAATGCATCCTGGATATTCTATTTAGGCTGGCCAATCGCAATAGTCGAGTTGGTTATTAGTTTTCTGATTATTACACGGCTTCTATCCTTGATAAAAGTTGTGGAGAGCGGACAACCTTTCAGTTTACGCAGTCCGGTGCTTATCAAGCAGGTTGGGATTCTGGTTTTACTTTGCACGGTTATGGATGCTGTACTCACGACCACCATCTCATTTTTCCTGAAACACAAGATTCCAATACCGGATGGCGCTGATTTGATTTTCTTTCCATCCATCGATTTTCACTCATTGTTCCTTGGCCTGGTTCTCCTGCTGCTCGCCCGTATCTTCCAGGCCGGGGTTGACCTGCAGCAGGAACACGACCTGACTGTCTGAGGCGCGCCATGCCCATAATCGTAAATCTCGACCTGATGCTTGTCCGCAGGAAAATGAGCCTGACCGAGCTGGCCGAGCGGATCGGCATAACTATCGCCAACCTGTCCGTTCTCAAGACCGGCAAGGCCCGCGCCGTACGTTTCTCCACCCTGGAGGCCATCTGCGAAATCCTTGAATGCCAGCCTGGCGATATTCTCGAATACAAGCCGGATGATTCCTGATGCAAGAATTTAAAATCGTTTTCACCTTCGCCTCAGGAATGTATTATTAACAATCCTTCCAACCAGAACATGATCCCGAGGCCGACAATGCAAGCTGCCCGTTTACTGTTATTCCTGTTTCTTTCCAGCTTGATTACCCTGACACCAGTTGCCTTTGCAGTTCAGGTCCCGGTACAAGGTTTGAGCGCCGAGTTCCGTCACGGCCAGGTTTTCCTGACCTGGAATGAGCCCTCGGGCAATCATGGCGGCACGTTCAATGTCTATCTCAGCGACCGGCCAATAAAAAGTCTCACTGCTGCGCGCTGCCTTGTCCGCCGCGTGGAGGCGCACTCGGCCCGCGACTGGTGGAACGACCCGGCCACATATTTCGAGAAAGATTCCTCGGGCGCATACACTCCGTCGGGCTTTCTGATCCGCGAGGGCGGCGAGCCTCTTGATCCGCAGGACGGGCTGTTCGTGCACACTGTCGGGCCGGGGGAGCCACGGCGGGCGTTCTACGCCGTGACCATGACTGTCAACGGCAGCGAGGACACCCGCCTTAAAATTGGTATAAATTCGCTCGCTCAGCCTGTGGATCAGAAATGCCAGCCGATACAGCCGATCTGGCTGGGTGCTCCTGGAGACAAACCCGTCCCCGGCTCTGCAACCGGACTGCCCGCGGTGATGAGCCTTCATGGACGGGGTGGACGCGAAAAAGTGAGCTGGCTCGCTTTCGGCGGGCCCGAGACCGGCTGGCGCGAGGGCCTGCCGTTCAAGTTCCACGCCATTATAACGGACAGACATCTCCAGCTCACGCCCACTGACCGCACTTGGGTCGGACGAACTCTGTCCGAGAGCTGGGACAGCCGGGACCATTTCTCCCCGGCCATAGACACTTTCTGGTACGGCTACAGCGACCGCATATTCGACCGTGATTCCATGGCAATTGGTACAGCGGTCAACTATACCGAGCGGCGCAACCTCTGGCTTCTCTCCTGGGCGAGGAGCTATTTCCGCCCGGACTCCACCCGCATGGTGCTGGAGGGCGGCTCCATGGGAGGCTGCGGAGGGCTTTCCTGGGGCCTTAGGCATCCCGAACTGTTCTGCGCCGTGGTTTCGGATGTCCCTCTGGTCGGGTATTTCGGGCCGGAGTGGGGCGGAAGCGAGAAACGCCTCACCGCGTTCTGCGGCCCGTTGGACCGTCCCTGCAACGACAACCCCAGCCTTCGGCAGCGCATGGATTCGCGCACTGTCTTATCAGAGGCGGCCGGATGCGGGATGGACCTTCCGTTTATCGTTATCAGCAATGCCCGCCAGGATATGTCCATACCCTGGCAGCCGAATCCGCGCTACTACCGCATGTTGGACAGCACCCGCGCGGGCTGTGTTGTAGCCTGGGACAACCGTGATCATGCCACCTGCATGAGCGACCCCGATCCCTGGTTCCGCAAATGGCATGACCCGCTCTGGCTGGCCAGCGTTCTTCCTCGCGATCGAGCTTATCTCGCGTTCAGCCGCGCCTCTCAAAACGGCGATCCGGGTGATGGCGACCCGGTTAAGGGAGATTCTCTCGGTTTCCTGAATTACGGGCTGGAGTGGAGCGATATTCTGGATCAGCCGGAGCGGTTCGAGGCCACGGTCAGCTTTGCTGGAGCCGGTCAGCCGTTCCCTCTGAGCGTTGATATAACTCTTCGGCGGGTGCAGCGATTCCGGGTCACTCCTGGAGCGCGTGTCCGGCTGATCGAGCGTGGGGCTGATGGCTCGGAAAAGATGAACTTTATCGGCTTGGCCGACAGCAGCGGGCATGTCACGTTCCAGGGATTCCGCCTGGAAAGCCGCGATGGAGCGCGTCTGGTGGTTCTCCCAGCGGATTGACTATCTTTCGTCTGGATCCTCGGGCTGCATTTTGGGCTGAGAAAAAATGATTGTCATTGTGAGGAATATCTGTAAGCATAAATATCGGAGAGATATTTCTTTACTTTCTATACTTTCAAAGACTGGAGGCTGGCGATGAAACGTTTCTCTACCCTTCTGTTTGCATGTCTGGTAGTCCTTGGTGTTAACACCACTGTCAGGGCTGCCGAAAAATCCGCTCCGCTCGAAATCAGCGCAAAGCCGGATCATGCCGACTATCTGTACAATCTGGGCGACAGCGCCGTGTTCACGATCGAGGTCAAGCGCCTCTCCGGAAAAAAGGCTCCGCTTGCCATCGCGTACCGTCTCAGCGAGGATGGAGAGCGGACGCTTTCCGAGGGAGATATCGAGGCTCGTGACGGCAAGGCTGTTCTGAAAGACGCGCTGGATCATCCCGGCTTTCTGCGTCTCGAACTGACTGCGGTCTCAGGGGCGGATACGGTGCGCAAAACCACGGCCTGCGGTTTCGACCCCCGGGCCATCCGGCCGACAAATATACTGCCGCAGGATTTCGAGCGTTTCTGGCGCGATGCCCGGGCTCAGCTTGGCCGCACGCCGATCGATCCGCAGGTGACTCCGGTAGCCGATACCTTGATCACCGTCGCGGCGAATTATCTGGTCAGCCTGGCGAATATAAACGGAGCGAGGGTTTACGGGCGGATAGCCGTGCCTCAGGGGCAGGGTCCGTTCCCGGCCGTGCTGATCGTGCCGGGGGCCGGGGTCGGGGTCATGCGGCCCTGGAGGGATTTTGTCAACGCCGGGTTTATCACCCTGGCCATCGATGTCCACGGCATCCCGCAGGACCGCGAGAGAAGCTATTACGATGGACTTGGTAACGGAGTTCTGGCCGGATACCAGTTGTTCGGCTGCGATGACCCTTACCAGTTCTACTACCGCCGGGTGATTCTGGGCTGCATCCGGGCAATCGACTACCTGGCCTCGCGGCCGGATGTGGACAGCACCCGTCTGGCGATTGCCGGATCGAGCCAGGGCGGCGCGCTCAGCCTTCTGACCGCCGGCCTGGACATGCGGATCAAAGCGCTGGCCGCCAATGTCCCGGCCATGTGCGACCATACCGGAAGCCTTTACGGACGGCCCTCGGGATGGCCGCGGATGCTGCGCGCCGACAGCCGCGATTGCGTGCGCCGCACCAGCGCCTACTATGACGCGGCCCTGAACGCAGGGTTCATCACCGCCCCCGCGCGGGTGGCGGTGGGATTCATCGACGGGACATGTTCTCCCACTTCGGTCTACGCCGCATACAACAACCTGAAAGGACCGAAGATTATCGACAACTACCCGGATATGGGACACTCGTTCGGTGAGGGCTGGCAGAAAAAAGCCGTCGCCTGGCTGCTCGACCGTCTCAATGAAAGCAAGGCTGCCAGGGGAGGGAATTGAGGCATGCGAAAAACTCATTTGCCTTTCTTCCTGATATCCCTTTTGTGTCTTGCCATTTCACAGGTTCCGGCCCAGGTGGCCGAGGGCCGCAATGGATTGCGGCTGGAGGTGCGAGCCGACCATCCGGACCACATTTACCAGCTCGGGGACAGCGCGCATTACGATATTCTTGTTGCTGCTCCCGCGGGAAATACTGGAGAAATGCGGCTGGAGTACAGGTTCAGTCTCGATGGCGCTGCAGAGATAGCAAAGGGTGCTGTCGCAACCCGCGGCGGACGGATAAAACTGGCCGGAAGCCTCGAAAGCCCGGGATTCCTGCGCCTGGACCTGACTCTGGTTTCGGAGACGGACACCTTGCAGGTTGCCTGCGGCTGCGGTTTCGATCCCTACGCCATCCGGCCGACAAATGTCCTTCCCCCGGATTTCGAGCGTTTCTGGAAGAACGGGCGGGCTGAACTGCTGCGGGTCCCGATGGACCCGAAGGTTGAAGAGACGGAGCAGAAAGAGCTTCCGGGCGCGCGGCGTTTCAAGGTCAGCCTGGCGGTCAATGACGGGACCCGGATAAGCGGCTGGCTGACTGTCCCGCCTGGGAAGGGGCCGTTCCCGGCAGTGCTATACGTGCCGTATGCCGGAGTTTACGATCCCGAGCCGCGAACCGCGCTGGCCCGTGAAGGTATGATTGTTTTGACTATTGAGATACACGGTCTTGAACTTGGGCGGGAGCCGGAGTATTACCGTTTTCTGGCCGATGGCGCCCTGGATTCCTACCGCGGATTCGGCGCGGATGATCCTTACCGCTTCTATTACCGCCGGGCCGTGATGGGTGCGATCCGCGCCCTGGACTACCTCTGTTCGAGGCCGGATGTAGACAGCAGCCGGATAGGGATTGCGGGCGGCAGTCAGGGCGGCGCGCTCAGCCTTCTTACCGCCGGGCTGGATTCCAGGATTAAGGCTGTCGTGGCCAGCGTCCCAGCCATGTGCGACCATACGGGACGGTTTTTCGGCCGGCCCTCGGGCTGGCCCAATATCTTCCAGTATGCCGAAAGGGAAAGAACGGCCCGAACCTGCGGTTATTTCGACGCCGCTCTGAACGCGGGTTTTATCACCGCGCCCACCCTGATCGCAGTGGGCTTTATCGATCCGCACTGTTGCCCCACGACTGTCTTCGCCGCTTATAACAGCCTCAAAGGGCCGAAGGAGATAGATTGTCATCCATGGTATGCCCATGCTACTCCGCAGGGCTGGTTCGATAGATCGGTGGATTGGCTTGCAGCGCGTCTCGGTGCGGTTGAAGGAGGACGCTGAGACAAGACTTGCTATTCTGGTTTGATCTTATAATATTTAAAACCTTAAACAGATAGGACAATAATTCGTGGAAAACTTGAATCGTGAATAGTGTTGCCGTATTAAGAATCGATCTTTTAACGGGTGCGCAGCAGTTTATCTACGATAATGGATAACGAGAGATGGCTTTTACGTTCGACAAGGATGTCATAGAGGTTGCCAATCTTGACCTGATGGCATTGTTTTCACGTTTTCATCCGATCAACACGACTGTTTTTCTGGAGGGAATAGTCCTTGCCGAGAACCTGAGGCTCGAGAAGGGCGCTATTGTCCTTTCCAAGGATTCGGAGCTTACCCACGAAAAATTCAAGCGCCTCCTCAGTATGCGCGAGGCCAATCCCAAGACCAACTTCTCTTTCCGTCTGCAGCGCAGTGACAAGCTCATCGCAAAATTCCGCCAGGAAATAATGGAGCGTCTGATGCTCCTGCTTGACCGGCGGATGAAAACCAGGATGTTCCGTGACCTTGTCTCCCTGGTGAGCGCGGACCTCACATCCGTGGCTGATCTGGCCCTCTCTTCCACCGATCTTGTGCTGACCTTACAGCAGATGCGTTTCTGCTGTGACCACTCGAAACTGAAAAAATCCGTCTCCTTCATGGACCAGGCGTTTAATTCGGCAATACTGGCACTCGCTCTGACCCGGACACCGATTCTGAGAGAACTGTTCGGCAGTGAGCGGGAGAAGGTTGTCCCAATGTTCAGCGCCGCTCTTGTCCATAATTATGGGGCTACGATGAATCTGGAGGTGTTGGCTGAACTGCCGGACCAGGAACGCAACCAGATGTACTGGAGTCTTGTCCTTAAGGGTTTGAAAAAGCTGGAACAGGTTTCAGACAATGAAGAGTTTAAATTTACTTTGGAAGCTCTGTACGGGTATCAGATAGGCAAACGTGATATTATCCGGGGTGAGGATTTTAAGTCTGTTTGCGCCAACTTACTGATTGCGGTCGAGTATTTCCTGAGGCGTGAGGGCGGATTGTTCGGTGAGCCGGATGAGCCGCGCCGGGTGGTTGATCGAATGAATGTAAAAGCCTTTGAACACCAGATGAATGACAAAGCCGTACAGGCGCTCACTCTGAGCCTTAACCTGAAAGATATTTTTGATTTCTATTCCGAGATGGACCGCCTGCTTTCAGAATGCCCCTACGAGGCGGCCACGCCTTACCCGTTGACCGGTTTCCGCAGCCCGACCCTGTTTGTCTGCCGCAAGCGGGTGACGTCGTGTAGATGGATAGAGTTGTCTGTGCGGGCTGTCAAGCTGATTGTCAAGCTTGGAGAACTCGCTCCCAACGATTACCACCGCTGCAAGCTTCTGACTCCGAAACTGATGGATTTTTATAACGAGTACTACGACGAGATCAAGGATGAAACCTCCGGTAAGCAGCCAAAAGCGACATCTGTGCCTTCGATACAGTTGACTGCTGGCCCTCCCAAGGACAAGCCAGCGGACAAGGCCGGAGAGCATGCGGAGGCGGCGAAAGAATCCAAACCGGACGGCAATGGCGGAGCCAAAAAGGAAGGCGCGCAGAATGCGAACGCCACAGAGGACAACGACGCACCTTTCAACGACAGCCTCTCCAAGATGTTCAACAAGTTGCCGGAGAACGAAGCTGCCGGGAAGGCTGAACAGAGTAAAAAAGAAGATACCGGAAGCGCAACATAGCTGATTCAGTCCGGCCTATTTCTCCCCGGTCCGTAAAGCACGTGTCCCGGCTTTGCTCCGGTATGTTCACCTGCCTCGATCACCAGTTCGCCGTTGACCAGGACATACATCACTCCCTCGGAATAGCGGTGTGGATTGCTGAAATCCGCCCGGTCGATTATGCGCTCCGGGTCGAACACCATCAGGTCGGCGGCGAAACCCGGAACGACAAGACCGCGATCATGCAGGCCCAGCTTTGAGGCGTTCATCCAGGTCATTTTGAGTATTGCCGTTTCAAACGTCAGCACTCCAAGTTCGCGGACATAATGTCCGAGCACCCGCGGGAATGTCCCGTACCAGCGCGGATGCGGCCTGCCCTCTCCTAACACCCCATCCGGCCGCACGGCGACGCCGTCCGATCCGAACGAAACGAGCGGCGAACGCATCGCTGCGGCGACATCCTGCTCGCTCATCAGGAAAAAGATGGTCGGCACCGATCCATCTTCCTCTATCAGAAGATCAAATAAAACATCGGAAGGTTCTCCGCCGCGTTCAGCAATCACGCGGTCCATGGTCTGGCCTGCAAGGCTGGAGTTGCGCGGGTTCCTGGTCGAGACCACCAACATGCTCTTCCAGCCCTCGCTGGATGTGTAGTGGTTGTACCAGTCGGGCCGTCCCCCGGCGTAAAGGCTCGCACGGAATTTTCCCCTCCAGCCGGGGTCGCGCAGACGTTCCAGAAGCTTTTCCCGTCCACCCTCCCAACCCTCGGGGGGGATCAGCGAACCCAGGTCGTTCTGACCGGCGATGTACGGGTACATGTTGGCCGTGACCTGAAGACCCTCGGCGCGCGCCCGTTCGAAACACGCCAGAACGCTGTCCATCTTTCCCCACAGGCTGCGCTCGGCCACTTTAAGATGCAGCACGTCCACCGCCGCGCCGGAGCGCCGCCCGATCTCGAATGCCTCGTCAAGGGCCTCGAAAATGCGGCTGCCTTCGTCCCGTATGTGCGTGGCGTAGATTCCACCGTGTTCAGCCGCGGCGCGGGCCATCACTGCCAATTCCTCTGTAGTCAGCGGGCTGCCAAGCAGGGCGGAGGCCACTCCTAACGCGCCTTCCTCCATCGCCCGGACAACCTCGGCCTGCATACGATTCAGTTCATCCGGCGTGGCTGCGCGGTTGGTTTCGCCCATCACGAAACGACGCACTGTCAGCGAGCCGGCGAACGATCCCACATTGACCGCGGTCCCAGCGGATTCGAGACGCGCAAGATACTCGCCCAGTCCGGACCAGTCGGCTTTGACGCCGTAAAGCGGGCTTTCGATCCTCATGGATGGCAGGTCAGCCGGGTTGACCGGTCCGGCGGAGGTGGCCTCGCCCAGAATGACAGTGGTCACTCCCTGGGTCACCGCGCTCCGCGCGCCGCCATCCACCAGAAGGCTGTAATCCGAATGCGTGTGTATGTCTATCACGCCCGGAGCCACGACCAGTCCGCCTGCCTCGATCACCTTTATGGCGCTCTTGTTGGAGAGATCACCCACGGCCGCTATCAGCCCGTCACGCACCCCCACATCCGCGCGGACCATCGGCGTCCCGCTGCCATCCGCCAGACGGCCCCCGCGCAGAAGGATATCGAAATCCGGTCTGTCCGCTGCGGGTTTGTTGCAGGAGATAAGGAAGGATAATGCCAACGGCAGGCATGAAAGAATCGCGGATGTCGGGCGCATTTTACTATCTCCCCGCGAATTACAGGTTTACATCTTCAGGCGTTAGGGAACTTTTCAGCCCTGGTAGCGCGTGATCTGTATTTTCGAGTGCGGATCAACCGCCACCGCCTCGATTTCGACCGAGATGCCCAGCGGCAGAGCAGCGGCCTGGATCGTGGTCCTGGCGGGCTTCACCTCGCCGAAAAAACCGGCGTAGACCTCGTTCATCCGGCTGAAATCCGCTATATCCGCCAGGTAGACATTGGTCTTGACCACATCCGTCAGGTTCGCTCCGGCATCGTGAAGGATCGCCTCGATGTTCATAAGGGTTATGCGGGTCTGTGTCTGAATGTCTTCCAGCACCATCTGGCCGGTCTCGGTGTCCAGCGGACCCTGCCCTGAAACGTAGATGAAACCTCCGGCTTTGACCCAGAGCGAGTATGGCCCCTTGGCCTGGGGGAGTTTTCGTTTTTCGGCCATCGTTCCCTCCTTCGGTGTTATTCGATTGTTTCTCTTGGTGGATTCCCCTTCGGTCAGCGTTTACGGGTGCAGCCTCCGGGGGATGGATTGACAGGCTAACTCTAATATAAGCTCCGGCGGCTGTCAATCCGGTTCAGGCATAAAGGCTGTAACGGATTGACTGCACGCCGGCAGGTGGGTATTTTATACGGCAGAGTCTATTGAGCCAGGCCCTCAAATTCAGTTTCTGATACCGGAGTTTGGATAATGAAAGCGCTGGTGCTGGAAGCCTACAACAATCTTGTTCTGCGTGAGGTCCCCTGCCCGCGGCCGCGCGAGGATGAAATACTGGTGCGGGTGCGGGCTTGCGGAATATGCGGCAGCGATGTCCACGGGCTGGACGGCAGCACCGGCAGGCGCATTCCTCCCCTGGTGATGGGACACGAGGCCGCGGGTGAGGTGGTGGAACTCGGTTCGGCCGTTTCCGGTCCGCAGACCGGGGCGCGCGTGACTTTCGACTCCACTGTCTATTGCGGCGAGTGCCGGTTCTGCCGCTCGGGGCGTGTAAACCTCTGCGACCGCCGTCAGGTTATTGGCGTCTCCTGCGATGAATACCGGAGGGATGGAGCTTTTGCCGAGTATGTCTGCATACCGTCACGCTGCATTTACGATCTGCCCGATGGTCTGGGGTTCGAACAGGCGGCCACGGTCGAGCCGCTCTCAGTGGCTGTCCACGCTGTGGAACGGGTGCCGCTGGAGTTGGACGGCTCCGCTCTGGTTGCAGGCGCGGGCATGATCGGACTGCTGATTGTTCAGCTCCTTCGTCTGCGCGGTTTCAAACGTATTCTGGTTACGGACATAGACCAGTCCCGCCTGGCCCTGGCCCGCGAACTGGGGGCGGATGAGGCGCTGGACCCTTCCGCGGATGGATTCGCGGCCCGTCTGGACAGTCTCACCGGGGGCCGTGGGGTGGATGCGGCGTTTGACGCAGTGGGGCTGGATGCCTCGGTCCGGACCTGCGTGGGAGCGTTGCGCAAGGGCGGGGCGCTCTGTCTGGTCGGCAACCTCTGCCCGGATGTCAGCCTGCCGCTGCAGAAAGTAGTAGCCCGCGAGCTGACCCTTTACGGTTCCTGTGCCTCGTCCGGTGAGTATCCGCTCTGCCTCGACCTTTTAGCCGGCGGCTCGGTGCGCGTCGATCCGTTGATCAGCGCCACGGCCCCGCTGGAGGATGGTGCGGCCTGGTTCGAGCGTCTGCGCAAAGGCGACGGCAAGTTGATTAAAGTGATACTCACACCCTGAAACGGTGGTATTCATGAGCGAGAATTTTTTTGATCTGAGCGGCCGGGTGGCGCTTGTCACCGGGGCGAGCCGCGGCCTGGGGCAGTATTTCGGACGGGCGCTGGCCCGCGCGGGCGCTGACCTGGTGATAACCAGCCGCAGTATCGGCGCTCTGGAGCCTTTCCGTCTCGAGATAGAGAGTCTTGGACGGAAAGCGGTCCCGCTGGAGCTGGATGTCCGGTCCGAGGAGAGCATCCTGCGCATGGCCGAGTTGGCTGAGGCTGCTTTCGGCAGGCTTGACATACTGGTGAACAACGCCGGCTGCAATATCCGCAAAAGCGCTCTCGATGTGAGCTGGGAAGACTGGAACACTGTGCTGGACACCAATCTGCGCGGGACATTCTTTGTGGCGCGGGAGGCCGCGCGGCGCATGATTCCCCGCCGCTACGGACGGATCATCAATATCGGCTCGGTGACCAGCGTGTTCGGCTACGCCGGTCTGGCCCCCTACTGCGCCAGCCGGGGCGGGGTGCGCCAGCTTACGATGAGCCTGGCCGATGAGTGGGGCGTGCACGGCATAACAGTCAACTGTCTGGCGCCGGGCTGGTTCCGTACGGATCAGAACAAGGTGATGTACGAGGACCGCGAATGGGTTGATTACCTGGTGGACCGTATCCCGCTGAAGCGTCCCGGCACGCCGCACGACCTGGACGGCGCGGTGGTGTTCCTGGCCTCGGAGGCCAGCGCCTATGTCACCGGGCAGACTATCCTGGTGGACGGCGGCATCTCGACCGGCGCGACCCGCGCACTGCCGAAGAAGAAATCTGAATAAGAACCTTTCCTTCAAGCTCATCGGAACGGAATTTGCTGCTTTACAATATCCGGAAGCATAAATAATCCCCGGAATCGACGGTCAGTTCGGCCCCCCAAAGTCGAATTCCAAATAAAATGGTTGGCAGACATCCAACGCACACATGGAGGTGTGGCATGGACGTTTCCTCCGTCAGTTCCATTGTCACTGCTTTACGCTCTTATCTAACTTCAACAATTTCAGGCGATTCAAAATCGGAAACAAGTCAATCCGGTACGGCCTCTGATACTTCGCAAACCGATACTCTTGAGCTTTCAGCCGAGGCCAAAGCCCTGGCCGAGGAAGATGCCAGCTCGGTGGCCAGCGAGTTTTTCTCTGCTCTGGACGCCACTGACGGCATATCGATGGATGAACTTATCAGCCTGCTGAAGGAAAAAACTGCCAGCCTGCTGGATTACCTGGATGATTCGTTCGACATTTACAATATAGATAATTCCTCGTCAACTCTGCTCGGTACGGATTACCAGGGCCTGATAAATGTCCTGAACCAGTCCGATCCGGATAAATCCAGTATCGAGGCTCTGTTTTCTCAAAACAGTGAATTGAGCAGCCTGTTCCAGGAAGTCAGCGCGCTGGGATCGACAGTCAGCGCGGCCAAACTGGCGCTCCAGTTCCGCGAGGCATATGAGGAAAACCCGCAGGCCGCGCTGGAAAAGTATGCATATCTGTTCGATGAAAGCTACAACCCGGAATTCAACCTGAATTACTCAAAAAACTCTTCCTCGGCTTATATAACAGACAGTTCCGGTTCCGAACCTCAGCACCTGGATATCTGATTCAGCCAGACGGTTCCCCCCCTGTCCCGCGGTCCAGCTTAGGGCCGCAGACCGAGAAGTGATAAATGCATCCGGTTCTGACAGATCTTTCAGTTACAGGGAGGTAAATGCATGAATGCAGGAGCAGCCGGAGCTGTCAGGGAGACTGTCCCGGTCATTCAAACCACGGTTGCCGCGGTGCGGGAGGATGAAAAATCCACCGGGACCGCTCAGTCCGACAGGGTTGACATTTCGGACCAGGGGAAAGAGATGTCTCTCAGCAGCGCGGGCGTGCTGGCCTCGAAGCTGTTCGAGGGAATAGAGACATCGGACGGCATTTCTCTGGATGAACTGGGGGGCCTGCTCAGGAAAAAATCCGCGGCCCTTAAGGAAGACCTCGACAGCCTGTTCGAGCGCGCCGGGATCGACGGCGCGGATGAGATATGTCTCACCGTGGGCTACGACGGGAGCGTACTGGTGAAAGGCGAGCACCCGGACAAGGCGAATATCGAAAAGCTGTTCGCGGATGATCCCGAGCTGTCCAACCGTTTCCGAGAGGTTTCAGGCCTGGCCGAGATCATACGGGCCGGGCAGGAGGGGGTCGAGTTCCAGAAAGCCTATGCACAAAACCCGATAGCAGCGGTCGAGCAATACTCGTACCTTTTCAGCGGGAATTATCAGCCGCAGTTCAACCTCAGCTATTCGGCCGATTCAATGTCTTTTTTCTTCACCGATCTTTTTCATCCCGGCCGGCAGTTTCTGGAATACTGACCCTATAATTCCGAATTATCCCGTAACGCCCGGCGGAGAACATTGACTATTCATCCGCCGGGCGTTATGCTTTCACTTCATGGTTTCTGCAGCGTATCCGGCTGTCAATCCGGATGTTAAACTACCGCAAGTCGCAACACAATCTCCGATACGAGCAAAATGGAACCCGTGAATGACAATATAGCCTCCGGAGTCGGCATCACGGTGCTGAGGATGTCCGGAATCGGCAAGAGTTTCGGCGGCGTGGTGGTCCTGAGCGGCGTCCCGCTGGAGCTGCACTCCGGCGAGGTGCATATCCTGGCCGGGGAGAACGGCGCCGGCAAGAGCACGCTGATCAAGATCATGGCCGGAGTGTACCCGGATTACGAGGGGCGGATGGAGATGGCGGGCCGCGAGGCGCGTTTCCGTTCGCCGCAGGAGGCGCTCGCCGCCGGGATAGCTGTGATATACCAGGAAATTTCTCTGGTTGGGACACTGAGCGTGGCGGACAACATTTTTCTGGGACGCGAGCGCAGCGGCCCGGCCGGTGTTCTGGACCGTAAATCCCAGGCGGAGAAAGCCCGGGAGGTGCTGTCCGGCCTGGGCCTTGACCTGGATGTCTCCCGTCCTGTCGAGGATTACCCGGTCTCGGTGCAGCAGATGATAGAGATAGCCAAGGCCCTCTCCTGTAACGCCAGGGTGATCGTGATGGACGAGCCGACCAGCACGCTCAGCGCTCCCGAGGTGGAGCGCCTTTTCGGCCTGATCCAGACCCTGAAACAGCGCGGCTGCGCGATTGTCTATATTACGCACAAGATGGAGGAAATCTACCGTATAGCGGACCGGATAACTGTCCTGCGCGACGGGCGCTGGGTGGGTTGCGCGCCTGCCGTAGATCTGCCCGAGCCGGAGCTTGTGCGCTGGATGGTGGGGCGCGAGCTTTCAAGCCAGTTCCCGCCGCGCCAAGCGAACCAGGGCGATGAGGTGCTGAGCGTGGAGGGTCTGACCCTCCTGAACCCTGTCGCCAAAGGCCGCCCCCTGGTGGATAATCTGAGTTTCAGTGTATGCGCGGGCGAGATACTTGGCCTGGCGGGCCTTCAGGGTTCCGGGGCCAGCGAGGCGCTGGGCGCGGTGTTCGGCGTCTACGGAACCCCGGCAGCCGGGAATGTGCGCCTTCTCGGTGAAACTCTTCCGCTCGGATCACCCTTGGAATCGATCCGCCGCGGCCTGGCCCTTCTGACCAACGACCGCAAGGCCAACGGATTTGTCCAGGAGATGGACATCACTCAGAATATCAGCCTGGCCGCGCTGCCGCGTTTCTCGCCCGGCGGCTGGCTGCGTCATACGCTGGAGCGGAAAGCGGCCATGGCCAGGGCCGAAAGCCTCCGGTTGAAAGCGTCCTCGCTCAGTCAGCTCGCGGGCACTCTTTCGGGCGGCAACCAGCAGAAAGTGATACTGGCCAAATGGCTCGAGACCGGCCCCAGAGTGCTGTTTCTGGATGAGCCGACCCGCGGGGTGGATATTGGGGTGAAGCACGAGATATACGAGCTGATGAACCGCTGGACCGAACAAGGGATGGCGGTGGTGTTGATAACCTCCGAGATGCCGGAGCTTCTGGCCATGAGCGACCGGATAATCGTGCTCAGCCGTGGAAAAGCCACCGCTGAATTCAGCCGGGCCGGGGCGACACAGGAAAAAATTCTTCAGGCGGCCATGGGCCGTGCCTGTCAGGAAGTCTGACAACAGGAGATGAACATGCAGCATGGTTCCAAATCCGAGGGCGGCGTATCCGGACTTAGGCGGCTGCTGGCCTCGCCCACCGCGCGGGCGCTGGCCGCCCTGATCGTGGTGTTCGGGCTGGGGCTGGCGTTCAACGCGGACGGCTCGTTTTTCAAGTGGGGCACGCACCGCGACATGTTCCGTCAGGTGGCGGTTTTCGGCATCCTCTCCTGCGGCATGACTCTGGTTATCGTGACCGGCGGGATAGACCTCGCGGTGGGCAGCATCCTGGCCCTCTGCGCCGTTCTGTTCAGCCTGTTCAGCATCCAGTATGGTTGGGCGTCCTGGCAGGCGGTGGCAGTCTGTATTCTGGCCGGGACTGCCCTGGGCGCGGCGTCGGGCGGCATAATAGCCCGTTTCCGGGTTCAGCCGTTCATCGCCACCCTGGCCATGATGGTGTTCGCGCGGGGACTGGCCAAGCTGGTATCGGGGGGCCAGAAAGTCAGCACGGCCGTGCTCCAGCCGGATGGCTCCTACCAGTATGTGGACACGCCGCGCATCTTTGAATTCCTCAACTCCAAGATTCTGGGCGACAACCTGGCCGTGGTCACGGTGGTCATGCTTGTCTGCCTGGGGATTACCTGGATCATTCTCGACCGTCTGCGCTGGGGGCGTTACCTGTACGCTATCGGCGGCAACGAGGAAGCGGCCCGTCTGTCCGGAGTGCCCACCGGACTGGTCAAGGTGCTGGCCTATGGCCTCAGCGGCCTGTTCTGCGCCCTGGCTGGAATCTGCCAGGCGGCGCAGGAGCTTCAGGGCGACCCGGAGGCGGGCACGGCCTACGAGCTTTCGGCCATAGCTATCGTGGTGATCGGCGGCACGAGCTTGCGCGGTGGACGCGGTGGAATAGGCCTCACCCTGTTAGGCATCCTGACCATCGGCTACCTCGAAAAGATACTGAGCATCAACGCGGTGGGCGAGGAGAGCCGCCTGATGCTGACCGGTCTGATTATAATTGTTGCGGTCCTGTTCCAGAAAAGACAGGCGTAATTACTGCGCCGAACCAGATGGAGACCAGAGCCAATGACTACAAAACCATACCGTTTCCTTTCGACCTTCACCGCGCTTGCTGTCCTTGTTCTCAGCCTGGCCTGCGGCGGGAGTAAACCGGAATCGGGTGCGCAGGAAACCGGAAAGACAGCCAGATGGGTTATCGGGATGAGCCAGTGCAACCTGGGCGAGCCTTGGCGCGTGCAGATGAACGCCGACATAAAGAAAGCCGCCGAGGCGCATCCCGAGATCGAGGTGGTGTTCAAGGACGCGCAGAACGACAACCTGCGGCAGCGCTCGCATGTCGAGGAATTCGTGCGCATGGGCGTGAACCTGATCATCATTTCGCCCAAGGAGGCTGCGCCCCTGACCCAGCCCGTGGCGGACGCCTTCAAGAAGGGCATCCCGGTGATAGTGCTCGACCGCCGGGTGTTAGGCGAGGACTACACCTGTTTTATCGGTGCGGACAACAAGGTTATCGGCAGGGCAGCCGGGCAGTGGATTGTGCAGAAACTGGGCGGCAGGGGCAAGATCGTGGAGCTTAAAGGCCTGATGACCTCCACCCCCGGCCAGGACCGTCACACCGGCTTCATCGAGGGCATCCGCGGCTCGGAGCTGGAGGTGATTTTCGAGGCGGACATGAAATGGCTGGAGCCCAACGCGCGCCAGGAGATGGAGAGCGCACTGGCCCGGTTCGAAAAGATCGATCTCGTTTACGCACATAACGACCCGGGGGCGCACGGCGCGTACTTGGCGGCCAAGGCCGCGAGCCGCGAGAGCAGCATACTGTTTGTCGGAATAGACGGGCTGGCGCAGGAGGGCCAGGTCTATGTGCGGCAGGGCGTGTTAGCCGCCAGTTTCGAGTATCCCACCGGCGGGCAGGAGGCGATTGATAACGCCCTGAAAATCCTTAGCGGCGAGAGCGTGCCCAAAGAGATCATCCTGAAATCCCGTGTCTTTACCCCGGAGAACGTGGAGCAGGGCGGCCAGTGGCTTGAAACACCATGAAATTCTGAACCTTTCGGCGAATTGAACAAGTATGGTATTCTCTGAGGAGTTGACTGACATGGGAAGAGTATTTTCCTCAGTGCTGTATTCTGCTTTTATTGGCCTACAGCTTTCTTTCCTCGGCTGCAGCCGGAACATGGTCATAATAGATTCGGGCCTTCCGAAATGTGCAATAGTAGTTGATTGTAGCGGTTTCGTCAATCCATGGGATGCCGCGGCAGGAGAAGAAGCAGTGAACTGGAGCGATCCTCTGAGTATCAAGGCTGTTGCATGCACGGAGGCCTTTGCTGCGGTGGAACTAAGAAAGTATTTATGTTGCATTGCGGGATTGGATACAGCAGACAGAAGTAACTTACCGATATTGAACTTCGGAGAAAGCCTTCCGGATGTCGAAAGCGTGATAGTTGTAGGACAGGCCTGTAACCGGGGGGAATATTCCGTGCTGGAGCAGAAGATATCCAGTGCCAGTGAGGATGCCTTTTTGATCCGCAGAGGCAGAATCGAAAGGAAAAATGTAATAATCATTAAAGGTAAAACCAGGTCAGGAACGCTGTACGGTGTATATCATTTTCTGAATCTTCTCGGCTGTCGCTGGTACGCTCCGGGTACCGGCGGGGAAATCATACCCCGGAAAGAAATAATTGCGCTGGGTGATTTGAATATAGAGGAAGCACCGGCGGTAAATACCAGGGGGTTCTGGGTTTCGCATGGCAAGGTGGAGTCAGAGGGCAACAATATGACTTGGGAGGGTTGTCTGACAGACAGGGGCAACTCAGAATTTTTTACCTGGATGGCCAAAAACCGTCTGAATTTTTTCTGGAATAGAGAAAAAGTATGGAAATCAATGAAAAAATTAGGGATTCATCTGACCTGCGGGGAGCACCTGACCTATTTTGAGCTTCTTCGGCCGGATAAACCATACCCTTACAATCATCCCGGAATAAAAAACAATGATTCATTGCCTGCCGATCCTTACCCGGTCAGCCCGGAATATTGCGGGGATATAAACCGGGATGGCCGATTGTCTTACTCTGAAGCTCATCCGGAGTGGTATGGCATGAATCCAGATGGAAAACGTTTTTTCCCACAGAGTGTTTTTGGAACAAATTATTGTTCTTCAAGCAAATCCGGATTTGATGAGCTCCTGAAAAATTTGATAATTTACCTTCGGGATGGTGACGGATCTAATGCCGATATTTTAAGCTTCTGGCCTCTTGATGGTGGTGAATGGTGTTGCTGCCCATTATGTATTGCACAAGGAACAAATGAAACCGACAAGTTGTTGGACCTTGTTTATAATGTTCGTAAAGGATTACAACAGGCTTATCAGGAAGGAAAGCTCGACCGTGATATCCCGGTGCACAGCCTGATCTATATCCAGACCGAAGCCATGCCCTCCCGCGAGCTTCCCGAGGACTTCGACTACAAGAATATCGTTTTGACCTATTTCCCGATCGACCGCTGCTATGCGCATAATTTTGACGATTCTCTATGCACAGAAGTAAACAGCAAATATTTTGATGTTCTCAAAAAATGGCGCTCTAAAGATTGTTACTACAAGGGAAATCTGATGTTGGGAGAGTATTACAATATTTCGGGTTTCAGAGACCTTCCGCTGGTTTTCAAAAAAACGATGGCAACCGATATTCCCCTGTTTATTAACTCAGGCATCTGCGGTTTCCACTACATGCATACCTCTGTGGCAAATATGGGAGTAAGACGTCTGATCAACTATCAGATGGCTCAAATGCTGTGGGACCCGGATCAAAAAACGACAATTCTGTGGGATGATTATTTCCGGGACATGTACGGACCGGTATCCTCAGAGATGGCAGCTTTCTACGACATGCTTGAGACAACTGTTTCAAATGTCAAAGCCTGGCGCTATTATCTGCGGCCTCGCATGAATGCCGTAGCTGTCGGCAAAGCCGATTCGATCTTTCCTATTCCTGTCATGCCGTCGCATCTCCATTACCGGACATACCAGCCGGTGACTGACGATGGCCTGGATTGGCAGGAGATGATGATTAAGCTTGGGCAATGCAGGCGTACTATCGATAACGTTCTGACGCAAAAGCTCCCGTCAGACGTGAAGACCAGAATAGAGGAGGATGAATATGGCTTTCGGTACCTTGAAAACAGCTTGAATCTTTTCGATGGCTTGCTGTCTCTGATGCTGCAGCCAGCCCTTCCTGAGGCCGAAAAAAATGAGGCTTTAGCCCAGGCCAGAAAGTCTGCCGAGTTTCTGAAACAATACAGGATCAACAGTCCGGCCCTGGGAGTAAAAAACGCATTTGAGGCTACAGGTTTGGGTCCGGCATATTACAGTTTAGTCGAGATTAACGGTGAAAAAAATATGGAATGAGGTCAGATGAAAAACCGTGGAATCTTCTGCTGCCTGCTTGTCATGGCGATTCTGACGTCCGTCCCGCTCGAGACCGGACAAACCGTCGGCCGTTCCCGTCTCGTCCCCGCCACTCTCGACTTGCGCGAGCACGCCGCCGCCTCGATCAATTTCCTCACCCGCGCGCCGGATTCGGCCCAGGGGATGCTGCCCTATTTCTGGACCTTTATCGGTCGGGATTGCGCCGAACTGCGGCACAACCACTGGGACTATTCCGAAAACCCCGGACGCAACCTCTACGGCCTGATCGCCGCGCGCCAGATAACGGGCAGCCTGGAGGGGCTTGAGGCCCAAAGGGCCTATGAGCGGCTGATCTATCATTCCATTTCCCCTGAGTACGGTTTGTCGAGCCGCCCGGCCTATAGCCCGTTCATGCGCGACTCGGGAGCGGTCGAGGTCAATCTCTGGGACAACCGCAGCGTGTTCATGGGCCTTCTCAGCCTGTACATGCTGTACGGCGAGCCGCAGGTGAAAGCGCGCCTGGAGACCATGATAGACGGTCTGGAGCGTCTGGCCGTGCGCAAGGACAAGTATGTCTGGTTCGAGAACGAGGCCTATTTCCCCGGCCATGTGGTGGATGCTTCCAAACCGCCGCGAGTGAGCCAGAACTCGGGCGGCTGGATCACCCCGCTGGTCAAGTACTGGCAGGTGACCGGCAGCGAGCGCGCCCGGAAAATGGCCGCCGGACTGGCCAATTTCATCGTCGATTACCAGTACACCTCTCTCAAGCCGGGCAAGAAACTGGGCATCTCCAACGTGCACGGAGCGCTGTTCGCCGTGGCCGGGGTGATCCGCGAGGCCCTGGCCGGAGGAGACCCGAAACACATCGCCTGGGCGCGCGAGATGGTGGATTACGCCTCGGACAAGCTTGCCAGCCGTTACGGCTGGGTAATGGAGATGGAGGGGCGCGACTGGATGAAACCGGAGGACAGCAACTCCTGCGAGAGCTGCGCCGTGGTGGACATGCTCCAGTGCTACCTTCTGCTGGCCGGGGCCGGTTATCCCGAATACTGGGACCGCGCCGAGCGCTACATTCGCAATTATTTCACCGACGGGCAGATGATAGACACCGGCTGGATGAACGCATGCAGTCCCTGCCCGGACAATGTGGCCTCGTCCTGGACCGATGTCCCGTCACGGGTGCGCGGTTGTTTCGTGGGCTGGGGCGCGCCCAACGATCTTGTTGACGAGACCGCGCGGGTGAAGGACGCGATACAGAACTGCTGCGGACCGCATGGAGCCTGGGGCCTGTTCCTGGCCTGGCGCAGGATAGTAACGGTCAGGGGCGATACGCTGAAAGTCAACCTGGCGCTGAACAAGGAAACCGGGGCCTGCCGCGTGGAAAGCAGCCTGCCCTACAAGGGACGGGTCGAGGCCGTGCTGTACCGCGACGCCTGCGCGCTGCTGCGCGCCCCCGGCTGGGTGGACCGCGCCGCGGTGCGCTGCCGGGTGGACGGGCGCGAGGTGAAAACTGTCTGGGCCGGGAGTTATGTTATGTTCGCCGGAGCCAAAGCCGGGCAGAGAGTGACCCTGGAGTATCCGCTGCCTGTCGAGACCCGCAGCGAGAAATTGGACGGACACGAGTACCGCGTGCGCTGGAAGGGTGATACAGTGGTGGCGATAGACCCGTCGGGCAAGCACGTGCCCATCCTCCAGCGGCCCTGGTTCGAGAAGGATGAGGTCCCGCAGAAAGAGGAGCCGGAGTTCCGGTTCCGCGAGGAAATCGACCGCGCGCTGAACGAGATTGACTGGTGAGTGCGGCGGGATAATGCTATTTTCGGGGAATGAAAGCGCCAGAGGCACGTGTATGGCATGGCGTAAAAAACTAATCCCCCTCGATCCCCCTTTGGAAAAGGGGGAGGAACTGCCTGTCAGACAATCAATTATGCATTATTTGCAGGCAGGGTCATTTCCCTCTTCCGCAAAGGGAGGCAGGGGCAGCAATGTCCGGTCAGGAGATTGCCGGGAGGATCGATAAATACTATACGGTCACGGTGCACCGTGACCCTACGCCGAAAGTCTCAGGAAAGACAGACTTTTCCCGGTTCTCCGGTCTTGTGTTTTAGGGCCTCGTTTAAAAGCGGCCCGCCGAGGGCCGTCCGGGGCCGTATGTCCGAGCCACGCAAAAGAAGCGGAGTAATGGCTGCGGGCACACTTAAGCCTGAAAAAGCTTCCGCGGCCGGGCGGGCATTCAGCTCCAGCGTCGCCCGATGACAATGGCAGCGTGCAGAAGCTGCGTGCACACCACCGGTTGAAAACAAGTTATGGCCAGAGCGAGTTTACGGCCCCAAAGCGTCTTTTGGTCCTTTTCCACAAGCCGGAAAAGGACATGAAAACCATAACCTTTCAATCCCTTAATGCAAGTCCCTGACCGGAAATTTTTGAGGCAGGGGGGATTTGGCTAAAGCGATCAAAGACATTTCTCGATCCCGCCGGGTTACGCAGAACGAGGACAGATAAATTGGACTACACCAATCCCCCGGACTGGCTGGTGAAAGTCGAGCGGCTGGTCAACAACCGCCTGTGCAGTTATTCTTACGGCAGTTACGTGCGGTATCTCCGTCTCAAAGGCTCGGAGCGGGTGCTGGATTTCGGCAGCGGCAGCGGCGCCGCGGCCCGTCACCTGGCCCGCGCCCTGGCATCCGGCGGCGGAAAGCTAACCTGCGTGGACATTTCGGAGAAATGGCAGGAGTGCGCCCGCGCCGAGCTGGCCGCGTATCAGAACGTGGAGTTCCGCCTGGGCGACATATTCTCGGCCGGGGTGGAGGACAGCGCCTACGATGTCGTTTTCATCCATTTCGTGCTGCATGATATACCGCCAGCGGCGCGCGGGGAGGTGGTGAAAGCCCTGGCCGGGAAGCTCAACCGTAACGGGCAGATTTACCTGCGCGAGCCGGTCAGAATGGGTTACGGCTTGGAGCCGGAGGAACTGCGCCTGTACATGGACGCGGCCGGCCTGATGCAGGAGAGTTTCCGGCTGGAGAAGGTGTTTTTCAAGGACAGTTTCCGGGCCGTGTTCTCGCGCCGCAAGAGCTTCCAGGAGCAGATGGAGGAGTTTGCGCGGGGAGGAGAATGATTCATCCAAAAATATTTTGCAGCTTTTTTATGCTACTGGCATTTTTATAACTGTGTCTTCACATTACGCTATCCCAAGTGATTATTATTGTTCCCTTGCAGCGCCTATCACCAAAACTAATCCCAACGCACCGACAAAAATAATCGATCCCCAAAAAACACCTTTCATCAGTTTTGCCACCTTTACACCGTGATTTATTTTCTTTATAGCTATCAATTTCGATATGCTACGTATGCTTATTTTGAAAACCTCATCATTGCTTTTAACTCTTATATAATCAATCCCAACTTCAATCAAATATCCTTTTATAATACGATCATCAAACGTAACCTCGACTTTCTTTCCAATTAATGGCTTCAAAAGATAGTTGTATTTGTCATTAGATGTATTATTGAAATTAGAATCAATTCCGTATGCCAAACAAACATTAAACCACAAAGATATGATCAAGGCAATAGAAATAAGACGACTAAGCAACATGGCGACTCTCTCCAAAAAAACAGTACTTGGTATTTCTGTATTATTAAAATATTTATTGCACTATCTGTTTGCTGCTCTGTCTATTAAAAAAATAACCCCAAACACAACCAGGGGAATAATTAAATATCTACTATTATTAGAAGTGGTTTTTGTTTTCTGTGTGTCTTTTTCCGGGTATAGTTGAATAGTACAAATATTATTCATTAAAATTTCCAGTGGCTTAATGTTTTTATCGCCCCTGGCCTCTTTGCTGATTTCATAAACAAGTAACCGATTCTCAATAACTTTTATTCGTCCAAGAAAAATATTGCCATTTCTTAAAGTAATAGCATATATTGCTTTGGGCATTGCATTGATTAAGTTAACATAAATAGAGTCCAGATTAGAGTCATTATAAAAGGGGCCACTTTTTATAGTTAGGGAGTCATTGGGTTCAGCAATATACTCTGATTCAGGGTTGATTACAGAATTGTCCGGAATCTTAGAAGCAAAACACGAATTGGCAACAAAAAACATAATCAAAATAATATTGCTGCCTTTACGGTTTATATTTGAAAGCTTTATAAACATCTTTAGTTCCAAACCCGGCAAATAAGTAAAATGAATAAAACATTATATCATCTGCACTCATACGTTCGTGATCTGACAATACCTGTTTAACTTTCCAGCACTTCAGTTTTCTTCTCGAACGGCCCCTCCGCAATCTGATCTCTGTCGGTCTTTGCTTTCAGTCCCCCTTCCGAAAGGGGGAAACAGGGGGTTGTGTTTTTGTGTCTAACTCCAAAAAGGAAATGGAGTTATTGATAGGATTAAATCCCCCCCGCCCCAGCTTTGTCCGGTTAAGTTTTTGCATAGGATTGAAAGAGAGACTGTTGTTTT
>CAYYNT010000063.1:0-27398 GCA_964473155.1 uncultured Gemmatimonadales bacterium | reverse complement strand
ATCACAGGAAACTTCTTCACCCCCCTGCAAGTTCCTAACCGGATATTGCTGGGTTTATCCAGAATGATTGGAGTTAAATACACGCCACGGTTCGCCATATATGGTCCAAGCAACTGTTTAACGAAACGTTGTTCCGTCGGCCCTTCCACAAGCACAACCACTTCCGCATAACTACTCATCGGTTGTGCCTCCCTGGATGACATTCTTTGTCCAGAGCTCGCCGACTGAATAATCCTCCAGCCATTCACTGAAATCCGATTCTTTTAGCCTCTCAAAAACTGATTGTCCCTCCTTGCGATTTACTACGACAATATCCTCGATGGAAAACTGATCAAGAAGAAGGGGAGACTGTGTCGCGACAATGATTTGTGTCCGTTTGACTGCATCTGCAATGAGTTCACCAAGAATTCGTATTGCTTCAGGGTGTAAGCCAAGCTCAGGTTCATCAATGATGATAGTGGATGGTGGATTCGGTTGTAGAAGTGCTGTGGCGAGGCAGATAAAACGAATACTGCCGTCGGACAAGTGATAAGGCTGCATGGGATAATCTGATCCCTTGGTTTTCCAGGAGAGAGCAACCTTAGTCTTAGGCCCAAGCTTTTGAAGGTCGAGCAGAAAATCGTCAAAAAAAGGGGCAACAAGACGGCAGGCGTTTATAATTTCGTCATAATAAGACTTTTCTTCATTTCGGAGACGCAATAAAAACGGACCGATGTTTGATGCGTCATATCGAAACGTCTTAACGTCTTCAACAATTTCAGCGTGCCGCATGGGTGCCGTTGAACTGGTGTCGTGAAAGTGGTAAATTTTCCATGAATTAATAGCATTATAAACAGGCTTGCTGTACGGACTGTCGTGTGATGATCCTTTCGCTTCCTTAACTAACAATGAAGAATGGCCCCCACTACTTCCAAGTTCCCACCAGCCAGTATAACCGCCACTGTAATAGCGAGCTTCGTCTGCCAGCGCAAAGCCTTCTCCAGGACCAGGCTTGATTGTAAAACGGTACCCACGAGGGCCAAAGCGGGTTTCAAACTTCATTTGAGTAGTCACCTTGCGTCCATTGTAGAGAAGATCACTGATGCCGCCGCTGTTACTAACATAATCCGCAAGGTTTTCCTCGATTAATGATTGAAGCATACGAAAGAAAGAAATCAGGTTGCTCTTCCCCGCTCCATTGGCACCGACGAAGAGATTCAGTTTGTTCAGCTTGAAATCTTTCAATTCCCGGATGGATTTGAAGCCGCTAATTGTCAATACGTCCAATGAATCGGCCATCAATGTTTCCCCCGTATTCCACATATACTTCTTAGATTTATCTTCTCTCTTGAAACTGCTCTGTTCTACGACAAATTAAAAAATTCGATTTGCCATTGTCAATTATAAACCATTGTTGAGCGGTAAAAAAGAGAATTATCCCCTCCGATCCGCACTCAAGCGCTGTTTTTCCCCGCCGTGCATCATATCAATCGATCAATCGGCCCTTCGCACTCCCTGACACCTATTCACGGGAATAATCCCCGCAACTGCTCGATGCTCAATTCGCACGGATCGTTGATGCCCTCTGCGGCCGTTTCCGATTCCGTGAGCGTTCACTCCCAGTCGCAGATTTCAGTCTCGATGCGGGTTTCGCGCAGTGTATTCGCAGCTGCGATCGAACCTTCCCAGCCGTTCAGACTTCGTTATATGCTGTCTTATTCATACCAGTACTGACAGTTTAAGACAACGATAATTTCAGACAGGTTCGGAACTTTCTGGCGGTTTCGTCATCGGCCGGATAAGGAGAAGCATGCTCAGGGCGATTCCCGCCCCGGCCCAAAACACGGCGCTCATGCCCCAGAGCGCAAACACGCCTCCCATCACCAGCGGCCCCAGGGTCTGGCCCAGGCGCAGCACCAGCCCGTTCACGGACATGAACGCGCCGCGGTACTCCAGCGGAGCTATTCCGGTCAGCAGCTCCACAAGCTGCGGCGAGTTGAGTCCCATGCCCGCCCCGAAAAGCAGCGCTGGGAGGAACACAAGCCACACCGACGGCGCATGGCACATCAGCAGCAGAGCCACGGCGAACAGGCAGAACGACGCGGCCAGAAGGCCACTGCGGCTGAACCGCCGCACCAGCCGCGGCATGGCGGCGGCGGTGAACGCGTTGGTCAGACTCATACTCGACATTATCAGCCCGATCATGACCGGGCGCGCCCCGAATGAGTGATCCAGCAACAGGGGCAGGAAAGTCAGGTACGGCCCGTAGAGCACGATGAAAGTGAGCGTGCTGGAGAGGAACAGCGCCACTGTCTGCGCATTTTTCAGGCTGCGCCAGACCCCGTTCAGATAATCCCCCAGGGCCTGAGTGCTGCGCGGTTTCGGCGAATTCAGGCGCAGCAGCACAATCAGCGCGATCGGCAGGGCCAGAAGGTGGAGCAGGAACGGCCAGCGCCAGCCCAGGGTGGCCAGCGCTCCTCCCACCGCCGGATAGCTGGCCGTGCCGATACTGAGCACCCCTGAGTTCAGGCCCACTGCGGAAGTACGGCGTTCCCCTGTGAAAAGATCGCCGATCAGGGTCACGTTGATCGAGCCCAAGGAGGCTGCTCCCATTCCCTGAAGGAAACGAAGGGCAAGCAGCAGGTGGAAATCATCCACCAGGGCGCAGGCCGTCCCGGCCAGTCCGAAAAGCAACAGGGCCGGGACCAGCACGGTCTTGCGTCCCCAGCGGTCGGCCCAGACGCCCAGTATGGGAGTGAACAGCACCCCCGGCAGCGTAAAGGAGGTGATAAGCAGCCCGACTTTCCCCTCGCTCAGCCCGAAATGCCGCATCATCAGCGGCAGGGCCGGCGTGATGCTGGAAACCCCCATGATCGCCACGATGGTTACCAGGAAAATTATCCGCAGGTTTTCATCCAGGTACACCGGTCTCTTGTCTGTCATTCTTTCACCTTTGCCGTTGGATCCATACCGCTCTCGTTCTATAACATGGATCATTTTTTCCCCTCAGCCGCTTCTCAGGAAATCCGCCTTGCCTCGGTAACGCAGGATCAGCTCACGGCGCAGGAGATCATGCTCCGGGGCCTGGAGCCAGGGGTCGGCCTTGAGTATTTTCTCCGCGGCCTGGCGCGCCTCAACTAACACCGGGTAATCCGCGATCAGGTCGGCCAGGCGCAGGTCGGGGAGGCCGCTCTGGCGCTCGCCGAAGAAATCGCCGGGGCCGCGCAGGCGAAGGTCCTCCTCGCTGATCTTGAACCCGTCCGTGGTGGACTCCATTATCTTGAGCCGCGTGAGGCTGTCCTCTCCGGCCCCGCGCGAGGGGATCAGGAAACACCAGCTCTGACGGTGGCTGCGGCCCACCCGCCCGCGGAGCTGATGCAACTGGCTCAGCCCGAAACGTTCGGCGGCCTCGATCACTATCACCGTTGCCTCGGGGACATCGATACCCACCTCGATCACGGTCGTGCCCACCAGCACCTGGGCCGCGCCGTTCTCGAATGCGCGCATGGCAGACTCTTTCTGCGCTGGAGTCAGACGGCCGTGCACCAGCACAACCGATAGTTCCGGGAAAATCTCATCCCTGTAGCGGGCGAACCATTCCTCCGCCGCCGCCTGCTCGCCCTCCTCGTCCTGCTCGATGCGCGGGCAGACCACGTAGATACGCTCGCCCTCGCGCGCGCGCTCGGCCATGAAACGCTGCATGTCGGCGCGTTTGCGCTCCGGGACTATGTGGGTGGCTATCGGTTTGCGACCGGCGGGCAGTTCATCGATCACCGAGACATCCAGGTCGCCGTAGAGAGTCAGGGCCAGGCTGCGCGGGATGGGGGTGGCGGTGAGCACCAGGCAGTCGGTATGACGGCCCTTGCGCTTGAGTTCCAGGCGCTGGTTCACCCCGAACCGGTGCTGCTCGTCGATCAGGGCCAGCCCCAGATCGGAGAACTCAACTCCCTCCTGGATCAGGGCGTGAGTGCCCACCGCGATTTTCGCCGTGCCGTCGCCGATTTTTTTCAGCACCGGCCGCCGCTCTGCCGTGCTCATTTTGCCAAGAAGGCAGACTGTTTCCACGCCCACTGGTGCGAGCAGACGGCTCAGCGAGCGGTAGTGCTGCTCGGCCAACACCTCGGTCGGGGCCATCACCGCGGCCTGGTAACCGTTTTCCACGGCGCGCAGGGCGGCGAACACAGCCACGATTGTCTTGCCCGAGCCGACATCGCCCTGCACCAGACGGTTCATCGGGGACTGGCCGGTCAGGTCGGAGTCGATTGTCCGCAGCACGTTTTTCTGCGCCCCGGTCAGCTCGAAGGGCAGGGTTTTGCCCAGCGCGCGCACCAGATTGTTTTTGCGCTCGTACAGGCGCATTCGTTTTTCGGCCTGAAGGTGTATGCGCCGTCCCAGGAGCATCAGCTCCAGGTAGAACAGCTCATCGAACGCCAGGCTGCGGCGCGCCGGGGCGATGCTCGCCATATCGGGCGGACGGTGCAGGGTGCGCACAGCCTCGGCGCGCGGCAGAATGTTCATTTCGATGCGCAGGGTTTCCGGGAGGTGCTCCGGCAGGTTGTTCGCAGCCGGGAGCGCGGTCGTGGTCAGACGGCGCATGAACCACTGGGTAATGCCTTCGGTCAGAGGGTAGACCGGGGTCACTCCTCCAGCCGGGCGGGCCTCTGTCTCTCCCCCGGCCGGGTCATCCAGGCGCTCGTATTCCACCGGGTTAAGGTAGAGCCGTCCGCGCCAGGGGCGCAGCCCGCCGTAGACCAGCCAGCGCTGGCCGTTTTCGATCTTGTCCTTCAGGAACGTCCGTCCGAACCAGCGGCAGACAATCCACCCGCTGCCGTCGTCCAGGACCGCCTCGAACCCCACCTCGCGCTTACGGGCGTACATCGGGCGGGCAAGACGGATGCTCCCGGCCACGGTCACATCGCCCGATTCAGCGTTCAGGGAGCCGATCCGCGCCACCGAACTCAGGTCCAGATAACGGCGCGGAAAGAGGTATAGTATGTCTTTCACCCGTTCTATTTCCAGGCGCTTGAGCTGCTCAGCCCGTCGCGGCCCAACGCCCGCAAGGAACTGCACCGGGCTTTCCGGGTCGATACGCTTTACGAGCCTGTGCTTTTCACCGGTCACGTTTCCAGCTCCATGTTCAGAAACACTGTTGCGCACAAAGTTAACAGGAAACACAAACCAGTCAATTTTCCTTGTATGCCCTTCCCCGCTCGCATAAATTGATCTTTATGTCATCTGGCTATGAACTTCTCCCGGATGTGAGATGCGTATCAAGAGCGTCATGACCTTAATGGGATTTCTACTGGTGTTGAGCGCCGCCGGACAGGGTTCGGCCCAGGACAGCGCCCTTGTCGCCACCCCGCCCGCCGACAGCCTGACCGCTGTTGCCGACAGCGCCGTGTCCGCCCCGCTGACCGGCAGCCTGAGCGCCGTTCAGCCGGACAGCAGCCAGATTGCGGCGCCGGACAGCCTTGCCGGGGAGCGGTCCGACAGCCTGGAACAGGGTCTGGAAGCTCCGGTCGAAATGCCGGGGACGTCACGGGACAGCCTTCCCGCGACACGCCGCCCGGTGCGCACCGCGCGTGAAAGCGTTCTTGCCCGTGTAATCCCCTGGGACTGGGACGAGTTCACCAATGTGATCGAGGTGGGGCTGAAAAACCTGCGCGACAGTTCGGAATACAGCCTTACCCGAAACGAAATTTACGACTCGCTTTTTGTAAGGTATCAGGGCAAGGTGGTGCGTGTCCGGGGACAGGTCAGCCGGGACACGGATGGTTTCCTGAAAATGACAGTCAATGCAATAGTGCCGCCGGATACCGCTGCGGCAAAAGCAGGTGGAACAGGCAATCCCTGAGAGTTTCCGTAGTACCAACTCAATCTGGAGGCGCGCCAATGTCAGAGCAGGAAAAGTCGTTGAACCGCCGTTCCTTTATCGCTATCGGCAGTGGAGTAATCGGTTCATTCGCTGTTTTGTCGGCTTGCGCACAGAAAGCTCCGGTGCAGGAGGCGGCCCCGGTTAAACCCGCCCCCGAGTCGCCGCTGACCGCACACCCGGCCCTGGTTGCCACCCAGTTTCCCGCGGATGAGACCTATCTGGGGTTCCGCATGGGCGTCCAGAGCTACTGTTTCCGTAATTTCAAAACCCTGGATGAGCTTATCGCCAAGCTGAAAGAGCTGAACCTGGCGCATGTTGAAATATGGCCCGAGGGACATCTGCCGGTTGATACTCCGCCGGACCAGATTGCCGCCGCGGTAGAGAAGATCAAGGCCGCCGGGATGAGCATCGACGCCTGCGGGGTGGTTAAAATCGAGAACGACGAGGCGAAGGCGCGCAAGATATTCGAGTACGCCAAGGCCCTCGGAGTGTTGGCGATAAGCGCTTCACCCGACCCGAGCGCGTTGAAGATGGTGGACAAGCTGGCCGGGGAGTACGGCATTCCCGTGGCGATCCATAACCACGGTCCCGAGGACCCGATATTCGGTTCCATGGAGCAGGTGCGCACGGCCATGCTCCAGACCTCCAACAAGATCGGGTTCTGCATGGACTGCGGCCATTTCTACCGCGCTGGAGTCGATCCGATGCTGGCCCTGGACGAGTTCGGCAACCGGGTTTACGGCATCCACCTGAAGGACCTGATGCCCAATGCTGAGGGCAAGTGGGAGGATGTCGTTGTCGGCACGGGCAAGATCAACCTCAAGGCCCTCCTCGACAAGCTGCAGGAAATAGGTTTCAAGGGCTATCTGTCCCTGGAGTACGAGTCCGATCCGGAGAATCCTGTTCCCTCGATGCTGAAATGCCTGGATAATATCAAGGCCGCCGCCGCCGAATTGAAAGCCGCGGTCTGAAGCTGAGATACGAGAAATCAATTCTGTGCTTGAAGGGGCGGGTCCCAAACCCGCCCCTTGTGTTTTGGGACTGTTTTTCTAACTTTAGATTAACAAAACGGCAAATCATATTTTTTCAATCGAGTTTACCCCCTGGCATTCTGCCGCGGTTCAATCGCTCAGAAAGGGCTTGCAGATGAAAACTGTCATATCGGTCTGCCTGGCGGTATTCTGTCTGGTGTTTATGCCGCCGGACGGAGTTTGCGGCGCCCGTATTCCAGTGGACGGGGTCCTGCGGGTGAACGCGAAAAATCCCCGCTATTTCACCGATAACAAGGGTCGGGCGGTCTATCTGACAGGGTCGCACACCTGGAGCGCCTGATCTATCTGAGCGCGACCGATGCGGTGACAGCCGACCTTTCAGACCTGCCCGGCGAGCTGACAGTCGAGTGGTTCAGTCCCGGACTGGGGGATTTCACCGATGTCTGGCGTATCGAGGGCGGTATCAGCAGAGAATTTGTCGCGCCTTACGAGGGCCCGTCAGTTCTGTACATCCATCGCTGAAAATTATTGAAAGGAACAAAGCCGCTTTCCGGCCTGTATTTTAGCACAGAGCGGTGTTATTCCCGGTCTGTGCTTTCATGAATAGTTGTCTTTTGGGGTTGAAGAGTTTAATTTGATGCGTAGCTGATCTGGCAGACGCTTTTACCAACAATCCCTGATGGAACCATATTTATGTTTCGCAGGCGGATTACCGCTCAAATTCTGTTTTCCGGTCTGACCATTCTGCTTCTGTTTTGCGGCTGCTTTTCGATCCCGTTCATCGGCAAAAAGGGGCCATCCGGCAGCTTGCAAAACGCAGAACGTGAATTTGCGCGTGAAAACGTATTTATCGGCTATGACGGTGATGGCAGAAAGATAGTGGAGTTGAGGCTGGTTAAGCAGCAGGTCAGCAAGGACGGGCTGGTGGTGACATCGCGGCTGTTCCCGACAGAGAATTTCAAAGTCCGGAACATTTTCCGCGGCCTGCGCAGCATCAACTACTATCCGATCGAACGCCGCTTCCATCGGCTGGAACTGAAGGCTGGGCGACGGAAAATAAAGACCAAGGTGAAGGTGAACCTCGAAGTCAAGGACCAGAAGCCTCTGGATGCGCTTTTCGAGCATTCAGGAGAGTTCAGGCTGTTGCCAGATACGATCGACATGATCGACCTGAAGTTTCAGGATGTCAAACGCTGGGGACGGATGAGCCCGGATTCGCTTTCGGAATGGTACGCGGATAAGGAAAACTACCTCGAAGAGCTGGATCGCCGTCAGCGCCGCTCCGATCTTGTAGAAAGCTACCGCCGCAGGCTCAGACGGGATTATACCCAGACGTACAATCAGTATGATTCGCTTTATGTGACTACAAATAATACCTATGTTTACCTGGAAAAGGACGTCAGTTCTGAAATACTGTTCGTGATGAACTCGGGAGAGCGTATCGATTATGGCGTGTCCGACGGTCTGTGGGTGGAGATACCGTTGGAGGACACTGTATACAGTCCGATGCTCGAGATCCGCCGCCAGAGAAACCTGACCCGCTGGCGCGCACAGCGTCAGGCAGCACGCAGCGGGCGCCGCACCACGGCGGCCCCTGCCGCCGGGGCCGGAACGTCCGAGACCGAGATTGATACGACGCTCAAGAACACGGCTTACGTGCTGGATGTGATGGTGCAACCCAGCTACCGTCAGGCCGTAGCCTGGGAAATGGAAACGATGCAGCGGCCGGCGGATGTCCGTCTTTTCGCCCAGATTCTGCAGGATCGTGAAAAGGAACGCCAGGCCAGGCTGGATTCGATTGTCCAGGCCAGGGTCGATTCTCTGGCCCGCATTCAGGCTCGGGCGGATTCCATTCTCAAGGCGCAGCAGATAGCTGACAGTCTGAAAGCCGCTGCCGCCGACAGCCTGACCGCAGCGGCGGATACATCCGGAGCGCGGAATAAACCCCCGGCGGCTTCACGGGCCCAGGCAGCGGCCAATGCTGCGCCGGCAGATGGAACGCAGCCGGGACAACCGTCCGGAGTAACAGGACCGGACAGCGCTGCCGCGAAAGCGCGGCCAGCCGCCCGCACTGATTCACTCAGGAGAGCGTCCGCGGATTCGATTCCAAAATCTCCGCCTGCGGCTGTTCCGGCAAAGAAAGACAGCGCCTCAGCGCCTCAGGCGGCCGATTCGACAGCGTCACGTCCGCCCGGATCGCCCTGAGTCCGGCAGCAGGATTTAAGTAAATGCGAAAAAGTTGTCCTTACATCCTTAGATGCTGGTTCACAGCATTTTTGACATGAAGCAATGCGATCCTGGAAACATTCGGGATGAACTGGATGGATAGTCATATTGCGCAGATTTCCTGGTGGCTCGATTTTCTGAGTCAGGCCCTCCCGGTTGTCCTGACAGTGGCTGTCATATTCACTTTTTTCATTGTCCAGAGTTTCGGCCGTAAGCTGGAACGGATGGGATTCTATCTCGACCGCATCGACAATCATCTGAGTGAAATCACTTACCTGCTGAAAAAACGCGATAAGACGAAGAGTGAAAACACCCCGGAAGACAATAGAGACCCGAATCCTGAGGATGGGGGAAGGGATTGATCCGGCTGTTTCAGCGGTTGCGGCTGTGATATATCGTGGCCACTACCCCGCCGAACAGAAGCAGCACCAGGGAATAGGGGGGGAAGAACGGAATGCTGAGCACACCAATGTAAAATGAAAACCAGCCGATTTTTTCAAGGCTGAGACTACTTTTTTCCGCCATCTCTCACCGGTATCCTTTTCAGACAATCCTTTATTTTACTCTCCAACGCCGTTTTTCCGCGAAAGTCCGGGCTGTGTTTTTTCTCACGTTCAAACCATGTGCGCGCCAAAGCGCATTCACCAAGAGCGAGGTAGCTTTCGGCCAGAAGAATGCATAAGCTGTCGCGCACCGGATTTTCACGGTACACAAGCTCCAGGTGATCCACTGCCAGGTGATGGCGTCCGGCCTCTTTCTCCAGACAACCGAGCCAGTAACGGGCTTCCGGATTGGATTTGTCGAGCAGAATGGCTTTTTCCAAAAATTTGCGCGCCGTATCGGTATCGTGGTCGCGCATAAACAGCTTTCCCTTCTCTATCATCCGGCTGGCTTCCTCAGCCCGGACAAAGGTGCTGTCGAAACCCTTGAGATCCTGACGCGCGCTTTCACTCACTCCGTTCGTCTGACCGGCAAGCAGCGACCAGATGAAAAAGACTGGCCATATTGTGCGCCATACACTGTTCGGCTTCAAGGTCATCTCCCGGCGTTACTATAATTCCCCGGTGCGCTCGCCTGGGACCGGTTTCTATTATTACCTGCGTTGCAAAGTATTACTTTTTCTAAAATAATCAAAAAAATCCGCGGCTCCAAGATATTCCTGAACGGCATTGAAAACGGAGTTCTTTTTTGTTTATGAACCGGAATGTATTTCCGGTTGATTTGATATTGAAAATAACCTCTGAGAACTTGAGTATAATTATTCTGAACTTAGCGTTACGGAGTCCCGGATTGTGCTATGGCCAGGAGTATCGAAACGGCCGGACAAGCGCGGACCGGGCTTTCGGAAGGCTTTACTTGCCCGCAGGATAAAGAATTGTTAGAATAGATGTCAGGTGCAGGGACAATAAAAAATATTGTGAGACAGGAAGAATGATGCGACGGGAAATATGGGCATTTGTGATTCTGGCGGCGATACTTCTCCTGCTGTTCCGTATGTCTGAGGGCCAATGGCGCGTCTGGCGGGAGAGTCTGTTTACTGCGCCGGGAGACAGCGCCGCGGTCGAAAAAGATAATACGCGTGTTGACGGTGATTACGCGAAAGTGGCCGGAGAAATGCAGAATTATGTCGACTGGCTGCACGAGGCGGGCATCTCAGACCGTCTGGAGCGGATTTCCGATTCCCTGCATGCCGTGCTCGGCGACCTTGAGGAACGAAGGAGAAAAGTGGAGAAGGCCGGTTCATTGGCCGGTTTCCGGGAAAGCGAATCGTACGATGAGGATTTCTGGAAAGCCGCCCGCGCTCTGCAGGAACTGGAACGTGCCTCTGCAAGCGCGCTTGTGGATGTGGATTCGATCCGGACCCGGCTGGTGCTGGAAGGAGAGCGCAAGGCCCCATCGGTGAGCCGTGCGGCCGAGATACGCTGGAACGAGCCTGAACGGGTGGGAGTCCGCGAGGCCTGCCTGAGCTGTCATCAGGAACTGGACGGTTCAGGGCAGGTGCTCCTGACTCCCGGCCGGGACAATGAAAGATATCCCGAGCCGATGCTTCATCATCCTCCGCGCGAGTTCGGCTGCACGGTCTGCCATCGCGGCTCTCCCCAGGCCCTGGATTTCGAGAGTTCTCACGGCCTGGATCATCAGGGCCGCTCGTTCCGTCCCGGAAGACTGGCTCTCCGCTCCTGCGGTCTTTGCCATGATCGTATCGCCAGGGCCGCGGCCCGTATGACAGAGTGGCCCGAGGCCTGTGTCAACTGCCATGCCGGGCAGAGCCTGGCCAGACTTTCCCCGGATTCGCTGCTGCGGGACTCCGGACACGATCCAGTAGCTGCTGAGCGCAACACGCGCGCATGGCTTGTCCGCCACTGGTCGGTCAAGACCGGCCGGATACCGGAGCGGGAGGACTTTGAGCAGGTATTCTCCGGTATCATATCCGGCAACGGCAGTCATGGACGGCTGCGGATTAACGGTGAGGCGGAGGATTCAGGCGCGGGACTGAAAAAGGGAACGCAGCTCACCTGCCCGAGTTGCGGGCGCCGTTTCCGGGCGGCGGGGGATATGGCGGCTTATTTCTGTCCGCTGGATGGGACAAAACTGGAGCGGCTGGAGAAATAATGATACGCTGCGCCGGTTGTGGCGTCGAGCTGAAGGATTCAGATTCTGGACGAAGCGGAACACTGGGCGACTGCTACCTGTTGTGCGCCGCCTGCCTGCACGCAGCCGGGCGACAGGTCCATCCTACCCGGCAGACCCTGGTTCGAAGCATATTTTCCGCTGGCAGATCAGTCAGCAGATGCCAGGTCTGCGGCGCCGAGGGCCAGTCCGAGTTTCATTTCCTTGTCCCTCTGGCGCGTGGTGGAGTTGCTGAGAGCGGAAACCTGCTGGTGCTTTGCCGGTCCTGCCACCAGGCCGTTCATCAGGGTGCGCGCCTGACAATGCATATAAAGGATAATGGCAATCCGGGTATGGAGGAGGCCAACAGTGAACCAGTCGACTGAGAATGATTGCATTCTGCGCGAGGCCGTTCTGAAACGTCTTTACCGCGCCTGGCAGGAGGAGGGCCTGTACCGGGGAGTCGCCTCCCGCAAGGACCTGGCCGAGGAGCTGGAGGTGCAGCCACAGGCGCTGGAACGTAACCTGGAATACCTTCTGGAGCGCGGTTTTATCAGAATGCACAAAATCGAGGACCTGGTTTCGATCACTCCGGACGGGATCGACCGGGTGGAGACGGGCGGCGTCCAGAATCAGGCCGCGCGTATCGAGGCAGTGCTGATCCGGCTGGAGGAGGTTCTGCAGAGAATCGCCGGGCGGCTGGAAACCTGAGGTCCCGGCTTGATATTGAATTCGCGTAAAAGGCCTTAAGCTTGACAAATGCCTGCAACCAGCTTATTTTTCGGCCCTTAATCGACCCCCTTTGTTTCCTCCGGTTTTCTTACCCCAGGTGATATGCGCCAGGCGCTTTATCTCCCGGTAACGGGGGCCGGAGTTTTACCGGTGTTTCATTCTTTACCAGGAGCAGTTGAGGTGTCATGATGGAAAAGATCAAGGTCGGAGTTCTGGGCGCCACCGGGACGGTGGGCCAGCGGTTTATCACCCTGCTCGAGGGCCATCCCTGGTTCGAGCTGTCCGAGGTCGCGGCCAGCGACCGCAGCGCCGGCAAGAGTTACGAGGAAGCCGTGGCCGGACGCTGGAAAGTCGGTCCTGACATACCGGAGCGGGTGAAAAAGATGACAGTCAAACCTGTCGAGCCCGGCCTGGACTGCAAGATAGTTTTCTCGGCGATGGATGCCTCGGTGGCCGGCCCGATCGAGGAGGCTTTCGCCGGAGCGGGTTACTACGTATTCAGCAACAGCCGCAACCACCGGATGGACCCGGATGTGCCGCTGCTTCTGCCCGAGATCAACCACGAGCACGTGCGGGTGCTGGAGCACCAGAGAAAGAACCGCGGCTGGAAAGGCTTCATCGTAACCAATTCCAACTGCTCGACCATGGGGCTGGTGATACCGCTCAAGCCCCTGGACGTGCATTTCGGGCTGGAGGCGGTGAACGTGGTGACCATGCAGGCGATTTCCGGCGCGGGTTATCCGGGAGTGAGCGCCCTGGACATCATCGACAACGTGGTCCCGTATATCGGCGGCGAGGAGCCCAAGATGGAGAGCGAGCCGCTCAAGATGTTAGGCAGCCTGAAAGGCAATCAGTTCATGGACGCCACGTTCAAGGTGAGCGCCCAGTGCAACCGCGTGTTTGTCCTTGACGGCCATCTGGAGTGCCTGAACGTGAAACTGAAAGAGAAGCCCTCACTGGAGGCTTTCACCGCCGCGCTGGCCAATTTCCGGGGCCGTCCGCAGGAGCTCAGGCTGCCCTCCGCTCCCGACCCGCTGATTATCGTGCGGCCGGAGCAGGACCGTCCGCAGCCGCGACTGGACCGCGACCACGGCAGGGGCATGGCGGTGACCGTGGGACGTATCCGTCCGTGCACCCTGTTCGACTACAAGTTCCTGGTGCTCAGCCACAATACAGTGCGCGGAGCTGCCGGGGCCTCGATCCTCAACGCCGAATTCCTGAAGGCCGAGGGATATTTGTAAGCCGCACCAGAAATCTGAAAAGACAAGGGCCGCTTTCCCGGCAAAAGGGGAAGCGGCCCTTCTTTGTTTATGTATGTATGATCTTGCCTATGTCACCACAAATGCGCCTCTTCCAGGTGGGCGCGGTCCGCGGTGCGCCAGTAGCCCAGACGGAAGCGGGTGAAATAGATAATGCAGGCCAGGACCATGTAGAACACCAGATAGTTCCACAGCGCGCCCACGTTCGTCCCGAAAAGGTGCAGGATCACGAACACCCCGCCCATGAAAACACCGGCGTCAATCAGAATCGCGGTGAAGTAGAAGAACCGCGTGTCTCCGGCCCCGCGCAACGCCTGGCGGAACAGGTAGTAGAAAGCAATGCACAGGTTCCAGGCGGCCAGATAGCGCAACACCACCCGCCCGTGCTCCAGCACCGACTCGAACGGAACACTGGAACTCTCGCCCAGCCGGGGACGAAACAGAGTGAGCACCTGATCGGGCAGCAGAAGGTAGACTCCGCCGACCACCAGGGCCAATCCGAGCAGTATTTTCAGGCCCAGGTAGATGAAATGCTCAGCCTGGCTGAACCGCCCCCGTCCGATCTCCTGGGCGAACAGCACCACCGATCCGGCGGCCAGACCCTGGCAGTAAAGGGTCAGCAGGTCGTTGATCGACCAGGAGATGTTGTTGGCGGCCAGCACCTCGGTGGGAGTGCGGCCCATCAGCATGAAAAACAGGCTGACCGAGAGCAGGTAAGCCAGGTCCTGAAGGCCGCAGGGCGCGCCGGTGCGGATAAGCCGCAGAATGAATTTAGGTCTGAATGCCCAGGCCCGGCGGGTCTCATACCCCTCCTGATAGCGCCGTCCGAGGAACAGGCAGAACATAATCGCCGGCGGGATGACCGAGGCTATGGCCGTGGCCAGGGCCGCCCCCAGGATGCCAAGGCGCGGCAGCCCGAAATGCCCGAAGATCAGCACCCAGTCGAGAACGATGTTGACAATATTGCCGATTATGTTGGCGGTCATGGTGATCCGGCTCATACCCCGGCCGGTGAAGAAAGATGCGGTAACGTTGTTCAGGATCGAGAACAGCGAGGCGCTGATCAGCACCGTGTAGTATGTTTTTTCGAGCGCGGCCAGTTCGGGGGCGTGGCCGAACCACTCGAAGGTCTGCCGTCCCAGCGGAGCCAGGCAGAGCAGGACCACATATGCCCCCAGGGCGTAGTAGACGCCCTGCCAGACCGCGCTGGCGCACATGCGGCGGTTGCCCGCACCGTGGTAATGCGCCACGAACAGGTTGATGAACCCGGAAATAGAGTAGAAAAAGGTGGTCGTGGTCCAGCACAGGATAGCCGCCGGCCAGACCGCGGCGATCTCGTTGATCCCGTACCAGGAGAGGAAGATACGGTCGACGAACATCATCACCAGGACAGAACCCTGGTTGAATATCAGCGGCAGGCTGATCCGGATGAGGCGGCGGATCGGGGCGGCCGATGGGTCGTCCTCCTCGTCCCTGAAACCCGCCAGCACTGTCGATATAATCCGCTTGACCATCGTTCGTGACTGTCACCCATATAAAAAGGCCCCTCCGCCGCGCTTTCGGCGGACTGGCCTTGACCTGTGCACAAGCGGCAGGCAGCCGCTCTCCTGTCCAGTCAGAGTTTGAATTTTATCTGAGGATCGGGCAGCGGCCGGACCGCAAACTCCACTCCCGCCTCCTCGAACAGTCCGGGAAAATTCCTGTCCGAATACTGGGCCGAGGAGACCACCCGCTTAATACCGGCGTTTATTATCATCTTGGCGCAGATAAAACACGGCGAGTGCGTGCAGTACATAGTCGAGTCGCCGATCGGCACACCGTGCAGCCCGGCCTGGATGATTGCGTTCTGCTCGGCGTGGATCGCCCGGCAGATCTCATGACGGGTTCCGGATTCGATGCCCAGTTCATCGCGCAGGCAGCCAAGCTCCAGGCAATCCTTGACCCCGCGCGCCGCGCCATTGTATCCGGTTGCCAGCACGCGCCTGTCGCGCACCAGCACCGCGCCCACGTGACGGCGCAGGCAGGTGGAGCGTTCGCTCACCAGCATCGCCATCTTGAGAAAATAATCGTCCCAGCTCGGACGGTTCATCGGGGCAGTTCCTCGATCTTCCGGTGCAAGTCTTCCAGAGTCCCATCGTTCACTATCACCCGGTCCGCCAGCCTGAAACAGGCGTCCAACTGCTGTTTGACCGGATCATCGCTCAACTCGGCCTGCTCCTGGCGAATGAACTGTTCCCAACTCGCCGCATCATCCGGGCGCGCCCGTTTCTTCACCCGCTGCCAGCGAACCTCCACCGGAGCATCCACAGCCACGAGAAGGAAATCCGGCCGTTTTCCGAGGGCTTCGATCTCGGCTGGATTGCGCAGGGAAACCACCACCGCGTTGTCGATTTTTTCAAGAGCGCTCAGAGCCATCTCCCCAAGCACGCCCGGCCCCCTGGTCCCGCGAAGCTCGTTGCCCGTTGCGGTCAGGTTTTCCCTGGTCAGCTCCAGGCCGCGTTTTTCCAATTCGCGGCGCAGGATGTCCGACAGGCTGAAATATACGAAGCCGCGCCGTTCCACCAGGTAGCGCGCCACCTCGTCCTTGCCCGCCGCGTTGCGCGATGTCAGCCCGATCAGCAAACTACACCGGCCTTTACGGAAAAAACGATAGCAGTTTCCTTAATTGTAAAACAGGGGCACGGCTCGCCGCGCCCCTTTCGATCAGCATTCACGGTAGACAGGTCTCACGGCTGCGGTCCGGCTCAGTCCTGCATCACCCTGAGCAGTCCGGCAACCCGGGCGCGCATATCGCGACGGTGGACCACCATGTCCAGCATGCCGTGTTCGAGCAGGAATTCCGCGCGCTGGAAACCCTCGGGCAGGTCCTGACGGATGGTCTGCTTGATCACCCGCGGCCCGGCGAAACCGATAAGCGCTCCCGGCTCGCCGATGTTGACATCCCCGAGCATCGAGAAGCTGGCGGTCACTCCGCCGGTGGTCGGGTTGGCCAGGATCGAGATGAACGGCAGGCGTTCACGGTGAAGGCAGCCCAGCCAGGCGCTGGTCTTGGCCATCTGCATGAGCGATAAAATACCCTCCATCATTCGCGCCCCGCCGCTGCGCGAAACCACGATCAGCGGGGTGTGGCGCTCGATGGCCTGACGGGTGGCGCGGGCGATCTTTTCACCCACCACCGAACCCATGCTGCCGCCGATGAACGAGAAATCCATCACCGCAAGCTGGAGTTTCCGTCCCTCCAGCGCGCCCTCGCCGGTCACGACAGCCTCGTTTCGGCCGGTCGAGGCCATGGCTTTTTCCAGACGGTCGGTGTATTTCGAGCGGTCGAAAAAGCCCAGCGGGTCCTGGCTTTTCATACCGCTTTCGTATTCATGGAAAGAACCCGAATCCAGCAGCAGAGTAATATATGCATCCGGAGTCAACCCGTAGTGGAAATCGCAGCGCGGGCAGACATTCAGGTTCTTGTCCAGTTCCTTTTTGTAGAGAATCTCACCGCAGCTTTCGCATTTGATCCAGAGGTCGTCGGGTATGACTTTTTTGGGCTGGGATTTGAGGCCGCTTTTTTCCTTCCTGAACCAGGCCAAAGTCTCACCTCCGGTTTATTTTCTGGGTTGCGCCTGTCCGATGGAACACAAAGGCACAGCCCCCTGACACAGGCGCGAACAAATAATTTAAGCTTGAACAAGAGGTTTAGTCAAGTAGGATGCCGGCAAAGAGTGGATGACCCCTGGCTGACGCTGTCACCCGGAACGAGGCTCCGGCCGCTTTGTGGACGGTTCAGAGGCAGGCTTTCATTATTACAGCGTCCTCCACCGGCTTGGCATAGTAACGCTTGCGCAGGCCGATACGCTGGAAGCCATGCCTTTCGTAGAGCGAGATCGCCTGTTGATTCGAGGCGCGCACTTCCAAAAAAACCGCGGTCACGCCGCGTTTGCGGCACACATCCAGGTTGCGCTCCAGAAGGCGGGCGCCGACGCCAAGCCGCTGGAAGTCCGGGTGCACCGCCAGGTTGCCCAACTCGGACGATTCGATGACCACCCAGAGGCAACTGTATCCGATCACCTGCCCGCTTTCCATCGCCACCAGGCAGAGCGCATCCGGCAGGTCGATCAGACGCAGAAAATCAACCTCGCGCCAGGTCTCGGAGAAACAGAGCTGCTCTATTTCCAGTATTTCCGGCAGATGCCGCCGGGCCATCTTGACCAGGCGCAACGAAGAGGGCGGCTTACGGTGAGTTGAATTTGGATTGGTCATTTTCCGAGCCGGAGCTGGACCTGACCGCTGCGAACGTATTGCGGTTCGAAGGAAAAAATATCCCTGACCAGCCGCGCGGATGAATCGGCGCGAACCAGTTCACTCAGAAACGATGCATCCGGCAGGTCAAGACGCGCCGCCGGACGGGTCAGGCGAACGCCATTGGCTTTGCAAAGGCTTTCCCAGGCTGAGGATACTCCCTGCCCGGCGCAGGTCAACCGTCCCTCCGGAACCAGTCTTTCGACAGCGGCGGCAAGGCTGTCCGGACTGAGCGCACAGGGCGCCAGCAACTCGTGTCCTCCAGCCGCGTAATCCTCCCAGAGGTAAGCCGCGGCATAAAATTCATTCTGCCCGGCATCCAGCAACGCCAGCACCGGTATTCCAGACGCATGGGCGCCCCAGGCCAGGCTTTCCAGCGTCCCAACCGCGTAAAGCGGCTTTCCCAGCGACCAGGCCAGGGTTTTGGCCGTGGCGGCGGCAATCCTCAGACCGGTGAAAGAACCCGGACCGGAGGCCAGGGCCAGGCCCTCCACCTGATCCAGCGAGTGGCCGCAGCCATTCAGAAGACCGGTAATGAGAGAGAACAGTTTCTCGGTATGCGAAGCCTGATTCGCGCTGGTCTGCGCCGCAATGACGCCTTTCTCTCCGGTCAGGGCGATGGAGCCGACCGGAGTGGAGGTGTCCAGGCAGAGCAGAAGACCGTTGTCTTTCAAGCCCCGGCGCTCCTTTCGAGCCAGTTGTCCAGGTTGCGCTCCAGGTGCGGCCATAGTCCACCGAAAGAACGCAGCGCGGCGTTCCGCCGTGAGGGGTCCAACCAGCCGAGTTCCACTTCGAGGCGGCGGGGCGGGAGCAGGCCTTTCGCCCGCTCGGACCATTCCATGCAGACCACTTCCGACCCGGAAAGCACTTCAGGCAGGCCGATCCCCTCCAGTTCCTCCACGCTGTTCAGGCGGTAGCAGTCCACGTGCACCAGCGGCATGCGGCCGTCCTCGTAACGGTTGATGATCGTGTAGGTGGGACTGGTCACCGGACCGCTCACGCCGAGCGCGTTTCCCAACGCCTGCACCAGGGTGGTCTTGCCGCTGCCCAGACCGCCGAAAAGCGCCATAGTGCCCGGAGAATCGATCGACCGGGCAAGAATCTCACCGAACCGTAAGGTCCGTTCGAGACTGTCGAGTATGAAAGCGCGCTCAAAGCGCGGGGTTTCGCTGGTCATGGCATCCGGGAATACTGTTTCGGGGTTATGGATGCTTGAAACTAACGCTCCAGGACCGGACGCGCAAGTCGGCCGGGAAAAGAAGCGGCCCGGCCGGTGCACAACCGGCGGGCCGCTTCGAAGTATCCCTATCTGTTGCGGACGGTCTATTTTCTGCTGCTGTCAAGCTGGAACTGCGCCTTGGCGGCGTTGACCCGCTCGATGACCTTGATCCAGTTGCCGAAATTGATGCCGAAATAAGAGAAAACCAGGTCCCGGCTCTGAAGGTCTATCCCGCGGTCGAACAGATATATGGCGGCAACGGGAGGTTGACGGATATAAGCGACCTTGTCCATGAATTTTGGCGAGACCGGTATGATCTGGAGAGGCTTGTATTCTGTTCCATGACAGTAAATAACAAGCTCGTGCGGTTCGTAACGTATCTCCTGGCCCAGGGCGCGGAAATTCACCAGGAAAGGCACCGGCCCCTTGGGATCGTTGGGGTCGCTGAAAGCGCCCGTACCTGGGTTGTCGTTTCGCACTGCCCGCAGATATTTTTTCAATTCGAAAGTGGTGAAGGAAATTATGCTTTCGTCCATCGCGGTGACAGAAATCTCAAGGTCGCCACCGCGGGTCAGGGCAGTTATATCTGTCTTGATCAGCAGCCCGTCGTAATCCTCCGGCACGTCTTCCCAGCTCTGAGCGGCCAGGTTCAGACACAGCGATAAAGTCAGTACAAGAAGGCTCTTGATCAATTTTCCGGCTTTCATGGCAGCTCCTTGCGCGGACCGGAGTGAACAGTTTGAATCCAGTTTATTTTGATTATGTTTGACGGCGGGATATTGACTTCTATTCATTCAGAAACACCCGCTATTCTTCACCTGAACATCTTTTCTGTCAAGAATAATCGCCATTTCCGCAGTCATCCTGCCTATGCAGCAGCTTCCTGAGTATCGCTCCCGTCCGGCTGCGTTCGCAGGCGGCCACCTGATGGACGGTGCCCCGGGCCACCAGTTCACCGCCGCGGGAGCCGCCCCCGGGACCCAGATCGATAATCCAGTCGGCGTGAACGATCACCTCGGGATTGTGCTCGATAACAACCAGGCTGTCGCCGGAATCGACCAGACGGTCCAGCACGCGCAGAAGCCGGATGGTATCCTGATGGTGCAGTCCCGTGGTCGGCTCATCCAGGATGAACATCCGTCCGCGTCCCCTGCCGCCCGATTGCGGTTCGCAGAGATGGCGGGCGATTTTAAGGCGCTGGCTCTCTCCACCGGAAAGCGTGGTGGCGCTCTGCCCCAGCCGAATGTATCCCAGGCCCACGGACTGAAGCACCCAGAGCGGCTTGCCGATCCGGTTATCAGCGCCGAAGAACTCGATGGCTTCGTTGACCGTCATGTCGAGCACCCGGTCGATCGTGGCCCCGTTGTATTCCACGCGCAGCACGCGGCGGTCGAAACGCTTGCCGCCGCAGGCCTCGCAGGGCACGAATATGTCGGCCATGAACTGCATTTCTATCCTTTCCATTCCGGCTCCGCCGCAGGTCTCGCAGCGCCCTCCGGCAGTGTTGAACGAGAAATCGCCGGCGCTCAGCCCCATTTTTTTCGCTCCCCGAGTTTCCGCGAACAGCCGCCGTATCTCATCGTACACCTTGATGTAAGTCACCGGGTTGGAACGCGGGGTCCGTCCTATGGGCGACTGGTCCACCAGCGTGACCCCGGCCAGGTAATGCGGCTGCTCCAGGCCGCCCAGGGCCAGCGGGACCGCCGGGGGCCGGTGCGAGAGGGCCGCCTCCAGGGCCGGATAAAGAAGGCCGGTGACAAGCGAGCTTTTTCCGCTTCCGCTTACTCCGGTGACACAGGTGAAACAGCCCACGGGAAACGGTGCGTCGATATTCTTCAGGTTGTTGAGCCGTGCTCCACGCAGGGTGACAAAGCGTTTCGCCGGGCGGGTTTTCCGGGCCTGGGAAGCGCGCGGGCCGCCCAGCCAGCGCCCGGTGGGCGTGTCCAGCCCGGCCAGTCTATCCGCCGGCCCGTTGTAAAGCACACTCCCGCCCTGCTCTCCGGCCCCCGGACCCAGCTCAACCAGGTGATCGGCGGCCTCGATCACGCTGCGGTCATGCTCGACCACCAGCAGGCTGTTGCCCGCCTCGACCAGCGTGCGTATCACCCGCACCAGCCTGTCGGCGTCGCTCTGGTGCAGCCCGATAGTAGGTTCGTCCAGCACGAAAAGGGTATCGGTCAGGCCGCTGCCCAGAAGCCTGGTGAGCATTATTCTCTGGTACTCTCCTCCGGACAGGGTTTTTGTCATGCGTCCCAGGGTCAGGTAACCCAGGCCGGTCTCGCGCATGAAATCCAGCCGCTGGCTTATCTCGCGGAGCAACTCGCTTACATGGGGCTGATTCGCCGTATCGGGGTTTTCGCCAATCTCGCGGAAAAAACGGACCAGTTCATCGATTCCCTCGTTCATCAGTCCGGAAAAACTGCGCCCGCCGAAAAGGACCCAGCCGGCCTCGGGCCGCAGCCGTCCCCCGCCGCAGGCCGGGCAGACACGCTCGCTCTGGTAGGAGCGCAGGAAGAACCGGATGTACTGCTTGTATTTCTTGGCCTCCAGCTTGCGCAGAAAAGGCAGCACTCCCTCGAACCAGCCCTGGCCGTTCAAAAGCATCCCGCGTTGAGTTTCGGGAAGGCTCTCCCAGGGAGCGTTCATGTCGATCCCGCTTTCACGGCAGAAAGCGCGGAGGCTCTCACGCCGGGACTCGTAACGCGGCTTGGCCCAGGGGTCCAGCGCGCCCTCGGACAGTGAGCGGGAAACCTCGGGCACGATCAGCGCCGGGTCGTAGTCCAGCAGGGCGCCGAAACCGCGGCAGACCGGGCAGGCCCCGTAGGGATTGTTGAACGAAAAGAGGTTGTGTGTCGGCTCGGGGAAGGAGCGGTCGCACGCGGCGCAGTGGTAGTGGGCGCTGAATCTCAAGGGAAAGTCCGCCCTCTCGACCAGAACGGCGCAGCGGCCCTCGCCGTGGTGGAACGCCTGACGCAGAGCCTCGTCCAGGCGGCCGCGGGAGGAAATGTCCAGGCGCAAACGGTCCACGGCGGCTAACAGCGGTTCCGCGGGTTCCAGACCATCCAGCGCCGATATATCGTCCAGGCGTACAGGAGTCTGATCCTCCCCTCTGAACGCCCGGATAAAACCCAGGGCCAGAAGACTTTCCCGCAGGGCGCCGGGCGCGGCCACCCCGGAGCGCGGCGGAGCGAAAACCACTGTCGCCTGTGCTTCAGGGTAACCGCGAAGCAGACGGTCCGAGACAGAGTCCGGCGTGTCGGGAGCCACTGTCCCTCCGCATCCAGGGCATATTGTCGTGCCGGCGCGCGAGAACAGCAGGCGCAGGTAGTCCAGGATTTCGGTGATTGTGCCCACCGTGGAGCGGGAGGTGTTGACCGGGTTGCGCTGCTCTACGGCCACGGCCGGGCTGAGGCCCTCGATCAGGTCGAAATCCGGGCGCGGGATGCGCTCCATGAACTGAAGGACATAGGTGGGGAGGGTTTCGAGGAAGCGGCGGCGGCTTTCCTGGTACAGGGTGTCGAACACCAGTGAGCTTTTGCCCGAGCCGGACACCCCGGTGACCACCACCAGGCGGCCGCGCGGCAGCTCCAGACTGATATTCTTCAGGTTGTTCTGGCGCGCGCCTTTTACGACAATGCTCTGCAAGGCTGACTTTTGTTGAGGGTAAGGATCAGGATGGATATAAACCGGCGGTTTCATGAGCGGGCCGGACTGAACAGGATCAGCGCCTCCTCGATCCGCCGCAGGTCGACGGTGGTGTTTTTGCAGGGTCCCTCGGGACGGCAGTTGGGCACTGCGAAAGTGGGGATCACCGGGGCGACATCCTGCAAACCGGCCACCAGGTCGCGCTCGCAGGCCACGGCGATAATGCGGCTGGGACGGTGGTCCTGGATCAGCTTGCGCGCTTTCTCGCCTCCGGGAACCGTGTGAACCAGCGCGTTGTACCGCTCGGCCAGGGCCTGAATGCCGCGGCGGCTGTCCGGGGTGAGGCAGTGAGGCAGGAGCACGAGCAGGGGGCCGCGGGACGTGTTGATCCGCGCTCCGCGCACCAGAGCGTTGCTCAGATTGACAAACGAGTTGCCCATGCGGTCGCGGCTGACGCCAAAACTGCGGCCGATGCGGAAGACCAGCGGCAGGAGCAGGTGGAAACTCCGCTGCACCATCTCCATGCGCCAGGGCAGCCGCCGTCCCGTAAGAAGAGGCAGGGCCATGGCGCAAAACCAGAGCGCCACCGCCGCCCCCGCGGCTAACAGAATGAAAAACGCCGCGCTGCTCAGGTGGTGGTGCCAACCCTCCAGGCGCGGTGAGATCATATAAAACACAAGACCCGCGCACAGCAGAATGACCAGCAGGGCGAGGAAAGCGAAGCCGATGAATATCCGCTGGTCCTCGTCAAGGGCCCAGCGGCTCTCAACCGAACCATCCCAGTCCGCCCATTCGTTGCCCAGCTTGCGGCCGGCGGATTTGAGCGCCGGGGTATCCCTTGTCTCTTCAGCCATTAGTCACACCACAGCAACCAACCGCCGCCATGATACGCGCCGGAATGGTAAGGAAGATGCCGCGCCAGTCTGTCATTGCGGCTCAGGATGCAGAATTAAGCTCGCTCAGCAGGCGCTCCAGGTCAACTGCATGCATTCTGGCGCCCATGAAAAGCGGCTCGCCGGGAAAGCTCGGGCATTTGAAACATTCCTTGCCGAAATATTTCTCAATCACCTTGCGCGAGGCCGCGCTGGCCATTGCCGCATCCCTGACTGTAGTATATTCGTCAAATCGATTTTTCATCCGGGTCCGTCCGTAATACGGTAAGTAAAGAGATAATGATTCCGAGCGGCCGGATTTCAGACCGCTTCCACGCCCTTGATCTGGGGTATCTGCTCCTTGAGCACTCTCTCGACCCCCATCTGCAGGGTCATTGCCGCGCCTGGACATCCCGAGCACGCACCCTTCAGACGCACCTTGACGATATTGTCTTCCGTGAGATCCACGAACTCGATATCTCCGCCATCAGCCTGCAAGTACACGCGCAGCCCGTTGATTACCGCCTCGACTTTCTCTTTCATTGCTCCTGCCTCCGTTGAATCCGGGTTTTTACGCCCGGCTGTTTTGTTCCTGACAGCAGCAGTCAGGATCAGATTTCGTGCTGTCTGCTTTCGCCGTATGCCAGCCGTCTTATTTTTTCCAGCTTTTCCCTGTAATAGTCTATGTTGGGCGGGTTCTGCTCCACCGCTTTACGGATGAACGTGAGCGCCCGCAGATATTCCTTGCGCTTGAAATAGACCTCGGCCAGGGTGTCCAGGTATTCAGGATTGTCGGGATCCAGCTCGAGAGAGCGGCTGCTCAGTTCCAGCGCCTGGTCCAGGCTCGTGCTCAGCTCGGCGTAGATCCAGGCCAGGTTGTTGTAAGCCGGGGCGTTTGTCGAATCCAGCGCGATAGTCTGGCTGTACGACATGATCGCACTGTCGTAATAGCCTTTCTCGAAATAAAGGTTCCCTAACATGAAACTCAGTTCCGGGTCGGACGGGTCTTTAGCGGCGGCTTTCTCCAGGTGCGCCAGGGCCTTGTCCAGCCGTCCACGGGAAAGGAGCATCTGCCCGAGCATCAGGTCGTAATTGAGCAGGAAATCCATTCCCGCCCAGACCACCGCTGCCAGCAGCAGCCCCATGATAACGCGCCGCACCGTGAAACGTCTGCGCGGCGCCCGTCGCTCTGTCCGGCTCAAAGACATATGCGAGGAGCGCAGACCGGCTTCCCAGCGGTTCAGGCTCAGCGCGAACCCGTCCAGAAACCTCTCGGCGGCCCTGGCGCAGTATTCGCAACGCCCGGCTGAGTCCAGACATTGCCCGCAATAGGGCCGGCCGCAGTCGACACAGTGTCTGTCCGCGGGTGTATGATAATGAACGGAGCAGTTCTCCATAGACAGGCCTTTCAAAATAAACGTAATATAATATATCTTGTTGCGGGGCCGGATGCCAACAGATTTTCCGGCAATTCCTCCCGGTGGCGCTAAGTATAAGGGCCTTACCCGGATTGCGCTTGACAAAACAGATGGCGGGGTGTACAATCAAATAATCCTTTCCGGTGCTGGATGTTTATAAATTGCAGTGTGTTGCATCTTTACGGGCATTCCATGACATGAACTCTGAAAGACGCCGGACAGGAATAATTACGGAAAATCATCAGGTGTACTCTGGTATGGCGGATGAGTATGCTGTTCACTGGATTCAGAGCGGAATATTAAGCTAACTGGAGAAAGCATGGACATCGCGGAGCTTCTGCTTTTCGCCCATAAACAGGGGGCCTCAGACCTGCACCTCAGCTCCGGAGAGCCGCCCAGGATCAGGGTCCACGGCGAGATGATCCCGGTCAAGGTGCCGCCCCTGGACAAGAAAGAAGTCCATGCGATGATCTACGACATCCTGAACGACCGCCAGCGAAAGACTTTCGAGGAGACCCACGACATGGACTTCTCGTTCGAACTGGGCGACGTCGCCCGGTTCAGGGTCAATGCCTTCGTGCAGCACCGCGGAGAGGCGGCGGTATTCCGCACCATTCCCACCGAGGTGCTCAGTTTCGAGAAGCTGGGCCTTCCTGCCACCATGCGCAACCTGACCAAGCTGGAGAAAGGCATCGTGCTGGTGACCGGCCCCACCGGCAGCGGCAAGAGCACCACCCTGGCCGCTATAATAGACCTGATCAACGACACCCGTCACGGCCATATCCTGACCATCGAAGACCCCATCGAGTTCGTGCACAAGTCGAAGAACTGCCTGGTCAGCCAGCGCGAGATAGGGCCGCACACTCATTCCTTCGCCAACGCCCTGCGCAGCGCCCTGCGCGAGGACCCGGACATTATCCTGGTGGGCGAAATGCGCGACCTGGAAACGATCCAGCTCGCCCTGACCGCGGCCGAGACCGGCCACCTGGTGTTCGGCACCCTGCACACCTCCAGCGCGCCCAAGACCGTGGACCGCATTGTGGACGTGTTCCCGGCCGAGGAGCAATCCCAGATACGGGCGATGTTCGCCGAGAGCTGCCGGGCGGTTATCAGCCAGGCCCTTCTGCGCAAGAAAGGCGGCAAGGGACGCGTGGCGGCGCTGGAGATAATGATCGGCACACCGGCAGTGCGCAACCTGATCCGCGAGGGCAAGATCGCGCAGCTTCCCTCCTCGCTCCAGACCGGACAGAAATGGGGCATGCAGACCTTGGACCAGCACCTGAAAGACCTGGTGTTCAAGGGCGTGGTGGACAAGGAGACCGCTCTTCCGTTCGCCGCCGACCCGGAACTGTTCGAGCGCAGTTTCTAAAAAATAGTTATCCACGAAGGACACGAAGGTTCACCAAGAAAGGCTGTCAAAGGCCTTTAAAGCAGAGAAGCCAATCACTTTATTCTGAAACTGCTTCTGGAACGGTTTCTCTTTGTGTCCCTTAGTGTCCCTTCGTGGATTAAAGTCTTTGTTTTTTTCGGAGATGAAAATGGAATTCATGGACCTTCTTACCCACATGGTGGAGCAGGACGCCTCCGACATATACATCACTGCGGGCTGTCCGCCGATGTTCCGCGTGCAGGGCGTCACCGGGCCGTGGGGCGATGTCAAGCTCAAGCCCGAGGACACGGCGCGCATGGCCGCGGCGATGATGAGCGAAAAGCAGCGCAAGGACTTCCTGGAGACGTTCGAAATGAACCTGGCCCTGGCCTACGAGGGCATGGGCCGTTTCCGGGTCAATATCTTCAAGCAGCGCGGAAGCGTGGGCATGGTGATCCGCCAGATCAAGACCCGTATCGCCACCCTGGAAGACCTTCAACTGCCGCCGCGCCTGGCTGACATTATAATGTCAAAGCGCGGTCTGATCCTGGTGGTGGGGGCGACCGGCAGCGGCAAGAGCACGTCGCTGGCCGCGATGATCGACCACCGTAACCGCAACAGCCCCGGCCATATTATCACTATCGAGGACCCGGTGGAGTTCGTGCACGACCACAAGATGAGCGTGGTGACCCAGCGTGAGGTAGGCCTTGACACGCACAGCTTCAAGGCCGCGCTGAAAAACACGCTGCGCCAGGCCCCGGATGTTATCCTGATCGGCGAGATACGCGACACCGAGACCATGGAGCACGCGATAGAGTTCGCCGAGACCGGCCACCTCTGCCTGGGCACCCTGCACGCCAACAACGCCAACCAGGCCCTGGAGCGGGTGATGAATTTCTTCCCCCAGGA
>CAYYNT010000062.1:18279-27653 GCA_964473155.1 uncultured Gemmatimonadales bacterium | reverse complement strand
CCTGCAAAGCGGGCAGCGCGCAGAGGCTCCATGCACACCGCAGGTTGAAAAAGAGGTATAGCCTGTGCGAGTTTACGGCCCCAAAGCGTCTTTTGGTCCTTTTCCACAAGCCGGAAAAGGACATGAAAATCCTAACCTTTCGATTCCGTGATGCAAGTTCCTAACCGGACAAAACTGGGACCGAGGGGGATTTAATCTAATTAATCAACACACCTTTAGCTCTTTACGCATTAGAATGGTCCGGAGGGCTTGAAATGATAAAGGCAAGCGAGGAACAGGTCAAAAAAGAGCTTTACGCCCGCGGCGATCCCAATCTCACGCCGCTGGATATCGAGGCCAGGGCCCCCCTGGTGGCCGAGATATTGCGCCTTAAGGCGAAGCACTCTGTTGTCGTGCTGGGTCACAATTACATGGAGCCGCTGGTTTTCAGCCTCTCCAGCCGCGAGGAGCAGGGCGATTCCCTGGGCCTCAGCCGTTATGCCGCGGCCACGGATGCGGATTACATTATTTTCAACGGCGTGCGGTTCATGGCCGAGACCGCCAAGGTGCTGAGTCCAGGCAAGCGCGTGCTGGTGGCGGACAAGAGCGCGGGCTGCACCCTGGCCGATGATTTCGACCCCTCCGAGATCGACCGTCTGCGCCAGCTTCACCCCGGCGCCCCGGTTATGATCTACGTGAACAGCTACGCCGCGGCCAAGGCCAAGTGCGATATCTGCTGCACCAGCGCCAACTCGGAGCAGATCGCCCGCTCCCTGCCCGGCGATAAGGTGATATTCGTGCCGGATATCCTGTTCGCCTCGAACCTGGCGCAGGACCTGAAAGGCGTCAAGGAGGTGATCTACCCCGGCCAGGCCAGCGGCACGCGCGGGGCGGTCTGCGAGGTGCACGAGAAATTCAGCCTGGATGACCTTCTGGCCGTACGCAGTCAGTTCGAGATGCCGAAAGGGCATCCCTCGCGCAGGATTTACGCCCACTGGGAGTGCCGTCCGGAGGTGCTGCGCGAGGCGGATTTCTACGGCAGCACCACCCAGATAGCGCGGGACATAGGACAGCGGGTGAAAAACGGGACACTCGAGCGGGCGTTCGTGGCCAGCGAGTGCGAGCTGACCAGCAACCTGGCCGCCGAGTATCCGGGCGTGCGGTTCTGGACCGCCTGTTCGGTGCGCTGCCGGTTCATGGCCAAGATAACGCTGGAGGGCGTGCTGCGGGTGCTGCAAGCGATAGACTCCGGAGTTGACCTGGGCGAGTTCGAGGTCACTCTGGACCAGGCGACCATAGAGGCGGCGCGCCTGCCGATCCAGAGGATGCTGCAGTACGGGTGAGAGAAAGATTCTTAATAGTTGGATAACTTGATGTTCCGAAAGTGCATCACAGGTCTGAATTTAAAGTAAGTCCTTTGAACAATAGCCCTGAATGGCGTTTCCGTGCCCGATAGATATAAATCCACCGCCAAACTTAAAGAACTGGGTCTCGCGCTGCGGGATGAGGAAGACAGCCGCCTGTCTCCGTTCGCCACGCCGCACGCCGCGGCGGTGCGCAGGCGTAACATCGGGGACAGTGATTTCCGCGGCGAGTTCGCCCGCGACCGCGACCGGATCCTCTATTCCGGGGGCTTCCGCCGCTACGTGGGCAAGACCCAGGTGGTGTATTTCGCCTCGCAGTTCGATGAGCATATCACCAACCGGGCGATCCATACACTCCAGGTCTCGCAGATCGGGCGCACACTGGGGCGGCTGTTGCGCCTTAACCTGGACCTGATCGAGGCTATCGCCCTGGGCCACGACCTGGGCCACCCGCCGTTCGGGCATGACGGTGAGGAGTTCATGGACGAGTTGTGCCACGAGCACGGGCTGGGGCATTTCAACCACAATGTCCACGGCCTGTATTACGTGGAGCGCGTGGCCAACGGCAACCGGGGGATGAACCTGACGTTCCAGGTGCGCGACGGGATGCTGCACCATGACGGGGAATCGTTGCGCGACAGCCTGGTCCCGGAACGCGGACGCACCGAGGAAGGCCTGGAGGACTATGTCGAGCGGGCCTCGCGCGGCGAGCGGCCGGACCGGACGCCCTCCACCCTGGAGGGTTGCCTCGTGCGGCTGTGCGATACTGTCAGCTACCTGGGTCAGGACGTGGAGGACGCGATACGGCTGGGGCTGCTCAAGCGCCCGGACCTTCCGCAAACGGTGCGGTCGGTGCTGGGCGACTCCAACCGCGAGATTATCAACTCTTTTCTCTCGGATATCGCGGCCAACAGCCTGGACCGCGACGAAATTCGCATGAGCGCCCCGGTGGCGGCGGCCTGCCGGGAACTGCGCGAGTTCAACTACGGACGTATCTACGGCCACCCGGATATCCGGCGCGAGAAACAGCGCATCCGGGGCGCATTCCGCAGTTTGTTCCGTCATTTCCTGAGTGAGGTCGAGGCTGGCCGCCAGGACTCCATAATTTACCCGCATTTCCTGAACAACCGGTCGGCTGAATACCTCGAGACCGCTTCCAGCGCGGTCAAGGTGCGTGACTACCTGGCCACCATGACCGACCGTTACTTCACGCATGTCTTCTCCTCGCTGTTCGTCCCGCGCATGCCTTTCTGAACCTGCCGTCGGTGATTTCCGGACACTCAACAGAGTTGACAAGAGCCTTGCCGGTTCGATACTTTAAATGGAATAAGCTTTTCATGATTTTTCCTGCATTCCATTCCGTAACCGGCGCTCTTTCCGCCCCCCTGGAGGCGCCCTGTCAGGGGAGCAGCACATGAAAAGTCACACCGCATTCCACTTGTCTTTCCATCCGGCTGTCCTGTTTCTTTTGTTAGCCGCCACGCTGCAAGCCGCGGAAACGCTGCCCGCGGTTGAAACCGCCGGTGTGCGCCAGTCTCTCAGTCTGACTGTCTACCAGCGGGACATGGCCCTGGTTAGCGAGGAGCGCCCGGTCCAGGCGCGGCGCGGATTGTTCGAGCTTGTCTGGCCGGACATCTCCTCCCGCATGATACCCGGTTCGGTCCGCACTGTAGCTCCGGGTTCAGTTCATCTGCTGGAGCAGAACTGCCAGGGACGGACCCTGGACGCGCAGAGCCTTCTGGAGAGCTACCTCGGGCGCGAGATAACCCTGGAACGTTATGACAAGCGCACCGGCGCGCTGGAGGCCCGCAACGGGGTGCTGCTCAGCCTGGATGGCGGACGGGTGGTGAAATTCGGCGACAGGGTGGAGATCAACCCGGAGGGCGCGGTGGTGCTGCCCGGCGTGCCGAAAGACCTGACCGGCTCTCCGCGCCTGAGCTGGCTGGCCGAGGGTAAGAAAGAGGAGCTCTCCTCGATGTCGCTGTCGTATCTGACACGCGGCCTGGGCTGGAGCTGCGATTACGTGCTCAGCCTGGACGAGAAGGGCGAGAGCGGCTCGCTCACCGGCTGGGCCAGCCTGGACAACAACACCGGCCTGGAATACCGGGATTGCAGCCTGACCCTGGTAGCGGGTGATGTCAACGTGCAGAGCCGTCCCGAGCCACAGCCCAGGGTGATGAAAACGATGTTGGCCGCGCGCGCGGGCGCCGCTCCAGAGGCTGCCATGGATGAGTCTTTCACCAGCGAAGCGGCGGGGGATTATTATCGCTATGACCTGGGACGGAAAGTCACTCTGGGACGGTTCGACACGCGCCAGCTAGAGCTGTTGAGCGTTCCGGCCCTGACTGTCCAGACCCGCTACCGTCTGTCCGGGGACCAGCGCTATTATTTCGGTCCCACGCCCGAGCAGCAGAAAAACCTGCGGCCACAGATACTGCTGGAATGGACCAACGGCGGAGCGAATTACCCCGGCCAGCCCCTTCCAGCCGGAATCGTGCGTGTTTACCGCGGCGCCGGTCAGGGAAAGGCTCTGTTCCTGGGCGAGGACAGGATTGTCCCCACGCCGCGGGATGAAAAGGTGACAATTGCCGCGGGGAGCGCGTTCGATATCGCCGCCAGCCGCCGTCAGACTGATTTTCGGCGTCTTTCCGACCGTCTGCGCCAGGTCACGGTCGAGGTGCGGATCGCCAGCCGCAAGGACCGTCCGGTCACGGTCCAGGTGGATGAAACCCTGCCCGGAGAATGGAACATCACGGCAAAATCCCACCCCTTCGAAAAGCTCGATTCCGGAACCGCGCGGTTCAGCCCAGCGGTGCAGCCCGGAGCGGAGGTGGTGCTCACATATACCGCGCAGATGCTCTGAGGCTCGGCGCGCAAACAACCATCCCACAGTCCCGAGGAAGGATTCATGACCCGGAGCGCCGACCAGCTGGTCGATGAAATACTCGAGTTTATCTGGCAGGAAAACCCGGTGGAGGCCACCATGGCCGGAATCCACCGCTACGATGACCGTCTGGAACGGTGTGATCTGGTGTCGCGCCGGAACAAGCTGCGCCGGAAAAAGGAATATGTGGCCGGGATCGAGACCTTGCAAAAGGATGGTCAGTCGAACGATGAGCTTGACCTTCTGTGCTGCGCCCTGCGGGTGGGCATAGAAACCGAGGAACGTCTCCGCACATTGGACCGCGACCCCGGCATCTATCCCCGCCTGATCCTGTACGGCGTCTACCAGCTTATCGCCAGGAGCGCCGAGCCGTACCATTATCGCGCTCTCAGGGCGATCGAGCGCATGCGCGAAGTCCCGCGCCTTCTGTCCGAGGGGCGGCTGAACCTGAGCTACGGCGATGGCGTACCCCGGCTCTGGAACCAGGCGGCCATTGATTTCATGTACGCCGGCCGTCAGTACCTGGACCACATCACGGCCCTGCTCGCGTCTGAGGTGCCGGAGTTGAGCGAGGTGCTCCGAAAGTACGCCGAGGAGGCGCTGGCGTCTTTCGACAGCTACCTGGAATTCCTTCAGGATGAGGTCGTTACATCGGCCGGGGGCAGTTTCGGTGTGGGCGGGGAGATGCTCTCGTTTCTGATCCGCTACGAGCATAAGCTGGACAGCTCGGTGGACCAGCTCCGGGAAATGGCCCATGAGGAAGCGGCCCTGGCGCTGTCCGGTCTTGAACAGGCTGCAGCGTCCTTGGGCGGGGATTCCGGCTGGCGGCAGTGGCTGAGTAAGATAGATCAATCTCCGGCGCCTGATGACCTGCGCGCCTGGTGGGAAGGGATTGTCAACGAGGTCAGGCAGGCGGTGGACGGCGCCGGACTGGTGACCCTGCCCCCGGCCGGCGGCTTGAGCATCGTGGAGACCCCGCCGTTCGAGCAGCCTACGACCCCGGTGGCGGGTTATATCCCTGCCGCTCCGCTGGAGGAAAACAGCCGGGCGTTTTTCTGCGTGACTTCCGGCGCGGCGGCCGGGGAGGAACCTTCCCGGCGGGCGGAGACAATCAACTGGCATTCACGGCCGCGCGCCCTGATGTATGTGATCCGCGAGCTGTATCCCGGCCGTCATACCCTGCTGACCTTGCGGCGGGCGGCCAACCCGCGCCTGGCCTACCTGACCTGCCACAACCTGCTGGAGGACGGCTGGTGCAGCTATGCGGTGGACCTGGTGCTCGAGGCCGGTCTGATCGAAGATCCATCCCTGCGGCTGCTGGCGGCCCATGAAAAGCTGGTCGCCGCCTGGCGCATGCTGACCGATCTCGAGATTCATACCGATACGCTGGATGAGCCGGGCGCAATCGAAAAGCTGGCCGCCAATACCGGGCTTTCCTCCGAGGAGGCGGCTTTCGAGGTCCGCCGCCTGGCGATCAACCCGGCCGCATCTCTCGGGGCGGTGGTTGGACGCCGTCAGATCGAGTCCCTGCGACGTGATCTGTCCGCCGGGCAGCCGGACGGCCTCCCGCTCAGGCAGTTCCATGATGACCTTCTGCGGCTCAGCGCCCTGCCCGCCGGCCGTCTCGCGGCCCGGCTCTCGCGTGAGCTTGAAAAGAGGAGGAAACAGTGATGCAGACGTCCCGTTTCTTCACCGCCGTGGGATACCAGGAAATCAGCCCGGCGCTGGATAAGCTCTCCCGCGCCGGTATGCATCTGGAGGTGGAAATTCTCGACCCGCACTGGATACTGGAGGTCTGTCAGCTCCCGGTGGTGCAGAAACTGGGCAACAATCTGAAGGAAAAAGGTTTCCGCGTGCATGTCCAGGGGCCTTTTTTCGACCTCGCCCCGGGCAGCCTCGACCCCTACATCCGCGAGCACACCCGCGACCTGTATGTCAGGGCCGCCGAAGTCGCCGGAAACCTGCGCGCCGAATACCTGACGCTCTACACCGGCTACAATCCGCTGTTTCACGCCGGGGTTTTCGAACAGTGGCTGGAACTGTGTCTGCCGGTCTGGCGCGAGACCATCGAGACCGCCCAGCGCCACAAGCTGACCGTGCTGTTCTCGAACATGTTCGAGGAAGGCCCCGAGGTGCAGTTGAGGTTGATCGCTTCTTTTCCTGACAAGCCGGTGGGGGCCTGCCTGAACATCCCGCACGCATTCTGCAATTCGAAGAAGAAAGGTCAGTCCTGGATCGGCGCGCTGGCGTCCAGCCTGCGCCTGTTCCATCTGTACGACACGCGGGGGCGCGAGGACCAGCGCCTGGCCGTGGGCGAGGGCGATCTGCCCTTCCGTGAGTTCATCGAGCCGGTGATGAAGCGCAAGCTCAAGCCGGATTTTGTCTTCAAGCTGCCGCTCGAGCAGGCGCTCGAATCGCTCAAAACAGTGCGCAAGCTCGGGTTGGAGCAGTACCAGATGGAGCTGCTCTGAACCGTTGCCCATGTCGATATGCGGCAGCGTGAAGGTTAACCCGCTCCGGGCTTGGCGTGCGCGCACCCGGACGATTGCTGAAAGGTTGCACCGCAATGATCAAGACTGAGCCTGCTTTCCCGGAGGAGACCCTTCGCCGGGTGATTAAAGATGAATCCCTGACCGGGGCCGCCCTGACCGAGGGCCTGGCCCGCGGGACCCTGATCGTGCTGGAGAACGCCAGGCGCAGCGGCCATGTGCGGCCTGTTGCCGTGGGCAAGGGGACTCGCACCAAGGTCAACGCCAATTTCGGGACCAGCCGCGACGCGAGCTGCATGGCCGAGGAAAAGAAAAAGCTGGAAACAGCCGTGGCCGCCGGGGCGGATGCCGTGATGGACCTCTCCACCGGCACGGACATGCGCGAGATGCTGAAAATGGTGCTGGATGAAAGCCCCGTTCCGGTGGGCACTGTGCCTGTATATGGTCTGGCGGCGCAGGCGGCGGCGGATGGGCGCGGGATAGGCAGCCTGGGGGCCGAGGAGTTCCTGCGCGAAGTGGAATACCATTGTGACGCCGGGGTGGATTTCATCACCGTGCACTGCGGCCTGACCCGCGAGGGCGTCCGTCACCTGGAGGCCGAGGGCCGCGTGACCGGGATAGTCAGTCGCGGGGGGGCTTTCACCCGCCGCTGGATCCGGGCCACCGGGGGCGAGAACCCGCTGTACGAGCACTATGACGAGGTCCTGAAAATCGCGCGCAAACATAACGTGGCTCTCAGCCTGGGCGATGGCCTCAGGCCCGGCTCCACGGCGGATGCCACCGACCGGGCGCAGGTGAGCGAACTGCTCGTTCTGAGCGAACTGGTGGACCGCGCGCGCGCCGCCGGAGTGGCGGCCATGGTCGAGGGACCGGGCCACGTGCCGCTCAACCAGATCGAGCTGAACATGCGCCTGCAGAAAGAGCTGTGCAAGGGTGCGCCGTTCTATGTGTTAGGGCCGCTGGTCACGGACATCGCCCCAGGCTACGACCATATCACCAGCGCGATAGGCGGGGCGGTGGCGGGCATGGCCGGAGCTGATTTCCTCTGCTATGTCACCCCGGCAGAACATTTGCGCCTGCCCACCCTGGAGGATGTGCGCATCGGGGTGATCACCACCCGTATCGCGGCCCACGCCGCGGACCTGGCAAAGGGCCTGCCCGGCGCGGCCGAGTGGGACCTGGCCATGAGCACGGCGCGCAAGGCCCTGGACTGGGACGGGATGCTGCGCCTGGCGATAGACCCCGAGACAGCGCGCCGCATGCACGCCGAGCGCCCGGCCAGCGACCCGCGGTTCTGCACCATGTGCTCCGAGCTCTGCGCGATGAAAGACTGAATCACGGATGGCACGGATAAAAGACGGATTTCACGGATGAAGGCGGGGAGGCGAGTATCCTTTCGTAGGGGCGGCCACATGGGGCCGCCCGGCAGAGGTAGAGACATAAAATTATGCTGGATATAAGGATTATGAGGTAGGGGCGATTCATGAATCGCCCCTACACTACACGGGCCGCTCAGGCATGTGGCGGGGCGTGTGAATCACGGATGGCACGGATAAAAGACGGATTTCACGGATGAAGGCGGGGAGGCGGTTTTTGAGGCCGGCGGATGGACATGTGTCGGTTGCCTGGCCCTGTCGTGACATTGTCCTGCTCCATAGGAATTATTTTTTAAACACCATCAAGCATGGAAGATAAACCAAGGGGAGGAAACGTGAATGCGGATGGCATACCAGGTCAACAACGGCGTGATTCGGGATGACAAGATAGAAAAGAGTGGGATTCTGATCTATGTCGCCCCGGATAACCAGGAGAAGCGCTATCTCACGGAAACGCTGCGGCTGGACTCGTACGACATTGAATCGGCGCTCGATCCGGACGAGGTCTCGCGTATCGAGGCTTCCCCGGAACGTGTTTCCATAATCTGGAAGCAGCCCAAGAGCGCGACTATCGATGAACAGTTTCAGCTTGAAGTTTCATCCATGGGTTTGTTTCTACAGGATGACCGCCTGGTCATAATCATGAGTGAGGGTTCGATCCCGTTTTCAGCCAAGGAGTTTCAGCGGGTTTCGTCTTTGACGGATTTCCTTCTGCGTTTTCTGCTCCATACCGTTCGCCACTATGTCGGGCACCTGAAGGTGATAAAACAACTGAGCGTCCAGTTGGAATCGAAAATCACCTCCTCGATGGAGAACCAGTATCTGTTGCAGATGTTCGCCCTGAGCGAAAGCCTGGTCTATTACCTTGACGCCATCGAGGCCAACGGCGCGGTGCTTGCCAAGCTCAGATACCTGGCGGACAGGCTTTCTCTGCGTAAGGAACAGGTCGACTATCTGGATGATGTGGTCCTTGAGAACCAGCAGTGCGCCCGTCAGGCCAACATTTACAGCACAATCCTCTCCGGCCTGATGGATGCCCGCGGGACTATCGTGAACAACAACATGAACGTCCTGCTCAAGAACCTCACCCTGATAAACACGGTCCTCCTGCCTCTGAACCTGATTGCAAGCATAGGGGGAATGTCCGAGTACAGCATGATGACCAGGGGGATTGACTGGAGGATTTCCTATTCGCTGTTCACCCTGGGGATAGTGTTGTTAGGCTGGCTGACCTGGCTGCTGGTCATCCGTATAATTGAACGTTACCCGAACGGCACGGTGA
>CAYYNT010000062.1:0-18179 GCA_964473155.1 uncultured Gemmatimonadales bacterium | reverse complement strand
CTCGGGTATGTGGCTGAGTGCGTGAATCACGGATGGCACGGATAGAAGAAGGATTTCACGGATAAAGGCGGGGAGGCGGTTATTGATTCCCCTCTATGCAAGAGGGGTGCCCCGATGGAATCGGGGCGGGGTGTGTGCATTTGCCCTTTGCCGGAATCACGGATGGCACGTATAATAAGATAACGTAAGAGGTTAGGGCGATTTGCCGTAGGGGCACGGCGTGCCGTGCCCGAAAATCAATCGCTGTAAAGCAGGATTGGGCACAGCATGCTGTGCCCCTACACCGGACGCTCGCGACTGTGGCTGGGTGTGTGAATCACGGATGGCACGGATAGAAGACAGATAGCAAGGTTAAGAAAACGAGATATCTTTGCTGAAAATGGTGTGATACAATCAAATGACAGATAATACGAATGCAAAATGCTGGATTTGTGGTGCTCCTGCAACTTCACGCGAGCATTTGATAAAGGCATCTGATATGAAGTTGTATTTTCCTGGTATTTCACAAAACAATCCAGTTTACAAGCATTCACATAAAAGAAAAAACATCTTAATTGGAAGCAGAAAATCAGATCAATTAAAATCTGATGCGCCTGTGTGCAAAAAATGCAATAATCAGGTGACACAGCCATATGATAAAGCTTGGCAGTGTTTTTCAAGCTATATCTATGAGAATAGGGATTTGATTCTAAGTAAAAAGAGCATAGACTTGAAAAAAATATATCCAACCTGTTCGAGGCAAGAAATCGTTTTTTTACAACTGTATTTGTTGAAATTGTTTGGATGCTTATTGTTGGATGGAAATTGTGTAAATAACTTTATCGTCGCCAAGGAATTCGCAAATTCGATATTAAAACAATCACCCCGAGATGATGTGTTTCTTTCGATTGTTAAACAAAAAAGTTGGCCTTCTCAATCTTGTTTGATTTCTGACCTTGAATGTAGTTATGATAACTTCAATAATGATAATTTGGTACGAGCGAGATGGTTTTTAGGATTCAATGAAATTGTAATACATATTGAGTATTGCCATTCCAATTATATACAGTTATTGAAACAGGGAGGTTGGAATCCAACCAATTCGACGATGGTAATTGATATTATAGTTGAATCTTAGCATAGATACCCTCGGAGGCCCCTTCCCATGTCCGTACCACACAGCCTATATCCCGAGGCGGGCGTTGTCACGCTGGATGAGGCTTCCTGCACCCAGTGCGGCCAGTGCGCGAAATACTGTTCCACGGCCACGCTGGTCATGCGGGAGGGCCGCCTGTGCGTGGACACGAACGCCACGTTCGGCTGCATCGCCTGCGGCCACTGCATGATGGTCTGCCCGGAGGGCAGCGTGAAAGTCACCGGGCGCGGCCTCAGGCTGGAGGACATTGTCCCCCTGCCCGCGCCGGAGAGCAAAGCCACCCCGGAGAGCCTGGAAGCGCTTATGTTGGCCCGGCGCAGCATCCGCCACTTTCAGGACCGCCCGGTTGAGCCGGAACTGATCGAGCGCATAATCAGCATGGCCTCCACCGCCCCGATGGGCATCCCGCCCTGGGATGTCGGCATAGTGGCCGTGAACGGCGCGGACAAGGTGCGCGAGCTGGCCGGCGAGGTGGTCAAGGGCTACCAGGGCATGCTCAAGATATTCAAGCCCTGGGTGATAAGTCTCATGCGGCCTGTTCTGGGCAAGTCCACCTGCGAGCAGTTCCGCGATTTCGTGCTCCCTCTGGCCCATTCTTACACAGGCCAGTGGAAGGCGGGCCGTGACGTGGTGTTCTACGGCGCTCCAGCGTTGCTGATCTTCCACCATTCGCCGTTCGCCGGTGAAACTGACGCCACTATCGCCTGCACCTACGCCATGTTGGCCGCGGAATCTCTTGGCCTGGGCAATGTGATGATCGGCGGGGCGCCCCCGATCATCCAGCGCAACAAGGCGCTCTGCAAGCGCCTGGGAATTCCGGATGGCAGCAAGCCGTCGATAATTCTGATCCTGGGTCACCCGGCCGTGCATTTCAGGCGCGCGGTGCGGCGCTCGTTCAATGCGGTGAACCGGATCGGCTGAAAAGAGCGGGCGGACACAGAGGTCCGCCTCTACAGAAAACGTAATACATCCCGACTGGAGGCCGCATGGCCGCCGATGAATGGTCACAACTGCTCACCTCCGATCTCGACCGCCTGTTCGGCAAGCAGAAAGAGCAGGCCGAGACAATCCAGCTCAAGAAAGGCGAGCGCCGCAACGTCTCGGTCCTGTTCCTGGACATCAAGGGGTTCACCGCGATGAGCGAGAAGCTGGACCCCGAGGAGGTGACCCAGATAATCGACAACGTGTTCAAGGTGTTCACCGGCGAGATTGTGCGCTACGGCGGCATGGTGGACAAGTATATCGGCGATGCGATCATGGCGCTGTTCGGGGCGAAAAAAGCCAGCGAGGACGATGCCGAGCGGGCTATCCGCGCCGCCCTGGGCATCCTGGACCGTCTGAGCCAGGTGAACCGTATCCTGGCCGCCAAAGGGATCGAACTGGGCTGCCGGATCGGACTCAACACCGGCCTGGTGGTGGCGGGCGAGATGGGCGGAGAGTCCAAGCGCGATTTCACGGTGATGGGCGACACGGTCAACACGGCCAGCCGTCTGGAGCATGCGGCCCAGGTCAACACGCTGCTGATCTCCGACAACACCCGCGCCGCTGCCGGGGATATTTTCGACTACGAGACCCTCGAACCGATCATGGTCAAGGGTAAGGAAAAGCCGATCAAGGTATTCCGCGTGCGGGGTGTGCTCAAGGAGCGCGTGGAGCGCTGGGAGCGCGACTCACTGACCAAGAGCCGCAAATATGTGGGCCGCGCCGCGGAGTGGGCCGAGCTGGAAAAAACGGTCAGTTTCTGGCTGGACCGCCCGGAGATGCGCCCGGTGCCGGTGGTGGGCCTCAGGGCGGACGGCGGCATGGGCAAGAGCCGGATGGTGCACGAGTTCCTCTCGCGCGGCCCCTGCCCGCGTGGCCTGATCCTGCGCGGCAAGACCATCTCGTACACTGCCGCTCCCTACTGGGTGTTTGTGGGCGTGCTCAAGAACCTGATGGGTGTGCAGGAGGGCGATGCCGTCACCACGGTGCGCTCCAAGTGGGATGAGCTTCTGGAGCGTTTTAGCGGCGCGCTGGAGCTTGACCCGGTGCGGATCGGCGCGTTCCTGGAGCGCGAGGACTACCTGGCCTACCTTTTAGGCGTGGCCCGCGCGCCCGAGAAAATCAAGAGCGCCAGGCCGGAGGAGCTGAAAAAGACCCTCTTCGAAACGTTCCGCGTGTTCCTGGAGGCGGCCGCGGCGGCGTTCGCCGGTGCTGATTCCCCGCTGTACGTGGTGCTGGATGACCTTCATTGGGTCGATGAGCTGAGCCGGGAACTGATCGACTACCTGATGGAGGCCCTCGAACCGCCGCGTCGCGCGCTGATCGTGGGGATGTTCCGCCCGGATTACGTGATCTCGAACCGCTGGACCGAGGGGAAAAACTATTCCGAGGTGCGGCTCAACCCGCTCAGCCAGTCCGAGAGCGTGGAGATGGTGGAAGGCATGCTCAACGGCCTGCGCCTGACCCCTGAGCTGGGCGAACTGGTGCACGGCAAGAGCGGCGGCAATCCGTTCTATATCGAGGAGATAACCTACGCGCTGGTGGATGGCGGGTTTATCATACCGGATGACGAGATACAGCCCGGCAACCGCCTCTGGGTGGTCAACCCCACGGATGCCCCGGTCGAGTTGCCGGACACGATCCATGGCATGGTCCAGACCCGTATCGACAAGCTGGAAGAGCCGGTGCGCGACCTTCTGCTGCAGGCCTCGGTCCTGGGGATGGATTTCACGCTGGACCTTCTGGGACGGGTGCACGCCAAGACCGGCGGGGACTGCGGCACAATGGGCGAACGCCTGGCCCGCCTTCAGACCGTTAAAATGGTCACCCCGCGCGGCGGGGACAGCGGCGCGGAGGCTTACGTGTTCGTGAACGCGCTGGTGCAGGAGGTCTGCTACAACACCCTGCTCAACTACAACAAGACCGTGCTGCACGGCCTGACCGGCGAAAGCATCGAGGAGATGTTCCCGGAGGGCGGAATCCCGGAGGATGAGCACCACCGTCTGGCGTTCCATTTCGAGCGCGGCGAGAAGGCGGACAAGGCCCTGGGCTACCTGGAATCCGCCGGGGACCAGTGCGCCGACCGGTTCAGCAACCGGGCCGCGATCGACAACTACACCCGTCTGCTCGGCTGCCTGGAAAAGGCCGGGCGTGCGCCCCGGGAGACCGAAACGATCCGCCGCCGGGTGCTGTACAAGCTGGCGCAGATCGAGTACCGTGTGGAGAGCCTGGAGAGCGCCTACACGCATTTCGCCGACTGCGCCCGTCTTTGCGCCGCCGCGTCCGACATGCCGTCGCTCTGCATGTCCCTGACCCGCGCGGGCGAGATAGACCGCATTCTTGAACGGCCGGAGAAGGCCCTGGCGTTTTTCAACAAGTCGCTCGCCCTGGCCGAAAAGCTGGGCGATGACTATCTGGTGGCCGACAACCTGGTCAACCTGGGCATCCTGGCCGAGGAGGACGGCGACTACGCCGGTGCGATGGACTATTTCAAGCAGGCCCTGACCCGCGCGGTTACGGACGAGCAGAAACAGAGCATCTCGCACTATATCTTCTCTCGCGGCTGAGCCTTGGCAGGCTTGACACTTTAGTCTCCCGCGGGTAGATTCAAATCAAAGGGCGGCCATGAGTCCGCCGCTTGTGCCACGGTCCCCGCTTATGAAGCGGGCCGGGACTGTGGCATTTTCGTTGATGCCCTTTGTTCTTCTCTTGCAACGCGGAAACTGAAACAGGTATCTTTGAATTAAGAGCTAAGAAGACTTGAAGATGATTTTCCGGAACGGATTCAAGGAATGCAGAAGAAAAAATACAGGCATCTGACCGTCTACGGCCCCGACCCGATGGAAAAAACCGGGGACGGACATTTCAAATACACCATGGCCGATATTTTCCCGAGCTGGAATGCGGTGATCGTGGGCGCGGGCCTGCATGTGACCCTGGCCCTGGAGTTCATGGAGGCTCTGGCCGCGGAAAAAGGCAGGCCGCTGAAACCGGAAGAAGAGGAGAAAGTCTACGAGGACCTGGTGGCGGTGATTGTCCGCGGCGAGCATGTGGTGATCCGCTCCGCTCCGGACAGGATGGAAAGCTGTTTCCGGGCCGCCGAACTGCTGAAGGAGGCTGTCCCGGCCGAGATAATCCGTTTCACCGGAAGCCGCGACCCGCTGGTGCGCCAGGCTTTCAAGCTGCGGGGCGAGAGCTGGAAGATGACCCCGCGCTATTTCACGGTCGAGGAAATCATCTCGCAGATACGCCTTTCGCTGGTCTCGGTCGGCACGGCCAACCGCTACTACTACAACATCGAATCCGGCGGGCGGCTGGTCACCTACTCTCAGTTCGAGTCTATCCGAAGCGTCCTGGCGGACCGGAATGAGTTCGCCCCGCGGCTGGCTGAGGTGCTGGACCTGTACAACAGGCGCAACAAGCAGTACGTGCGGGAACTGGATTTCTTCATGGCTGACCAGAACTTGCTCGATATCTCCCTGCTCGAAAAACTGGCCGGTTGCGTGAGTGAAAGCGTACGCTGGTCCGAGGTCGAGAAGCGGAAGGTCTGGCAGTTGTTCGAGGCTTTCCTGGTCAACCTGAGGAAAGCCATCCCCCCGGCATTCCAGCGCGACGACCCGGATAATCCCACCTGGCGCACTTACATGTATTCCATGCTGAACGGCATCCCGCCGACCGAGGAGAGTATGCTCGGGGTGAGCGATGAGTTCAACATGAACATCCGCTGGCTGCCTGGCTGCAGGATCAAGGAAGGTCATGTCCTGCCGGACCGTCATGCGGATGAATCGACCGCCAGCCTGATCCAGGATTTCTTCCGCTTTTACGGCCCGCTCGAATACATCAACCTCGGCCAGGTGATGCGCTCACAGAGCCAGAAACGCGCCGCCGGGAGTTACCGCGAGGTCTATATCGCCACGCTGAAGCTCCGGGGCGACGGCCTGGAGCAGATACGCATCCTGCGCAAAGTGCGGCGCGGCACGCTCTACTGGCTTAATCGCGGGTACCCGCAGGACAGGGCGCAGATAATGTGCGACGGCTACCTTCAGTACACTTTCGACCGCCGCGACCTGCTCTCGCTGCTCGGAGTGAACACCCCTCCGGTGAACTACCTTAAAAGGCAGGACAATATCCCCGGACTGGGATTCATTCCGGTGGAGTTTTTCAACCGGCCTTACATCGACGGGATCGCGACGGACAAGGTCTCGTTCCATCACTACGAGAACGAAAGCTTCGTGCGGACCCAGGCCGAGCTTCTGGGCTCCTCAGCGGCGCTCAACCTGATAATAGGACGCTGCGACCCGGACACCGGGATGGTGTATTTCGGGGACGGGGATGAGCTGCTGGTGTTCAGCGAGGACAAGGATATCCCGGGAGACATCGTGCTTGCCGATTTCACCGGGGCTTTCACCGATGTGATCAGCCCGCTCGACCGCTTCGCGCCATTCTATGTCAACTACGTGATAGATATGCTCAAGCGTATCCGGGTGCAGGGCTGGAAGAAAGCCGAAATGCTGGAGGTGGCGGATGCTTTCGTGGCGGCGATGCACGAGCGGATAGACCTGACCCGTCAGCTTCTGATCGAGAGCGGGGCCGTGCGCTCCCGGATCTTCGACATGATTTCCCGGCGCGACCCGGAGGTCAATCCGGTGGCGATCAAGTGGACCAAGATGCTGGAACGGCTGGAAAAGGTGCCGCTGGAAGCTTTCATGCGGAAGTTCCGCGAGGATGTGCGCCATCAGATAGACCGGAACTGAAATTCCGCCGCACCGTCAATTTTCGTTTTGCAGCTTTTCGGCCTGAGAGGCCTCGGCAAGAGAATCTATCACTGTCTCAAGCTTACCGTTCAGGATATCGTCCAGGCAGTGGAGAGTCAGTCCGATCCGGTGGTCGGTCATGCGGCTCTGCGGGAAATTGTAGGTGCGTATCTTGGCGCTGCGGTCTCCGGTTCCCACCTGGGTGCGACGTTCTCTGGCCCGTTCGGCCTCGGCCTCCTGAATTTTCATGTCCAGAAGGCGGCTGCGCAGGACTTTCATGGCCTTGTTCTTGTTCTTGAGCTGGCTCTTCTCGTCCTGGCAGGACACCACGAGTTTTGTGGGAAGGTGGGTGATGCGCACCGCCGAGTCGGTGGTGTTGACGCTCTGACCGCCGGGTCCGCTGGAGCGGAAGACATCGACCTTTATGTCCTCGGGCCGGATCACGATATCCACTTCCTCGGCCTCCGGCAGAACGGCCACGGTCGCGGCCGAGGTGTGAATCCGCCCGCTCGCCTCGGTGGCCGGCACGCGCTGCACCCGGTGCACGCCGCTCTCGTAACGCATCCGCCCGTACACGCCCCGTCCGCTCACCGAAAAAATTATTTCCTTGACCCCGCCATGCTCGGAGTTAGTCATTGAAATCAGCTCCAGACGCCAGCCCCGCGACTCGATATAGTGGCTGTACATGCGGAACAGGTCCGCGGCGAACAGCGCGGCTTCCTCGCCCCCGGTCCCGGCCCGTATCTCCATGATTATATCCTTGTCGTCCATCGGGTCGGACGGTATTAGCAGGGCTTTGAGCTCACGCTCGAGCTCCTCCCGCCGCGTCTCGAGCGAGTCCAGCTCTGAGGCGGCCAGCTCCGCCAGTTCCGGATCGGCGCCTGAGTCAATAATTTGACGGTTGCCGTCGATGTCGCGCCGCACTTTTTCCAGGCGTTCCCAGGTCTTGACCAGCGGGGCCAGGCGGCTATGCTCGCGCGCCGCGTCCTGAAGGGCTCGCGGATCGGCGATTACCTCGGGCAGCGCCATCCTGCGGCTGAGTTCCTCATAGCGGTCGAAAGCTTTTTTGGCTTTTGTGTCCATTGACCTTATATGACGGGGAGATTATCATGCGGGCGACAGAATGCCCGGAATGTCAGGTGGCGGTTGTCCCGGCGGCGAGGGGTGTTTCCTTGTCCTGGACATCTTCCTGATCCATTCCCAGGGCCGCGCGGAGGGAGGCCGCCGCCACCTCGACCTGGCTCTGGTCCGGACGGCTGGTGGTGATGCGCTGCAGCCAGAGTCCAGGAGCGATCAGAAAACGTGCCACCGGGTTATCCGAAAAACGTCCGCTCAGCCGGATCAGCTCGTAGCTCACCCCGCCGATCAGCGGAATGAACAGCATCCTTATCAGGCGCTCTCCGATATTGTCCGGCTTGCCCAGGAACATGAAAACAAGGATCGAGACCAGCATGAGGATCAGGATGAAACTGGTGCCGCAGCGCGGATGAAATGTGCTGTACTGGCGGATGTTCTCCCATGTCAGCTCTTTTTTATCCTCCCAGGCGGCGATCACCTGGTGTTCGGCGCCGTGGTATTCGAAAACGCGGGCGATTTCCTTCCAGCGGGATATCAGGGCCAGATAGCCGAGAAAAAGCGCCACTCTGATGATGCCGTCGACCACATTGAACCATACCGGATTGTCTATTCCCATCCACTCAGTGAGCATGAGCGGCAGGTAGAAGAAGGCGGCGACGCCAAGCAGAAGCGACAAGGCCACGGTTCCGGCCATGGTGAGGCTCCACCAGATTCCTTTTTCATTGCTTTCCGGGTTGTCGCTTGCCTCTGAGGCTGCGATGTCGGCGGACCAGTTGAGGGCCTTTATCCCCAGAACCAGTGTCTCGATCAGCACCACCATGCCGCGCAGGAACGGAAGCTTCAGGAAAGGCAGTTTCTTGGCCACGGGCGTCCAGCTTCCCCGGCGGATACGTATATCACCCTCCGGGGTTCTGACCGCAACGGCCCACAGGTCCTCGGAGCGCATCATCACGCCCTCGATAACGGCCTGTCCGCCCATTTTTATTTCCCTGCCGGCCATTCCGGTTCTGCTTTCTCTGCGGACTGTTAAAACGTGTCAAGGCCTCAAAAATGCAGGGGCACGGTGCGCCGTGCCCCTTGCGAACTTCAGGATAGACTGCCGATCGTTATTTGGATGCCCCGGCGCCCTTGGGCTGTAAATTGGCATAACGGCGGCGGAACAGTTCCACGCGTCCTGCGGTGTCCACAAGCTTCTGCTTGCCGGTATAGAACGGATGGCACTCAGAGCAGATTTCCACCGAAATCTTGTCCTGTGTCGAGCGGGTCTCGAAAGTATTGCCGCAGACACAGGTGACGATGCATTTTTTGTAGTCGGGATGAATTTTTTCTCTCAAAGTAAGCTCCCCTGCTTGTAATGTGCAGCCCGGCGCGAAACGCCGTGTACGAAATTGTGAATGCCGGAACAGTCAACCGGCTTGATGAGCCCGCTCAGCAAAGCATTAGAGGCTCTGATGGATTTCCTGTGCTTAATATTACGTTCGAAGCGCGTTGCTTTTACAACTTGCCGGCGCGCAGAAACAAGATGCGCAATCCATATAAAATATAAGCTTTTTAAAAAAAATTCAACAGAAATAGCTTTCTTGACAGTGCAGGCTCAGTTGAGTAGATTTTCTTTGTTTTCAGCAACAACATAAAATACACCGGGTTGACTCGAATGACAAGCCAGGAGAAACAGAGCGCGGGTTCAGGAAGCGGCGCGGGGCCGGAACAGATTTCCGGCGGACGGGCTGAGGGCCTGTATGTCGGCGGCATGGAGCACTATTCCAACCGCCGCTATGTCGATGCTGCGTCGTTATTTGCGCAAGCCCTGGTCCTGAATAACCGTCATGCCGGTGCTCTCAAGCATCTCGGAATCACATCTTTCCTGCTGGGCCGCTATCCCAAGGCTCTTGAAAGTCTCCAGCAGTACATGGAACGCGAACCGGACGATGAACAGGCGCTCTGGTATTGCGGCCTGACCTGCCTGGAAATGGCCCGTTTCCCCGAAGCTGAAAAAGCACTGCGCCGTCTGGTGACCGTCAACCCGCGTTCCGCGCAGGGCTGGCGCGGCCTTGGTATGATCTTTTACCGCCGGGGCTTATACAGCGAAGCGGTGAACATGTTCCGCAAGTCGCTCGAGATAGAAGCGAACGATCCGGATGTGCTCTTCCAACTTGGTGAAGCCTGCAATAAGCTGGATCTGGTCGACCAGGCGGTCGAATGTTTCGAGAGCGTTATGAAACTTCAGCCGGATAATCCCAGGGTTTTTTATAATCTTGGCATATTGTACGATAAGAAAAGCCAACCTGAAATCGCCAGCCAGATGTACCGTCAGGCTAAGAATCTTTCTGTCCCGGGCGGCGAGCGGCGTTCCAAAACTGCCCCGGTGAAAGATGTCACCGATAAAGGCCTGTTTTTCTCCCGCTCGCTTACGCTGGTTACGGATAATCCGGAGTCGCAGCCTGTAGCCGGTGTGGACAAGGAGCGCTACGAAAGGTTCAGCCGTCGGCAAAGCCGGCGTAAACCTCGCAAGGTGACGCCTGAGGTCTCTCTGCCTGTGGAGAAAGTCGGGACGATGGATCTGACCAAGGCCAGTCTCAAGATCGAGGAAGCTTTACGCAACATCAAGGAAAAACGTAGTTGATGTTTCACGTTGAAACAGCATTGCAGGACTCATTCTAAAATATAGCGTTCAGGCGTTTATTTGCGGGCACCCTCTGACCACAAGCAGCCATGATCAAGCTCGCAGTCATAACCTCGAAGGGCGGGACCGGAAAGACAACTACCGCGGTTAATCTCGGTCATGGTCTGGCTTTGAGCGGCAAGCGCGTGATCCTGATCGACTGTGACCCGCATGGCGACCTGGGGCTGGTTTTCGGAGTGGAGGGCGAGAAAAGCCTTTCCGACCTTCTGCGCAGCGGCAAGACCTCGGTCAGTCAGGTGCGCGAGAACCTGTTTCTCATTACTTCGGGCGGCCGCAAGCTCAGCGAAACCGAACTGGCAATCGCCGGAAGGGACGGGCGTGAGTTTATTCTGCGCAATTCCCTGAGTGACCTTCGAAACGTGGATTTCCTGATCTGCGATTGCGCGCCGAGCCGCAATCTGATCAACATCAACGCTCTCACTCTGGTGGACAAAGTTATAATCCCGGTAAGCATGGACTATCTGGCAATGAACGGTGCGCGCCATACTATCGAGCTGATGCGGGAGATCAAGCGGTTTACGCGGGTTGAAACAGAACTTCTTGGTATCCTGGCCACACAGTATGATGTGCGCACCAACCTTTCGGCCGAGATATACCGGGTCCTGGTGCAGCATTTCCCGAACAAGGTGTTCGATACGGTGATCCGGGTCAACACCCGTTTGCGCGAGGCGCCCAGTTTCGGCCAGACTATCTTCGAGTACGCGATCAACTCCACCGGCGCCGAGGACTACTACAATCTGACGCACGAAGTCCTCAGAAAGACCAGCCCGGTCCGTGTCGAATAACCCCTGGAAAGGATGTATGAAAAGTTACTCCGAAGCAGCCGCTGCTTTGGCTTTTGTTATCTTCATTTCTTCGACTGCGGCAGCGGCTGGGTTGCGAATTGTCGAACCGGTCAACGGAACGATATGCTTCAGTCAGGAAGAAATATCGCTGCGTGCCGAGCTAAGCGGCGGGAACGGTGCGGAAGAGCTGCATTTTGTCTGGTCCGCCGATGGGCGCAACATTCTCGCCGAGGGACTTGCCGCCTCGGTTAAGAATCTGGCCTACCGGATGCAGACTCTGACTGTCAAAGCAATGGCCGGAGATTCTGTTGCAGCTTCCGATTCTGTGAAGCTGACCGTGGTGCTGCGGCCTGAACAGTTCACTCTGTCCGAGCGGGCTGACTGGGAGGGTGAGGTGTCCTCGCGTGGCGGAATGGTGGCTTTCACCTCTTTCCGCAGCGGCGAACCGGAGATATGGACCGCCTCAGCCGAATCGCGCGCGGCGGGACGGATCACATACCAGGGAGGATGGGCGCCCAGTTGGACCGTGGACAACCGCTCGCTGGTGTTCTGGAGCGAGCGGGCCGGGATACGCGACCTCTGGCTGCTGGAGCTCGGGCGGGACCAGAACAGCGCCCGCAGGCTCACCGATGGAAGCGGTTACAACTGGATGCCGGCCTGTTCCCCGGTTGATTCGCGGGTCGCCTGTTGTTCGAAAAGCGGCAATCGCCGGAGCCTGCGGGTGCTGGACTACAACGCGCCGGACCGGGGATACATGGAGGCGGCCGGACCGGAACACCATCCTCTGTTCCCGCGCTGGTTTCCTGATGGTCAAAGCATCCTGTTCACTTCATACAGCGACTCTCTGCCGGTAGTCTGCCGCGTGTCTCTCGCCGACGGCAATGTCAGCCGTCTGACTTCGCCCGGCGCTGAGGATGCCGATATCAGTCCGGATGGGACCCTTCTGGTTCTGGTCAGAAACGGCAGCCTCTGGCTGCACCGGCTGGCGGATGGTTTTGAGCGTCAGCTCACGCGTGACGGGGGAGCGGTGATCAGTCCCCGGTTTTTCCCGGATGGGCGAAAAGTGATTTTTGCCTCCGCGTTCAGCGGAAATTACGACCTCTGGACTCTCAATCTGCCACAGTTGGATTGATCCCCTAAGTACAGGAAAGCATCTACCTCGGTACGATGTCAACCAAACCGGCTGTCAGTGCTCTCTCTTGTTTGCGGGGAGGTTTTTCTTGACGCTTCATAAACGAGGGGGTATAGTAAAGAAAGCCATCCGGACGGTTTTATGGTCGTGGTGACAATGGTGGAGAAAGGCTCGGTGGCGGAAAAGACCGGGCTGACGGCCGGTGATCGTATCATCAGGATCAACGGTCAGGAGATAAACGATTATATTGATTTCTATTACCATTGTGCGGATGCTTTTCTGGAGATTGAGCTGGAATCCGGCTCCTCAGGCATACCTGAAAGGTTGAATATCGAGCGTTTGCCGGGCCGCGCCCTGGGTGTCAGCGTGGCCGAGGATGAGTTGCGCCGCTGCGGCAACCGTTGCGTTTTCTGTTTCGTGGATCAGCTACCGAAGGGATTGCGGCCTTCGCTGTATGTTAAAGATGAGGACTACCGTCAGAGTTTCCTGCGCGGTACTTTCATCACCGGCTCCAACCTGTCCTCCCGTCAGGTTGAGCGGATAATCAGTCTGAGCCTTAGTCCGCTGTATATCTCGGTCCATGCGACTGACCCGAAGGTGCGGGCGGCTATGTTAGGCGGTTGCCGAAGGCCGGATGTCCGGCCGTTGCTGAGGCGGTTGCTGGAGGGAGGGGTGCGGCTGCACTACCAGGCCGTGATCTGTCCGGGCTGGAACGACGGGCCGGTGCTGGAGCGCACGGTGGATGAGCTGGCCTCTCTCGGAGAGGGCGGACTGTCACTGGCCCTGGTCCCGGTCGGGTTGACCGGATACCGGGAGGGTTTGCCCTCGCTGGCTGCCGTGTCCAGACAGAAAGCCTGTGAGGTGCTGGACCTGGTGAACGAGAGTCAGGCCCGGTTTGTTCAGAAACGCGGATCGAGATTCGTCTTCGCGGCGGATGAGTTTTATCTGATAGCCGGGCGGCCGTTTCCGGCGGATGCGAGCTACGAGGATTACCCGCAGATTGAAAATGGCGTCGGACTTGTGCGGCATTCGCTGAAAGGCTTTGACCGGGCCTTGCGCTCTTTGAAACGGCGTGCTATGCCGGACGGAGTGATCGGGATAGTGAGCGGCGCTCATTATTCCGGAATATTGCGCCACAGGATCATCCCGCGCCTTGAGCGGCGCTACGGGCCGCGCTTTATACTGGCCGAGGCGGCGAACAGCCTTTTGGGAAGCAGCGTAACCGTAGCCGGGCTTTTACCGGGGAAAGATATCCTGGCCGCGGCGAGGAAATCAGGGCCGGCGGATATCTGGCTTATTCCGGGAGAGGCGCTGAATGAGGGAGAGTATTTTCTGGACGATATGTCTCTGGACGATCTGAAACGCGGTCTCGAACCGGCGCGGGTGATTGTCGAGCGGGAGATTGGACGGGGGCTGCTTGAACTGGCTTCCTGAAAAGAATGACTTCAAGGCTGAAGATGTCCGTTATAACGTGGTTCAGGCAAGTGGTTTGATTTCGAAATAAACACTACAACCACGGAGAGCACGATGAGAAAGCAGTTGATACTGATCGGCCTTGCGGCGGCGCTTATGACAGCCTGCGGCCCCAAAGAGCCGCCGATGATGGCGACGCCGCCCCAGACTCCTCCCGCGACTGCCGCTCCGGATACGATGCAGAAAGCCGTTGCGGCGGATACGGTTGCCACGGCGGCGCCGGTTAAGAGTGTGCAGGTGAAGAAAAAAGCCTCCGGCGCCGGGATGCCCTCCGGGCCCTATACCATTCAGGTGGCGGCCTGGGAGACACGCGAGTCGGCTGAACAACTGGCGAAGTTCTTCCAGTCCAGGGGCTATGAGGCCCGTGTGGAGAACGCCGACCTGGAGAGCGGACGCTGGTACAGGGTGCGTCTCGGAAATTACGCCAGCTACGGCGAGGCGGAACAGGCGGCCGGCGAGATACAGGAGAAATACAAGAGCGGCACCTGGCTGGTGAAGCTCTGACAGTCAATGAAAGCGGTTGTTAGTATATCAGTTTGCGCCTGAAAAACTTTGCCTTTTATGGTGCAAATGGTTCGAGGCTTTATAAGGAACAGGGAAGCGAATTGAGCGCATTGCCTCTGGTGGCCGTGGTCGGCCGGCCGAACGTCGGAAAATCCACCCTTTTCAACCGTATAATCGGCCGCCGGGTGGCAATTGTGGACAGCACGCCGGGAGTGACCCGCGACCGTCTGTACGCCACGGTGGAATGGAACCGCGATGCTTTCGAGCTGGTGGATACAGCCGGCATTCTGGCCGAGGTGCTGGGCGAATTCGAGGTCGAGATCCGCCAGCAGGTCGATGCGGCCATCGAGCAGGCGGATGTTCTGCTGTTCGTTGTGGATGGAAAAGAAGGCCCCACCGCTCAGGAAGATGATCTGGTGGAGATGTTCCGCCGCACCGGGAAGCCCGTTGTGCTGGCGGTCAATAAGATAGACAGCGGCGCGAGATCGTTTCCGGTGGAGTTCCACCGTTGGGGTTTCGAGCGCGCAGTTGCTGTTTCGGCCCAGGAAGGCGTGCGGGTCGGCGACCTGCTTGACCTGGTGGTCGAGGCGCTGCCCCCGGGCGAAGCCCGTCCCGCTCCGCTGCCCGAGGATGCCGTCCTGGTGGCGGTGATCGGTCAGCCCAATGTCGGCAAAAGCTCCCTGGTCAACCGTCTGATCGGTGAGAACCGGATGCTGGTGAGCGACATCCCCGGCACGACCCGCGACCCGGTGGACACTCCGCTGGTTTTCAATGGCCGCACGCTGGTGCTGATCGACACGGCCGGCTTGAGGCGCAAGATGAAAACCAGCGTGGGGCTGGATTATTACACGCTCCTGCGCACTGTTCACTCGATCGAGCGCTGCGATGTCACGATCCTGCTTTTCGACAGCCGCGAGACTCCCAACCGTCAGGACCTGCGTATTGCCAACATGGCGCTCGATCAGGGCAAAGGCCTGATCCTGGCCATGAATAAATGGGACCTGGTTGAGAACAAGGAGACAAACCTGCCGGCGCGGATCGAGAAGGAATTGAAGGCTGATAATCCGAACCTCGAATTTGCGCCCATGGTTTTCATTTCCGCCCGGACCGGCCAGCGTGTGAGCCGTCTGCTGGACCTGGCGCTTCAGGTGGACGACGAGCGAAAGAAGACTATCGCCACGGCTCAGTTGAATGAGGCCCTGCGCGAGGCGGTGGCCCGTAATCATCCGCCCACGGTCAGCGGGAAGCATATCCGGCTGCTTTACTGCACACAGGTGCAATCCAGGCCTCCGGTGATCGCCGTCTATTCGAACGAGCCGGACCTCGTTCCCGAAAGCTACAAGCGTTACCTTCAGCGCCGTCTGCGCGAAAGCTTCCCCTTTACCGGTACGCCCCTGGTCCTGGATTTCCGGAAGAGCGCGCGCAAGCCGAAAGAGACCGAGTCATGAGCGCAGAACTGTCTGTCCGCCTTCTGGCCGCCTTCACCGCCGCCTACCTTCTGGGCGCCGTGCCCACGAGTTATCTGGCTGGCCGGCTTCTGCGCGGCATCGACCTCCGACGGCACGGAAGCGGCAACCTGGGTGCGACCAACGTGTTCCGCACCCTGGGGGTGACCCCGGCGATGGCTGTGCTGACACTGGACATTCTCAAGGGCTTCTGCGCCTCGTTCTGGCTGCCGGGCTGGTTCGGGCTTGAGGGCAGCCTGGTTGCGCCGGGCATGATTCTTGGATTTCCGGCGATTGCCGGGCACGTGTTCAGTCCCTTTGTCCGTTTCCGCGGCGGGAAAGGCGTGGCCACGGCGGCCGGAGTTTTCCTGGCCCTGGCCCCTAAAGCCCTGGGAATCTGCGTGGTGGTCTGGGCGATGCTGATGGTCCTGAGCCGTATCGTTTCAGTGGCCTCACTCGGCGCGGCCCTGGCTCTGCCGGTGGCCCTGTTCCTGACGACTTCCGGACCGGATGCCGAGGTTTGGCTCCTGCGCGGTTTCGGTATATTGATCAGCCTGGCGGTGATTGTCACGCACCGCTCGAATATTGTACGGCTGGCCCGTGGTGAGGAAAAACAGCTCAGCCGAGGGAACCAGATGAAGGAGAAATCTTGAGGATAGCGGTAGTGGGAGCGGGGAGCTGGGGCACGACCCTGGCGAACCACCTGGCCCTGAAAGGGGAGTCTGTCCGGCTCTGGGCTTATGAGCCGGAGGTGGTCCGCTCGGTTAATGAGTCGCATGTGAACGGGCTTTATCTGTCCGGGGTGGAACTGGACCCGGGACTGGAATGCGATAACGACCTGGCCGCGGTGGTCGGACCGGCGGATCTGGTTCTGATGGTCTGTCCGAGCCATGTCACCCGGGCAATGCTGGAAAGGATGAAGCCGTCGCTACGACAGGGTGTAGTGCTGGTCAACGCCAGCAAGGGAATCGAGAACGGCTCGCTGCTGCGCATGAGCCAGATCGAGGCGCAGGTGTTAGGCGGCGACAGCGGCGTCGAGTTCACTCACGCCACGCTGTCCGGCCCCAGCTTCGCGGCCGAGGTGGCGCGCCGCCGCCCGACCGTGATCACGGCCGCCTCGACTGATGAAAGCACGGCCTCACTCGTGCAGTCGCTGTTTTCCACCGATTATTTCAGGGTGTACAAGCACGATGACGTGGTCGGGGTGGAACTGGGAGGGGCGCTGAAGAACGTGATCGCCCTGGCCACCGGGATGATCGAGGGGGCGGGCCTGGGCATGAACACCCGCGCCGCTCTTATCACCCGCGGGCTGGTGGAGATCACCCGCCTGGGAGTGGCCCTGGGGGCGAAAACCTCAACCTTTGCGGGAATTTCCGGGCTGGGAGACCTGGTGCTCACCTGCACCGGCGACCTGAGCCGCAACCGCAGCGTTGGTTTGAGGATCGGCCGTGGAGAGAGCCTGGAGGCGATTACCGCGGGAAGCCGCAGCGTGGCCGAGGGCATCCGCACCACCGAGAGCGCCTGGCAGCTCGCCCGCGCGCGGGGGGTGGAGATGCCGATAACGCATCAGGTTTACAGCATCCTGTTCCAGGGCCGCTCGGTGAGAGAGGCGGTCTGCGGCCTGATGGGACGCGAGCTGAAAAAAGAATACGAGTGAAAAAACCTTTACAGACTGTAAACCGCAGCGTCATTGCATGGAGACAGTATGAATTCCAGTGTCTTTCCGGACAAGGAGTACTACTCGATCAGCGAGGTCTGTGACATCACGGGCCTTAAGAGCCATGTCCTGCGGTACTGGGAGACGCAGTTCAAATTTCTCAGCCCCTCGAAGAACAGGGCCGGCAACCGCGCCTACCGAAAGAGCGAAATCCAGGTGATCCAACTGATCAAGCACCTTCTGTACACGGAGAAGTACACGATAGACGGGGCGCGCAGGAAACTGAACCAGCTCAAGCACATGGGCAAGAGCGCCGAGGAGGCCCTTCCGCGCGAGGAGAAAAACCGGGCCACGCTGGCGTCGGTCCGGCGGGAACTGCTGGAATTGCAGGAGGTTCTGCGGAAATAACTTTTCCCTTGCCCATGGCGTAAATCGGAATATATTTATATGCTCCACCGCGGTTGTTCCGTGCGGGGAGAAAAGAGAAACGGAGTTAAGCGGGGCGTAGCGCAGTCCGGTAGCGCACTGGCATGGGGGGCCAGTGGTCGCTGGT
>CAYYNT010000061.1:0-28231 GCA_964473155.1 uncultured Gemmatimonadales bacterium | reverse complement strand
CGGCTTGTGGAAAAGGACCAAAAGACGCTTTGGGGCCGTAAACTCGCCCAGGCCATGACTCTTTTTCAACCTGCAGTGTGCTTGGGGCATCCGAACGCTGCCTTTGTCACCGGGCGACGCTGGCGCTGATTGCCCGCCTTACCGCGGAAGCTTTTTCAGGCTTGAGTGTGCCCGTGGCCTTTACTCCGCTTCTTTGGCGTGGCTCGGACATACGGCCCCGGACGGCCCTGAGCGGGCCGCTTGAAGATGAGACCTGAAAACCTGAGGCCGGAGAACCGGAAAAAGTCTGTTTTTTCCTGGGACTTTCGGCGTAGGGTCACGGCGCACCGTGACCGTAAAGCTTTTTCGATCCTCCCTGCATTATCCTAACCTAACGGTGCTGGGACCATGTGGGATTTGATCCAATAAATCAACACCACTTTAACCTACATCCGGCCCAGGGACTTGCGGATCAGGTCCGCGGTGGCGATTGTGACTCCGGGCGAATCGGCCAGCACCCTGGCGATAGCGGTTTCGGCCTGGGGTCTCGAGTAGCCCAGGGAGACCAGCGCCGCGGCCGCCTCCTCGGCCTCACGTCCCGCCGGGGCCGGTCCCTTGCCGAACGCTGCCGAGGGCGCGATATCGGTCAGTTTGCCTTTCAGCTCGAAAATCAGGCGCTCGGCTGTTTTCTTCCCCACTCCCGGAATCTTGCCGAACCAGGAGGCCTGCGCGCCCTCGACCGCCGAGATGAGGCGCTCGACGCTCAGGCTGCTCAGGATAGCCAGGGCCAGGCGCGGCCCCACGCCGGTAACCGAAAGCAGACGCTCAAAAGCCTCGCGCTCCTGGCGGGTGTGGAAACCGAACAACTGAAGGGAATCCTCGCGGACATGCAGGTAGGTCAACAGGCTGGTGGTCTCACCCTCTCCGGGCAGCTTCTCGAAGGTGCTGAGCGGCACTGACACCGCGTAACCGATCCCTCCGGCGGAAATCACCACCGAAGCGACATTTTTTTCGACCAGCCGTCCTTCGATCAGAGCGATCATTTTCTTTTCATCAATTCCCTGAGCTGGGTGGGAATTCCGCCTCTCCGGCCGGCGGCGTCTCGAATTGCAGTCCCGCGGTGCGAGTGGCAGAGCGCCAGGGCCAGGGCATCCGCCGCATCGTGCGGCTCAGGCGGAGCGGCAAGCCCCAGCACTGTCATGACCATGTGCTGAACCTGCTCCTTGGAGGCATCCCCCCGCCCGACCACCGCCTTCTTGACCTCGCGCGGGCTGTACTCGCAGACAGCGACGCCCGCCAGCGCCCCAGCCAGAATGATCACGCCGCGCACCTGTCCGATAGACTTGAGGCTCTGCACGTTTTTACCGTAAAACACGTCTTCAACCACCAAAACATCAGGACGGTGCTGTTCGATCTGCGCGCTCACAAAACGGAAGATCCGAGCCAGGCGGGCGGCGGTGTCCTCATCCCCCACGGCGCGTGTCACGCCGCAGGCCACAACCCGCGAGCTGTTGCCCTCACGGCGGATCACGCCGCAGCCGGTGACCTGCCCTCCCGGGTCCACCCCCAGGATCGTCTGGCCCGGAGCGGCGGACATACTATCACTCATCCTGAATCTTGCGCAGTACATCCTCATCGATGTCAAAATTGGAGCTGACCCGCTGCACGTCATCGTGCTCCTCGATCATTTCCATCAGCTTGAGCGCCTTCTCGGCATCTTTCTCGCCCAGCTTGATCGTGTTCGAAGGCACCATCAGCAACTCTGAGTCCTTTATCTCGATCCCCTTGGCCGCAAGCCCTTCCCGCACCTTATGCAGAAGCTCCACCGGAACGCTGATCACGTGCAGGCCTTCCTCGCTCCACATGTCCTCCGCGCCCAGATCGCTGGCCTCGAGCAGCACGGTGTCCTCATCATGCTTTTCGGCGTCGACATAAATCTGGCCTTTCTGGCTGAACATCCAGGAAACGCAGCCATTCTCGCCCATGTTGCCGCCGTGACGGGACAGAAGATGCCGTATTTCGCTCACCGTGCGATTCTTGTTGTCGGTCAGCACCTCGATATAAAGTGCGATCCCGGCCGGTCCGTAACCCTCGTAAACCGCCTCCTCGTAGCTTACGCCGGGAAGCTCGCCCGTGCCTTTCTTGATCGCCCGGTCGATGTTATCCTTGGGCATGTTGTTGGCCTTGGCCGTATCCACGGCCGTGCGCAGACGGGGATTGGACTCGAGATCACCGCCACCCATGCGCGCCGCCACCGATATTTCCTTGATCAGGCGGGTGAAAATGCGTCCCCGCTTCTCATCCAGCGCGCCTTTCTTGCGTTTGATTGTCGCCCACTTGGAATGGCCCGACATAGTGCCTCCGATTCTATAACTGTCGACCAGTAGAAATCCGGATTCGAGCTCCGGAATAATCTATCTTCTCATTTATTCTCTGCGCAACGTCCAGCCAACATTTCCGAGGCGACACTGAAAGCCGCCGCCGCAGTAAATATCACCATTAGCGGTAAAGCATTTTGAACAAACGAATTAAACTAATATATCAAGCGCCGGAATAAAAATCAATCAAAATCGCCCGGTGCGCGGCTTTACGGTTGTTTGACAGAGCTTCCGGTGTTATTTTGTCCCGTTATCAACCAAAGGAGGATAAAAATGCGGGTTCCACCAACCGTGATACTGGCCCAGGATGCCCTGGGTGACGACGGGATGAGCAAGACAGCTTACGGTCTTCTGCGTTATGCGCCTGAATCGGTTGTCGCGGTGATTGACAGCGCCAACGCAGGCCGAGACTGCGGGGATGTCACCGGCACGGGCCGGGGGGTACCGGTCCTCAGGGAACTGGCCGCCTGTCTTGACTTCCGGCCGCAGCGCCTGGTGATTGGAGTGGCCACCGCCGGTGGGGTGTTGCCCTCCGGATGGCGTGGTCAGATCAGGATGGCCCTGGAAAACGGGATGGAAGTGGTCAGCGGGATGCACGAGCTTCTGTCCGATGATCCCGAGCTGTCAATCATCGCCTCACGCTGCGGCGGACGGATCACCGATCTGCGTAAAAGCCCGGAGGGACTGCCGGTTGCTTTCTGCAAAGCACAGAATGTGAAAGCGGGAGTGGTCCTCACCGTGGGTACAGACTGTAATGCCGGAAAGATGACCGCATCGCTCGAGATGCTGCGCGAGGCCGAACAGCGCGGTATCCGCTCTGGATTCTGCGCCACAGGCCAGACCGGGATCGCCATTGCCGGGCGCGGGATAGCCATCGACCACACGATCAGTGATTTCACAGCCGGAGCGGCTGAAAAACTGGTGCTGGACGAGGCCGCGGACCCGGAGGTGAAACTGATCTTCGTGGAGGGCCAGGGCGCGCTCTGCCAGCCCTCCTACTCCGGAGTGACCCTGTCCCTGATGCACGGCTGCTGTCCCGATGCGATGGTGCTGTGCCACCGCGCCACGCAGGATCGCGTGATGCATGTCGAGTGGCGCATGCCGCCGCTTGCAGAACACATTGCGCTGTATGAAACAGCCATGCGTCTTGTAAAACCCTGCCGCGTGCTGGCCCTGGCCATCAACACGCGAGGCATGGATGAGACAGCAGCTCGCCGGGCTGTCGAGACGGCCAGCGCGGAAACCGGACTGCCGGCCACGGACCCGGTGCGCTTTGGCGCCGACGCCTTGCTGGATGCCCTTCTGGCCGGCGGAGTTCTATCCAAAAAGCCGCTCTACGCTGAACCGGGAGCATGAACTGCCCGGAACACATGTTCTGTTTGCAGAACTGGAAGGAAAATCTTGAAAAAGATCATTATATCCCTGGCCGCGCTCATTCTGGCTTTGCTGGCGGCCTCCTGCCAGAAAGACCCGCTGGAAAGAGCCCTGGGCGATGGCAACAGTTTCCGGAAAGTCGGGCAGTTTGAAAATGCGATCGACAGTTACAGGTGGGCGCTGGAACTGGATTCAACCTCGGTGGAGGCAGCACTGGGGCTGGGTTTCTGCCAGATACAGGCCCAACAGTACGATGACGCGCTGAAAACCTACAACAGGCTGCTGAAAATACATCCTGAGCAGGAAGAGGCCTATTTCCGGCTGGGGCAGCTCCAGTCCAACCGGAAAGAATTCGCTGCGGCCATCCGTTCGTTCCGGCGGGCCATCGAGCTTGACACAACCCGCGCCGACTCGCATTACCAGCTTGGCCTGGCGTTCGGGGCAGCCGAGAATTACGGCTCCGCCCTGGCTGAATTTGACGCCGCCGTCAAACTGGACCCGAAGCATGCGGATGCATGGTACAACCGGGGCAATATCCTGACCCGCGAAAAAAAATACGAGGAAGCCATCCTGTCATATTCCCATGTGACCGCCCTCCAGCCTGATCGTCTGATGGGCTGGTACATGCTTGGGGATGCAAGTTATGCGCTGGGCCGATACGCCGATGCGGCCAAGTATTTCGAGAAAGCCCTGGAACTGAATTTCGGTTTCACGGCGGCCCAGGAGGCGCTAAAACTCAGCCGGGAAAAGTTTCAGGCTTCATCAAAATAAGCCTATAAATGACTTTTCAAGCTACAGGAATTTAAAGCCGATATATAGCGCAGGACCGGACCGGTAAGTCCGCTCTTGAAAAAACAGCCCCTCTCGGGTACAATCAGAGTAAAGAAACATCTGCCTTGGGGGACCGATGCGGCCCGTCCTGCGAGCCGTCCTCTTCATTGCTGTCTTTGCCGCGCTCGCCGCGAGCATTCCCGCGCGCCTGGGAGCTGAAATCTACACCTGGGTGGACCGCGACGGGGTGATCCACATCGCCAACCGTCCCGGCGGCAAGTCCCCGATTATACGGCGGGCCGGGGACACCACTCCCCGCATCCTTTCGAAAAAACCTCAGACAACGCATAGTGGACAATATGACGGAATAATCCGCCAGGCCGCCGAGCGCTACGATCTGGGGTTCGAGCTGGTCAAGGCCGTGATCCATGCCGAGAGCGCATTCAACCCGTGCGCAGTCAGCGAGAAGGGTGCTCTCGGCCTGATGCAGCTTATGCCGAACACCGCCCGCGACCTGGGAGTAAGGGACACTTTCGATCCGGAACAGAATATTCTGGCGGGAAGCCGCTACCTCAAACAGATGATGTTGCGCTATGGCGATGACCTTCAGCTCAGCCTGGCCGCCTATAACGCTGGGCCATCAACAGTTGACCGTTCTGGAGGCGTGCCGCCGTTTCCGGAAACCCACGACTACATCCGGAAGGTGCGTAAACTGATGCGGGTCTACGGTTCAACCGATGGTTCCGGGGGCAGGCTTTACCGGGTGGTGAAGAACGGCCATGTATTGATCACTGACCGCCCGATTCCCTGAGGACGTTTACAATAATCAGTCCGCGAAGCGCCTGACAAAAAGCCGAATCCCTGTCTGACGGCCTTAGAAACAGGCCAGGATGGGGATTCGGCTCTGATTATCGAATAAATCCGTGAAATCAAAAACAGTCCCTGTCAGGCTTACGCCTGTTTCTTCCGGGAGTCGTAAGCCCGGTTGAGAAGGTCCTGAAGGCCATCCAGGGTCTGTCGGCGCAGACGGGCCGCCACGCGCTGCCTCAGGCGGGCGATCGCAGCTTCGCAGTCCGGGCAGTATATGAGCTTGTCGCCGACTATATACAACCCCTCGCCGGCCAGTTCCGCCAGCACCCGGTCTACATCCTCCACCCGGCCCGCTTCGATCTCACTTTCAATTTTTCTGTAATCAATTGCACAACAGGCGCAGCCCATTTTCACCCCGCGTTCGAATTTGGTTGACCGTGAACAGTCATCATTCACTTAGAATATCGAATCACGGGGGCCGGAGCTTTAGTTTTTCGCTCCTGACCGCAGAGCGGCGCAGAGGCCGGAGGAGTGCAAAACGCGGGCGAACCAGTGGGCCTGGGTGCGGAGAGAACCCAGGTGCAGTTCCTCGTTCAGAGAGGCGGTGCAGTCGGCGGGCAGGAACACCAGGAAATCGAGCATGAAAGCATCCCGCACGGTAGCCTCCACGCAGACATTGGTGAACAGTCCGCAGACCACAACCTGGCTCACTTTCATCGAGCGCAGGGTCAGTTCCAGGTCCGTGGCATGGAAAGCGCTGTAGCGGCGCTTTGGGATCACCTTTTCATCGCTCTGCGCCTCCAGTTCCGGGCTGACCTGGACCTCCGGGCTGCCCTCAAGAGGCACAACCGGCCACCAGGCGCGCAGGGCTTCGCCACGGTCTATGAACTGCCCCTTGTTCTGCTGCGCGGCGAAAATCACCGGACGTCCGGCGGCCCGGAAAGCCCCGGCCAGGGCCTTAACCCGCGGGAGAATCACCACGCCGTTCGGGGTGTACAAGGGGAATCCAGGTTCGAGAAAAAAACGCTGCATGTCAACAACGATAAGCGCAGCCTGTCCGGGATGGAACTGCGGGAGGCGAAGATTATACGGAGCGATTTTTTCCAGGTGAGAACGGGTGACGGAATCGAGATTATCCGGGGTCAGATAGTTTTCGCGCAAGGGTCCAGCAGGGGCATCCATTATCAGAAATCCTTCACCTTATCCTGGTTTTCGCTTTCGTAAATCTCCGCGGCGAGCATCTTTTTCAGATAGATTCGCTCGACCATCGAAAGATGACGGAACAGTATCCCGGCTGAAAAGAGGCTCTCACCCTCGGGGCGGTTAACCCAGCGCACCTCTCCGAAACACATCATCAAGGTTTTCTGAAAACCGGCCTGCCTGTCTGCTGAATCATCCACTTTCATGCCGGGCGCCTCGAAACGCACGGACAGGCTGTCACCGCGTTTCAGTTCCCGGGCAGTCTGAATACGCGCGCCGGTTTCACTGAAATCCAGAGTCCGGGCCGGGATCACCGCCAGTTCGCCCACACCGGAAAGCACAGAATACTCTACTTTGTATTCTCGCGGATGACGTTCAAAAACCCGCATTTCCTGACCTGTCATGGGAACCCTCCATCTACAGGTTCAACTTGCTCCCTTAATGAAAATATCAGCCCTTTGCCCGCCAGTCAACTGACGGACAATCTGTTACCAGCGGATCACAGTCACAAACTTCGTCTCTTTCTGGATCAATGCGCTCAGACAAGCCTGCCAGCAAGGCTCCGCCTGCATGAAACTCCGGCTGAACCAGCCCCGGCGCGGTTCATGCTCACCACGGTGCAGGCTGACCAGGCAGAGCGGATCGGCGGTGATCTCCAGGCGCCGTCCACCGTTATGCGCCGCCAGTCTTGTTTTTTTCCCTTTCTTGATTTTAGTATCGCAGTCCGGGTGAAAGACGAAATCGATCTCCACGTAACGGCTGTTCTGCCCGATCCGGGTTATTTCATCCTCGATTGTCAGACTGCGCGCGTCAAGGTCCAGGCTGATTCTTCTCCGGTGGAGCGGCCCGTTCGGTTCAGGCAGGGCCGCAACCTCTCCCTCCAGAACCGCGCCGTTTTTATCGTGAATAGAAGCATCGACAAGCGTTGACTCCACCGGCCGGGGCTGGAAAAAACAGCCCACCGGCTGTGCCTGCGATAAGCCATCCAGACAGAGCGTATTATGAGCACGGGTAGAGCGCAGGTGCTCACGAAGCTGAGAGTCGGCCAGATAGGCCCCGGTGCCGGGATCAATCAGGAACGGCAGACCGCCCAGGAACAGGCTGAACGAGAGACGGTCGGCATGGGCGTGGGCGTGGCACGGAGAAGCGCCCCAGTGGCCGCACTCGAACCGTAGGAAAAAACCGGGTGCGCGCAGGATATAATGACCGCTTTTGTCGAAACGCTCAAGACACAGGCCGTTTTCATTGACGGCGGCAGTTCCTGTGCAAAGCGCCGGAGCACCGAACAGACAGGCTGATTCCGGGTCCGGCCTGTAGTCATGCGCCGGGTGTTCCTCCTCGTTAATCAGCCGGAGCATGTTGAGCGCGCGGGAATATCTCTCCGGGTTTGAACCGGCGGGGGGACCGGCTGCCGCGGCGCAGTCGCTGTCGCCGAACTCGCTCACCGCGCGGCCATTGTCCGTCGCCGCGCAGAGAAAGCGGTATGCATTCTTCAGTCTTTCCCTGGCCTGTACGGAGAGAGAAAAACCGAACGGCCCGGCCAGTTGCCACGCTGTCGCGGCCAGACAGGCGGTGAACGCCAGATAGTGCAGCGACCCCTCCAGCGGTCCGCCATCCTCCAGGATCAGCCGCATCAGGCTTTCCTCCAGCTTCGCCGCCCCGGCCCGCCGCCAGCCGGAGGAACCTGGCAGAGCGGGCAGGCAATACCCCAGGACCGTCAAACCGGCGGCCTCTCCGGCCAGATGGTTGAGCGCCGTGGAGCCGCGGCTCAGGTGCGCGCGGATGAAATGTCCGTGCAGGAAGAGAAGCCCGGCCAGTCTGCCACGGAATGACGTCTCGTGGAAATGTTCGCTTTCCCGGCACAGGGCGGCGGTCTGGAGCAGGGAGATCGCCCGCAGCGCCGCCTCGAGGGTGTTCACCCAGTTCAGGGATTCAAGGTAAGGGTTTGTACTGGACCAGTTATCGATCAGCTTCGCCGCGCGTCCGGAATATCGGCTTTCCCCGCTCAGGCGGTAGGCCTGCCCCAGGGTGACAAGCTCCTGCAACCGGTTCAGTTCCCAGATGGACCTTATATCTAATCCTTGTGAGTGTGGCAACCCAGGCGCGGGCGAATCCGCGCCGGGTTCGCTTCCCGTGAACGGATCGGCCTGCCAGTCCGGGATTGCACCTAAGGCCAGTTTCCGGCCGAACAGGGTCCATTCACCCCGTAAAAGGGCCTCCGCCCTCTCCAGAACGGGAATATCCAGTCCCGCAGAATGCCAATCCTCTTTTCTGACATTGGCAGTCAGACCGAGGCGGGCAAGGCTTTCCAGGCAGGAGGGATCGATATCATCCGCGGTCCGGAGCGCCCTCCTGGCCGACAGACGGTCCACTGCCAGACGGTGCAGGCGGTGGAAGATCTCGGCCGCGCTCATCGCTCTCAGACGCCGGAACAGGACCCCAGGCTCCATACTATTCCTCCCGGTGTTAGGATCGCTCAAATATAGTCACCCTTTGGCCGGGGAACAAATGTTTGGTCAAGAAATGTAAAAATATGCGTGGATCATCCTTACCGGTCTGGCCGGGATTGATTTATCCTGATGGATTAGTTATTTTTATCGAATAATGCCGCGTGGACTGAACCGCGCGGTCAACCCGAACCCCGTAACCTGTGACAGTCGAGATACGGCCATGCGCATCCTTATGATACACGCCGATGAGTTCAGCTACTTCGTGACAGACCGCACCAGTGCGATAGGAAAGGGAGTCGAACTGGAGGAGGACCAGAAAGGAGCGGCTGTCGGCGATTGCCTGGTCGTTTTCTGCTGCTCGGAGAAGGGCGATGACAAGGGCGTGGCCTCGGTGGCCGGACAGGTGGCGAAGATTGCATCCGATCACGCCCGCCGGGTCAAGGCCCCGACTGTGATGGTTTACCCTTACGCTCATCTTTCCAGCAACCTGAGCACCCCGCGCGTGGCCAACAAGGTGCTGGACAGTATCTACGAGATGCTGTCCAAGGAGAAGGACCTTCAGGTCAAGCGCTCGCCGTTCGGCTGGTACAAGGGGTTCAACATCAAGGCCAAGGGCCACCCCCTGAGCGAACTGGCCCAGACAATCGTTCCGGAGAAAGAATCCAAACCGGCCGAGGCCGGGACCGAGAACCTGGCCCTGAAAGCAGAGTCCACCCTGAAAAGCGAGTGGCTGATCGCCGAGGCGGGGCAGGGTTACGCCGCGGCTGACAAGTACAACTTCCAGAAGCGCAAGAACCTGGCCAAATTATACAGGTACGAGAGCGCAAAGGACCGCGTGTCGGACCAGCCGCCACCGCATATCGAGATGATGCGCCGTCTGGAGCTGGTGGACTACGAGCCGGCCTCCGACCCCGGCAACTTCCGCTGGTACCCCAAGGGCCACCTGGTCAAGCAGCTCTGCGAGGAAATGGTCTCCGGCCTGGTGGTGGAATACGGCGGCATGCGGGTGGAAACCCCGCTCATGTACGACTACCAGCACCCCAAGCTCAGCCGCTACCTGCAGCGTTTCCCGGCCCGTCAGTACGTGCTGATCTCGGAGGACAAGGAATATTTCATGCGCTTCGCCGCCTGTTTCGGCCAGTACATGATCCAGCACGACATGCAGCTCAGTTACCGTCACCTGCCCAGCCGTCTGTACGAGCTGACCCACTACAGCTTCCGCCGCGAGCAGACCGGAGAGCTGGCCGGTCTCAAGCGTCTGCGCACGTTCACCATGCCAGACATGCACACCCTGGCGCGCGACATGGAGCAGGCCAAGACCGAGTTCTCCAACCAGATCGCACTGTGCAAGAGATGCATGGCAGCTTTCGAGCTGGACTACGAGGTGGCGATCAGGTTCGTGCGCGATTTCCGCGACCAGAACGGATCGTTCGCCGATAAGCTCCTTGAGATAGTGGAGCAGCCCGCCCTGGTCGAGTTGTGGAACGAGCGCTTCTTCTATTTCGTGACCAAGCTGGAATTCAATTTCGTGGACTCGCAGGACAAGGCGAGCTGCCTGAGCACGATCCAGATCGACGTGGAGAACTGCGAGCGGTTCGACATAAAGTACATTGACGAGAACGGCGAGGCGAAGCATCCGCTGCTGCTGCACGCCTCGGTCTCCGGCAGTATCGACAGGGTGATGTACGCCATGCTCGAAAACCAGGCTATCCGGATGAAACAGGGACGCAAGCCGCAGCTTCCGCTCTGGCTGGCCCCGACCCAGGTGCGCCTGATTCCGGTGAGCGAGAATTTCAACGAGCACTGCCGCAAGGTGCTGGCCGAGATTCCCTGGCGCGTGGATTTCGATGACCGCGACCTGACCGTGGGCCGCAAGATCCGCGAGGCCGAACGCGAGTGGGTCCCCTACGTGGCGGTGATCGGCGAGAAAGAGGTGGCCGAGGGCAACCTGAGCGTGCGCCTGCGCGACGGCAGTCAGGTGGGCATGACCACCGCCGCCCTGAGCTCGGAGATCGGAGAAAAGACAGCCGGACTGCCGTTCCGCCCGGTCAATTTCCCGACTCACCTTTCCAGACGGCCGATTTTCGTGGGCTGAGACGAGGAACAGGCTTGAGATCGAGAAAGGCCGCCCGGAGAGATATGGCGGCCTTTCTATTTGAGCCGAGGATACGTTTCCAATCTATTAATGGGTGTGAACTGCTGGCACGGCATGTCCCTGCTTCGGCCGCACGGGCATATGGTGGGGCTTGTGAATCACGGATGCCACGGATAAAACACGGATCACACGGATAAAGGCGGGGAGTCGGTTTTTGCTCTCCTCCATTCAGGAGAGACGCCCCGATGGAATCGGGATGGAAGGCCTCTGACTCAATCTTGACATTCAATGCAGTCGCTGCACGGGAAGAGACACGCTTGGCCGCAGGAGGCGAAGCCGGATTCGAATAAAAGACCTTTTATTAAATCTCAGGCCCTTGGGTGTCGATTATTAGGTTGTGCGCCGAATGGCGCTTCAAGGGGGATATCCTGTCCGTAAAAGCGATAAAATCAATCCTGGCTGTGGGCCTGTTCCTGTTGTCCGCGCTGATCCTGGCCTGCTCGGATGACAAAAGCCCGCTCGGGCCTTCCGCCGGTGAGGCCATCCCGGTGACCGGGGCGGCGCAACTCGCCGGGAACTGGGGGGATTTGCAGGCTTTCGCGGGGGGATTGCCGCTTAACGCCTGGACCATTCCGGCGTTCGCTCCGGGAGTGTATGACTCACGCCTGACCGCCTGGACCGCAAGCCTGACTGTCACCCGCACCGGGGAAAACAGCGCCGTGTTCGCGGCCGCCGCGGCTGGAGTTTCGCAGGACACATCAGGAAGCGGACTGGCAAAGCAGGGCCAGTTCGACTACTGGGGCGAGATCGTTCTGGACGGCGAGGGCTGGATTACGGTAACCCCGCGCAGCGGCCGCTCCAAGGACCATCCGTTTTACGGCCAGGCCAGCCTGTTGGCCGACACCCTGGTGCTCAATTTCACATTCTCCTCCCCGCCCGAGAAAGCCGTGGGCTTCCTGCCCGCCTCGACCGGTTTCATCGCCCGGCTGGTAAGGCAGTGATACACCCCGTCCCGATTTCATCGGGACACCCCTCTCAAGAGGGGATTTAACTACATAACACCGTCAAACATAGAACATTAAAGCCTTCATGCTTTTATTCCCCTCTAAACAAGAGGGGTGGCGGCGCTTTCGCAGGCCGCGGTGACTATCTCCACCGCCGCGAGTCCGTCCTACCCGGTCACGCCGTCTTTCCAAAAGAGAGGATTACTCCCCCTGCTCCGCCTTTATCCGTGTAATCCGCTTTTTAATCCGCATCATCCCTGTTTCACGCACCCCATCGTTTCCCCGGCTTTTTGTGCAGGGGCACGGCATGCCGTGCCCGAAAGGCTTTGTCTGCGGGCGAGACAGGTCTCGCCCCTACAACAGGTCCTTTATTGGCCAGGGTGAATCCGATGCATCGAAACCCTCTCCCGCCTTTATCCGTGCAATCCGTTTTTCATCCGTGTCATCCGTGATTCCCCCCTCACCCCAATCTCGCCGCAATCTCGTCGCAGAAAGCGCCGAACTGACGGCTGGCGGTCTTTGCGGCCAGGCCGCGCAACTCGTCCAGCAGTTCTTTAACACCTTCCCGGCTGCCCTGGCGATCCAGGCGGAACAGGATCAGCTCGCGCAGCGAGTGCATCAGGTTCTCGGGCTGCCCGGCCCGCCGCAGCGCCTCGACCGATTCCTCCAGCATCCGTCCGCAGAGCGCCAGGTCCGGCTTTCCTCCCAGGGCCAGGATGTCCTGCGCCAGGTTTCGCAGCGCCCAGCCCGCACCGAAATCATCCTCCAGCTTACGTCCGATCTCCAGCGCCTTCTCATGGAAGTTGCGGGCCAGGTCCATTTCCCCCCGGCCGCGGTGGATCTCGCCCAGAAGGTTCGCCAGGTCCATGCGCTGCAAGTCCCAGCCTCCCTGGTCGGCCAGGCGCATGGCCGGTTCCAGCACGGAGATAGCCTCCTCCGCCTTGCCCAGGGTGTTCAACACCTCGCCCAGGTTGTAGCGCGTGGCGGCCTCGAACTCCAGGTACTGGATGCGCCCGGCCACCTCCAGGGCGCGCCTGTACCAGGGCACGGCCTCCTCGTAACGCTCCATGAACATGTAGCTTTCGCCGATATTGAACTCCAGGGCGGCCAGCTCACGGGTGTCGCCCACCAGGGCGGCCAGACGCGAGTGCTCGCGGCTCAGAAGCTCCAGGGCCTCATCCGCGCGGCCCATGTCGTTGGCCACCACGCCCAGGTTGATCCGCACCATCACCTCGGTCTTGAGGTCACCTATCGCGCGGGCCAGCTCCAGTGCGCGGTTCAGCCATTCGCGGCTCTCCTCCAGGCGGAAAGCTTTCATCAGGGAAAGACCAACGGAGTTGAATAGCTGGGCGCGGGCCTTGCGGTAACGGTCCTCCGACTCATCCGCCACCAGGGTCAGGGCCTGCTGATAGATTTCAACCGCCTCCTTGAAGCGTCCCTGACGGTGCAGCACGCTGCCCCGGTTGCGAAGGAGCGCGGCACGGAAAAGGTCCTCCTCAACCCGGTCGCCACCCTTTTTCGGGGCGCTTTCGAAAGCCGAGGCGGCCCGGTCAAGAAGACCCAGGGCGCGTTCACGATCCCCCAGTTCGAGGCAGGTGCGGGCGCAGTCGTTGAGGATCGCGGCCAGACGGCGCCTGTCTTTTGTTGATTCGGCCGCTGACTCGTACTTTTCGACCGCCGCGGCGTAGTCGCCAGGCGCGGCCCGCTGCGAGAGCGCACCGCCGGTAAGGTGCAGGGCCATCGCTTTAAGCTCCGTATCTCCGCTTTCATCCGCCAGGCTTTCCAGGGCGGCGTAATCGGCCAGGGCATCCAGGTAGCGCCCCAGGAGCTGGTTCACCTGGCCGCGCTCTTCGTGAAGCACACGCCGCCGCCCCTCCGTGTCCTCGATCTCGTAATCGATCAGTATCTTCTCCGAGCGGCCGAACAGCAGCAGGCTGCGCTCGTTATCGTATACCGCCCGCGCCAGCCGTCCGGCCTCCAGGTAGAACGAGCAGGCCTTGTCCGGCACCTCGGCATTGGCATAGTGAAGGGCGGTCATCAGGACTTTCTCGAACATGTTGCTCAAATGCGTGCTCTCGAACACCTTCGCCACTTCGCGGTGCAGTTTCTTGCGCAGACTGGGCACCAGTTCCTGGTAAAGCTTCTCGCCGATCAGCGCGCGCTTGAACGTGTAAACCCAGTCCGGGTCGCGCTCGTTCTCAAGGCGCGTGATCTCCTGACCGGTCAGGCGGCTGAAAAGCTCTTCCAGCTTTACCTCGCCGAACATCAGGCCGCCCCTGTCCACCGCGGGCAGGAACTGACGGATAATCACGTAGCGCAGGATATTGCCCAGCACGCTGGAATACTGGATGGCGGCGTGCTCTGCGGCGGGCAGACGGCTCAGGCGCTCCTCGATCACCCCCTGTATCCGGTTCGGGATGCTCACACGGGTGAACCGCTCGGCGTCGAACCCGGCGCAGCGGCCATCCGTCACGCGGATTATCTCCATCTCCTGTATCTTGCCGCAGAACTCGATGATGAAAAACGGGTTGTTTTCCAACTCTTTCTGAAGCTTCTCAAGCAGCTCCGGCGGCAGCTTGCCGGTTTCGCTGCCGGTCAGGTCAAGACCCAGGGACAGACGGGCCAGGGTGTCGACCGCCTGGGGCTGAAGGAGTGGCGGCTCCAGGACATGGCTTTCCAGCGGCAGGTCCGGAGCGCGCAGTTCACCGAGCTGTTCCGGTTCGCGGGCATTTACACAGATCACCAGCCCCGGCCCCACACGCCGGGCCAGATAGCCCAGAAGGCGCAGGCTGTTGCGGTCGGACCACTGAAGGTCATCAATGCAGAGGAGCACCACCCCGCCCTTGCCCTGACGGCGCACCTCATGGGCGAATATATCCGCGGTGCGGTCGTAAAACACGTTGCGGCGCGCCTCGGCGTCAAGGGCGCGCGAAAAACCTGTCTCCGGGACATCCAATCCGATGAAAGAGGCGATCACGGGGGCCTGGTCAGCCAGTCCGGGATCTGAGGGATCGAGCTGGATGAGCACCTGGGCGATCTTATCCCGCTGCACCTCGGGCGGGTCCTGGTTGCCAATCCGGAAGACCTGCTCTTTCAGGATACGGATGAACGGGAAATAGGGGTAGGCTCCCTCATCGTTGTGATGCTCCGGCATTCGCGATCCGCCGCCTTGCTCCTGTTCCGCCCCTCCCGGTCCCTCGCCCTGATACCAGGAATAGCATTCCCCGAAATAAACCGGCCAGCGGTTTTCGATGGCCCAGTTGGCGATTTCCGCAATCCGGCGGGTCTTGCCCACTCCACTGCCGGCGATGAACGCTATCAACTGGCTGCGGTCCACCTGGCCGGCGGCGGATTTGTCAATCACCTCCATGGCCTGATTGATGAAACGCGCCTTTTGCATGTCAGCCACATCCCGCACCACCTGCCCGTCGTAGGTGACAAGCGGAACTTTCCGCAGCCGGGCGATGAAATCAGTCACGGACTCTACCTCGCCGCGCTCGAGCAGATTGTACAGGGCCACCGGCTGGCTGAACCCTTTCAGCTTGACCTCGCGTTCCGGTTTGCGCGGCTGCACCAGGTGATCGACCCTGCGGCGGTGGGTTTCGATGGTGAACAGGGTCCCGTGGGGATGCATGAACTCGTGCGCTTCGTTCTGGGCCAGGGCCTCGTTGACCAGGCGCGCGGCCAGGTTGCAGTCCGGGCCGATAATCGTTTCCTCGTTGTTGATGATATTGTCCCCGGCCGGACCCTGCAGAGCCTTGCCCACGCTCATGCCGCCGCGCAGTTCGACCCCGCCGCCGAACTGACGGTCTATGTCGCGGATAAGCTCGCGCCATGCGCCCCAGAGTATCTCGGCGAAATAGCGGTCGCTCTCTTTCTTCTCTGTCGCCATCGTCCCCAGGACGCCCATCAGGTTGAAATCGCCCTTGGGGAAGATGTTGTATTTATAGTGAATTCCATAACGCCGCATCACAGCATGGACGGTATCGGCCAGGGGATCGAGCAATTCCGGGCCGCGGATGGCGAAATTGACGAACAGCACGCCGCTGTCCCGCACAGCCGAGCAACTTTCATCCAACAGCAGGTTCTTGTCGCCATCGCGCCCCAGGTTCCGCACGATGTGCAACAGAAGCGGGCGGCTGCCCAGGTGGCGCTCTATGTTCAGGAACCGCGCGCCCAGCCCGCTCAGCTCTTCCAGTACAGTTTTGTCCTTTTGCCTTTTCCAGCCCCAGGACGGAGCGGGAACGCCCTCCGCGCAGACCTGCCCGACCCAGGGAATCAGCTTGTCCATTCCGGAGGGGCAGATCACCACTTTACGGAAAAGATCCTGCGGCTCGGAAATGGCCAGATCGGAGGAGTTCAGACCAAGCCAGCCCTCCTCGTATAGTTGGTTCAGCCGGGCATGGCAGCGTTCGTCCAGGGCGAAACCTTTGACCTCCTCCACATCCGGCCGCACCTGGTCATCATTGCCCCCCAGCTTCTCGGCCTTGGCCACCAGCTTGCCCGTGCCGCCCCAGGTGATACGCGCATGCACCGTCTGTCCGTAGAACCCGCTCCGGCTCTCCGGATCGAAAATCAGCCCGCCGCTGGCCTTGACCACCAGCTTGTCGATAAAGGCCTTTATCTCTTTCTGGTGCGGTTTCCCGGCCAGTTTCAGGCGCAGTTCGGCGCGCACCTCATCCGTGATCAGAGGCATCGAGGCGCGGATGGCAAGCATGATCTTCAGCGCGGCCACGCCACGGTCCGCGCTGCCTCCCTCATCGCGCAGGCGTTCGAACAGAAGGCCCATCTTGTTGAGACAGAAGCGGTTGAGGATGCTCAGGTTCATTATGTCCCCGGCTTCCTCCTTGCCGAACCTGTCAGTCAGGAAAGTCAGCAGGGCTGTGAACCCGCTTACATCGGCGAAGAAATAATAGCTCCCGCTGCCGTCGCCGTTGCGCAGATAACCCAATATGGCATCCCCGCCGCGCTCGGTTATCCCGTACGAGGGGTCACGCGCGGGTATGAACAGGCTGGACCAGCATTCCACACGGCCAAGATAAGCCAGCATGCGGCCCACCCTCTCAGGGTCGGCGGTCTCGACGCCCTCGCGGCAGAGCGCGGCCCAGCGCGGGCGCTCCTGGAGAAGGATGTCCTGGATCATGCGGAATTCATCATTGCGCGGAAACTGAGCCGGGGGGGAGCTTTTTCTCCGTATCATCTGGCTGCCTCGGAGCGGATGTCATGAGTCTGCGAGAGCGGGGACCAGCGCGGATAAACTTCGATCAGACATAATCAGTATAGCTGGCGGCCATTGGATTGGCAAGTGCCGAAAAAAACGGCGGAAAAATGAGGTGAAAAATCAACGCGAAATAAAAAGACAGGGCAGACCAGTCCCCTGAACAACGATTCAATTCAACTGACTGCCACCTATGCAGCCTCCCTCTGGAGCCATTCAACAATAGCCAGCCATACACACTGTTATATTTCAAAGGATTGCATGGGTTCAGGAATTTTGACATCGAGAATTCCCAATTCATCGCGCAGAGCGCTGGCCAGGCTCGCCGAAGAATCGTCTTCACCGTGTACAATAAAGGTCTGGTGCGGTTTCTTTTGCATTACGCGCACGAAATCAATCAAGCCGTTTCTGTCCGCATGGCCGGAGAAACCAGTCAGTATCTCCAGCCTGGCATTCACCCGGCGCTCTTCTCCGAAAATGTGGACGGACTTCTCCTTTTCCACGATGCGGCGTCCGAGCGTATCAGGGGCCTGCCAGCCGCTGATCAGGATGGTGTTGCGCGGGTCCTCGATGCGGTTCCGAAGATGATGCAGTATACGGCCACCTTCCAGCATACCGCTGGCGCTGATTATAACTGCGGGGACCTGCAAGCTGTTCAGAGCCTTGGATTGTTCCACGGTCTGAATGTACTGGAGACGGTTGAAGCCAAAAGGATTGTTGTCGTCATCAGTCAACAGGAACTCCCGTATTTCCGCATCATAGACCTCGGGATGGAGCCTGAAAATGTCGGTGGTGCGGGTGGCCAGGGGACTGTCGACAAAGATAGGAATATCAGGGATCAGCCTGTCATTACACAACTTGTGGAAAGCATAAACAAGCTGTTGAGTACGGCCGACTGAAAATGCCGGGATCAGCAGCGATCCGCCACGACTGACGGTTTCATTGACAATACGCTTCAGTTCCTTTTCCGATTCCGGATAGGCGGGGCTCAGACGGTTTCCGTACGTGCTCTCCATGATCAGGATATCGGCGCCATCTTTCAGTGGAACAGGATCACGAATGATCGGGATGTCCGGCCTTCCGATATCGCCACTGAACACGAGCCGCCGCCTGAGGCCGGAATCCTGATCATCGATGTCGAGTATCACATGGGCGCTTCCCAGCATATGACCCGCATCAACCAGGGTCAGATGGATGCCGGGAAAAAGCTGATGAGACCGATCATAGCTCAAACCCACAAAATGATTCATGGCTTTGGCCGCATCGTCTCTGTTGTAAAGAGGTTCAAAAAGGCGCTGGCCATTTTTCTTTCTCAGGCGGTTGACAAACTCAACGTCTTTTTCCTGAATAGAAGCGCTATCCATAAGCATGACCGCACACAGGTCCCGTGTGGCCGATGTGCAGAATATATTGCCTTTGAAACCGTTTTTTACGAGACAGGGTATACGCCCGGAATGATCTATGTGGGCATGGGAAAGCACCAGGCAATCGATGGTCTCAGCTTGAAAATACTCACTGCGGTTCCGCTCAAAGGATTCCTTCCGCTTGCCTTGAAACAAACCGCAGTCGAGCATAATCCTTTTGCCGTTCACCTCGATCAGATGTTCGGAACCAGTGACTGTTCTGGCCGCTCCACGAAAGGTGATCTTCATGTTTCCAGCCTTTCCGGTTTATTTGAATCAAAACTTCAAGTCAATCTTCCGTCCGTTTTAAATCCATTGAATCGTACAAAGAAAATATGCATCAGAGCGCATTGCCGTGTTCAGACAGGAAATCCTCGATATCCCCGACAAATTTCAGAGTCCCTTTTTCGATCTGCTTTGTCAAAGCATCCAAATCGATGAAATCCGGGCTTTCAACCAGAACGTATTCAACAATGGAATCAGAGCCTTTCGGAGCAGGAACTACATTGTATTTATTCCAGCCGCTTTCTTTGAATAGTTTCCAGTATTCCGCCTGCACCTTTTTATTGTATCCCGCCAGCCAGATTTCGAACCTGAACGCCTCGTGATTGAACACCAGGGCGATTTTGAGGTTAAGCCGCTTCAACGCCCCAGGCGAAAAGGCGAAATACGTCATATCCATATAGCCGGAATAAAGACCGCCGGAAACGTAATACTCTGGATACTTTTCTTTCAGATGATTTTTCAGTGCCAGCATGTACTTCATCAGCCCTTTGTACGCGGCCTGGATCGCCCCTTTGCTCAACTGAAGCCTGTATTCATCCATGCATTCATGGAACGACGGCATATCCGGCTCCCTGGACTGTCCATACTGGACTGAATGCATCGCGGTCCGGCCAAAAAATGTCCGCCACAGGCACGTTCGACATCCCCGATGCGTGTGACGGACCAGGTCTCGCTCATTTCCAGCAAGCGGTTACATCTTCTCCGAGAATATCTTCCAGCCCTGTTTGGAGTTCATCAGGTAGAGCAGCTTGAAACCGCGCGCATTGAACCCGCTGGACTTGTATCCCTGGATGAAAGAGGCCACCGTGTAGTCGTGATAGCGCCAGAGGCAGAGGTTGGTGACCGAAACCTCGATCTTCTTGTACTGTTTGTTCAGACGGCCCTTGTACTCGCGCCAGGCTTTCTTGTTCATGTTCTGCTTTCCGGTGAACCTCTCGTGGTAGCAGTCCATGTACCTGTCGAGGTCCTTGCCTGACCAGGAAGCGCGCCATTGCTCGATCAGGGCCGCCATTTCCTTACGCTCGCTTTCCATCTCCTTCGGTGTAAGGCTCATCAGGCTGTCGTCGATTATTATCGGCGTGTCGCGCAGGGTGATGTAATCGCTTAGGTCGCGGATGTCCCTGTTAGTGACCACCACGCAGCCCTCGGTGTCGTAGCTCACATTCACCCGTTTGTCGTCATCCACCGCGTGGAGCCAGATACCTGAGCCGGTCTTGTTGTCCAGTTCGTCATAGTCGTTGGGATAATCCATGGTGAACGCCATCACGCCGTACTTTTCCGGCAGTTGCCCGTCATCCAGACGGCCACGGAAAAAGTAAATCCCGTTGGGCGTTTTCTTGTCTCCCTGCCTGGACTTGCTGCCGTTGTTGTTCTTGCCGGTGGTGCAGCGGTATTCCTTGACCAGTTGCGGCCCCTCCGCCCCGGACCTGTAAAGCGCCAGGGTCTGGGTCTTCTTGTCCACCACCAGGGCGTGGCTCTTGCCCTGGGGGCCCATCTGAAGAAGGTACGCCGGAATTTCTCGTGCAAAGGAGGGACAGGCCGCGATGCAAAACGCGGCAATCAAGCTGGGGAATGAGCGGCTCGGTTTCATCGGTCTCGTGTGGATAGTTCTCGTCTCGGTTGCCGGTTTGTCTATGCCTGAAAAAACGTTGCTTGAAAATAAAGAAACAACTGCCGGATTGTCAAAAATTTTTCGGATTGAAACGGTTCAGGACTGTTCGATATCGTCATTCTTCTCCGAAGGAAAACGCTCCAGTTCCCGCATTTCACGCGAGGTCAGGCGGCGGTGCTGGCCGGGTGCAAGCCCCGCGATCCTGATCGGTCCGATCTCCGTGCGGCAGAGGTATTCCACCTTGAATCCGATGCGCTCCAGCATGCGCCTGATCTGCCGTTTCTCGCCCTGATGCAGGATGACATCCAGAGTGGTCGACTCCAGCGTGCGGCGGTTGACCTGCGCCCGGTCCATGCGCATCTGTATCCCGTCAATGATAATACCATGTTCCAACTGACGGAGATGGCGTATTTCGATCTGCCCGGCGACACGCACGACATAGCGCTTGGGGACCTTGAACGAGGGGTGGGTCAGACGGTGGGCCAGTTCACCGGAGTCGGTGAACAGGACCAGGCCCTCGCTGTCCTTGTCCAGGCGGCCGACATAAATCCAGCGGCGGCTGCGCTCGGCGGGCGGAAGAAGGCCGTAGACCGTATCCGGGTTGTGCGGATCGGCGGCCGAGGTGACAGTGCCGGCGGTCTTGTATAGGATCAGCCCCCGCGGATTTGCATCGGACACAGGCTGCACGGCCCGGCCGTCGCACTCAACCCGGTCCTGCCCCGGAATCACGCGCACCGCCGGATCGGTGACCACCGCGCCGTTGACTTTCACCCGGCCGCTCCGCACCAGTTCCTCGGCGCCGCGGCGGGAACAAAGCCCGCATCCGGCCAGGTATTTCTGTATCTTTTCGGAATCGTTATCCACAGCGCCTCACACCAGCACCTGCTGCTCTCCGCCGCTCTTGTCCGCCGGGGTCTCGGCAGCAGCAGGAACCGCGCTGACGCTGCCGGAATGCTCCTCAAGAATCACCTGAAGCTCGCTCTCGCGGGGAAGCTGATCCAGGCCGGACAGACCGAAATGCCGCAGAAAATGGGGCGTGGTGCCATACAGAAGCGGCCGCCCGAGCACTTGCGCCCGTCCGGTGACAGTCACCAGCTTCTTCTCTATCAGGGTCTTGATCACTCCGCTGGCGTTGACTCCGCGGATACTGTCCACCTCGGCCCGGCTGATCGGCTGGCGGTAGGCGATGATGGCCAGGGTTTCGAGCGCGGCCAGGCTCATCTTACCGGAGGCGGTCTGACGGCCCAGATTGCGGATATACTCGGCATACTCCGGCAGGGTGCGGTGCTGATAGCCGCCCGATATTTCGAGAATACGGAACGAGCGGCCCTCCAGCTCGTAAGCCGAATTCAGCGCCTCGACCGCGCTGGCCACCACCTCGGCCGATATGTCGAGCACCGCGGCGATCCGGGCGGCAGGCGCCGGTTCGGCCGAGGCGAACACCAGGGCCTCGACAATCTGTTCTATTTTATGTTCAGCCATCTGAATCTGACTCCCCGGTCCTGGAATCGCCGTCCGATAGAGCATCCCGCTCCGAACCGCCTTCCGCGGCCAGGCCCTCGTCTCCGGAGACGAACCCGTTACGCGGCTCCGCCGCGCCGCTATCAGTCTCTCCGGTCTTGCGTTTCCTGCCGCGCGCCACCCAAAGATCACCGAAATTGTCGGCCTGCTCCACCCGAATCTCACCCTGTTTCGCCATTTCCAGCAGGGCGACAATTGTCACTACCAGCAACATTTTGGATGATCCGTCAGGCACGATATCGGATAGCAGCACCCGGCGTTTTTTCAACAGAAGATTACGAATCAGTAGCACGCGCTGGGCCGTGTTTATCTTCTCGCGCACCACCCGGTGCACCGGCGGCGGGGCCTCGGGCTTGCGGTTCAGGAACCGCCCGAAAGCCAGCATCAGGTCGCTGATCGTCGCCTCGATCTGCGGCCCCTCGCTGTCCTGCCCCTCCTGCGCCGTAAGCAGCTCCACCTCGTTCAACCCGCGCTCGCTGCGGCGCTGGCTCAGTTCCTCCAGACGGCGCATGTGTTCGGCGATTTCCTTGAACTGGAGGTATTCGACAATTTTCTCCACCAGCTCCGTGCGCGGGTCCTCGAACTCCTCATCCCCGTCCTGCGGGCGCGGCAGCAGCATGCGGCTCTTGATCTGCAGGAGCGTGGCGGCCAGGAGAAGGAAATCCCCGGCCTGCTCCAGATCCTGGATACCCGCAGCGGTAATATACTGCATGTACTGGTCGGCAATCAGCGCAATCGGGATATCGTAGATGTCGATCTCGTTCTTGCGGATCAGGAAGACCAGCAGGTCCATCGGGCCTTCAAAAATGTCCAGCCGCACCTGATAGTCGGCCATGACGGCCCTTTCCGGGAGAGGTTCCCTCTCAGTAATTCATGCCCATGGCGTTGCGCACCATATCCATCGTTTCCGCCGCGCGCTTCGCCGCCAGGGCCGAACCCTCGGCCAGGATGCGGTTCACCCGCTCCGGATCGTTGTAATACTGCGCCCGGCGCTCCCGGATCGGCTGAAGAACCCCGCCGATCGCCTCGGACAGCATGCCCTTGCAGGCTACGCAGCCCAGCTCACCCGAGCGGCAGCCCGCGGCTATTTCCCCTGTCCTCGCCTTGTTGAAAACCTCGTGGTAAGCGAACACGGAGCAGACCTCCGGGCGGCCCGGATCACCCCGGCGCAGTTTCTGCGGGTCGGTGATCATCTGGCGCACCCTGGCGGCCACTTTCGTGTCATCGTCCGAGATATAGATACAGTTGTCCAGGCTCTTGCTCATCTTGCGCCCGTCCGTGCCGGGAAGCCGCGAAGTCTTTGTCAGCTTGGCCTTCGGTTCCGGAAAGACCTCCTTATAAAGGAAGTTGAACCGGCGGCCGATCTCGCGGGTCATCTCCACATGCGCCACCTGGTCCTCGCCCACCGGAACCAGGTCGGTGCGGTAGAGGAGTATGTCAGCGGCCTGCAGCACCGGATAGCCCATCAGGCCGAAATTGATCTTGCCGCCCAGGTCCAGGTCGTCCACCATCTGCTTGAGCGTGGGATTGCGCTCCACCCAGGGCATCGGCGTGATCATGCCGAAAATCAGGTCCAGTTCGGCGTGCTCGCGCACCTTGCTCTGGATCAGGAATTTCGAGCGCTGCGGATCGAGGCCCACAGCCAGCCAGTCGCAGACCATCTCGAATATGTTCGCCCCGATAGAGGCCGATTTTTCGTATCCCGTGGTCAGCACGTGGTAATCGGCCACCAGGAAATAACAGTCATAGCTGTTCTGCAGCTCGACCCAGTTCTCCAGCGCCCCCACCAGGTGCCCAAGGTGCAGCTTGCCGGTGGGACGCATGCCGCTCAGAATAACGCCTTTCTTTTTTTCTTCCATCTTTATGCATTCTCCATCTGTCGAACCTTAATTTATATTGACGATAGCGACACACCCCGCCCCCGATTTCATCGGGGTCACCCCTCTCAAGAGGGGATTATTCCGCCGTTTCTCGAAATACACATAAATGCCTGTATGACTTGCAGTTAAGTCCCCTCTAAAAAGAGGGGTGGCGACGAAGTCGACGGGGTGTGTAATCTCCCGCTGCAGATTTTACACTCCGTCGCGCTGTCATGCAGTTCAGAATCCCAGCGCTCCCGCAGCCACAACCACCTTCAGCAGAGCGCTCATCATCCAGCGCGCCGGGGTGAGCAGCACGCTGATCACATTGAAATACATGGCGGCGATAAGGATGATAAAGCCGTAGGGCTGTATCTTTTCGAAAGCCCGCGCCGCCTCGTAGGGCAGAAGGTTCCCCAGGATATGCGACCCGTCCAGCGGCGGGATGGGAATCAGGTTGAACACGGCCAGGATCAGGTTGATCCACATGCCGTAGCGCAGTATCATCACCAGGTTGCTCTGCCAGGCGCTCAGGCTCGCCCCAGAGGGCGTGAACCAGAGGAACAGGATAAAAAGCCCCGTGAACAGGATCGCTAACAGAAGGTTCGAAACCGGCCCGGCCACCGAGACGATTATATCGTCACGGCGCGGATTGCGGTAATTGTAGGGGTTGACCGGCACGGGCTTGGCCCAGGCGAAAAACAGGTTGCTTCCGCTCAGCGCCAGCACGGCCGGCACAAGGATCGAGCCGATCGGGTCGATATGCGGCACGGGGTTGAGCGTGATCCGCCCCATCATCCGGGCGGTCGAGTCGCCGCAGCGCTCGGCGCTCAGGCCGTGGGCCACCTCGTGCACCACCACGGACAGGAGAAGTATCGGTATTGCGATAAGATAAGTTTCCATCCGCCAATCTTTTCAAGTGTGTTGATTTACCTGGATCAAATCCCCCTCGGGGGTTGTCCCAAAAGTCTTTGATGTAGGGGCACGGCGCGCCGTGCCCCTTGACTACATTAGTTGCAAATACTTTTAGATTTTATAAATTCGCAAAGAGCAGAAACGAAGCCTTTTAAGACAGTACTGTCAAAAACCGCCACTGCCAGGCGTTTGCAGAAAAACGGCAGTATTGAGTTTTTCCTCCCCCCTTTACAAGGGGGGACCGAGGGGGATTTAACCAAAAAATCGACACACCTGACACACCTGTGGAACACATTAAAATTGCACGAAGGCATGTCGCCCGGATAAACAGTCAGTATAAGCGTGGCGGGTGGTTTTGTCAACCGGACCGAAAACAGAACGGCAGGTTTAACCTTGTGTCCGGATGGAACTTTGTTATTGACCACGGCTGACCGGAGGCAGTATCTTTCTTTTTTATTGCGTTCCAGCGACCTTGATCATTCCCAGCACAAGTGATTTCCCAATCATCAATTTTCCACTACCGGAGAAAATTATGGGATATATCGGCCTGATAGTTCTGATCGCCTTCCTCATGTCAAAGGTCCTCATCGGCGGGCTGCTCTCGCGCTGGGTCGATACAGGGGACGATTTCATGGTCGCAGGCCGTCACCTGACCCCATTCATTCTGGCGTCGGCCCTGACCGCGGCGAACGTCAACCTGTTCAGTTTCATCGGGCAGAGCGGCACCGCCTACATGCACGGAATCTCGATCATCTGGCAGACCTGGACCGGAAACATGGGTCTGGTGTTCGCCGGCCTGCTGATAATACCCATCCTGAGACGGCTCAAGATCAAGACCGTCCCTGAGTTTCTGGAAATGCGCTATAACAGGGTGATCCGGGTCATTATCGGTTTCTACTGGGTAATCCGCCTCACTTTCTGGCTGGGAGTCGTGCTTGTGGCCGCGACGGCGGCTTTCAGCACCATCGCGTACGTGCCGGGCCTGGAATTCACGAGCTCGGAGACCTTCTGGCTCTTCCTTTTCGCCGGCATCGCCATTGTCTTCACTTTCATGGGCGGAATGTGGGCAGTGACAGTCATCGACTCGATCCAGTTCATCCTGATGTTAGGCGGGGCGCTGATAATCCTGCCGATAGTCATGGCCAAGGTGGGCTGGTGGCCGGGCCTGATGTCGCATCTGGCCGAGGGCAAGATGAACCTGGTGCCGCAGACCGGCCAGTACAACTGGCAGTTCGTCCTGGCGATCTGGATCCTGGGCATCCAGTGGGCGAGCACGGATGCGGGGCTTCTGCAGATGTCGCTCAGCTCCAAGGACCCCCGCAGCGCGGCGCGGGGCCTGGTGTTAGCTGGAATCATCACCACACCGTTCGCCCTGCTCTGGATCCTGCCCGGCCTGGTCAGTTCCGTGCTGCTTCCCGGGCTGGAAAACATGGACAAGGCCTTCCCCACCCTTATCTCCCAATCCCTGGGACCGGCGCTGATTGTCCTGGTGGCCTGCGGCCTGCTCTCCAACCAGATGAGCACTGTCAGCACCAACCTGACCGGAGTGGCCAGCGTATTCTGCAACGACGTCTACAAAAGCCTGTTCAACCGGGAAGCCTCGCAGCGCCAGACCCTGATCATAGTGCGGACGATGATCGTGATCGCCGGGCTGATGGGGATCGGTTTCGCCTTCCTGATCCCGCTGATCGGCGAGAACGTTGTGGCCGCCTACCTGACCGTGGTGGGCATCTTCGACATGCCGTTCTTCGTCATCACCATCGTATTCGGCCTGCTGTGGAAGAGAGGAAACTGGCAGGGTATGCTGATCGGCTATCTCGTGGGTATAGTGGTGGGATCGCTGTCCGCCTACTACCGCGGGGTGGATGCCTTCTTCTTCTCCACGTTCCTCAGCACCGCGGCTGTGCTGGTTGCGGCGCCCATCGCCTCGCTGTTCTTCCCGGCGCCTCCCGCTCAGAAGATCGAGCACGTCTGGCGCGCCCGTTCGCACGACGCCGACGATGACGGAGCGCCGTTCCACCTGATCCCGACCTCCGGCGGGGGACGGTTCTTCCTGACATTGTTCTTTATCGGCCTGGGGACGTTCCTGGCCGGAGTGTTCTCCGGCTCCGTGGGTTATGCCCACGCCGGGATGTTAGCCCTGGCCGGAATGATCATCTATTTCCTGGCCGGGCTGCTGCGCCTGATGTTCGACTGATCCGGGCAGACACGGGCGAAGAATCGGCGGGGGCCGCTCCGGTCTATGGAGCGGCCCCCTGCTTTGAGGCCCGCGCCGGTCTCCGCCGCACCCGCCGCCCGCAAAACACGAGGTGAACATGCTCCGGGTACGCATCCCTGGTTATGAGTCCCCGAAAATCTCCCTTCACGCTCTGTTCCTGCTTTGCGCCATCCTGGCCGCACGCCCGGCCATGGCCGCTCCGCGGTTTGTCAAAACAGACGGGCGCCAGACCGGCGAGGCCGAACAGGCCGTGGCGGTGGGGGAAAAATATTTCTACGCCGTGGGCACACAGGCGCTGGGACAATACGACAAGGCCAGCGGGAAACTGGTCCGCCGCTGGACGCAACCTGACTCGGGACGGATAATTCACCTGGACAGCGGAGTGGTGGCGGGCGACAGGCTGTACTGCGCGCACTCCAATTACCCCGGACTGCCGATGACCAGCTCGGTGGAGGTCTGGGACGCCGAAAAGCTGGAGCACGTGGAGAGCCACTCGTTCGGCATACGCTGGGGATCGTGCACCTGGGTGGATCGGCACGCCGGCTTCTGGTGGGCCACGTTCGCCCATTACGACCGTTTCAGAGACAGCCTCGGCACGGACAACTCCTGGACCACGCTGGTCAAGCTGGACGACCAGTGGCGCGAGCTGGAGGCCTGGGTTCTGCCCGCGGAGATACTGGAACGGATGAAACCCATGAGCAACAGCGGAGGAAGCTGGGGCCCGGACAGCCTGCTCTACCTGACCGGCCACGACCGGCCCGAGGTCTACCGGATGCGCCTGCCGCGCTCAGGCAGCGTGCTTGAACTGCTGGACATCCTGCCCCTGGACATCCAGGGCCAGGGGATCGCCTGGGACCGCGCCAATCCAGGGCTGCTCTATGCAATCGAAAGACGCGAGAAAAAAGTCAGCGTGTTCCGTCTGGAGGGGACAGGCCGAGGCGGAGAAGGCGGGCATTGACAGGCCGGGCCGCGCGCGTAAGATTTAACGGGTTGCGCGCGGGCGGCCAGAATCACGGATTGCACGGATAAAGGCCGGGTGACGGGGTGTGTGTTTCGCCTCCCCCTTTCGTAAAAGGGGGATCGAGGCAGCAATATCCGGTTAGGAACTTGCAGGGGGGTGAAGAAGTTTCCTGTGATAT
>CAYYNT010000060.1:0-28482 GCA_964473155.1 uncultured Gemmatimonadales bacterium | reverse complement strand
GTTTACCTCCTGCCTAAATATACAATACTATATGTTTGATGTCAAATTGGTATTAATCCGGTCTGGATTTGTTTTGTCTGAAGACTGGCAATTAAGACAGGGGCTGTCCCAAAAGTCTTACATGTAGAGTCACGGCGCACCGTGACCATAAGGGAATACTTTATATTTAGATATTGCGACAATTTGCTAACAGAAAAGACAGGGGCTTTTGGGACAGCCCCTGTCTTTTCAGATAGAGCTTAATCAGGCGCGGGGACGCACTCCCAGGCCGGGGGCCTCGGGCAGCCGCATCTTGCCGCGCTCGAAAAGCATGCCCTCGAAGGGGTCATCGCCGATCAGCACCGCGCCGTCAAGGTCGGCATAATCCACCAGCGGGCTGATATGGGCCGCGGCGGTGATCAGGATGCTGGATTCGAGCATGCAGCCGAGCATTATCTTGAGACCGTGGGCGCGCGCGCAGGCGATCATCTTGAGGGCGTGACGCACACCGCCGCACTTGACCAGCTTGATATTTATCGCGTCGAACAGGCCCACGCAGCGCGGGATGTCGTAAAGGCGCTCGCAGGACTCATCCGCCATCAGGGGCAGCGGGCTGTTCTCCCGCAGCCAGCGCATGCCTTCGACCTCGTGCGGCGGCAGGGGCTGCTCGACAAACTCCACTCCGTAGTCAACCAGCTTTTCGATCATGGCCAGGGCCTGATGCGGCTGCCAGCCGCAGTTGGCATCCACCCGGATCACGGCGTGGGGAGCCTCCTGGCGCACAACCTTGAGGCATTCCAGGTCGGCCGGGCCGCCCACCTTGATCTTGAGTATAGGATAATCCTTCACCTCGCGCACCTTGAGACGAACGTTTTCCGGAGAGGCGATGCCGATAGTGAAGCTGGAAAGCGGGGTCGCGGCGGGATCCAGACCGAGCATGCGGTAGAGGGGCAGGCCGCATAGCTTGCCCATCAGGTCGTAAAGGGCGCAGTCGACAGCCGCCTTGACAGAATAGTTGAGCGCCAGAGTTTCGTCCATCTCGCGCATCAGTTTTTCCGCACTCCAGGGGTCCGGCGCCCGCTCGATCAGCGGACGCAGGGTCTCCAGCGCCGCCAGAACAGTGGAACGGTTTTCGCCGTAGATGAAAAACGGGGCAGCCTCGCCCCAGCCGGTCACACCCTCGTGCTCCAGCCTCACGATCACGTTCTCGAATACATCTCCCGACATCGCCTGGATAGCTATTTTGAAGGTGTGCCGGGGATGGAGGTCCACCGGCTCGAAACTCATTTTCATTGTTTTTCCCCTGTAATGGCTAAGAATGGCGCGCGGCTCAATATCACCCGCTAAACTGGTTGTATTTTGCTCAAATTTAAATTCGTTCATCGCATTGCGCCAGTTTAGAAATAGTACAAACCGGATGTCTTGCAGCGCAGTAAAAGCCGATTTAAATTATTTCCGGTGAGCAGATACGGATAAAACAGGATCGATCGGCGCATGGGGGTTTGAATGCGTTATGCCGTAACGATAATGATAAGTCTGTGCCTGTTGATCGCAGCCGGTGGAGCAGGCGCATTGGAGCCGGAGCGGGCCGGGCTGTTCCTGCGGAGCCTGGCCTCGGGCGGCGCGGGAATGGACAGCCTGGTCGAGCCGGGTGAGCTGGCCCTGGCTGAGCGGCTGGGAATACGGTACACGGACCAGACGGTCAAATGCCTTATCGGGGCCAGCCTCGATCCGCAGGTCGCGGAGGCTGTCCGGACTGCGGGCGTTCTGCCCGGACACCGGATCGTGGACCTGGGCGAGGGTTTCAGCCGTCTGGAGCTGGATTCCGGGCCAGCCGGGCGAGGCTGGTGGTTCCGCGGCGGATGGATGATCTCGCCGGTGACATATTTCACGCGCGGCTGGAAGGCGGTCGAGACCCGTCATCTGCGGGTGCTGAGCGCGGACAGCCTGAAAGCGGTGCGTACCGCGGACCTTCTTGAGCGGTTCACGCTGGACATACTTGACCGCCTGGAGGCGCCGGATTCCGTGCGGCTTCGTCTCGAACGCGGCAAGCTGCTTTACGTGCTGTGCCGGGATGAGGACGAGTTCGAGCGGATAACCGGCTGGCGCGCCCGCGGGGTGTGCCTTCTGGCCTGGGACTGCGTGGTTTCGGTCTGGCCCTGCCATTACCACGAACTGGTCCATGAGCTGATAAACCTTCGCCTGGGCGAGCTTGCCAGCGATACGCACCCGTTTTTTCTGGAGGGGCTGGCTGTCGGGCTGGGCGGGCGCGGCGGCCAGGAGGTGCGGCCGATCCTGGACCTGGCCGCGTATCTCATTGACTCGGGCCTGCTGGATTATATGGAGCTGCTGGACCGGGACGGTTTCGCGGAGCAGGATGCGAGCCTGTCGTATCCGGTGGCCGGACTATACAACCGTTTCCTGCTCGAACACCTTGGGGCGGCGCGCTATATCGATCTTTACCGCGCGTTCAACGTCCCGTCCGGCTCTCCGGGCTGGCGCAAGGCCATCCCGCGGGAAGACCTTCCGCCTGAGCACGCCTGGCGGGAGTATCTTAGCGGGCGAGTCCAGTTCGAGGGCCTGAGCCTTGAGGGGCCGCCAGCAGCGAGTGAGCCGCTGGCCTCGGGCGAGGGTTGGGCGGTCTGGGAGACAGAGGAGGGGTATGCGTTCAGCCTGAGCGATTCTCTTTCCATCAGTCTTCCGCAGCCCTGGGAAAGCCGTCACCCGCGGTTTTCGCACGAGACCCCGGCCGGCATGTCCGGATCAAGTTACCTTCTGACAGCAGACAGCGAGGAGATACGCCTGGTCAACAGGGTCAACGGCAACCTGAGCGCCAACTTTGTCAGCTCTCTAAGTCTCGAAAAAAAGAGAGTGCCGCAACGGGGTGACCGGCTCCAGTTCCGTCTTTCCCGCACGCTGCTCCAACCTTGACATATTTCCGCAAATATGATAATTTGTAAGACTTTCTGAATCCGACAGGTTTTATGGTTTTTCCGTTCTGGATTCGGCCTGATTAAGAAACGTTGACAGAAATAAGTAATTACCATATTTTTATGCTACTTTGCCTGCTTCCGGGTGCTGTCGGCGAACAAACCCCACCCGCAGACCTATGGGGCGTCGACAAGTGGTAAGTCACAGGACTTTGGATCCTGCATCGTAGGTTCGAATCCTACCGCCCCAACCAGAAATCATTGATCGGGCCGCCTGGCGGCCCGGTTTACTTGAATTCCAGAAAAGGCAAGAGAATACAATGTTTTCCAGCACTGAACTGAAGATCATCACCGGCAACGCCAACCGTCCGCTGGCCGAGAGAATATCCCGGTTTCTGGGTGTGGAGCTTAGCCCGGTGACAGTGCGCCGTTTTTCGGACGGCGAGATATTCGTGAAGATAGAGGAAAACATCCGGGGTTCCGACACTTTCGTGGTTCAGCCGACCAATCCCCCGGCGGACAACATGCTGGAACTGCTGCTGATCGTGGATGCGCTGCGGCGTTCCTCGGCCGGACGGATAACGGCGGTGATACCTTATTTCGGGTATGCGCGCCAGGACCGCAAGGATCAGCCTCGGGTGGCGATAGGCGCCAAGCTGATGAGCAACCTGATCGCCCAGGCAGGGGTGGACCGGGTGATGATGCTCGACCTGCACTCGCACCAGATCCAGGGATTTTTCGACATACCAAGCGACCACATGTACTCGGTGAATATTTTCCTGCGTTATTTCAAGTCGCTGAACCTGGAGGACCTGGTTGTGGTCTGCCCGGATATAGGCGGGGCGAAAATGGCGCGCGGGTATGCGGGCCGCCTGAATGCGCCGATGGCTTTCATCGAGAAGCGCCGTCCGGCGCCGAACGTGGCAGCCGCGCTGAACATAGTGGGCGATGTAAAAGACAAGAATGTGATTATCGTGGATGATATAATCGACACCGGAGGGACTCTGGTGGCGGCCTGCAAGGCCATTCAGGAAAAGGGCCCCCGCTCGATCCATGTCGGAATCACGCATGCGGTGCTTTCGGGCGATGCTTCGAGCAGGCTGGCGGACTCGCCGATAACCGAACTGGCGGTGACCGATTCGATATACATTCCGGAGGCCAAGGTTTTCCCGCGCCTGAAGGTGCTGTCGGTCTCCGAACTGCTGGGAAAGGCGATAACGTTCATTCACAACGACGAGTCGGTAAGCGCGCTGTTTACCTGATTCGCGCGATAAACACCAGGAGAGAGAAATGGCAACCAAGCATGTCCTCAACGCCGAGACTCGCGAGACTTTCGGCAAGAACGAGATGAACCGTATCCGGATGGGCGGGCGCGTACCGGGAGTTGTGTATGGACCGGACCAGAATCCGATCCATTTGACCGTGGACAACCGCGAACTGACCAACCTTTTGCAGCGTGTGACATTCGAGAACACGATCATCGACCTGAAAGTCACGGGCAAGGTGAAAAAGAATTTTCAGACCCTTATCCGCGAGCTTCAGCAGCATCCCTACCGCCGCCAGATTCAGCACCTCGATTTCTTCGCGGTGCCCAAAGGCCGTAAGGTGACAGTCGAGGTCCCGATCATGCTGCATGGAGTTCCCCAGGGCGTGCGGCTGCAGGGCGGCGTGGTCCAGCACATGCTGCGTGATCTGGAAATAGAGGTTCTGCCTGACAATATCCCCGAGCACATCACAGTGGACATCTCCGGGCTTATGATTACCCAGAGCATCCATGTCAGCGATCTGCCGAAAGGCGACTACACGATCCTTACCGATCTGGAGCGCCCGATAGTCAGCGTGGTGGCCCCGGCCGCGGCCAAATCGGCTGTTGAGGAAGCCGAGGGCGAGGCAGCCGCCGAGGTCGCCGAGCCGGAGCTTATCCGCCGTGAATCCTCTGAGGATGAGGAGAAGTAACACTGGACGGGGCAGCGGTGACGACGGTTGTGGCGGGTCTGGGCAATCCCGGTCCGCGATACGAGAACACCCGGCACAATGTCGGTTTCTGGTTTGTGGATTATCTGGCGCACTGCCTGGATTTCGGGGATTTCAACCGCGAGGGGGCCTGCCTGGTGACCGGCGGCCCGGCCTGGGGACTTAACCTTCTGCTGGTCAAGCCTCATCTCTATATGAACCGCAGCGGACAGGCTCTCAGCGCCTTGTGGAAACAGCGGCCGTTCGAGTCGAACAACCTGATAGTCTGTTTCGATGATGTGGCTCTCGAGCCTGGACGTATCAGGCTGCGGGCACGCGGAACCGCGGGCGGCCACAATGGAATGAGTTCGATAATAGAGGCTATGGGCACCACTGAGATAGCTCGGCTGCGTTTCGGAGTGGGAGGCCCGGATGCTGACACCGGCCTTGCCGAGCACGTGCTGGATGAGTTCCGGCCCGAGGAAGAGAACGCCGTGCTGGATCGTTTCCCGGATGCTGTCGAGGCGTTGCGCGTAGCTCTCACCGAATCGATGGAACAGGCCATGAGCCGTTTCAACCGCTGAGCGGCGGCTGTTGCGGAGCAGCTTGAATAAAGAATTTACACAGCATTGCAGGAAATCTTGCAGCCGAATCACGAGAATCGTAATTTGAAGCACCCGCATAATCAAACACAGACGCCCAAACCCTAACAAGGAAAGGAAAGAAGCATGGACCAGACTTCTCTGCTGTTGCTGGTGATGGCGATCAGCATCGTGGGATTGCTCACCGCTTACTGGCTGGCCAAATGGGTCCTGAAGAAGGACGTTGGCAGCGAAGCGATGCAGCGTATCTCCAATGCGATCAAAGAGGGAGCCGAGGCGTTCCTCCGTCGACAGAACAGGACAATTTTTCTGCTGGCTTTGCTTTTCGCGGTCGTGCTGTTCATCGGTTATGGGTTTGTCAGGGGACACCAGAGTTTTGACCCGGTTGACAGCTCGATGGAGCTGGCTTTCTGGATCACTCTGTCTTTCCTTCTCGGTGCAGCCTGTTCGGTGATTGCCGGTTACGTGGGAATGTGGGTCTCCATCCGCAGCAACATCCGCACCGCCACAGCCGCCCTGTCCAGCCTTAATGACGCGCTCCGTATCGCCCTGCGTGGCGGCGCGGTCTCCGGCCTGCTCGTGGTGGCGATGAGCCTTCTGGGTGTGGGCGGACTTTACTGGCTGGTCCATTCCGTCGGCTCGATCCAGGACCCGACCAAGATTCCTCTGCTGATAGTCGGATATGGTTTTGGAGCATCGTTTGTGGCCCTTTTCGCGCAGCTCGGCGGCGGTATCTACACCAAGGCGGCGGATGTCGGCGCGGATCTGGTGGGTAAGGTCGAGGCCGGAATTCCGGAGGACGATCCGCGCAACCCGGCCGTGATAGCTGACCTGGTGGGCGACAATGTGGGCGACTGCGCCGGCCGTGGCGCTGATCTGTTCGAATCCACGGCGGCCGAGAATATCGGCGCCATGATCCTCGGCGCCACCCTGGCCGCGCAGGCGGACAAGATGGGGCTGGGATTTTCCGCCGGCGTGATCGGCGTGATGATGTTCCCGCTGGTGGCCCGCGCGTTCGGGATCATCGCTTCCATCGCCGGCATCCTCTGGGTGAAGATGGACAAAGAGGAAAAGATCGATCCGATGGACGCTTTGAACCGCGGCTATTATGTCGCCGTGATCCTGGCGATGATCGCTTTCGGCGGCTGCACATACTGGCTGCTTTCCAGCCCGCAGGCCCCGAGCGCATGGTGGCATTTCTACCTCTGCGGCATCATGGGCGTGCTGACCTCGGTCGCGTTTGTCTATATCACCCAGTACTACACCGAATATAAATACCGTCCGGTTCAGACTATTGCCGAGGCCTCGAAGACCGGCCCGGCGACCAACATCATCGCCGGCATCGGAGTCGGCTTTGAGTGCACCGCCCTGCCTGTGATAGTGATGGGCGCGGCCCTGCTGTTCGCCTATTACCTGGGCAAGAGCGCGTTCCCGGCCGAGAGCGGCGTGCACGGCGGTCTGTTCGGCACCGCGGTGGCCACGATGGGTATGCTGGCCACGGCGGCGTTTATCCTGGCGATGGATACTTTCGGTCCGATCACCGACAATGCCGGCGGTATTGTCGAGATGTCGCAGCAGCCGGAGGAAGTCCGCAAGAAGACCGACCGTCTGGATTCAGTCGGCAACACCACCAAGGCGCTGACCAAGGGATACGCTGTCGGTTCCGCCGCCCTGGCCGCTTTCCTGCTGTTCCAGGCTTACATGGATGAAGTGGTACAGTACTCCGGTATCCTGGTTGAGAACCCGGCTTTCGAGTTCTCGGTCAACCTGGCCAAGCCGGTAGTCTTCGTGGGCGGCCTGTTAGGCGCGATGCTGGTGTTCCTGTTCTCGGCTTTCGCGATCCGTGCGGTCGGACAGGCGGCGCAGGCGATCATCGAAGAGGTCCGCCGTCAGTATTCCAAGCTGAAGAGAGAGCACGACATGATCGTGTTCCCGGATGACTTCAAGCCGGATTACGGCTCATGCGTCGATATAGTCACCCGCTCGGCCCTGCGCCAGATGGTGGCTCCCGGCCTGCTGGTCGTGTTGATGCCCGTGGTCGTGGGTATCAGCTTCAAGGTGTTCAAGGAGTCACCCACCGATCTGATCGCGGCCGAGGCCGTGGCCGGGTTCCTGATGGTCGGGACCATAGTCGGCATCCTGGTGGCCCTGTTCCTGAACAACAGCGGCGGCGCCTGGGACAACGCCAAGAAATATGTCGAGACCGGCGCGCACGGCGGCAAGTACCTGACGCTGCCTGACGGCAAGAAAGTAAAGAATCCGGTTCACGGCGCGGCCGTGGTCGGCGATACGGTCGGCGATCCGTTCAAGGATACCGCCGGTCCGTCGCTGCACGTCCTGATCAAGCTGCTTTCGACGATTACGCTGGTTCTCGCGCCGCTGTTCATCTAAGTCTCACAAGGCGCAACCGCAATAAAAAGGCGCTCCGGGATTCACCCGGAGCGCCTTTTTTAATCGAAAAGAATTCATCGTGGTTCGCCGCTGTGTAAAACCGTCCTCAAATTCAATACAGGGGCTGTCCCAAAAGTATAAAATGTATGGGCACGGCGCGCCGTGCTCCTACGAAACTACTATTATTTTCAAATAGTTAGGGCTTGCAGCAATTCTCAAAGAGCAAAAACGGGGATTTTTGAGGCAGCCCCGCCTCTTGACGTCTCGCAGCGCTGCCGCGGCTTAGTTCATTTATCTCATTTCACTGTTCCGGCACGGCCACGCTCATCTGGTAATTGCTGCGGCTGTGCAGCGGCATCCTGTAAAGGTGAACCGGCCTGCCAGGCGATGGGCGGTCCTGGGTGTAAATCCACATCTGCCTGGTATCCCACATGACAATCTCGTCCCGGCTGTCACCGGTCAGGTCGAGCGCGTCCGCGGTAAGCTCCGGGTGTCCGGGATCGGTGAAACTGACCACGCGGCGGCCCTGGCTGTCCCACATCCCGCCGGTGGAGTCGTCCGCCGAGATCAGCAGCAGAGCCGAACCGTCGCCCACCCAGTCCACGGCCAGGCAGAGCGAGCCGAGGAAGCTGGGCTGGGCCTCCCAGAGTTTGCGCCCATCCTGGGCGTGGAGGCTCACCACTCCCAGGTTGCCCCAGAAAGTGCACTGGGCCAGTTCGCAGCCGGGAAGCTCGGGGCGGAAATCCGCCACGGCGGCGCGCTGGACGTGACCGAGTATCTGTTTTGAATGGATGTTCCCGCAGGTGTCTCCCACCATCAAGCCTTCCTCGCCGGAGCAAAACACGGTGTGCCAGCCGGGGAAGCATTCCGGGTCGCCGGTGTGTCCGACAAACACGGCGTCCGAGTGGTCCTGCATCTGTAGGTCGAACATCCGCCGCCCGTCGTGATCGAACATGCAGTAGCCCAGGATCACCTCATCCCGTCCGTCCCCGTCGATGTCGCGGGCGTAGGGATAGTGACCGGCGTTGAGGTTGGCGCTCCAGAGCGGCTTGAACTCGCGGGAGAAAGCCCAGAGGTTGTTGTAATCGTCCTTGATCAGGTAGTCGCCAACCGAGCCGCGTCCGGTGAGGTCGCAGTAGCACAGCACGCCCGCCGGTATCCGCTCGTGCTGGTCCTCGGCGTAAAAGCTGTCGGGGTGCCGCGGGCCGTGCTCCGGCGTGGGTGCGCTGCCAAGGCTCACGCCCGTGCGGCCGTCTAACAGCTCGACCTTGAAATCGTGGGACAGGGCCACCTCGCAGCACCCGTCGCCATCCAGGTCCACCACCTGATAGGGCAGGTCGGTGGCCAGGATTTCAGAAAGCGTGTCGTTCCGTCCCCACTGCCAGAGGATGTCTCCATCCAGGTTCATGGCGGTCAATCCGCTTAGCGAGCGGGCCAGCGGTCCGGAGGCGCCCGGCTGCCGCTGGGCGATCACGAACTCCAGCCGCCCGTCGCCGTTCAGGTCGCCCCAGCGCAACTGGCGGCCGTTGACCGCCAGGCCGCGCAGGTCGACTTTTTTCCAGAGCGCGGGCTGCGGATATTTCGGCGCTTCTGCCCGCTCAAGTCTTTCTTTTTCGGCTTTCCGGCTCAGCCAGTCCTCGCGGGCCTGATGGCTCATTATCACGCGTACGCGTTGGAAATCGCAGGGTGAATTGGCGATCAATCCTATCCGGCCGGCGTCAAGATTGTGGTCGCGCCGGAGGATATCCACCTGACGGCCGTCCAGATAGAATATATGGTTGATCCCCTGGACCTCCACCCGCATGGTATGGCTGCGTCCAGGCCGGTATTCGGCGTCGCGTATTTTCAGCTTGGTCCAGGCGTCGTGCAGGCGGCGGGTCCAGACCCACTTGCCCCCCTCCTCCAGCGAGAGCATGTAGAACCGGGCCGAGGTGGCGGCGCGGTAGACAATCCCCACCGGCTGACGGAGCGAAAGAGGAGTGAATTCCACTTCCAGGGCGTAATCGGTCCAGAGCGGATCACCGGTAAGGACCAGCGGATTGCTGTCTTCGAGAAGGGCCTCATTGTCCTGGTGCAGCACCTGGCGGTTTCTTTCCTGGCGGATATGCCAGCTCGGCCCGTCCCAGGCCATCCAGTGGCTTGCCTCATTCCATGCGCCCCAGGCGGATGTTTTCGGCCGCCAGTGGTATTCCTGGACCGCGGTGTATTCCTCGGACAGCGTTCCAGGCTGGTAAGATGAAAAGTCATCCTCGAATACCACGACCGAGTCCGCGCCCACCGGCAGCCAGACAGCGGGCCTGCCTCCCCGGTTCGAGCAGGCGGCCAGCAGTGGAAGGATGAAAGCCAGCATAAAGAGACGGCGCATGTACGGCTCCTTGAAGTACGTTTTAACGCTTCAGGGATGATTTCCCCCGAGCGTGTGCGCACACGCTCAGGCCCCGGCTACTTTCAACATCACTTTCACTATGTCCGGAGGCTCTCTGTCGACCAGGGCGAGAGCCTCGGCGGCCTTCTCAAGCGGGAATTCGGCGCTGACAAACGGGTCCGTCCTGTAACGTCCCGCCGCCATCATGGCGATCACGCGCGGATATTCGCCCCGGCTGACCCGGCTGCACTGGATGGTGGCCTCTTTCCAGACCAGCAGTTTCCAGGGGATGCCGTATTGCACCGGCCCCTGACCCAGGACAGTGATCCGCCCGGCGTTACGCACCATCTCGACCGCCTGGGCCAGCGGGGCCTTGCCTCCGGCTGCGCCGTCCACCGCCTCGCCGATGCATTCGATCACCCGGTCGGCGCCCAGGCCGCCGGTGAAATCAGCTATGGCCGCCACGGCATCCTCGCGCAGGGCGTTGACCGTGAGCGCCGCGCCGAAGCTTTCGGCCAGCCGAAGCTTATGGTCGCTTATATCGACTACCGCCACTTTCTCGGCCGCGGTGAGCGCCAGGTTCTGCAGCACGGACAGACCCACCCGCCCGGCCCCTAACACGACCACCTTGTCGCCGGGGTCGATCCGGGCCATGGTGGTTGCGTGCATGCCGATAGAGAATATCTCCACCAGGGCGGCGTCCCGATCGGAGATGCTATCGGGCACATGGAAGCACTGCTCCTCATCCGCAACCACCTGGCTGGCGAAAGCGCCGTCAATGTCGATCCCGATGAGTTTCAGGCTGCGGCAGGCGTTGTAATGCCCTGCAAGACAGGCCGGGCAGCGCCGGCAACTGATTATGGGATCCACACAGACCCTGTCTCCGGGCTTGAAATGCGTCACCTTTTCGCCCACTTCCAGCACGGTCCCGGCGAATTCATGGCCCTGCGTGGCCGGAAATTTCACCCGCGGGGCGAACTCACCGCGGTAGACATGGATATCGCTTCCGCAGATACCGGCGTAGCCAACAGCCATCCGGACCCCGTGCGGCCCGGCAACCGGTTGTTCACGATCAGTCAGTTCGATGGTTCTTTCCTTTACGGTGCGAGCGGCTAACATTCTTTTTCCCTTTCGAATGCGTCAGGCCTGAAAAATGGACCTTCTTGATCTGATTCAATAATTCTTAACACAGGAGAATGCCGGGCTTTTATGGACAGGCCTCCCGGAGCGGAAGATACGAAGGGGTGGAACCTGGCGCAAGAGATGTAAGGATTCAACGATAGACTGAAAGAGGACGCTTTTTAGAATCTACTTGCAAATTCACCTGGTTAGGTGTAACATTTCGGTGAATACGTGGCGGATGAGCCGTCACCAACCCCCCCAGGGTTACAGTAAGAAGAGGCGGAAATGGAAGAAGCCAGGGCGGAACAGGTAATAAAGGAGCTTCAGCTCATCACCCGGACTATTTATACCGGCGAGGTCCCGGATATAAAGCCGTCCGGCACACTGCTGGTTAAAAGCATCAAACCCTCCGATACTCCTTTCATCAAGAAAGACGCCTCCGGGCGCGCCCTGTTCTATATCATCGAAGGAAGCGCCGGGGTGGATATCGGTCAACCGGAGCGTATCATGGTGCCACACAAGCGGACGGTGGGCGAGATGAGCATGGTCGCCTCAGTCCTCAACGTGTTCGACAACCTGGGCACGGTGGTGAGCCGGTCGGCGGATGTCTACGCCGAGGAGCCGATGAAACTGATGGTTTTCAATTATCAGTCGGTGATCGATATCCTGGAAGACCCCAACCCGGCGTTCCGCAAGTACCGCCACCAGGTGCTGGTCAGCCTCAACCGGGTGATGTACAAGAAGCTGGCGGAGGTCAACCAGAACTACGTGGAAATCCTGATACAGTACGGGCTGGAGAATGCGGATGACGAGAGCATGATGCTGCCGATGTTGCTGCAGGAGGGCCTGATGCGCTTCCTCAAAAACATGCGGACAATCCCGAACATGCATATCTCCCCGCACGAGCTGCGCGGGACGCTCATCCAACAGGGACAGCCCAATCCGGCCATGGTGATGGTGGAACAGGGAAAGCTGAAAGTGAGCATAATGGTGACTAAGGGGCAGGATGAGGAGGCTGAATCACGCCTGATGGTGCTGGACACCTTTTCGGCCCCGACAATGGTGGGCGAGGCCTCGATCCTGAATGTCGGGGCGATAAGCGGGGCGCAGGTCGAGGCGGTTGGCAAGACAGTCGGCTACAGGATGCCGGTGCAGAACCTTCTGCGTCACCTCCAGCGCTACCCCGAAATGTTCGAGAACTTTTTCAAGCTGCTGCTGGAGCTGAACTATTTCCGCACCGTGCGGATGATGCAGAAGACATCCAGCCTCTGAAGCAGGCCAAGGCAGATAGAGAGAATAATGCGCGGGCGATCCGGGATGCAGCGGCAGGGCATCCTTTTTTATATGATCGAGAGCTTGCCCGGACTGTAAAATGGAATTAATATTCTTCTTTTAACAAATTGCACAGGGTAAAAGAGCGGGAATGAGAGAGTGTGGGGGGATAAGATGGGTGCTATCAACAGGTTGACTGCCAGGTTTGAATCCGAGGCGACAGAGCACCAGTACCGGCAGGAATATCTGGCCTCGGACAAAAAGAAAATATATACGGTGCTGATCTTGATCGCGGTGTTCTGCCTGGCGTTTATTTTTTCCGACCTCAGGGTTCAGGAAGCTCAGAAATGGCTTAATCAACTGCTCCTGGGGAGGATCGCGGCGGCCTCGCTTGCGCCGGTATGCTGGTTGATCTGTTACCGGACCAGGAATGAGAACCTGATCGATTTTACAGTGCTTGTCACAATCATTCTTTTCAACCTGTTCATTTCCATAGTCAATTGCACCCGCCCGGTAGATTATTATACGTATCTATTTGTAGATTTGTTGGTTATCTTCGTATCGTTTTTATACGTGCCGAACAGGTTCCTCTACCAGGTGCTCCCGGTCACCCTGTTCATGGTTACTGAGATAATAGTATTCCTCAATTTCAGGTTACTGCCGGACGCGGTTTCCCTGTTCGCCATGGGAGTGTCTTTTCTGGTGGCTATTGTTATCGGCCTGCTTGCCGCCCACAGCCGCCATATTTCAAATCGGAAGATGTTTCTTTCCTGGCGCGCGGAAAAAGATCTGCGGGAAAAATACGAGGAAGCCCTGGGCAAGATCAAAACACTCTCCGGCTTATTGCCCATTTGTGCTTCCTGCAAGAAAATAAGAGATGATAAGGGCTACTGGAACCATATCGAGCAATACATTCGCGAGCATTCCGAGGCCGAGTTCACCCACGGCCTGTGCCCGGACTGCATTAAGAAGCTCTACCCGCAGCTTTCGGAAAAATCCCGAGAGCGCATCTGACCACGCGCTCCAGGTTGCGTTGCCTCCATTTCCATCACCGCTTCAGATAATTCCCACCCCGGAGGAGAGAATGAGAGTCTCCCGCTGGCAATTTGTTTCCGTTGTTGTCCTGATGGCTGCGCTCAGCGTCTGCTCGGGCGGCGGAGACCCGCTGGAGCGTCTTCCGGTTGCCGAGCCGGAACTGTCCGGGGAGCGCCTTCCTCACTATCCTCCGGATGCGGCCGTGGCCCGGGTCAACCCGCCGGGATTTTTCTGGACCGTCAACGGCTCAGCCGTCAGCTACACTTTCCGGCTGTTCAGAAAGGGTGAGGATTCTGCCGAGGTTTCGGCGAATGGACTGACCGAGGCGGCGCTGGCGCTGGCGAAACCGCTCCAGAAGGGCGAATACCGCTGGTTCGTGGCGTACAACGACAGCACGGGCAGGCCGTTCGGACGTTCCGGGATCAGGACTTTTACTTTGAACGATTCGGCCCTGGCCCTGCCTCTGCCGGATGTGACGGCGCTCGAATCGAAAGTGGAGGGACAAAGGCCGCGGCTGTTTTTCTCTCCGGGCGGCGGCTTGGAGCGTCAGATAGCCGCACGCGCAGCCGGAGCGGACAGCGCCGCCTGGCGCGCGCTCATACAGAGGGCTGATGCGGCCCTGAGCGAGCCGCTCTACCCGGAGCCATCGCCTTACAAGGACGGCAAGTTCGAGGTCGGGGAATGGCGCAGAATCTACACTCCCGGCAAGCGCGGCAGCGCTCACGCCATGCGCCTGGCCCTGGCCTGGCGGGTCACCGGCGAGCGGAAATACCTGGAAGGGTCCAGGAAGTGGCTTCTGCACCTGTCCGGCTGGGACCCGGACGGGATCACAAGCTACAACCTGCCGCTGCCGGATGGCTCCACGGGCAACGACGAGGCCTCCATGCCCATGCTCGAACGCATGGCTCTCACCTATGACTGGATCGCAGCCGAACTGGACAGCACCGAGCGGGAAAAAGTCCTGACCTGTCTTAAACGGCGCGGCAACCAGATGCTGGATTATTACAACCGGGTCAACTTCATCTCCGGCCCCTGGTCGAACCACGCGGTGAGGGCGATACCGTTTCTGGGATTCGCCGCCGTTTCCTGCCTGGGGGAATTTGATGACGCCAATGTCTGGCTGGATTACGTGCTGCGCTGCTACCTGACCACTTTCCCGACCTGGGGTTCGGATGATGGGGGCTGGGCGCAGGGCCTGAGCTACTGGTCGGCGTACGTGGGCTGGCACACCAATTTCCTGGATGCCCTGCGGGATGCTACCGGTGTGGACCTTTACAGGAAGCCGTTCTTCCGCAACAACGGTTATTTCGCCGTGTACTGCCACCCTCCCTATGCCCGGAGAGGCGGTTTCGGCGACCACGGCGAGGCGGCCCCCAACGCCCCGGAAAAACTGATGCTGATGAAATATGCCGCAGCCCTTAACGACCCGGTGCTTCTCTGGCAGAGCGAGCATATCGCGGTTCAGCCGGGAATCCAGCCCAACCTTCAGGTCAAGGCCGGTGAGCCGGACTGGCTGGAGTGGTTCGCGGAGGATGTGTTCGGTTTCCTATGCCGGAAACCGGAAAACATTCAGGAGAAACCCCCGCTTGATCTGGCGCAGTCGAAATGGTTCCGCGATATTGGCTGGGTGGCGATGCATTCGGCCCTGGGGGACTCGGCCCAGGATGTCTGGGCGCTGTTCAAGTCCAGCCGCTACGGCAGTTTCAGCCACAGCCACGCCGACCAGAACAGTTTCCAGTTCAACGCTTATGGTGAGCCGCTGCTGATCGATTCCGGGTACTATCCCTGGTATGGAAGCCCGCACCACAACCTCTGGACCCGTCAGACCCGCGCCCACAACGCCGTGCTGGTGAACGGCCGCGGACAGGCGGTCTATTCGATGGAGGCCGCGGGCAGGATCGATGCGTATCATTCAGAAGGCGGCCTGACCGTGACAACCGGCGAGGCGGCCGAAGCTTACAATACCCCGCTGGAAGAAGAAATAGTCAGGCAGTGGAGAGAACTGCTGACCGAGCCGCTGCCTCCCGATGATCCAAAAGTGATTACCGCGCGGCGCTCCCTGGCTTTCCGCGGACAGGGAACGGAGACTCCCTGGCTGGCAGTGCTGGATTACCTCGAGACAGACGGACCGGCCGCGTTCCAGTACCTGCTGCACGCGCTCGGACCGTTCGAGATCGACTCAACGGGTGGCTCGCTGATTGTCCGGCAGGGGGATGCGGCCTGCCTGGTGCGGCTGCTATGCAGCGCGGACATGCAGTTCAGCCAGAATGATCGCTTCACTCTGCCGCCCGAGGAGCGCTACGAGGGCGCGGCCAACCAGTGGCATTTCTGCGCCGCCACGCGGGAACAGGTTCAGACGGTCAGGTTCCTGGCTTTGGTAGTCCCGTTCCGGCAGGGCGAGGAGATACCACGGGTGGCGATGGTGGATAAGGAAAACTGGCGCGGGTTCGAGGTGGACGGGGAGCGGGTGCTGGCTTGGTGGGGCGAGGGAGAGACCGGAAGTCCGGGAAGCAAAATCGCGCCGAAGCGGTTGCAGATTGACTGGGAGGATGGGGGGCGGAAAAGGAGCGAGCTGTTCTGAGACGGTAAATATTACGACCGGCCGGCCACGGGGGGGCCGCCCCGAAAAGAATTTTTCTTTTATGAATAATCCGGATAAAACAGGTGTGTTGATTTATTGGATCCCCCTCAGTCCGCCCATTTTTAGGGGGGAGGAAAAGCCCCGACTGCCTGCCATATTCAAACGATTGGCAGCGGCAAAGTCAAGTCCCCATTAGAAAAGAAGGAAACAGGGGGTTGTGTTTTAAGCCTTTTTTCAACACGCTTAAAAGGGCGTTCTATTTTGTTGCATCCTGAGAGATGTTCTTTAAAATAAAGTAGGGTCACGGCGCACCGTGACCCTACAGAACTGCTTTTAAAGCAAGCAGTTAGAGGTTAAATTGGTTTGCAAGGATCAACAACGTGGACTTATTGGTCAGCCCACGTTGATTCTCCATGGTGTGTATGCTGACTAATTGCCGGGTTTCTTCTGCGTTTCGATCAGGGTTTCGAAGACGTTGCCCTGGTTGTCGCTGCTCAACAGAAGGAGTGGCGAGCCGGGCTGTATCACCCTGGCGCTGACCGGCCAGCCGAGCCCCACCGCCTGCGGAACGACCTCTACAGGCTCGCCCTGCACCTGAGAGCCGTCCGGCGTAAACGGCTGCATCATGATCCGGTTGACCGTGAATCCCTGCGCCGCCTGCCCCAGCAGGGTATAGAACACCACCGGCCGCCCGTAGACCCAGGCCGCCAGCGGCTGAACAGGCTCGGCATCTTTTTGCATCACGGCGAACGGTGTTTTGCGCACCTGACCCGCGCGGTCGAAAGTCATCAGACCTAACACCGGTTTGCCGTTTTCCAGGGCTGAATTGCGGGTGGCGATCAGCAGCTTCGGGGCGTTCGGGCTGGCGGAGGCCGGGTGGCAGAACGCCGGGTTGTCCTGGGGGTCCTTGTTGCCTTTCAGGACCGTCTCCGGGGCGGACCAGACAGAGTCGGGCTGACTGTCGGCGTGCGAGCTGCGATAGAAACACTGATCTTTCTCATCCGTCCAGTAAACCTCCACAGCCTTCTCGCCCTCGACAATGGCGCAGATATCATCGGGCGCGACAGCCTCGTCCAGCACCACCGGCTTGCCGATAGGCCAGCGCAGATCGGCGTGGGCTTTTCGCGCCACCACTTTCCTCACACCGGCGCTGTCGACCGGGTAGGTGACCCAGAATGCGCCGTCCGACTGGCGCGCCAGGGTCACGGTTTCGACAGGCAGGCGCTCGTTCCAGACCAGCGGGATGGAAACCGGCTCGTAGCGGCTGTCCACATCGCTCCAGCGCATCAGGATCATGGCCAGCGTGCTGTCCTCGACCAGGGCGGCCACAAGATCGTTTTCCCCGGCCCAGATATCCGCCCGGCCGGGCAGGAGCTGCAAGGTCAGGTCCAGGTGCTCTTCCGGCATCCACTGCTCCTCGCCGGTGCGCCGCCACATCCGCCCGCCCGAATCTCCATGCGGCAGCCAGGCCCACCACCAGCCCTTGGCGAACCAGACCTTGTTCTGCGGCTTGCCGCTCGTGGGGTCATCGTTGTGGCTGTTAAACACCAGTGAGGCGGCGTCCAGCAGTCCGACAGACAGGCTCAGGCCGAACAATACACTCAGGACAAAGGTTCTGGCTGCGGTTTTGTTCATTTATCCACCCGTGGTTGTGTATTTTGATACATCCGGTATGTCCGCGTTCTGGCCATACCCCGGGAAAGCTGGGAACAAAAGTCATCTCTGTGGATTGACACCCCCGGGGGGCCTGAATTAGATTGCAGAACGAATTCTAAACAAAGTTTGTCCGGCGGCCCGGAAGGGGTAAGGCTTATTCCATATATACACCGATTTCCGGCGACGGTTCGCGGACAACACAATAATAAACAGGAAAGTGTTTCTTTGACAAGTTTCTTAAGAATCCAGCCACCTGTTTTACAACCGGAAAGGAGATTTTGATGCGATTGAGACGTCTGGTGTGTATCACTGCCCTGGTCATGCTGTCCTGGGCGGGAACCTCCGGAGCGGAGATCACGCGCAGGAATATCCGCTATGTCGAATATCCGGATTTTCCCGAGGCGCATTCGACCTGGGGTTCGATCGGTTACAGCTCCCGTTTTGACCGGGTGTATGTAGGAGTCACCAACCACAGGGACAAGGTGGGACTTTTCGAGTACGATGTTCCGAAGCAGAAAATGCGTCTGGCCGGATTCATTCCCAGCCTGGTCAACCTTCGCGACTGGCAGTGGCAGGGCAAGGTGCATTCGCAGATAGTGGAAGGGCCGGACGGTTGCATGTATTTCAGCACGGATGGCGGTGAGAGCCGGGAGGAATACCTGATGAACCATCCGCACGGCTACAGCGGCGGATTTTTCCTCCAGTACGATCCCGTCGAGGACCGTCTGACCAACCTTGGCCGCGGCCTTCAGTACGAAAGCATCAAGGACATCCAGGTGAGCGCCAAGAGCGGGCTGATACTGGGAGTCTCCTACCCGCAGGTGCACCTTCTGCTGTACGACTGGAAGAAAAACGATCTCTCCGACCTGGGGCGCGTGGGCAGCGACCACGTGCCGCGCGTGTTTTTCAGCGACTGGTATGGCAACATGTACTATGTCGACTGGCGCCAGCGTCTGATCAAGTACGAGGACCACAGCGGCAAGCTGCTGTTCAGCTCCGACTCGTTGCCCGCATTCGACGGAACACCGGGGAACAGGATAATCACCGGAGTTACGGCTTACGCCGCCGACCGCGAAAAAGGCGTGATCTACCTGGTCACCTATGGCGCGATGCTGATGGCCTATTATCCGCAGCGATCGGGATTCGGTAAGGTGGAAGCTCTGGGCAGCGTGTACAACGACCCGTCTCGTCAGCCGTGGGACTACTACTGCCCGAACCTGGCCCTGGGGGGCAACGGTAAGCTGTATTATTTCATCGGCGGGCACGGCATGTATGTCGGCGGCAAGCCGCAGAATATGCTGATGGAGTTTGATCCGGCAACGCGAACCAGGCGGGAGGCGCTAAGTTTTCCGCTCACGGAAGTCGATGAGGTGACCGGAGCGGATGTGCGAGATCACGACGGGAATCTGTATTTTTGCGGACGCAGGAGCGATCGCCGGGCCGAACAGATGGGCGAATCCGGCGCAAGCAGGCCGTTCATGATCATATTCAACCCTGAAAAAGAGATCAATCCTCAGGGGAAATGACGGAATGAACCGCTTGTCTATGTTTTTTAGCAATCGGGCCGGGCGCTGGAAGCTGCAAACGGAGGCTGGGCAGTGAAAACTGCAAATCTGGTGCTGCTGCTTGTGCTGTCATTTTCAGCGGCGGCGGCCGAGACCCATATCACCGGGCGCAACATCAGGTTCGTCGAGTATCCGGGTTTTCCGGATGCGCATTCGACATGGCGCTCAATCGGCTACAGCAGCCGTCACGACAAGGTGTTTGTCGCCGTGACCAACCACCGCGACCGGGTCTGTCTGTACGAATACGCGGCCGCCTCGGGCCGGATGCGCCTTCTCGGCAGCCTGGACAGCCTGGCTCATCTGCGCCCCTGGCAGTGGCAGGCCAAGGTGCACAGCCAGTTGCTGGAGGGGCCGGACGGGTGCATGTATTTTGCGACAGACGGGGGGGAGAGCCGCGAGGAGTACCTGATGGAACACCCGCGGGGTTACGGCGGCGGCATGTTCATGAAATGGGACCCAGCCCGTTCCCGCCTGACCAGCCTGGGCCACGGGCTGCGTTATGACAGCATAAAGGATATAGCCCTGGACGCGGCCGGAGGCCTGATCTACGCGGTGAGCTACCCGCAGGTTCATTTCCTGGTTTATGACCCGTCCACCAACAACCTGCGCGACCTGGGGCGGCTTGGAAGCGCGCATGTGCCGCGCTGCGTTTTCCAGGACTGGTGGGGCAACGGCTATTACGTGGACTGGCGTCAGCGCCTGGTCAAGTACGAGCGCCAGACCGGACGCCTGCTTTTTAAACAGGACAGCCTGCCGGCGTTCCCAGGCACTCCCGCCGGAGACATCATTACCGGAGTCCCGGTCTACGCCACCGACAGGGCGCGGGGACTGATCTATCTGATAACCTACGGCAACATGGTGATCTCGTTCCAGCCTGAGCGCCGCGGTATCGGCGTGGTGCGCGCTCTCGGCCCGACAATTGACCGTCCGAAGCTCCCACCGCCGGGCTACAGTCCCAACCTTGGTCTGGGGGACAACGGCAAGCTGTACTATTTTATCGGTGGCCACGGGCGCTATGTGGTACGTGACACCACGCTGCTGATGGAATTCGATCCGGCCACCCGGAGCAAACGCGTGGTTCTCCGCTTCCCGGTTTCCGAAATAAGCGAAGTCACCGGCTGCGATGTCAAGGACAGCCGGGGGAACCTGTATTTCGCCGGGAGACGGGAGAGCCGCGAGGCTTTGAATATGGGGGAATCCGGGGCCAGCCGTCCTTTCATGATTATCTTCAATCCGCAGAGGGAGGTAGTGAGATGAGCAGTCTCTTCCGTGGTCTGACCGCCGCAGTGCTGGCCCTGGCTGCCGCGGCCCCGCCGCTGGCGGCGCAGTATGAGTTTTTTAAGCCCCGGGGGTCTTATGCGGTCGAGGTTTCACTGGAGAACGCGGGGGGCGGCCGTCTGCGCCTGCCGATATACCGCAATGCGATAACCTCGCTGATAGTGTGCGGGGATTATGCGATAGGCGGAACCACTGCCAGTGAAGGACTCAGCCCGTTTCTGTTCGCGGTGTCATTGAAAAAGAAGGATATGGAGGCCGCATTCGACCTGGCCGGCGCCATTCCCGGCCAGAGAGCCATAACCAGCGGGTTCTGCCGCGGGGCGGCCGGGGCGCTGTACGCCGGGACGCTCGCCGATGCGCAGGACGGGGACGGGCATCTGATCAAGGTGTCGTTCGAGAACGGCCAGTTCAAGGTGCAGGACCTGGGCGCGCCTGTGCCGGGCGAGGGCGTTTTTTCGCTGGCCGCGGACATGGCGAAAGGACGGCTTTACGGTATCAGCTACCCCTCGGGCAAGTTTTTCATCTACGAGATAGCCACTACCCGCACCCGCGTGATCGAGGAAACACAGCTCAGCAAGAGAGACCTGGCCTATTACCATAATGAATACTCCCTGGAGACCGAGGAAGTCCTGAGCCGCGCCCTGGCGGTGGACCGCAAGGGCAGGGTGTACGGGAGCCGTCCGGTCAACCGTCTTTTCCGTTACGACCCGTCGAGCGACAAGTTCGATGACCTGGGCGAGCTGCCGGAGGTGTGGGGACGCCGGGCGCTTGGGCGGGTGGATGCCTGGGCCGTGGCCCCGGACGGCACGCTGTACGGCGGCAACGCCGGAGACGGGCAGTTGTTCAGGGTCGATCCGGCCAGCGGCAAGGTGGCCAACCTGGGAAAGCCGATCATGATGCCCCGGATCAAGGGCCTGGCTTTCGGCGCGGATGGAAAGCTTTATGGCGTGGCAGGCTCGGCCCCGGGCTATGCCCACCTGTTCTCCTATGATCCGAAAAGCGGCGATTTCAAGGATATGGGCAACCCGGATTTCCCGCTGATCGCTCCGGAAATAGCCGGAGAACTGGTCTGGCGCGGCTACCAGTTCGCCACCGTGGCCGCCTCCGAGGACGGAGGCCTTATCCTTCTGGGTGAGGAAGAAACTCAGAGCCAGTTGATGGTGTTTCCGGTCAAATAATCATCCGATTCACATACTCTCTTTCAGGGCCGGCTCGAAAAAGTGGGCCGGCCCTCTTTATTTCGGGATGGTTTTACAGCAATATTATTAGTCATAAAAGTGTTCTTGATCTTGGAAAGGGAGCCGTGGTATACTTGCCCGGCGATATGATGACTGCGCCCCGCCAGGTGAACCTCGGAGGCCGGGTTGAGTTCGACGCGGATACGGTTCTTTTTTCTGTGCATTCTCTCATTGATGCTGTTCCAGGCCGCCGGCTGCCGGCGGACGCCATCCTTCGACATCCTGCTGATCACGCTCGACACAACCTCCCGCGGTCATCTGGGCTGTTATGGGGACAGCGCGGCAATCACCCCAGCACTGGATGGCCTTGCGGCGGACGGCGCGCGTTTCAGCCGCTGCTGGAGCGTGGCCCCTGTCACCCTGACCGCCCACGCCAGCATCATGACCGGACTGTACCCTCCGGCCCATGGGTTGCGGGACAACGGCCTCTACCGTCTGGGCGAGGGGCCGCTGACCCTGGCGGAGGCGCTGAGGCAGGAGGGCTACCGGCCCTCCGCGGTGGTGGCCTCCTATGTCCTCAGCTCGCGTTTCGGGCTGGCGCGAGGCTTCGAGAGCTATGACGAGCGTTTCGAGGCCTGTCCGGACCGCGCCGCCGGATTCATGGTCGAACGTAGCGCGGACCAGGTGACCGGCGCCGCGATGGAATACCTGAAATCCCTGCCGCGAGACGAGCGTTTCGCGCTCTGGCTGCATTATTATGATCCACATGCTCCCTACAAACCGCCGTCTCCGTTCGATTCGCTCCTGCCCGGCAGTCCCTATGACGGCGAGGTGGCGTACATGGACAGCCGGATCGGGCAGGTGCTGGATGAGCTCAAGCGCAGCGGGCGGTACGCCAACACGCTCATCCTGGCGGTGGCCGACCACGGCGAATCGCTGGGAAGCCATGGCGAGCCGACCCACGGCATCTTCGTGTACAACCCGACAATACTCGTGCCCATGATCCTCAAGCTGCCGGGAGGCGAGGCGGCGGGGCGGGTGGTGGACAGCGCTGTCAGCCAGGTGGATATACTGCCCACGATCCTCGACTGTCTGGGGCGGGAGCCGGTCCAGGGGCTGCACGGGCGCAGCTTTCTGCCTTCCGTACGCGGCGCGGCCATAGGAGCGTCCCGTACCCTGTATTTCGAGACCTGCCTGCCGGAAAACTCTTTCGGATGGAGCGCGCTTTCCGGTTTTGTGCGCGGGGACAGGAAATACATCCAGGCCCCGGAGCCGGAGCTTTACGACCTGAAAGCCGATCCGGATGAGCTGGATAATCTGGCCGGGTCAGACAGCCTGGCGCTGACGGAGGCGGACGGACGTTTCGTGGCCTTGCGGCGGGACATAACTCCTCCGGGCGCGCCGCATTCAAGCGGTGTGGCGCTGGATGCCGAGAACGCCCAGCGTCTGCGCGCCCTGGGCTATATCGCCGGTAGCCTGCCCGGTCTGAAAGAGCCGCGGAAGGAGCGTCCGGACCCCAAAGCGATGCTCCGCACGCTGGGCGGATTTCTGAATGGCGTGGTGCAGGAGTCAGAGGGGGATTACGCCGCCGCGCTCGAATCTTTCGCCAGGGTGCTGCGTGAGAACCCGGAGAACGTGTTCGCCCATCTTTACCGCGGTTACATTTTCTGGCGCGAGGAGCGGTTTCCCGAGGCGGCCGGGGAGTTTCACGCCGCGGTGGAGACCGACCCGCTGTGCGAGGGCAATTTCCTTCTGGGAATGCTGTACTCAAGAATGGATTCCCTGCCGCTTGGCCGCCAGTGGCTGACCCGCGCCCTGGAGATCAATCCATCGCACGCGCGGGCGGCGTTCCTTCTGGCCGAGATATGCCTGCGCCAGGGACAGCCCGACAGCGCGCTGGCCCTGCTGCAGCGAGCAAGGAGCCTGGCCCCGCAGGACAAGGAAATACTGAACGACCTGGGCAAGCTGCTCCTGGACCGCGGCGACCCGCGCGGCGCGGCCGGGTGTTTCGAGGCGGCGCTGAGCGTGGATTCTCTTTATCCGCTGGCCCTCTACAACTTGGGAATCGCCGCCTGGCGTCTCGGAAACCTGGATCGCGCCAGGGCCTGCCTGGAGAATGTGGCCGCCCGGTTCGCCGGGGATGAGAAAGTCCAGAACAACCTGGGGGTGGTCCTGTATTCCTCCGGAGAGACAGCCGGGGCCGAGAGGGCTTACCGCGCGGCCCTGACCGCGGACAGCCTCTACGCGCCGGCCTGGAACAACATGGGCAACCTGGCCGCGGCAGAGGGACGCGGGGCGGAAGCGAAAAAATATTACCTTCGCGCGTTGGCCCTGGACAGCCTTTACGCACAGGCCGGTTTCAGCCTGGGGATGCTTTGCCTTCGCGAGCTGGACGAGCCCGAGGCGGGCCGCCGGTATCTGACCCGCGCCCTGGCGCTCGAACCGGACGCCGGGTGGGCGGACCAGGCGAGAGATGAGCTGGAGAAAACAAAATGAGTCTGAAGAATAGACTGTCATTCCGGCTGTGGCTGACTACGGCCCTTACGGTTTCGCTCACCTGTGCGCCCCGCCAGGCGCTCAATGTGCTTCTGGTGAGTTTTGACACCACCCGCGCCGACCGCCTGGGCTGCTATGGCGACTCGGTAGCCAGCACCCCGGTGCTGGACAGTCTGGCCGCGCGGGGAGTGCGTTTCGAGCGGGCGTACACGCCGGTTCCGATCACCCTGCCGTCGCACGCCACTGTCCTGACCGGTCTGTATCCCACGGCGCACGGGGTGCGCAACAACGGCACTTTCCGCCTGGACCAGTCGATCCCGACGCTGACTGAATCGTTCCGGAAAGCGGGTTACGCCACGGCCGCTTTCACCGGCGCTTTTGTCCTGGACAGCCGTTACGGCCTGGACCGCGGTTTCGGGCTGTATGACGATGACATGTACAGCGGCGGGCGCGCCACCGGGATGTTAGCCCAGCGGGAGCGCCGGGCGGATGAGGTTGCCGTGCGCGCCGTCGAATGGCTGAAAGGCAACGGGAAAAGGCCGTTTTTCCTGTTCGTCCATTTTTATGACCCTCACCGCCCGTTCGAGGCCCCGGAGCCTTTCGCCTCGCGGCTGAACGATCCCTACCGCGCCGAGATCGCCTGGACAGACCACTGCCTGGGACGCCTTCTGGCCGTACTCGACAGCCTGGGACTTGACGGCAACACGGCGGTGCTGATGCTGGGCGACCACGGCGAGGGCCTGGGCGAGCATGGCGAGCAGACTCACAGCACGTTTATCTACAACTCCACCGTGCATGTGCCTCTGATTCTGCGAGTGCCGGGAAAAACTGAATTCGAAAGAAGAATTGTCCGCGAACCGGTCAGCCTGGCGGATGTGGCCCCGACCCTGGCCACGCTCTGCGGGATCGAGCCGCCTGCGGGGAGCCAGGGTATGGCGCTGGCCACGGCCGATGGCCTCGTTGCCCCTCCCGCGAACCGCCCCCTGTACCTGGAATGCCTCTATGCCTGGTATTGCCACGGCTGGAGCCCGCTGGAGGGCGTGCTGCGTGGGGAGCGCAAATACGTGCGCGCTCCGCGCCCCGAGCTGTACGATCTATCCCGTGACCCGTCCGAGCTGGAGAACCTGGCCCCCGGAACCTCCTCCGACTCGCTGGCCCTGGTGCTGGAAAACCTGAAGCGTGAGATCACTCCAAAGGGAGCGGGCGAGGGCCGTCCCGCGGCGATGGGCGCGGAGGAAAGCGCAGCCCTGCGCACCCTGGGTTACGCGGCCGGACGGGGCATCGCGCCGAAAGCCGATATCTCGGACCTGCCCGACCCCAAGGACATGATCGGCAGCGTGCCGGGCTACATGTTAGGGGTGAGCTACCTGACCGATGGACACCCGGAACTGGCCGCGCGTGAGTTCCGCGCCCTGCTGGCCGCAGACACGGCCAACTGGTCGGCCTGGGAGTTCCTGGCCGAGACCGGGCTGCTGCTTGGGCGGGCCGATTCGGCCCGAACCGCGGCGGAACGGGCCACCCGCTCGCAGTCGCCCTCGGAACGCGCTTTTTTCCTTCTGGGCAGCGCCTCTCTGGAGCAAGCCGACAGCGCCGGAGCACAGGGCGCGCTTGAGAAATCGCTCGTAATCAACCCGGATTACGGCCCGGCGCTGGCCCTGCTGGCCCGTTTGCACGAATCCTCAGGACGGTTGCAGGCGGCGCTGGGGTTCTACAATCGCGCCAGGGCCGCGATGCCCGAGAACCCGGACCTGCTCACCGACCTGGGCGCTCTGCTGGTCCGTCTGGGAGATTACGGCTCCGGCGGAGAGGCGCTTGAGAAAGCCTCCGGGATGACAGGGGCCTGCTGGCGGACCTGGTTCAACCTGGGAGTGGCACGCCAGATGTCCGGTCAGACGCAGAAGGCCCAGGAAGCATACGAGCGGGCCGTCTCGATGGAGGGGGCCTCGGCCGAGGTGTTCAACAATCTGGGGATAGTTCATTTCTCGCTGCAGCAGTATGAAAAGTCCTGCCGGGACTACGAGAAAGCCCTGGCCCTGGACAGCCTGTATGCCGCGGCCTGGAACAACCTGGGCGGGTCGCGGGCCGCGCTGGGGCGGATCGGGGAGGCTGCGGCGGCATATGCGCAAGCCCTGGCCATAAAGCCGGACTACCCGGACGCGATGGTAAACTTCGGGATGCTGCTGGCCGAGCGTCTGGAGCGGCCGGATTCGGCTCGCGCTCTGCTGGAGCGGGTGCTGCGAACCATGCCGGAAAGCCCCCGGCGAACAAGCGTGGAACGGTTTCTGGATGGTCTGAAAGACACGGCGCGTTGACAGCGGGGGCCGGGATAGAGATATTGATCTGAGCCACATTGATTGAATGCGATAGGAGTTTTGAACATATGTCAGAACTGTCCGGGAAAAAACGGATAACACGGCACGGTCTTTGACTTGTAAGCTAATGAGAGCATTCAGGCTTGTTAGGACATAGATTTCATGTCCTTTTCCGGCTTGTGGAAAAGGACCAAAAGACGCTGGGGGCCGTAAACTCGCATTGGCCGTGGTGGAAGGGAAAATCTGGAGTGTGCACGGCGTTCTTTCACGCTACCTGGTCGCGGGGCGGCGCTGACGCGCAATTGCCCGCCCGGCGGTGGAGCTGTCTCAGCTTCAGGTGTGCACTGAGCTTTTACTCCGCTTCTTCGTCCCGGCTCGGACAGTACGGCCCCGGAGCGGCCCAGTGTGCCGCCCTGGGCAAAGACCAGTGGCAAAAATCTTCAAGCGGCTGACGAAACGTGGTTGTTCCTTAATGGCATATGGACTGATGTAATGAACAGGAGAGTTGATGAGTGATGATAAAACCCCTCCCTCCGGCCATCCCCACGGGCCGTTGACCGGCGCGGGGCCGGGCGCTTTGGGCAATCAGCTCCGCCTGGTGTTCTGGGAGACCACAGCCGGGTGCAACCTGAGCTGCCGTCATTGCCGCAGGCTGGACCTGTTCGGCGGCGGGCTGGCCCCGGGAGACATGGAAACCGCGGACTGCATGCGCCTGGTCGATTCGATCGCCGCGTTCGCCCGGCCGATCCTGGTGCTGAGCGGCGGCGAGCCGCTGGTGCGTCCGGACATCCTGGATATCGCCGCCCATGCCGCCGGGCGCGGCCTGCCCGTGGCCCTGGCGACCAACGGGACGCTGGTGGATGATTCCATGGCCGGTAAGATAGTCGAGGCCGGTGTGCGGCGCGTGTCGATCAGTTTCGATGGAGCCACGCCGGAGGTGCACGACAGTTTCCGCGGCCTTCCCGGCTCTTTCGGGCAGGCCCTGTCAGGTTTCCGGGCGCTTAAGAAACGCGGGATGAGCATGCAGGTCAACTGCACCGTGGCCCGTCACAACGTGCACCAGCTCGAGGATATAGTCCGCCTGGCCCTGGACAACGGGGCCGAGGCCCTGCACTTTTTCATGCTCGTGCCAGTGGGCTGCGGAGTGGAGCTTTCCCGAGATATGCAGCTTGAGCCAGCGCGCTACGAGGAGGTGCTGAACTGGATTTACGACAAGAGCGTGGAATACCCGAACTTGCAGCTCAAGGCCACCTGCGCGCCGCATTATTTCCGGATCGCTCTTCAGCGCGGAGGTGTGGAGGCCATGCGCGCCAAGGGGCACGGTCATGGGGCGATGCACCAGATGACCCGCGGCTGCCTGGCCGGGACGGCGGTCTGTTTCGTGAGCCACAAGGGGGAGGTCTTCCCCTGCGGCTATCTGCCGGTGGCGGCGGGCAATGTCCGGGAAACGCCGCTGGAGAAAATCTGGAACGAGTCGCACCTGTTCCAGGTGCTGCGCGACACCGGCAATCTGACCGGCAAGTGCGGCCTGTGCGAATACAAGAATGTCTGCATGGGCTGCCGGGCGCGCTCGTTCGGCGAGACGGGCGACTATCTGGCCGAGGAGCCTTACTGCGAGTACGAGCCGAAAAGGATGCGTCTGGAGCATAATACATAACTGTCGGGGGAAAACCGGATAACACGAGCTGATTATTGAACTGTCAGCCAATCAAAGAGACCAGGCTTGTCAGGACAGGGATTTCATGTCCTTTTCCGTCTTGTGGAAAA
>CAYYNT010000059.1:0-28987 GCA_964473155.1 uncultured Gemmatimonadales bacterium | reverse complement strand
TTAATAATCTCTTTTCAAGATACAAGGGGCACGGCGCGCCGTGCCCCTACATTTTTTCTTCGCTTACACATCCGTTTTCTCTTTCGGCTGCGCTTGAGTATACAATGAAATTCAGTGCGAATATCATATTTTACCTCGCGATTATCACATTTCTCAGTACTGCTCCGGCTGTGAGGGCTGAGTTCCACATTCCTTACCAGGCCGCGCCACAGCGCCCGTCATGCGGCCTTAAGACCGGCGGTTATTTCCGGCCGGAGTACCCCGAGGTGGCCGAAAGGCTGGACCAGGAAACGCTGGACTGGCTCGTGCGCACATATCCGGTGCTCGGCTGGGGAGACATGGACCCGCGGGTTTTCAGGCCGAAGCCTTTGCCCGGTGCGGATCGTCTGGACGGGTTCCGTTATGACACGGCCCGCCGCAACATGGAGATAGAGGCGGTGTTCCATTTCGGGCCGCGCGGCGGCAACGGAACACTGATCGAGGAGATGCTGCCTCTGGACGGCAGCCGCCTGCTCACGGTCAACCGCGGTTCGCGGAACCTGTCGGTGATCAACACCTCCCGGCCGGATGTGGATGCCGTGATCCCCTCGCCCCGTGGCCTGCGCTCTTTCGAGATCAACCTTCCAAGCCAGGAGCTTTACCTGCTCGAGCGGGATGCCTCCGGAATGCTGGTCTGGAGCCTGAAAGACTACCTGCTGACAGACACCCTCTTCCTGGATTTCAATCCGGGAGCGGTCCTGCTGTCGCGGGACGGGCGTTTTTTGTACCTGACCGATGAAGCGCGCGGCGATCTGGTTCGCCTGGACCTGACACGCCCGGCAGACAGCCCCGCCCGGCGGTCAGTTCCGGCGGCTGCTCCATGGCTTCTGGCCGAGGACCGTAATAGCGGGATATTACTACTGACTGGACTGAGCGACGGCAGGGTTCTGCTGTTCGACCCAGCCGCTTTTTCAAGGCTCGGCAGGGAGTTTTCTCTCGGCGCTCCGGTGCTGGCCTGGTGCGCTCCGGCCGAGGGCAAGGCGATGTTCCTGGCCGCGGGCGGCTGCGAGCGCTCGTCGGTCTACAGCCTGACCTCGGGCGAGGGCGAGCTTGCGCTGAAAAAACTTGCCGATATCGGCGGAGCGGTGTTCACGCTTGGGACAGATAGCCGGGGAGAGAGGCTTTGCGCCCTCTCCGGACGGGAGCTGTACAGCCTGGACCCCTCGGATTATTCGACTCCGGCGCAGCGCAGCCTGCCCGCCGATCCTCAGCGGGTGCTTCCCGGCGGATCGAAAGTGCATGTCACCGCCGGAATGGACTGGCTGCTTACGCTGGATGACAACTTGCAGGGCAGGATCAGGCAGACGCAGGTGGAGTTCGGTCCGGGGCCCCTGGTGGAGCGGGAGGGGGCGCTGTGGGTGGCCAATGGCCTGTCCAGTTCGATAACTGTGCTGGATGCGGGAAAAATCGAGGAAAAGTATTCGGTGCTGGTGGGCGTGCTGCTCGGCCGGATGGTTTACAAGGACAGGCGGATTGTGGTAAACAACCTGTTCCGGCGGAACGTGATGGTGCTGAACCCTGAAAATTACATGATCGAGGAGATAGTGGACGCCGGAGGCAGCCTGGATTATTCCGCCGCAGCCAACCGCGTGACCATGTTCGATGACAGCCTGGCCGTGGGGATGGATTATCCGCCCTCCCGCCTTTCCATCAGCAGCATTCTCGATCTTCCCCGCGGGGTCCGTCTTTTCACCCGTCTCGGGACCTCCGAGTCTTTTCTGGTGGCGGACCAGGGACGGATGGTCGAGCGGGTGGACCTGAACCGGAAATTCCGTTACGGAGGAGTACCGCTGGCCGCTGAGGGACGGGGAGTATTCACCTGGGATGGAATGGCCTGGGTGCTCACCGCCGCCGATCTCTACCGGTTCAGCGTGACCGAAACGCTGGGACTTGACCGTAGCTGGCCGCTGCGTCCGTTCAAGTTCAGCCCGCCTTACATAGCGGCGGACTATTCCGGACGCGCCACAGGCAGCCAGGTTAATCTGATTTATGACCGCCAGGTGCTGGATCTTACCTCCACCCCAGGTGGAATAAGCGTGATACGCGATGACCCGGACACCTCCTTCTGCTGGTTCGGAACATCCCAGAACAGCCTGGTTTTCGACCGCCGCGACAATCGCTCTCTGGCCGTGGTCCAGGCGGATGGCGCGGTGCGGGACATCTATCTTCCGCCGAATTCGCTGAATGCTTATGTCCTGTCCGATGGAACCATCACGGTGGCGGACCGCCGCACCTTTTTCAGGCGTGACGAGATTGCGCTGGACGGTGATTACGTGTATGCCTCGGGCGAGGAAATGTACGTTCTCGATCGTGCCGACCGCAGCCTTCTCCATGTGGTGGACGGTTACCGGACGATGATATACCAGAGCCTGCGATTGCCTGTCACTCCTACGGATGCCGCGTCTGACGGCGACCGCCTGTTCCTGCTCGGCGGCGCGGAGGGGGCGATTGCCATCTACGCCAACCGCCCGTCAACCGAGCGTCTACCTCGCTCAGTCAACCGGCATGTCTGGGATACGGATGCCGACCGCCGCTCCGGTTCTCACCGTTGACCGCCTCCCCGCTCCCGATTCGCCGCCTTTGACTTTTAAGGCTAATCCTGTTAAAATTATCTATTAATTTCAATCCTGTTGATGCGGCGCTGAAATTGCCTTGACACCAAAAATTACAGGTTGTTACGATGAAAAAAATAATAGAGCGGGTCGGACTGACTTTCGATGATGTGATGATCGTACCGCGCAAGAGCGACATCCTGCCGAAAGATGTTGACCTTTCAACCCGCTTCAGCCGCGGGATCAAGCTGAATATCCCCATTGTCAGCGCCGCCATGGACACGGTGACGGAGTTCGAAATGGCCATCTCGATGGCGCGCGAGGGCGGCCTGGGTGTAATACACAAGAACATGTCCATCCCCGAACAGTCCGAACAGGTGCGGCGGGTGAAGCGCAGTGAGAGCGCGGTGATAACCGAGCCATTGACCCTGCCGCCGGAGGCCCGCCTGCGTGACGCGGTGGAGGTGATGCGCACCAGCCGGGTGTCGGGTATACCGATTGCCGAAAAGGACGGCCGTCTGGTGGGGATAGTCACCCACCGTGACATGCTGTTCGAGACCGACATGAACCGCTGCCTGCGCGAGCTGATGACCACCGGCGACAAGCTGATCACCGCCCGCGAGGGGATCGAACTGGCCGAGGCGCAGAAAATTTTACATAAGAACCGCATCGAAAAGCTGCCGCTGGTGGATGAACAGGGCCGTCTGAAAGCCCTGGTCACAGTGAAAGACCTGATCAAGCGCACGCAGTTCCCCAACGCCAGCAAGGACAGCAAGGGCCGGCTGATCGTGGCCGCGGCGGTGGGTACGAGCGCGGACACCGTGGAGCGCGCCCGCGCCTTGCGGGATGCCGAGGTGGACGCTATAGTGGTGGATACGGCGCATGGCCACAGCCGCAAGGTGTTCGAGATGATACGCACGCTGCGCCGCGAACTGGGGGACATCCAGCTTGTCGCCGGCAACGTGGCCACGGCCGAGGCCGTGCGCTCGCTGGCCGCTGAGGGCGTGGATGCTGTGAAGGTGGGGATCGGCCCAGGCTCGATCTGCACCACCCGCGTGGTGGCGGGCGTGGGAGTGCCGCAGCTCACCGCTGTGCTGCAGTGCGCCGAGGAGGCCAGCCTCCATGACCTGCCGATAATTGCCGATGGCGGCATACGCTACAGCGGCGACATGGTCAAGGCCCTGGCCGCCGGGGCGCAGTCGGTGATGTTAGGCAGCCTGTTAGCCGGAACAGAGGAAAGCCCCGGCGAGATAGTCCTGTACCAGGGACGCACGTTCAAGGTTTATCGCGGCATGGGTTCGCTCGGCGCGATGAACAAGGGCAGCAAGGACCGTTACGCCCAGGAGGACATGGAAGCCTCCAAGCTCGTGCCCGAGGGCATAGAGGGACGCGTGCCGTTCAAGGGCCGCGCCGGAGATACGATCTACCAGATGGCGGGCGGCCTGCGCTCCGGCATGGGCTACTGCGGAGTCCGGACAATCCAGGATCTGTACGAAAAGTCCGAGTTCATGCAGAGCACGGTGATGGGAATCAAGGAGAGCCACCCCCACGATGTGACAATCACCAGGGAAGCGCCCAACTATTCCCTGGACTGAGCGGGTATAATAGTGAACAGCCTGAATACGCTGCGGGTCGGCGAGATTTCATACACCAACTGCTTCAATATCTTCCACTGCCTGCGGCGCCGTCTTCCCGCGCCGGGAGTGGAGTTCCACACCGCCCCGCCCGCCGAACTGAACGCCCTGCTCAGCCGTGGCGAGATCGACCTGAGCATCAGTTCCTCGATCGAATACGCCCGCCATTCCCGTGATTATTGCCTTCTGCCGAACTATTGCATCGGGAGCGAGGGCGAGATATGGAGTATCCGTCTGTTCAGCCGCCTCCCCCTGAGCGGGCTGAATGGCCGGGAGATTGTCCTCACCGGCGAGAGCGAAACCACGGTTGTCCTGCTGAAAATAATCCTGTCGAGATTTTTAGGCTTCCGCAACACGTTCCGCACCGAGTTTACTGACCTGGAGACGGCCCTGGAGAACGCCCCGGCTGTCCTGCTGATCGGGGACAAGGCCCTGGCAGCGGGCAGGCGCGCCGCGCCGGACATCAATATCTACGAGTTGAGCGAAATCTGGCGCGAGCACACCGGCCTGCCGTTCGTGTTCGCCCTCTGGACCCTGCGTCGCGAGGCCCTGGAGCTTAAAGCCGGGCCGCTTTCAGTGTTCTGGAGCGCCCTTCAGACGGCGCACCGGGAGATGCAGCGTCCAGACGAGATGTTGATAAGCGCGATCCTGGAGGCGCGGCCGTTCCTGGACCGCGAGACAGTGCTGCAATACTGGCGGCTGATCTCGTATGAGTTGACCGAAAACCATCTACGGGGTTTGCACGAATTCTACCGCCTGGCGCACGAGCTGGGCGAGGCTCCGCGTCCGCCGGTGTTCGAGTTCTGCGACCCGGCAAAATCTGCCTGAATATATCGCTTCCCACGGCAGTCCCATCACCCTGAGACATTTTCCTCTCCGGCTTTGCTTGACTCTACGGGTAAAGAAGTTACCTTTTTATAGGAGCTTTCCAGTTGAAAAACTGATTTGCCGGGATGATGTGAATCTCCTGAATGAGAACCAGACTGGAGGGGGTATGTTGTGTCAATCTGTTTCCAGCCGCTGGCGCTCGACTGCATTCTCGCTGGCCTATATTGCTGCAGTGGTGGCGCTGGCGCACCTGGCCGGATTTTTCCTGCCCGGTCAGTGGTGGCTGCCGGTGCTGAACGGTGGCCTGTTCTTCCTTCTGTTCTATGGGCCGCTGAGTGAAGGTGACTACTCCGCCGCGGTCCGCCTGGCCCTGATCTGGGCCGCCATTACCGTGCTGGTCCAGGTGGGCCTGACACTGCTCTGGCCCGGCGCCATGGAGCGCGCGGTCTGGCGCGGAGTATCCTACCGGGAGGAGATGTTCGGCTGGATACGCACCGGCGCGGGCGCGGAGGGAGACATCCGTCAGTTCCTGCCCGTGCACCTGATGCACCTGGGACTGTTCAGCGTGCTGTCGCTGGTCAGCGGCGGGCTGTTCGGCCTGGTGATGGGCGCGGCCATGTTAGGATATATGGATTTCTATGCCGGGTCGCTGATCGCGGCCAGCGGCGGCTCCGCAAGCGCAATTTTTCTTGGCTGGCAGGTCTGGGCCGTGGCGCGGGTGGCTGGATTCATTGTCGCCGGGACCGCCCTGGGGGCGGTGTTCGCGCACCGTCCGCTGGACCTTCTGGCCAAGCGCAACCGAGTGCTGCGGATGCTGGGCCTGGCCCTGGGGCTGATCGCCCTGGACATTCTGCTCAAATGGACGCTGGCCGAAACGTACCGTCAGACGCTGGCCGCGGCCCTGACCGGGCAGCCGTGAGCGCGCCGCTGATCTGGTTCCCGGAGCTGACCGCCGGGCATCTGCTACGCCGTTACAAGCGTTTCCTGGCGGATGTCCGTCTGGAGGACGGCCGAGTGGTGACCGCGCACGTGCCCAACAGCGGACGCATGACCTCGGTCGACATGCCGGGCAGCGAGGTCCTGCTCTCGAATCATGACGACGCCGGGAGGAAACTCGCCTGGACCCTGGAACTGCTGCGGGTCTCTCCGGGTCCGTACGGCTGGGCCGGAGTGAACACGAACCTGCCCAATTCTCTGGTGTACGAGGCAGTAAGGGCGCAATTGATCCCTGAGCTGGACGGTTACGCAAGCCTTCAGCGCGAGGTGGTCTGCGCTCCGGGGACCCGGCTCGATCTGCGGTTGGAGTCCGCGGGCCGACCGGCCTGCTGGGTCGAGATAAAGAATGTCACCCTGGTGGAAAACGGCGCAGCGTATTTCCCGGACGCCGTTACCGAGAGGGGCCGCAAGCATCTTGAGGCGCTCGCCGCTCTGGCGGCGAGAGGCGGGCGGGCGGTTATTTTCTACCTGGTGCAGCGCCCTGACTGTGATATTCTGCGCCCGGCGGACCATGTGGACCCCCGCTACGGCGACGCCCTGCGCCGCGTGCTCGGTGAAGGCGTGGAGGCGCTGGCTTACCGTTCCAGGCTCAGCCGTGATGGGGCGGATATTTCCGGACCGGTTAAATTCGATGCATCCTGATTATCGCTGGACACTGTTAATCAATTGATGGAGAGACTGAAATGAGAAGATCCCTTTATGGAGCGCTGGTTCTTTCGCCTCTGTTTCTGTTGTCCTTTGCGCAACTCACCGCCGCGGACTCGATGATAAAGGCCGCGATCAGCGCCGAAAGCCGCCGCGTGCGGGTGGGCGAGATTGTGGAGTTTGACGGACGCGGCTCGGTTCCCGGCCAGGGTGAGCGGATAACCGGAATGTACTGGGATTTCGATGACCTGGACCTGGTGGAGGTGGACGACCTGGGAGACAAAGTCAGACACGTGTTCAACCATACAGGAGCTTACAATGTACACCTGACCGTGGAGAACGAACTGGGCGAGCGCGACCAGGCCGTGTTCAGCGTGGAGGTGCTGCCGGAGAAAGGCCTCGCCGCGCCCTCGATAACCAGCCGGTTCGAGAACGGCCGCACTGGCGTGTTTCTGGACTCTCCTCATACATTCGCTTTCCGCCTGGAGTGGGGCAACCAGTTCTTTTTCCGCCTGGACGGTTGCAAGGGGCGTCCGGTTAGCCTCAAGATTTACGGTTATGGCAAGAACCGCCTTCTTCCGGCCTCGGTGACGCCGTATGGGGATGACGATACATTCAGCGAGAAATGGACCGCCCTGGCCGCCAGCAGCTACATAGATCCGGACTGGCAGCCCCTGACCGCGGCGCGCTACGCCTATGATGCCGACTCAGCCTCGATGACCATCCGTTTCACCCCGGAGAGCGAATCGGTCTACCTGGCGTGGGCTCCACCTTACACCCTGCGCGACCTTCAGGCCCTTATCGACCGCTGCGAGGAACGTCCTGAATTCCAGTGGGAGCCAGCCGGGCTGTCGGTGGAGGGACGGCCGATATACCATCTCACGATAACCGATCCCCAGGCTGATGACAGCGGCAAGAAAGCGGTCTGGATCACCGGAACGCAGCATGGCTACGAGATGGCGGCCGGACCTGTCTGCGAGGGCATCGTCTCGACGCTGCTCGAAAACAGCGATTCATCAAAGGCGCTGCTCAAGACCACCGTGTTCCACATTCTGCCGATCCTCAACCCGGATGCAGTGTTCCGGGGCGGCTACCGCTACAACATGCACGATGTCGATCTCAACCGGAACTGGGACAATGTCCGCGCCGCGCAATGGGACCGCGTGGTCCCGGAGCCGGAGGTAGGCGCGGTGCAGCGCCTTATCGCCGACTGGGTCGAAAACGGGGGGCGGCTCGACTTATACATGGATTTCCATTGCCTCACCGCGGTGGCCGAGCACCTGCTGCTGATCGAGGCGGCCAGCGATTCGGTCCCTGCCGCGGTGAAAGCCGCGCAGGGGCGTTTCTATGACATCATGGCGCGCAATTACACCTGGCGGCGCTCGGAGGATAAGACTTTCAGCAGCGCGATCGGCTGGGTCTCGGGCCAGTTCGCCGGGACTCTGGGCACGCCTGCTTTCACGCCGGAGCATTGCCTGGGCTGGATCGAGCCGAAGGGCAAGGGAATGCTGCGCTCAACTCCCGCGCTGTTCCGTCAGCTTGGCCGGGACTATGTCTGGGCGATAAGGGAATATTTCAATTCAGGCGGCAAATGAGTCCGGGAAATGGAGAGAGATATGCAGGACGGCGAAAAGAGCATTTACGGAAAGATTGACCGGTTGACCGGTCAGGCGCGGGCATTCCAGGGAGCGGTGGTTCTGTGCGCGGCCGCGGAGCATGAGATTTTCGAGCTGTTAGCCGGTGGCGCTCTTACTCCGGCGCAGGTGGCTTCAAAAAAAGGTCTGGATGAGCGGGCGACCGGGATAGTGCTGCACGCCCTGGCCGGAATGCGTCTGCTGGAGAAGGAGCCGGACGGCAGGTTCAGCCTTGCCGGTGATGCGGCGGAACTGCTGACACGCGGCAAGCCATACTATCAGGGTGACATTATCCGGCACACCGGCCACCTGATAAAACGCTGGGCGCAACTGCCCGAGGTTCTTCGGACCGGCCGTCCGGCGGAGGGCGCGCGCCCGCTGGATGACAGCCGCCAGCGGCGTGATTTCATTCTTGGCATGAGCAACATCGCCCGCCTGAGCGCGTCCAAGATCGCCGCCCTGCTCAACCTGGAGGGGACCCGCCACATGCTCGACCTGGGCGGAGGACCCGGCACTTACGCCATCGCCTTCTGTGAGCTTGTGCCAGGAATGCGGGCCACGATTTTCGATCTGCCGGAGGTGATCGATGAGATCACTTGCGGACAGATTGAAAACGCTGGTCTTTCCGGACGGATAGGCTGCCTGCGCGGGGATTATCTCAAGGATGACCTGGGCGCCGGTTATGATCTGATCCTGATCTCAAATATCATCCACTCCCTTGACGAGGCCGGGTGCCGTGAGCTTATCCGCCGCTCCAGAGAGGCCCTGATCCCCGGAGGGCGGATAATAGTCAAGGATTTTCTGTTGGAAGAGGATATGGTCGATCCGCCGTTCGCCAGCATGTTCGCGGTCAACATGCTGGTCGGCACGGAGGGAGGCCGCTGCTACAGCGTGGACGAGGTCCGTCGCTGGCTGAGCGATCTGGGTTTCGGCGATGGAGTGACCGTGGCCGAGCTTTCCCCGCAGGCGCGCATGGTTATCGGCATCCGCCGGGAGTGAACTCGCCCGAGTGTCATTTTCCCCCGGCCTGAATGAGGGCCTCGGCCGTGGCGCGGTTCATCCAGGCCGGGACCTCGCTCAGATCGGACCAGACGTAGGGAATTTTGAACATCTCCGGCCCGGCGGTTGCGGTGATCAATCCGGTGCGGAAAAGGCCGGCCTGGGCCAGCGGCTCGCCCATCGGGCTGAGGATGAAACTGTCGCCGTAGCCGGGTTTGCCGGGACTGTCCGTGACCACAACGTTGGCGCGGGCGACGATCATTTTCATCTGGCAGGCCAACCCGACATGGCAGTTCCGCACCCAGTGACGGTGTGCGTCCACCCGCTGGGCGTCGATCGCGTTGTAATGCGGAGTGAACAGAATCTCGGCCCCGCGCAGTTTCGCCAGCAGGGCCGGGGTCGGGAAGCTGCTGTCGTGGCAGATCACCACGGCGAAACGCGCCCCGTTGGCCTCGAACACCGGTACATCCCGTCCCGGCAGGAATTTCAGGTTGTCGCGGTCCCCCCCCGTGAGCAGCACCTTGTCGTATATTCCAAGCAGCTTTCCCCGGTGGATCACCAGGACGCTGTTGTAGATTCCCTCCGGTGTGCGGCGGGCCAATCCGGCCAGCACGACCATGCCGTGGGCGGCGCTTTCGGCGATAAAGGCCTGCACATCCGGGTCACCCATGCCGCGCGCGCCCTTCTCCATGTTTTCGCGGCTGTCGTAGCCGGACAGGAAAGTCTCGGGCAGGGCCAGGAAATCGCTGCCCTTTCCCAGGGCTTCCTTGATCACTTCGCGCGCGACCGCCAGGTTGGCCGGGAAAGCACCATCCTTGCAAGGCCCCTGGTAGACGGAGATTTTCACTTCCCGCTCCAGCGCGGCGGCTTGTGTGACGATAAAGGAAATATTGACGCTTAACGCCATGAAAACTGTTAAGATACGGTGCAGGGGCCTGTTCATGGCCGCTCCTTTCTGTTTCGGGTGAAAGTCAGTAAATATCAAATATCGAAAGATAACGCCGTTCAGGCCGTTAAAAAAGGATTGGGGAGAGACAGAAGAAAAAATGTTAATGTAATAGTGGCACTGTTCTTGCATTTGCAACGGTCATCGCGAAGTGCGCCAGTCAGGCCGGACAACCTCCAGCGAACGCGGATATGCACGTATTCAGGATTGCAGGCCAGATGGAACCCGGAGCGCCTAAAAGGCCCGGAAAACACCGGAAAGGAACATTCAGTTCCGCGGCGGTGATTTTTTGCCTTCTGCTGTGGCAATACGGCAGCCTGAGCGCGGCCCTGCCGGTGATCCTTTCCCGGGTGCCCGACCTGGCCGTGATCGAAGGGAATACACTTACTATCACAATCAGGGCCAGCGACTCCGATGGCGATTCACTTTCTTATCATCTGATCCATTCTCCGTCCAACACGGCCATACATGACAGCGTCATCACCTATACCCCGAATTATTTTCAGGCCGGGACAGATTCAATCATTTATGCCGTACGCGAGCATCCCTCGCTTGCCACGGTTCAGGACACGTTCAAAGTCTTCACCCTGGACGCCGGAGTCGCCGGATCATTCAGCGACAACAGCACGGCGTCCGGCCTGGCCGATCCGGGAGTTGCCAACTCCGCCGCCTGGTCCGACTACAACCGCGATGGAGTGACGGATGTTTTCCTGGCTAACGCCGGCGGTCAGGGGGTGCTGTACCGCGGCAATTCCTCAGGCGTATTCCAGGCGGTCACGGCGCTGCCGGCGGCGACGGGCGGAGAAGACGCCTCCACCGCCGCCTGGGGAGACTACAACCATGACGGGAGACCGGACCTTTTCGTGGGCAGCGCAGGTGCGTTCGGCGGCGCAGCCAACCACCTTTACCGGAACGAATCCGGCGGACAGTTCACGGATGTCACCTCTGCCGCGGGCATAAGCGGCAGCGCAATTACCAAGTCCGTCACCTGGGTGGATTTCGACTGCGACGGCAATCCCGATATCCACGTGGTCAATTACGGCTCGAAAGACCAGCTCTACATGTGTGGACGCAACGGGCGGTTCGAGTCTTATGCCGACTCGGCCGGGATAGCGGACGCCGGGGATGGGGTTGCGGCAGCCTGGTGCGATTATGACGGGGATTACCGCCCTGACCTCTATCTCGTGCGCGAAAACGGCGCCAACCGTCTGTTCCATAACAACGGCGACAGCTCGTTCACCGATGTCGCTTCCACTGCCGGCGTGGCCCACACCGGCAATGGGGCCGCCGCCGCCTGGGGAGATTACGACAACGACGGCGACATGGACCTTTTCCTGGCAAACAAGGACAGCGTGCAGGTGCTGTATTCTAACAACGGCAACAGCACTTTCACCCGGATGAATTCCTCCGGGCTGTCGGTTAAGGGTTCAGCCCGCTCGGCTCTCTGGCTGGATTTTGACATGGACGGTGATCTTGACCTTCTGGTCGCGTTTGCCGACAGCACCAACAAGCTTTTCCAGAATGGCGGCGACAGCACTTTTATCAATGTCGCTCCACTGCTCGGTCTGGACTCGCTGGGATACTGGACCGGCGCCACCTGGGCCGATCCGACCAACCAGGGCGCGCCCGACCTTTATCTGACACGCCGCAACGGTGTCAACCGCTATTATTCCGGCCTGGTGCAGGGCAACTGGCTCAAGGTCCGGTTGCACGGCGTGGTGAGCAACCGCTATGGACTGGGTGCGCGGGTCCGTATTCGCACCGGCGCTCGGGTGCAGACACGCTGGGTGGATGGCGGCTCGGCGTCACAGAGCGAGCCCGCGGCCCTGTTCGGCCTGGGAACCGCCGCCACGATTGACAGTCTGAGCATTTTCTGGCCCTGCGGCCTGCGCCGCGACACAACCGCCGTGGCGGCAAACCAGGTGCTGACCTGGTTCGAGACCGACAGCCTGTTCCCGTCTGTCGATTCAACCACTGTCTATCCGGATACGGCCTTCCTGACCGGGCCGTATACAATCAGAACCAGGATTACGGATAACAACACCTTTACGGCGACATTGTTCTACAACACGAACCGCGGGGTCAGCTATACGCCGGTTGCGATGAGCGCTCAGGGCGGCGGCTGGTACGGCGGAAACATCCCCGGCCAGTCCAGCGGCACCCGTGTGCGCTATTATGTCCGGACGGTCGATGCGAAAGGCCATCAGCGCTTCAGTCCATACACCGTGCCCGATTCCATCTACAGTTTCAGCGCGGACAGCACGAAACCGGTGATTGGAGCGGTGACGCTCTGGGGCGACACCAGTTTTACCGCGGGGCCTTACACCGTCAATGCCAGGGCCTCCGACAACGACTCGCTGCGAGCAGTCTGGCTGGTGCGCTCCTGCTTCCGCGGCGGGGTCCTGGCCTCACGGGACAGCATTGCCATGACAATGACCGGCCGTGACACATCTCAATATTATTTCCAGGCGGTCATTCCAGGTCAGCCTTATGGAACCCGGATTGATTATTATATCCGGGCAGTGGACCTGGCGCGCAACACGAAGGTGAATCCTTCCGGTTCACCGGATTCGGCGTTCAGTTTCCGCATTTCACATTTCAGCCCGCGTGATCCGGGTTCCGCAGCCATAAGAAGAAAGGGCAGCGGTGTTTCAGTTGCGGATTACAACCAGGATGGCATCCCGGATGTTTTCCTGGCCAACACCGACAGCCTGGACATCCTTTTGCGTGGTTCGGCGGACAGCGCTCTTGTGGCCGTGACCGGCTCAGGGGTCAACACGGTTAACCGCGCCACCACCGGCGGCTGGTGGGGGGATTTCAACAACGACGGGTATCCTGACCTGTATCTGGCGGTGCTTGGTTCGAACGTGCTGTTCGGCAACAACCGCAATGGCACTTTCACCGATATTACCTCCAGGGCCGGAGTGGGTGATGGCGGGCGCTGCTGGGCCTCCGCATGGGTGGACTATGACAATGACGGGCTTCTGGATATTTTCGTGGTGAACGAGGATGCAGCGCACCGCCTGTATCACAATAACGGTGATTCAACCTTCACCGACAGGGCCTCCAGCGCCGGACTCACCGGATCGACCGGAGCGGTGGGCTGTGCCTGGAGCGACTGGGACGGCGATGGAGACCGCGATGTGTACGTGGTTTACTATGGCTCCGCAAATCGCCTGTACCGAAATAACGGCGATGGCACGTTCAGCGATGTGACCTCTTCTTCCGGCACGGCGGCGGGAGTGGACAATGTCAGCGCGGCCTGGTTTGATTACGATAACGACAACCGTCCTGATCTCTATGTGGTGGAACAGACCGAGGACCGTTTGTTCAGGAATAACGGAGACGGGACATTCAGCGAGAAAAACCTCTCTTCTCTGGGTTTCGGCTCCACGGCAGACGGTTTCTGCGCGCTGTGGGGAGATTTCGACAACGATTCACATGCCGATCTGTTCAAGTCCAGGGGCGAAACAGGCGGCCCTGACCTCAATCTGTTCATGCGCGGCAAGTCCGGCGGGACATTCGAAAATTACACCGCCGGGGCCGGTTTCCTGGATTACGGCGAGCACCGCGCCGCCTCATGGCTCGATTACAACTGCGACGGCCGTCAGGACCTTCTGGTCAACGACCGCGCCGGGCGGGTGCTTTTGTACAGAAACATTAATCCGGATGGCAACCGCTGGCTGCGGCTGAAGCTTGTCGGCACGCGCAGCGCCAGCTCCGCCAACGGAGCGCAGGTGACGGCTTTCTTCGGCGGGCAGCGGCGCTGGCGAGAGCTTGGCTCCGGAGACAGTTACAGCGGGCAGAGCGAGCCGGTAGTGCACCTGGGTCTGGGAACCTCTACTCAGGTTGATTCCCTGCTCATCCGCTGGCCGCTCGGGATGGTCCAGCGCCTGTACGGCGTGTCTGCCGGGCAGACCCTTACGGTCACTGAACGCGATTCCCTTTTCCCCGGAATAGTCCGCCTGGATACGATACCGGACCAGTTCATCCGCGGGACGCAGCCGGTGGCGACATGCAAGGTTCAGGACCGCGACACGCAGACAGCGGTGAGCTTGCGCTATCGCACCGGCAGCCAGAGCGCGTTCACCAGCGTTTCAATGACCCGGGATTCAACGCGCGCCACGGACGGAACAGTTTTCAGCTACTGGCGGGTGAGTCTGCCCGAACAGAGCGTTGGGGTGACTCTTTTCTGGCGGATTGTTGTACGCAGCCCGCGCGGCGCGGCGGACAGCACCACCCTGCTCAGTTTCATCACCCGAACTGATTCAGCCGCTCCGGCGATCACGCTTGTCTCGGCGCCGGACAGCCTTTGCCCGGACACTCTCGGTCCATTGCGTTTCAAATTGCGCTTGAGCGATGGAGCCGGTTTGTATCGTGCGGCTTTCCGCCTTACCGGGACGATCCACTCCACCGGCGCGGCGGTGAGTGTCTCGCGAGACACTGTCCTGAGCGGTTCACCGAAAAGCGTGGACTGGGATATAAGAGCCGGGTCCTGGAAACTGGGCAGCCGTCTTTCATGGTACGTTTATGCCGCGGATGTTTCCGGTCTGGCTGACACAAGCGATGCCCGCGTTTTCCGGATTGCCCCGCCATTGGGGAAAAGCCGCGTCGGTGATGCTCCTGTCAACGTGGCGGACCTGATGCGCCTGGTGTACATAATGCTCGGCTATGTCCAGGCTCCCAGCCTTATCGACAGCCTGGGGCTGGATCTTGACCGCAATGGAGTTTTCAATGAAAATGACCTTCTGCTGTCACTTGCCGCCTGGCGCGCCGGTATGACCGGCGGCGCGCTTCTCTCGTCATCCGGCGGTACAGGGCCGGAGCCCTCAGTTACCCTCTCTGCCGGGCGGGGAGGGATAACTGTCAACCTGCGCAACAGCCGTCCGCTGCCTTTCGCTTTTGTAGAACTGGAAGTTACTCCGGCCGAGGCACGTCAACTGATTATCCGGCCGGGAGCCAGGGCCGACGGGTGTGAGTTCGCCGGAGGCGCGAGCGATGCCTCGACCATCATGGTCCTCCTGCGGCCGCGTGACGGACAGGAGGCCCTTGGCGCGGGAGATGGGGAGCTGTTCAGCCTGCTGGTGGATGAATCACGGCTTGCCGGAGCGGTGAGCCTGAAACTGAAACGCGCCGTGCTGGGTCATTTCGAGCTGGAGGGACACTTGACGCAGTCCGGAACATCGAGCGTCTCGATCGCGGTATTGCCCCGGGCATTCGTCCTGGAGCAGAATTATCCCAATCCGTTCAATCCTTCCACCAGCATCAGCTTCGCTGTTCCAGCCACGGACGGCCGGACGGAAGCGGCGCGTGTAAGCGTGACAGTCTACAATCTGCGCGGAGCGCAGGTCCGCAACCTCATCAATCGCGAACTTGAGCCGGGATTCCACACGGTGATCTGGGACGGAACTGACAGCCGTGGGCATAGCCTGCCGAGCGGTGTCTATTTCTGCCGGCTTGTTTCCGACCGTACGGTCCTGACTCGCAAGATGATCCTTCTTAAATAGCTTTGCCGGAACGCACCGTCCTCCTGAGAAAAAAGATCAATCTTGTATTTTCACGCCTTCTGTGATAAAGTTAAATTGTATCTGGTGCATGATAGCGGCGCTGCCGGGACCGGAAAGAACAACGGAACTGTTGCGGCGCAATTATCTCATTCAGTAAGGGAGATGTTTGTGGAAACTCCTCAGAAAAGCCCCTTTGTCAAGAAAAAATGGCCCTGCCCGGTCTGCGGACAGGAAGCTCCAAACAGATTCATTATCCCGAAGAGTTATCTTGAAAAAGGAATGGAGAGCGACCGTCACCCCACAGGCTACAAATGGCTTGATGAGGCATTCCAGGATATAAATCCCTCGTTCTATCATTTCTGGCACTGCCCTGCGTGTAAATACACCTCGTCGCAGAAAGATTTCCTGAAGCCGGGTGAGGATGCCGACAGCAATTACTCGACGCTCAAGAAATTTTTCCAGCGGATGAATCCTGTCCAGAAACAGATAGTTCAACTGCTGGGTACGGGAATAGATTATGACAAGATGAATTTTCCCATGGCGATGAACCTTCATCTTCTGGCGATTTTCATCCAGGAACTCGTTTCCGAGGACATACGGGACACATCCAAGCTCGGCAGCTATTATCTCCGGACAGCCTGGCTGCATCGCGACCAGAAGGCGAAAGAGACAGCCAGCGGCGAACAGGCCCAGGGCGGTGGTGAACTGGCCGCGGGCGCCGAGGTGCTGGACAAGCTTGCCAAGGTCTGGCCCGAGATACCCCGCAACGAGCCGGATTGCCTGAAAAAGGCAGCAGCTTATTACGAACTGGCATATCAGCGTCATCCCCGCTACGCCGATATTGTGATGGCCACAGATCTGATGATACTTATATCGGACCTTTACATGCGCGCGGGCGATATGCAGAAGACCATGCAGTGCCTGAACGTGATCATGCAGACCGGCCAGAAATTCAGGGTGAAGCAGACCGAGTTGCTCAGGCGGGAAAAGGATGAGGGCAAGCTTACAGTGACCCGGAAAGCCCAGATTGACGCTCAAACCAACCGTGTGAACGCCCTGATGGAAAAAGCCGGCGACATGCGCCAGCATATTATCCAGCAGAGGATGAAGCAGCAGGAGCCGAAAGTGCTTCAGGCCATCCAGCAGCTTCAGTCCCAGGGGCTTGACACCGAGCAGATCCGGGAGAAGCTGCAGCAGATGAATGTTGAACCTCAGCTTATAACGAAACTGTTAGGTGAGCCGAAACGAAAAAAATTTCTCGGCCTCTTCTGAGAGAGGCTGGCCGCTGTCTCAAGTATTCGGTTTGCCGGTCGATATTATCTCTTAGGCCGGACCGTGAGGCAATGAACGTGTGAAGCGGCTTCTGGTCCGGCCTGATTTGCATTGTCATCCGGTTGAGCAGGCCGCAACTGGCGGCGAAAACTTTTTCAGGCCTTTCCAGTTTTCCCATGAATGACAAAATAAAATTGATCGTGTTTGGAGTTGTCGGGCTGATCGGCTCGTTCGCTGTTTTTCTGGCGATCTTCTGGCTGATCTTCTCGATGCGTGCTCCAGCCCAGCCGGCACAGGCAGAAGTCCCCGCGGGGGGCCAGGCGGCGGCGGCTGAGATAGCTCGTATCAGCGCCCGGCGCGATACTACGGTGCCCGGTGGAGAAGTAATGGCCTATGCGGATGTTCTGGGGGAAAACATTCCACTGGAACCGCAGGTGAATGGTTACCACTGGGCTGTGTGGGGCATGAACCTGGAGCAGGTTCTATCCGGCCTGAAACAGGAAGGCGTTCAGGAAATCCAGACCTACAGCCCCGAAGGAAAGAATTTTACCTGTCTCGTCGCGCTCAACCCGGACAATTTGCGTTACAAGGTTGAGTATCGTTTCTACGCCAACGAGCTGTTTCATGTGGAAATTTTTTATTCGGACTTCTATCGCACAACAGCTTTTAACGCTTTCCTGCTGGACCGTATGCGTGAATATGGCCGGCCCTATGAACAGTATGCCACGGTTGATGAACTGGGTAATGTTATCCTGCACGCAAAATGGGACACCGAACAGACTCTGGTTGAACTGGTGGCGCATCCCAATGGCCGTTATTCCCTGTTTCTCGACCGCCAGCTCACGATAATCCAGCTCGAAGAGCAGCGCAAAGCGCAGGAGCGCCTTCAGTATTGAGTAACATGGTTTTGGGGAGAGGGATGTATGGAGTGGATTGAAGATAATTTCCGCGATGAATCGGCTCGGGAAAGTGACGGTAAGAAGCGGGAATTTGTCGGTATTTTCTGGGAATGCTGCAAAGTGTACAGCCGGATTTACCTGAACAGCCGGGGTACGGCTTTTGTTGGATGGTGCCCGAAGTGCGCGCGCCGCGTACAGATGAATATCAGTCAATCCGGCTCGAAAAGCCGGTTTTTTAATGTCGGTTGAGAATATATTCTTGTAGTTGTGCAACGGTTATACTTGACTGAGGATTCGGGGAAGGCTTATATTTGTGTAGTGGCAGGGGGAGGCTTGCCTCCCCTTTTTTATTTCTCAACCTCTTCGATTGATCGAAGATTAACAGCTTGGCGCATCATCTGCGCGGACAGATGGATGCGAGCGCGGGAAAAGCCTGTCAAGGCTTTATGCTGCACCGGAGATACACGTTTTGACACATTCCCAGACCAGCCGCAGGATTCTGCTCGTTTATCCCCAGTATCCGGATACATTCTGGAGTTACCGTCGCGCTCTAAGGTTTATCGGCCGTAAAGCGTCATTACCTCCGATGGGGCTTCTGACTGTGGCTTCCATGCTTCCCTCCGGCTGGGAGCTGCGTTTCACTGACACCAATATAGACGCCTTGCGGGATGAGGATATCCGCTGGGCGGATTATGTGTTTATCAGCGCCATGACCGTGCAGAAAGAATCGGCGCGGGAGATAATCGGACGCTGCAAGGCTCTGGGGACTCCCGTGGTGGCTGGCGGACCGCTGTTCACGGCCCTGTCTGCGGAATTCCAGGAAGTGGACCATCTTGTGCTGGACGAGGCCGAACTGACTCTGCCTCAATTCCTCGAAGACATGGAAGAGGGACGGTTGCAGCGCACGTATCGCAGTAGTGAGTGGGCCGATCTTAACACGACACCCGTGCCGGCCTGGGACCTTATCGATTTCAGTAATTACGCCACCATGTGCGTTCAGTATTCGCGCGGCTGCCCGTTCGACTGCGAATTCTGCGATATAACCGTGCTTTATGGCCGCGCACCAAGATGTAAAACGTCCGCCAGGGTCCTGGCGGAACTGGATGCCCTTTACGAGCGCGGCTGGCGCGGCGCGGTGTTTTTTGTGGATGATAATTTCATCGGCAACAAGCGGGTACTCAAGCAGGAACTTCTTCCCGCGGTGATTGAATGGATGGAGGCGCACGGTCACCCGTTCAGTTTTCTCACTCAGGTTTCGATCAACCTGGCCGCGGATGATGAACTGATCGAATTGATGGTGCGGGCCGGGTTCGATATGGTGTTTATAGGGATCGAGACCCCGGACGAGCAGAGCCTTATCGAGTGCGGCAAGATGCAGAACACGCGCTCGGATATGCTGGCCGACGTGTATAAACTGCATGAAGCCGGTCTGCAGGTTCAGGCCGGATTCATCGTGGGGTTCGACAGCGACAAGAACGATATTTTTGGAAGAATTTCCCGGTTCATCAACGAGAGTGGAATCGTCGCCTCGATGGTCGGGCTTCTTAACGCTCCCCCCAACACGCGGCTTTACAAGCGTCTTCTGAGCGAGAACCGCATTCTCAAGGGCATCAGCGGGAGCAATACGGACTTTTCGATCAATTTTCTGCCCCGCATGGACACCTCGGCCCTGGTGGAAGGCTACCGGAAGATCATTCAGGATGTCTATCACCCCGAGGCTTATTATCGCCGGGTGCGTGCTTTCCTGCGTCATTTCAACCCGCGCAACAAGTTCAACGGCGGTTTGTTCTCCAAAACCTACGCCCGCGGTTTTTTTATGTCCATTTACCGTCTGGGAATCCGCAAGGGCGTGCGCCGTCACTACTGGAGGCTGGTCGCCTGGACCCTTCTGCGCCGTCCGCGGCTGATCCCGTACGCCATCACCATGGCGATCTACGGCGACCACTTTATGAAGCATTTTGGGATCGTTTCGGAATAACCCCCGCTTTTCGTTCCGCAAAGCTCTTGTTAAAGCCGCGCCGGTCCTCACGACAGCAGCAATCCTAAAGAACCGCGTGGCGCCTGCCGATATTTCTGTTTATACGCTGTGTAACGCCCCGGCGTTAATACCGGCAATGATAAATTTTGCAGCTGCTATATGTCAGGCTTAATCTTTTCAGGGAGGAAAAGATGCTCGAGCTGGTGACACCGCTCAGGGAACGAGTGACAGTCAAAGCGCCGCAGCAGATGAGCGGCCCGAACGTGTACCGCCTGAGCCGTCAGGTGCAGGATGCTTTCGCGGCGGATCAGGAGGGCGTGGTTATCGATTTTGACGGGGTGGATTATATCGACTTGCACGGCCTGGTTCTGCTCAAGGACCTCTGCGACCTGGTGGAGGTTTGCGGCGGGCGGACCTGGGCCGCGCACGTGGCTCCGGACATGCTCGACATCCTCGAGGAGGCCGAGCTTCTGGGCCGTACTCCTCATGCGCGCCAGGACGGGGAGTACGAACTGAGAAGCGCCTGAACGTGGAAAAGGAGTTTTGAAACAAAGGGCGGGACCGTTTTCGGTCTCGCCCTTTTTCGTGTTTATATATCCAGTGCAATTTCATTTCGAGCGTTTCCGCTGCAGCCGTGGCGGGCTTTACCGTATCCAGGCAAGGGCTTCCCGATCAGGCAGCCGTTTCATCTCCCTTCTTTTAATTTCTTCCAGTCTTTCAGGCATCTCTGTATATTAAATCGCATGAGAGCCAGTGACTTCATTCCTGCTGAAATTCGACTGAGCAATATGCTGATTATTTCAAATGCTGTCCCAGGACAGAAATGTCCGGTTAGGATAGTGCTGGGAGGATAAAAAAAACCATACGGTCACGGTGCGCCGCGACCCTAAGCCGAAAGTCCCAGGAAGAGACAGACTTTTTCCGGCTCTCCGGCCTCAGGTTTTCGGGTCTCGTTTTCAAGCGGCCCGCTCAGGGCCGTCCGGGGCCGTATGTCCGAGCCACGCGAAAGAAGCGGAGTAATAGCCGCGGGCACGCTTAAGCCTGAAAAAGCTTCCGCGGTAAGGCGGGCATTCAGCGCCAGCGTCGCCCCGCAACCAGGGCAGCGTGCAGAGGCTGCGTGCACACCACCGGTTGAATGTAATCCAGAGCCAGTGCGAGTTTACGGCCCCAAAGCGTCTTTTGGTCCTTTTCCACAAGCCGGAAAAGGACATGAAAAGCCTAACCTTTCGATCCCGTGATGCAAGTTCCTGACCGGACAAAGCTGGTCCCATGACGAATTAATTTCCACTTGTATTGTCATATACAGGAAAGACGCAGAAAGATAAATCCCGGATATAAAAGGAGCACCGATGAGCACAAGAAATAAAAAACGTATTGCGGAAGCAATGCAGGACAGAAACAGTCATGACAGTAACCTTTCGCGGAGGCAATTCATGCTCAATACATCGGTGGCTCTCGGCGGCCTCTCTCTGTTCGGGGCCACTCCCGGCACTCCGGCAGGGAGCGGGACTATGCTTGCGGCCCAGGGCGCCACGGGGACCGGTGAGGTCAGCATGATAGGATTATACGGCAAATGGGCGGCCGGACTGGCCGGTGAGGGCCCCGGCTCTCTTTCTTTCCGGAGGGACGGATGGAAGGACCTGGAGACCTGGCGCGCCGCGGCGCGAAAGAGGACGCTCGAATGCATGGCCATTCCGGACATCGGGCCTGCCCCACGGGTGGAGGTTAAGAAAAAATACACGTTCGATGGGCTGTCGATAGAGGAGATTTCCTGGCAACTGCCCTACGGGCGGCCCACGGACGCGCTGGTCCTGAAGCCCGAGGGCGCCAGAGGCAAGCTGCCCGGCATCCTGGCACTCCACGATCACGGTGGAATGAAATATTTCGGTGTGCGCAAGATCACCCGGACTTCAAAAGATATCCATCCCCTGGCCGCCGAGCACCAGCGGCTCGACTATGAGGACACTGCCTGGGCCAACGAGGTGGCGAAACGGGGCTATGTCGTGCTGGTTCACGACACGTTCCCGTTCGCCAGCCGGCGGGTCATGCTGCAAGACGTGCCGGAAGTCATCCGTCAAGGCCTGAGCGATGACGACCCGGAAAATCCGAAAAATGTCGAGGCCTACAACCGCTGGTCCTCGGACCACGAATCGATCATGGCCAAGTCGCTTTTCTGCGCCGGGACCACCTGGCCGGGAGTGTATTTCGCCGAGGACCGCGTGGCCCTGGACATACTCTGCGCTCGCGAGGACGTTGACAGTGAAAGAATCGGCTGCGGCGGGCTTTCGGGCGGCGGCATGCGCACGGTGTTCGCCGGAGGGCTGGACCCGCGGATCAAGTGCGCGGTCTGTGTGGGCTTTATGACCACCTGGCGGGATTTCCTGCTGAATAAATCGTTCACCCACACCTGGATGGCCTATGTCCCGCTCCTGCCGAACGAGCTGGATTTCTCCGAGATTCTGGGCCTGCGCGTCCCTCTGCCGACCCTGGTGTTGAACGACTCCGATGATGAACTTTACACTGTGCCGGAAATGCGGCGGGCGGAGAGCATTCTTGCCGAAATCTATGGCAAGGCTGGAGCGTCTGAACGCTTCAAGTGTTCTTTCTATCCCGGTCCGCACAAGTTCGACCGGGCCATGCAGAAAGAGGCTTTCGGCTGGTACGACCGCTGGCTTAAAGCCTGATCCGCTTTTTATTAGCAGGTCCGGGCTGAAATCCTCGGTCATTGTTTGAAAATCAGAGGGGGCTGTCCCAAAAGTCTTGAATGTGGGGCACGGCGCGCCGTGCCCCTACAGAAATGCTTTTATTTCAATTGGTTAGAGATTGCAGCAATTTGCATAGAGCAAAATCGGGGACTTTTGGGACAGCCCCTTTATGTCCACTGTTCAGCATGGCGACCGGATTGGCCTTGCGGCTGTCCGGCCGGTTCAGTGTCAGGCGAGCAGGCTTTCGACCAGGGCCGGGTTGGCGTCGCAGATTATTTTCTCGTTCGCCGTATCCCAGCGCAGGCGGCTTCCGGTCTTGTAGCTCAGGGTGGCCATGTGGGCGGTCATCGCCTCCTGGAAACCGTCCTCTATGTTGCAGAGCGTGCCGGTGTCATTGGCCCGGATATGGTCCAGCCAGTTTTTGTGATGAAGGTATGTCACATCCACCCGTTTGCCGTTCTGCATCTCGTACATGAGGCCCAGGGACTGGTAATAACTCGACGTGGCCGTGGTGACGGCATCCAGCCCCTTGTTCGCCGCGCCGGTGAAAGCCAGCATCGGCTCGTTCGGCCTGACATCGCCGCTGGCAATCAGATGGGCGAACTTTTTGCTTTCCGGATCGGCGTATACCCGCACCCCGTTAGAGAGGTCCATGGCCGCCTCGTTGCCCATGTAGATCTGTCCGCGCCGCCAGGAACTGGCGAGAGTTGCGTTGTAGACCACGGTGAGGCCCCTTTCCGGCCACTCGTACACCACCTGGAACACATCTGGCGCCTCGCGCTCGATCCGCGGGACATCCGGACGGGGGATGGCCCCCTGGGGCAGCGGGTCATCCGTGCCCAGCGGCTTGCCCTCGGCTGTCATCATGGCCTGGAATTCCCTGAAATGGTATATCCCGCCCGAAGCGCTGGCGCTTGCGGGCATCCCGAGCTGAAGGATCATGTTCAGGACGTCCATCTCGTGGGTCAGAAGCTGTCCGGAAAGGCCGGTGCTGTAATCCCAGTAGCAGGACCAGTTGAAAAAGCGGTTCGGGTCGTAAGGCCTTTTTTCAGTGTTGGCGGTGTAACGTTCCCAGTCCAGGTTGCGCGGGCCTGAGGCGGCGCTTTTGGGACCGTGCGAGGCCGGGACATCCCTGAACCAGGCCCCGTTGTTGCTGTTCCTGTTGGTGTAGCACTGCACCAGGGTGACATGCCCCAGTATTCCGCTGTCGATCACCTTGATCGCGTCTTCATAGCGCGTGCTGTTACGGTTCTGATGCCCGAGCTGGAACACTATGCCGCGTCTGCGCACAGCCTCCCGAAGTTCATAGGTCTCCCGGACATTGTGGCTCATGCATTTTTCAACGTACACGTGTTTGCCGGCCTCGGCCGCGGCTTTGGCGATCGGGGCATGCCAGTGGTCAGTCGTTGCTATCACCACCGCGTCGACATCGTCCGCGGCTAACAACTCCTCGTAATTCGAGTAGGCTTTAGCCTCTCCGCCGGAAGCCTGGATCGCGTATTCAAGGTTCGGGTCATAGAGATCGCACACGGCGCTGCAACGGATGTTGAGGCTTTCCCGCACCTCTTTGCCGGGTGTCTGGCCTGGTTCGAGGTCTTTGTCCAGGATGAAGCCGAGGGAGCGCATGTGGTCCTTGCCCCGGCTTCCCACCCCGATGAATGCGAGATTGAGCGTGTCGTTCCGGCTGGGCAGAGGGGCGGATCTCTTCTTTCTGGATTTCTGCGCCAGGCCCTTTTCGAATTCCTCAATCACTCTTTGGCGGCTTTCCCGGTCCGACTCGTTTTTCTTTGCCACTGAGAAGGCGAAAGCTCCCAGCACCGGAGCAGTAGCGGCGGCTTTCAGAAAATCCTTTCGACTCAGCCCTGAACCGTTCTGTTTTGATCCCATTACGACTCCGTTTCATGAATGAATATAATGGCAAGATAAGATGGTTTTCTGTAGAAATTCAAAATGCAAAATAAACCCGTGCCCCTTGATTCCGCAACTTTTCGTTTCATAACGGTGCAAAGTCAGCGCCGGCATCCACTCGGGAGACTGAAATGAGGGTGTATCGCTTGAAAATCAATCGGTTGCGAATATTATTACAGGGCATGCGGCAAGCATTCCACCCCCAGAAAGGAGGAAAAATGTACTTCGCCTGGATGGCCGATTGACCAAGTGTACAATACTATTCAGGATGCCGGGCCGGTTAAGTATTCGCAGGCTTGGTCTTCAAGAAAGTTTTTAGGCTTCGTTATAATTGTTGAAAGCGTATGAAATAACTGTTATTTATCAATACACAACATCATATGATGCTGGACGTTCACGGTATGCCTTTCTGCCCTGAGAAGACGGGGGGATTGTTAATCAACCTGTTTCTGCAAAGGAGCCTGCTATGCGCCGGGATACTTTTCAAGAGAACATCAGCCGCCGAAGTTTCCTGTCCGGGGCTGCCGGAGCGGCGCTTTCCCTTCATGCCGCCGGGGCTTTGCAGGCTCAGAACGCGGTGAAAGAATACCCGAAGGCCGGTAAAGTCTTGCGCATCGGTGTTGTGGGTGGAAGGTTCGGGGCGGAATTCCAGTGGCATGAGCACCCGCACTGCAAAGTGACAGCGGTGTGCGAACTCCGTGATGACAGGATGAAAGCTCTTGTCGACAAATACGGATGCGGGACAACCTACAAAGTTTACACTGAGATGCTTAAAGACAGGAATGTGGATGCCGTGGCGGTTTTCACACCGGCTACTCTCCACGCGAAGATGTCAATCGAGGCTCTGGAGGCGGGCAAGCATGTGATTAGCGCCGTTCCGGCTGGGATAAGCGAAGAGGAATGCGCGGAGCTGCTGGAGACAGTGAAAAAGACCGGGAAGATTTACATGATGGCGGAGACAAGTTTTTACCGTCCGGAGATTATCTCCTGCCGCAAGTGGGCGGCCGAGGGGGCGTTCGGAGAAATTTTCTACTCCGAGGCGCAGTACTTTCACGACGGAATCGAGCCGCTCTGGTGGGATGAGGACGGCAAACCCACCTGGCGTCACGGTTTCCCCCCGATGCTCTATCCCACGCATTGCACCGGCATGATCGTCCCGGTCACCGGCGAGCGTCTGACCGAGGTGACCTGTCACGGCTGGGGCGTGGATGACGAGGCCATCCGGGGCAACGTGTACGGCAATCCTTTCTACAATGCGACCGCCCTGTTCAAAACCAGCGGAGGGCATACCGCGAAGATAGCATATTACAAGAGAGTCGCCTCCGAGGGTACGGAACGTGGCCAGTTCCTGGGGACTGAAATGTCTTACGACATGCCCCGTCCGGGTAATGTTCCTGGGATGATCTCAAGGCGTGAAAAAGGCCAGGTGGTCCGGAACAAGTATGTGGAAAGCAGTATTATTACGGAGCCTTACGATCAACCGAATCACTGGGAGCTTCTTCCCGAGCCGTTACGCCACCGGACAGGCCACGGCGGGTCACATACGTTCATAACCCACGAATTCGTTTCCGCCGTGCTGGAGCAGAGAAGACCCAAGGTAGATGTTTACGAGGCGCTGGCTTATACTATCCCCGGAGTGTACGCGCATAAGTCGGCTATGGAGCAGGGTCGGACATACAAGGTGCCTGACTACGGCAAAGCCTGATCCGGAGGGATCCTGCCAGGTCCGGTTCAATTATGCTGCAAGCATTTGATCTGATGCAGCCTTTATTCACAAGGCTTTCGGATGGAGGAAACATGAGCGTGCGGGCAAGACTGCTGCTGTATGCCGTATTCTGTTTTGCCCCGGCCTGGGCCGCGTCTGCTCCACAGCTTGAGAAAGATTCATCCGCGGCTGTTCAGGTCCAGGCGGTTTTCCCAGGGAAAGAGTGGCAGAGGTCCGCTCCCGAGGAACAGGGATTCTCGCGCGCGGTGATCGATTCGATAGGCGCGATTATGAAACGGAACAACGCCAACGGCGTCCTGATCCGCAACGGATACCTGGTCGGGGAGTGGCTGTTCGGCGGTGAGGCGGACAGGAAATTTGACACCCAGTCCGTGAGCAAGTCGATCACCAGCCTGACTCTCGGCCTCGCCCTGCGCGACGGGCTGATCAAGTCGATCGATGACCGCGTGGTGTCTTATTATCCCGATTTCAAATGCGGGGAGTATTCCGATTCGATCACTTTCCGTCATCTCGTGACCAACACTTCCGGAATAGCGCTTACCCGCTGGAAACACCAGAGGAATCCCGGCTGGATGAAACCCGGCCTGGAGAGCCATTACCACAACGACCACTGGACCGAGCTGGCGCGGGCGCTCACTTATGTTTTCGGCAAGCCGCTCAGCCAGGTTATGCAGGAGAATGTCCTGCCAGCGCTGGATGCGGAAATGGACTGGTGGGAAGACGGCGTTATCGGCGGATATGTCAAGACCGCCAGCGGTGACTCGATTATGGTGAACGCCGGATACGCCTTTTCCTGCTGGACCGCCAGTGACCTGGCCAAAGTCGGCTATCTTTATCTGAACCGCGGCGCCTGGAAGGGAAAGCAGATCCTGCCCGCGGCTTATGTCCGCGAAAGCTGGACCGAGATTCCACAGCCCCTGGGTGGGAGACGGCCGGACAGCACTCAAACCGGAAGAATGTTTTCACAGGGCTACGGTCTCGGCTGGTGGACAACCAAAGGCAGCGGAATCTGGTCGATGATCGGCAACGGAGGGCAGTTCTGCACGGTTATCCCGAAATACAATATCGTGATGACCAAGGTGAATGATTACCATATCGAGCGGCGCGACCAGTTGAGCGCGCCGGCTTTTCTGCCTCTCGTACTGGAGGCGATGGGCGAGGACCTGACGGAAATGAAAAAAGCTCAGGAGCAGATGCGCCGGAGAAGGGCCGGCAGGCCGGGGCAGAATTAAGTCAAATGCTTGTCCCGAAGTAATTATTGTATCGTGCGGCCGGTTGTATGACTATTACTAATACAATTGGCATCTCTAAAATTATCGTTGCCAGGATCATTTAATATGAAATCTGCGGAACGGCTGGAAAAATTGTTTATCGTCTTGATTTTAATCCTGACTCAGATTTTCATTGAAATCAGAACTCTTTCAGCCGGGACAAACGATATGATCGGGAAACAGCCCGGTTATGTATCGAGTGAGTTCATATTCCCTCTGGAAAACAAGCCTACTCCCCAATGCCATGCCTCTACGATAGTTGAAACAGACTCTGGTCTTGTGGCCTCCTGGTTTGGTGGGACACATGAGAAAAATCAGGATGTCGGAATCTGGGTCTCCCGTTTCAACGGAACAGGCTGGTCGGCTCCGGTGGAAGTGGCTGATGGTATCCAGTCGGATACATTGCGTTATCCCTGCTGGAATCCGGTGTTGTTTCAGGCCCGGAATGGTCCGTTGATGCTTTTTTACAAGGTGGGGCCGCATCCGATGCGATGGTGGGGAATGCTGAGGACCTCAAAAGATGGCGGTGTAAGCTGGAGCAAGCCGGAGCGATTGCCGGATGGCATTCTCGGGCCGATAAAAAACAAGCCTGTTCAACTGAAGAATGGAGATATCCTGTGTCCCTCAAGCACCGAGAACCGGGGATGGAGAGTGCATTTCGAAATAACATCCGATCTCGGCAATACATGGAAAATTGTAGGACCAATTAATGACGGGGATGAATTCGCAGCTATTCAGCCAACCATTTTCTGCCACGAAGACGGTTCTTTGCAAGCACTTTGCCGGACCAAACAGGAAGTGATCGCTGAAAGCTGGTCATATGATAACGGGAAGACCTGGAGTAGAATGAAACCGGGCGGTCTGCCCAATCCCAATTCGGGAATTGATGGAGTGACGCTCAAAGATGGCAGGTTGCTCTTGGTTTACAACCGTTCAATTAACTCCCGATCCCCGCTTAATGTTGCTGTTTCAAAAGATGGAAAAGAATGGATTGATGTGTTTACTTTGGAAAACCAGCCGGGAGAATTTGCATATCCGGCTGTCATTCAAAGTTCAGATGGCATGGTGCACATTACATATACTTACAATCGTGTTTCGATAATGCATGTAGTTCTGGATCCTTCAAACTTTTGAGTAACACCTCAAGTTGATTATAAATGAAGCCGGTTTTTTCTGGAAAATGGGCTAACGATATGGAGTAATACTCAATTTTCTACTATGGTGAGAAATCAATTGACCACGATCAGTCGTAATTTCTGAAATCTGTTGTAATTGGGGCCGGGAGGTATACAGGCCGATAATTAGAAGGCTGGTTTACGCTTTGAGGCGATTGGTGACAAAGAAAAAATCGGAAGCCAGGCCGAAAACTGGTTTTAGCTTGATAGGACCTTATCTCCGCATCGTCCGGTCGAGGCTGCGGTACTGGATCGCCTCGGCCAGGTGGGCGC
>CAYYNT010000058.1:0-28992 GCA_964473155.1 uncultured Gemmatimonadales bacterium | reverse complement strand
ACGCCAACAACGCCAACCAGGCCCTGGAGCGGGTGATGAATTTCTTCCCCCAGGAACGCCACGCCCAGATATACATGCAGCTTTCGCTCAACCTGCGCTCCATTATCAGCCAGCGCCTGATACGCACGGCCGATGGCAAGCGGGCCGCGGCGGTCGAGATACTGTTAGACACCCCCAGGATCAAGGACCTGGTCCTGAAAGGCGAGATCGGGCTGCTCAAGGACGTGATGGACAAGGGCCGCCAGGAGGGGATGCAGACTTTCGACCAGGCATTGCTCGACCTCTGGAAAGTCGGCCGGATCAGCCTGGATGAGGCCCTGGCCAATGCCGACAGCGCCAATGACCTGCGCCTGAAGATAAAAATGGAGAAGTTAGGCGACGGTAAGGAGATGGAAGCGGATTCCGGCGGGCTGAAGCTGAGCATCTGAGCGCGAAACCGAATTAATTCTGTTAGCGTTAGTCGGTCCACAAGCAGGTCTTGACCTGTGGAATACGCTGAACTCGACAAACTGATTGACGATCTCCAGGCGGCAATCGATGATTCCGATCCCACAAAGGGATATTGGAAGACGCTCTGGGCTCTGGTCGGGGAGATCGGCTACGGATTCAAAAATATACGATACGTTACCAGAGAAGACAGGGAACAAGCCTGGGAACGATTTCAGGAACTTGTCTCGCAAGCAAGGACAAAAAGCGAAAGCGCTAAGAGGAGATTTAACGAAAGACAACAGGAGTGGAAACTAAAAGAGGAACGAAGTCAGCGATCGAGCGACAATATAAGACGGAAAGCCATGCGCTCTCACCCAACCACTTCTGGCGGGAGTGTCGTCGCTGATATTGTCTTACTGCCTCTTACCCTGATCCAGCGTATAATTGAAGAGCTTCTTGGAGTCACTGAGCTTGACCGGTTGGAAGAGATTCGCCGGGAGTTGGTAAAATGCAGCGATATGCTTAAGGAAGCATGGAATGAGTTCAGCAACTGCAAGCAAAATATGCTCCCCGGTGACAAGAATGAAGCTTTTAGAAGCTTACAGGAAGCAAGAGATAAACTGAACTATGGCTGGCAACGCTGGAAAGAGATTAAAGGAGAATTGCATAATATCAAGCATCGGGAATGGGAGAAAAGACAGCGTGAAAGGGAAGAAAGGCGCGTAGAGCGAGAAATCAAACGACGACTTTTCTTAGAACGTGTTGAAGCAAATATTTCAAAGCTGGAGGATAAACTCAGTCACTCAAGAGACGCTCTGACAAGAAAAGAAAATCATTTGGATGAACTGAAAGGTAATTATTACGGAGCCTGGAACGATAGTTTTAAAGAAAGATGTTCTGAATGGATCCAAGAGACGGAAGAAACGATATCCAATATCAAAGAGCACATTGAGCGTTTGGAAAGCTGGCTCGAACAAGAAAGGGATAAATTACAGTAGAAGCAATTGAGGAAAGAATCCGGCTCCCTTTTGATGGGCCCAAGGGAGCTTCAATGGAATCATATCAATCCCTGAATTGAAGCCTAACGTAAACCCGCCAGTCGCTCTCCCCAGCCGGGGCAGTCTCAACGCGGAGGGATAAGCTCATGCCGGTCTATAACTGGAAAGCCCGCACGGTCAAGGGCGAGACCCACACCGGCGAGTTGACCGCGGCCAGCCCGCAGGAGGTGATCGGTTACCTCAGGCGCAAGCGGCTGATCGTGTTGTCGGTGGAGCCGAAGCCGCACGAGATCAAGCTCAAACTGGGCGGCAGCATCAAGACCCGCGATGTCGTGCTGTTCTCGCGACAGTTCTCCACCATGATAAACAGCGGCCTGCCGCTGGTGCAGTGCCTGAGCATCCTGGCCCAGCAGACCACCAACCCCAAGCTGCGCGCCATAATAAATTCAGTGCGGGTGGATGTCGAGGGCGGCAACACACTGGCCGACAGCCTTCAGAAATTCCCGAACCTGTTCACCAACCTGTATGTCTCCATGGTTCGCGCCGGAGAGACCGGCGGCATCCTGGATACGATCATGCTGCGTCTGAGCGATTACCTGGAAAAGAACGATGCTATCGTGCGCAAAATAAAGGGCGCGATGATCTACCCGGCGGTGGTTTTCACCGCGGCCATAGCCTGTGTCTCGGTCCTGCTTATCTTTGTCATCCCGATATTCGCCAAAATGTTCGAGGACATGAACATGGAGCTGCCCCTTCCGACCAAGATCGTGGTGGGACTCAGCGATTTCCTGGTCGGCTACTGGTGGCTGTTAGGGGGAAGTATCGGCGGCGGCTTGTTCGCCCTCAAGCGCTACAAGGCCACGGACCGGGGTGAATACAACATCGACGCCCTCCTTCTGCGCATTCCGGTGCTGGGGGACCTGATCCGCAAGAGCGCCGTTTCCCGTTTCACCCGCACGCTGGGCACTCTTATCTCCAGCGGAGTCTCGATCCTTCAGGGCCTGGAAGTGACAGCGCGCACCAGCGGCAACCGGGTGGTGCAGGACGCGGTGATGGGAAGCCGTTCCAGCATAGCCAGCGGCGAGACAATCACAAAGCCGCTCAAGGAAGCGGACATTTTCCCGCCGATGGTCATTCAGATGATCAACGTGGGTGAGCAGACCGGCGGTCTGGACGGCATGCTGGTAAAGATCGCCGATTTCTACGATGAAGAGGTGGATACCGCGGTGGAATCGCTGACCGCCGCCCTGGAGCCGATCATGATCGTTTTCCTGGGCATTATTGTCGGCGGGATGGTGGTTTCCATGTACCTGCCGATTTTCGACCTCATCACCAAGATGCACTGAACCCGCTGTCCGGCGGGGATACGGAGCGCACGAGCCGCAAAAATATCCGGCCGTGCCTGGCGGAGGCACGTGTATGGGACGGCTGACCGCGCTGTTCCGGACCGCCTGGAAGCGGCCCGAATTCTCCTTTGTCCAGTTTATCAAATGGTGGATGCTGCTGCGGGTGGCGCTGGTAGCCACCACGCTGGCAGTCGTGTTCTTTTTCAGTCCGGAGGGGACACGGCTTGAAAAAAGCTATCTGCCTCCGTCTGTCACTCTGTTCACTATTCTTGTTTCCTGGCTGTTCTATCGTTCGGTGCGGCGGGGTGATCCGCCGGAAATAAACCTTTACCTGCAATATTTTATCGACATTTTTCTTATCAGCCTTCTTAACCTGATCGCCACGCCCGCGGATGTCAGTTTTGTCCCGCTCTACATGTTGACAATCACTCTGGGCGGAATCCTGAGCCTTCGCACGGGGGCGCTGTTCGCCGCCACGGCCGCCTCGATTTTCTATCTGCCGGCCGGTCTGGGAGTGCTCAGCCTGGGTTTGACATTCACCCGTCAGTTCGAGATAAACGTATTATATATCAGCGATAAGCGTATCTGGATGAATATGGGCCTTCAGGTCTTTCTGTTCTACATGATCGCCCTGATCACCAGCTACCTGAGCCTCCGTCTGCGGCGGACCGGCGGCGAGCTTGAGGACATGCGCCGTCTGCTCAGGCAGCAGAGGATGGATACGGATGAAATACTGCGGAATATCGACACCGGCCTGGTGACTGTAAATTCAGGCGGGACAGTGGTGTATGCGAATCCTGCCGCATGCAGGATGATAGGAATGGAGCCACGCCGGGCCTTGGGACGACAGGCTGAATCCCTTTTCAAAACGGTCTGCCCTGAGATGATGGATATTATATCTCAGGTGGCTGGCAGCCGAGAAAGGCCTCTGTTACGTCTGGTCCATCTGGAAACACCCCGCGGTTCTCTGCCGGTGGCGGTGAACCCCTCGCCGATTATCGAGCCGGATGGCGGTTATCACGGAGTATCTCTGATCCTTCAGGATGTAAGCCTTGAACTGCGGGCAAGCGAACTTGAGCAGCGCACCGGGAAGCTGGAAGCCGTGGCGGAGCTGTCCGCCGCGCTGGCTCACGAGATCAAGAACCCCCTGGCCTCGATCCGCAGCGCGGTGGAGATATTGAATGAACCATCCTCCGGGCGTAATGGAGCCGAGAAAAAGCTGATGGATTGCGTGATCCGCGAGAGCGACCGTCTGAGCGAACTTCTGCGCCAGTTCCTCCAATTCGCCTCGGGCAGCTTTGGACCGCCGCAGACAGTCTGCCTTGGCGAGGCGGCGGCCGCGGCCCTTGAGGATATCATTCCTCACCCGGACTGGCGCAAAAGCGTGAATGTCCTGATTGACCCTGAGGCTGGCAAGATGCTTGTGCGGGCGAATGCCGCCTCGCTGACACAGGTGTTTTTCAACCTGTTCATAAACTCAGTCCAGGCGGCCGGCCCGGACGGCCGAAAGGTTCAGAATATCAGGATATCGATGGCCCGGCCGGACGGTCATGCAGCTGGGGGCAAGCCGCTGCTCTGGTTGAGAGTCGAGGACGACGGTCCCGGAATAGAAGCTGCGGTGAGAGCGCGGATATTCGAGCCGTTTTTCACCACCCGCCGTCAGGGTTTCGGCCTCGGTATGGCGGTGGTGCACCGTATAGTGAGTTCTCTTGGAGGCTCGATCCAGGTTGAGGAAAGGCCCGCGGGCGGCGGGGCCGCGTTCCTGATCGGATTGCCGGCCGCGGAAAGCGCCGATCTTTCAGGCGTTGAACCAGTTAAACGAAATAATAAAGCGAGGAAATGAATGAGCCGGGTGCTGATAATAGATGACGAGCAGTCGCTGCTGACTACGCTTGAGGTGCTTTTCATCCGCGAGGGATTCGAAGTGGAGACCGCGCCGGGAGGCCGCGAGGGATTGGAGAGCCTGCGCCGCGGCCCGGGGCCGGACCTTCTGATAACAGATATCCGGATGCCGGAGGTGGACGGAATTCAGGTTCTTCGGGAGGCAAAGAAAACCGATCCGTTTCTTCCGGTGGTGATCATCACGGCCCAGGCCGAGAAGCAGGTGGCGATAGACGCCTGCAACGAGGGGGCGTACTATTTTCTGGAAAAACCCTTCGAAAACCGCAAACTGCTTGCGATCTGCCGCGAGGCGCTGGAGTTCGCCCAGGCCGACAGGCGCTATTCGGTGCGGCGCCGCGAGCTGACAGGCGCTCCGCATCCCGATCAGCCGGTGGGCCAGGCCCCGGCGTTTCTCAAGGCCATGGAGCTGGCGCGCCGCGCCGCGGCCAGCGACAGCACGATCCTGATTCAGGGCGAAAGCGGCACAGGCAAGGAACTGGTGGCCCGTTTCATCTACCAGTCCAGCGCCCGCGCCAACCGTCCTTTTATCACGGTAAATTGTGGCGCCCTGCCTGAAACTCTGCTCGAAAGCGAGTTGTTCGGGCATGTGAAAGGTTCTTTCACCGGGGCGATTTCGAACAAGGACGGGCTTTTCAAAGTAGCGAGCGGGGGGACGATATTCCTGGATGAGGTGGGAGACACCTCCCTGGCTTTCCAGGTGAAGCTTCTCCGGGTTCTTCAGGAGAGGGAAATCACGCCGGTAGGCTCCACCGAGCCGGTGGCGGTGGATGTACGGGTGATAGCGGCGACAAACAAGGACCTGGAGGCCGAGGTCGAGGCCGGGCAGTTCAGGCGCGATCTGTTTTACCGTCTGAATGTAATCCCGATCACTGTCCCGCCGCTGCGCGAGAGATGCGAGGACATCCCGCTGCTGATCGATCATTTCCTGAAACGTCTGGGCCGGGAGCAGACCCACGCGGAGCTGTTCACTCCGGCAGCGCTGGAAGTCCTGGCCGCTTACGGCTGGAAAGGCAATATCCGCGAGCTGGAGAACGTGGTGGAACAGCTTACTGTCACCGGACCATCCTCAAGGATCGGCGAGGAGGACCTTCCTGCCCGTATCCGCAACCCTCAGCCCGCCCCTCTGACTGCCGGAGGCCCCAAGCCCACTCCTACCCTCGAGGCGATAGAGACCGCCTACATCGATTGGGTGATGAATCAGGTGGGCGGCAGCCGCAAGGAGGCGGCTCGCGTTCTGGGGATCGATCCATCGACCCTTTACCGTAAACTTACGCGCTGAGTGGCAGGTTTTTCTTCCACCAGCGGCGACGCAGGCTTATATTAAAAAATTATTGCCATGGGTTGGCAGTTTTTCGACCGGAGAAAACAAATGGGGGGACGAGATGGATGTGATTGTAAAGCCAACGTATGAAGAGGTCAGCGCACTGGCGGCTTCGATGATTGCCGAGGTGGTGGAGGCCAGCCCGCGCTGCGTTCTGGGACTGGCCACGGGCAGCACCCCCGTGGCGGCCTACCGTGAGTTGATCCGTATTCACCGTGAGCAGGGTCTGGATTTCTCGCAGGTTGTGACTTTCAACCTCGATGAGTATGTCGGGCTGGATGAAAAGAATGATCAGAGCTACCATTATTTCATGTGGGAGAACCTGTTCAAGCATATCAACATCCGTCCGGACAACGTGCATATCCCGGACGGCAACGCGCCGGACATCGAGGAGTTCTGCCACGAATACGAACACGAGATTGCCTCATTCGGCGGCGTGGACCTTCAGCTCCTGGGTATCGGCTCCAACGGCCACATAGCGTTCAATGAACCGGCCGGATCTCTTGGCTCGCGCACCCATGTGACCAGGCTGACCGAGCGGACCCGCAGCGACAACGCCCGGTTCTTCAAAAGCCTGGACGAGGTCCCGCGCTATGCGATTACGATGGGGATCGGGACAATCCTGGATGCCTCGTCGATCCTGCTGGTTGCCAACGGTGAGGGCAAGGCCGAGGCGGTGGCCCGGATGGTGGAGGGGCCGGTGATGGCGATGGTCCCGGCCAGCGCCCTTCAGCTTCACCCCTCGGTTACAGTCATAGTGGACCAGGCCGCGGCCTCGAAGCTGACCCGCGAGTACCCGTCCGAGCCGGGTGTGTTCTGAATACGCGGTAAGACCGGAGTGATTCAGCCAGTGTAAGAATGACAGCCGGGAAAGGAGAAAGATTTGCGCGGTTTGCCTTATAAAGGCTTTTTTCTCCTCCTTTTCCTTCTGCCTTTCACGTGTCCGTCCATCGCTCAGACAGCGCCAGCGGCCGCTTCTGTCTCATACCGCGGCGATTTGGATGAGGATGGACGGATCACTGTTTTCGACCTGCTCGAATTGTTGAAAGTCCTGTCAAGCCCTGCCGGTAAAACTGAAAGGGCGCTCCGTATCGCGGATGTCGATGCCAACGGGAAAGTGGACGTTTTTGACCTTCTGGGATTGCTGAAATGCCTTTCCGGTTCCGTAACACCCACCCGGATTAACTGGGCGCCATCGATCAGCGGAGTAAGCGCTACGGTTTTAAGCGCGGGTGATACGCTGGATATTACGCTGGCCGATGTTCCGGGCAGCCAGACCCGGGAAACTGTCAAAGTATTGATCGATGAGCGTGAAGTTCCGCTGTTTCACTTTTCCACAGTCCTGTTGCAGATCGTTGTCCCGGACTGGTTTTCCGGGGGTGGCGTCCGTGTGGTCTTGGGCAGCGATACCACCGGCCCGGTCGCCTGTATCCTGAGCGATATGCCTGATCTGACCGCGATAATTTTCCTTCACCACAGCACCGGCGGCAATGTCTGGAACGGCGGAGTCACCGGCTGGTTCACGCAGTATAACCGGGACAAGGGCAAGAATTACAGGATCACCGAGCGGGCGTATCCATCCGGCAGCCCTTACCCCTGGAACAACTACCCCTACGACTACTGGAATATCTGGGTCTCGCACGCCGGGTCCGTGGCTTACATGACCGAGCCAACCCTGGAGATGCTGACGACCCAATACCGTGTGATCGTATTCAAGCACTGTTACCCGGTCAGCGGTATAGGCCCGGATAAAGGCGCTCCGAACGCGGCCAGCCAGGAAAAGACCCTGGAGAACTACAAGCTCCAGTACGCCGCACTTAAGGAGAAGATGCGCCAGTTCAGGGCCAACCGGTTCATTGTCTGGACCGGGGCGGCCCTGGTCGCAGGCGAGACCAATGCCGACCAGGGTGCGCGGGCCAGGCAGTTATTCGACTGGGTGAAGAAGGAATGGGATGAGCCTGGGGACAATATATTTGTCTGGGATTTCTTCGAGTTGGAGACCGAGGGCGGTCTGTATCTCAAGGCTGAGTATTCGGCCGGTGACTCGCATCCGAATGAGACATTTTGCAGGAAAGTTGCTCCTCTGCTGGGCCAGAGGATCGTGGACGTGATCGAGGGGCGGGGTGACAGCGGCAGCCTGACCGGGAAATAATCTGAAAGTCAGCTTTGTCCGGTCAATAACTTGAATCGCGGGATTGAAAGGTTCGGATTTTCATGTCCTTTTCCGGCTTGTGGAAAAGGACCAAAAGACGCTTAGGGGCCGTAAACTCGCCCAGGCTATAACTCTTTTTCAACCAGCGGTGTGCATGGAGCATCCACACGCTGCCCTTGTTGCGGGGCGACGCTGGCGCTGATTGCCCGCCCGGCTGCAGAAGTTTTTTCAGGCTTGAGTGTGCCCGCAGCCATTACTTCGCTTCTTTTGCGCGGCTCGGATATACGGCCCAGGACGGCCCTGGGCGGGCCGCTTAAAAACGAGACCCGCAAACATAAAGCCGGAGAGCTGGATAAAGTCTGTATGTTACAGCGTAGGGTCACGGCGCACCGTGACCGTAAAGATTCTTTCGATCGTCTCAGCAATATCCTAACCGGACATTGCTGAGACTGAGTGGGGTTTGATCTGATAATTCAACATATCCATATCAACATTTGCGATGAGTGTTTTCTCGTGCAGTATCATCTGTCAACCCGGGAGGCGTAAATGCGTCGTACCTGGTATTTAATGGCTGTGACTCTGTTGGCCCTTTCTCTGAGTTCCTGCCGTGAGGCGGCTGTCCACAAGCATATCAAAAAGGGAGTGGCTGCGATCCGTTTGATCGATACGCACGAGCACCTGTCTCCGGAAGCGGAAATGCTGAAACAGGAGCGCTCCCTGTTTACGACGCTGCACTATGCGCTTTCGGACATGTGGGCCGATGGCCTGGACAGGCGGCTGGCGGATTCTCTGTTCGACAATCCCGCCGCTCCGCTGGAAGAAAAGTGGCAGTTGATGTCCCCTTACTGGAACAGGATCCGTCACACCGCCTACAGCCGCAGCTTCCAGATCGCTTTCCGCGATCTGTATGGGATCGAGGAAGTCTCGGACAGCAGTTACGAGAAGCTTTCAAAAAAAATCAAGGAATCGAACAAGCCGGGTCTTTATAAAGAGGTGCTTTACGACAAAGCCGGAATAGACCTGGCGATCTGCGATGCCGGGCTGGCGGGACGCGACCTGGATTCCACGCTCTTCCGGGCTGTCCTCCGTCTGGATGAATTCCTTCTGGTGAACGAATCCGTGGATTGGGTCTGCCGGAAATGGGAGTTCCAGGCGCATTCTCTGGAGGATTGGGAGCGCGGGCTGGACCTGGCTTTCCGCAAGGCCGTGGACTGGGGATTTGTCGGAATCAAATCCGGACTGGCCTACAACCGTTCTCTGGCGTACGGTTACGCCTCGCGGGAGCAGGCTGCGGAGGCTTTCACGCGTATTCTGTCGGATTCGGCCGGAAGCCGGGTCACAAGTTACGAGGACAGACGGATTTTCCAGGACTACATGTTCGGACGGATCGCGGACAACTGCGCGCGCTATGAACTACCCCTGCAGATACATACCGGCCTGTTCTACGATACCTGGCGGGATGTTTCGCAGGCCGACCCGACCCGCCTGATCCCGTTCATCATCCGTCACCCGCGCACCCGCTTTGTCCTGATGCATTGCGGTTACCCCTACGGCGAGGAACTCCTGGCCATGGCCAAGAACCTGCCGAATGTGACTCTGGACATGTGCTGGATCTATATCATCTCGCCGCGATTCGCCGCGGAGTTCCTGGACCGGGCTATCGAAACCCTGCCGAGTGACAAGGTGCTGGGATTCGGCGGAGACTATGTTGTGCCGGAGGGAAGCTACGGTCATTCGGTGATGTGCCGCGAAATTGTATCCAAAGTGCTGGCAGACCGGGTGATCGAGGGATTCTGGACCGAGGAGGAAGCGCTCGAGTATGCCAAAGCGCTTCTGCGTGACAACGCGATCAAGACGTTCAAGCTCAATCTGCAACCATAGACGGTGCGGGGCGGGCCGGCAGCTTTTTTGCCATTCGCGCGGCCGGGGAGATCCCGGCGCAACGTGCGGCGCAAAAAAGATGCCGGCCCGCCCCCATCTCAACTCAGGATTTTCTCCGCATAGCGTTCCGGGTCGAAATCCTCCAGGTCCTCCAGGCCCTCGCCCACGCCCACCAGCTTGATCGGAAGGCCCATTTTGCCGGTGATCGCCACCGCGCAGCCCGCCTTCGAGGTCCCGTCGAACTTGGCCAGCACCAGGCCGGTCACGCCCATCTTCTCGTGGAATATCTTCGCCTGCTGGATCGAGTTCTGGCCCAGCGTGCTGTCAAGGACAAGAAGCGTCTCGTGCGGAGCGCCCTCCAGGCGCTTGCCGATCACCCGTCGCACCTTGACCAGTTCGTCCATCAGTCCGCCCTGGGTATGAAGGCGTCCCGCGGTGTCGATTATCACCACATCGCCCCCGCGGCTGAGAGCCGCGCTCACCGCATCGAACGCCACCGAGGCCGGGTCCGCGCCCGGGGCGCTGCGGATAAACTCGCAGCCCAGGCGTGAGGCCCACAGTTCGAGCTGCTCTATCGCCCCGGCGCGCCATGTGTCTCCAGCGGCAAGGATCACTTTTTTCCCCCGGTTCTGGAACCGGTGGGCGATCTTGGCGATCGAGGTGGTCTTGCCCACTCCGTTGACTCCCACCATCAGGATCACGGTGGGGCCGGAGGGATTGAGCCTTATCTCGCGCTCCGAGGCTGTCTTTTCGAACACCTTGCCGATCTCGCGGCGGAAAATGTTCCGAAGATCCTCCTCGTTTTTCAGGTTGCCCTTTTTGCCCTCGGCGGTCAGGGTTTCCACTATCGACAGCGACGGCTCCACACCGAAATCCGATTCCAGGAGGAGTTCCTCCAGGTTTTCGATGCTTTTAGTGTCCAGGCCCTTGACCAGTACGCCCACGTCCATCAGGGCGATATCCTTGACCCGCGACCAGAACGATTTTTTTCTTGACTGTTCCCGAATGTCTTTTTTGCTGAAAAATCCCATTGGTCTTCCTCTGGAAATATCATAAAGCAATGTAAAATAAAATAATAATTTAAGCCTTCATGGCCGGGCTGTCAATTGTGCGGCGGATTTTCGGTCAGTGGCGGTTTTATTGCTGCCGGTGGACAAACTGAGGCCGGGCGAGTATATTACGTCCGCCTGACATACTGCAAATATAAACGGGAGGATGCGGAAAGATGAAAGACGGGAGTTTCTCCGAAGCGGTCAGAAAGCACGTTCTGGTGTGTGACGGTGCGATGGGGACCATGATATACAATCATGGCGTGTACATCAACCGGTGCTTCGATGAGCTGAACCTGTCCGGCGGGGACATGATCCGCCAGATACACCGAAACTATATCTCCGCCGGAGCGGACATAATCGAGACCAACACCTTCGGGGCCAACCGTCTTAAACTCGAAAAGCACGCCCTCGCCGGCAGCCTGGAAAAGATAATCAGCGCCGGGGTCCGTCTGGCGCGTGAGGCGGTGGAAGACTCCCCGGTCTATGTGGCCGGTTCGGTGGGTCCGCTGGGCGTCCCGCTGGGGGATGAAATAACCGAGCCCGAGGCCCGTGAGCTGTTCGCCCAGCATATCGGCTGCCTGATCGACAACGGGGTGGACCTGATAATCCTCGAGACGTTCACCGATCCGCGCGAGCTGGCATTGGCCCTGGCCGTGGCCCGCGGGATCAACACCTCTTTCCCGGTGGCGGCGCTGGCCGTGTTCGATGAGCAGGGGCAGGCCCGCGGAGGGCTGACCCCGGAGGACACGGTGAAGCTGCTCGAGCCGCTTTCGCCGTCAATGGCCGGGATAAACTGCAGGCTGGGGGCGGATGCGGTCGTGCCGCTGCTGGTGAGGATGCGCGCGGTGACAGACCTGCCGCTGGGGGTGATGCCCAACTCCGGGACGCCGCGGGTGGTGGAGGACCGGGACATATACCTGTCCACACCCGAGTTCATGGCCGAGTACGCGCGCCGGGCGATCCAGAGCGCCGGAGTGCGCATGGTCGGAGGGTGCTGCGGCACCACGCCCTCGCATATCCGGGCCATATCGGCCATGGTGCGGATGCTCCGTCCCGGCGGCAATGTGAGCCTGGGCCAGGACCGGACCGAAACAGGGAAGGAAAAGCTGGTCGAGAGCATGCCCTGGTATGAAAAAACGCCGTTCGCGCGCAAGCTGGCCGATGGCAAATTTGTCAGCAGCGTGGAGGTCATACCGCCGCGCGGGTTCAGCCTGGAGGGCGCCGAGGCTGCTGTGCGCGGGCTGGCCGCGGCCGGGGTGGATGCGGTCAACATGCCGGATGGCCCGCGGGCGACCGCCCGGATGAACCCCGGCGCGCTGGCCGTAAGATTGTCGAGTCTCAATCTGGATATCGAGCTGATCGTGCACTATGTCTGCCGCGACCGAAACCTGCTGGGCCTTCAGTCCGACCTGCTCGGGGCGCACAGCCTTGGCCTGCGCAACATTCTGGCTATCACCGGCGATCCGCCCAAGCTGGGGGATTACCCGGATGCCACCGCGGTGTACGATGTGGACGCTATCGGGCTGGTGTCGATAATCAAGCATCTAAACTGCGGCCTCGACCTGGCCGGCAGGTCGCTGGGCGGAAACACGCGGTTCCTGATCGGCGTGGGGGCGAACCCCGGAGCGCTGAACCTGGATGAGGAGGTGCGCCGTCTTTGGGCCAAGATCGATAACGGCGCGGAGTACGTGTTCACCCAGCCTGTGTATGACCCGGCGATCCTGCACCGTTTCCTGGACCGCGCGGGGAAGCTTCCGGCGCCGCTGTTGGCCGGGGTCTGTCCCCTGTTCAGCCACAGGAACGCCGAGTTCCTGCACAACGAGGTGCCGGGGATGAGCATCCCGGCCGGCATCCGCGCCCGTATGAAAGAGGCGGGCAGCGGCCCGGCGGCGCAGGAGGCCGGGGTGCAGATAGCGCGCGAGGCGTTGGCCGAGGTGCGGGGCCGGGTCCAGGGGGCCTATATCATGCCGCAGTTCGGCAAGTGGGAACTGGCCCTGCGCGTGCTGGACGGGTTCATCGAGAAGAAGGCGGACTGAGCCAATATTGATGGAACCAGGTTCCGGATAGACAAGTCAGAGTCAATAATGAAGATGGGCTGACTTTTTATTCTCCTGATGCGTGTCGAAGAATGTCTATAACCTGGATTGTTTATAAATCACTGTAAGTTATTGCGGCGGTTCGTAGGCCATTCCAATTATAAAACATGATTCGGAATGGAAAGAACCTGTTAGTTTCGATGTTTGCCTGTTTCCTTTCGTAGGGGCGACTCCTGAGTCGCCTGTGAAAAGTCCTCGGGCGAGGCATGCCTCGCCCCTACGACAAACACATCCTACGTTGGATAAATCATTCACAGTGCAATCGAACGCAAGATTTTTGAATATAGCGGAATAAAAACAAACCCCTGTTTTTCTCTTTTCCTGGGTGGACTTCAAAACTTCCACTGCCAGGCGTTTGCAGATTTTCGGCAGTGGCGGCAGTTCATCCCCCCCTTTCAAGGGGGGAACCGAGGGGGATTTGATCCAATAAATCGACACACCTCTGTTCTGGAGGCTGACAGGTGGACTGGGCCGGAAGCGGAACCGTAATTCTGAACCTTCTGCTCGGGTTCGGCGGGGCGGCGTGGCTGGCGCGCCGGGACATGGCGTTCCCGCGCGGCGGGACTGTCCGGCGGTTCCTGCTGTTGGTGCTGTTGTACGGATTTGAATGCGCGGCAGTGGCCGCGGGAATGGCCAGCCAGGTGTTCGCCATTGGAACCGCGTTCCTCTGGGGGCCGCTTCTGGGGATAAAGCTGCGCGCACTGCCTGCCCGGACAGCTTTACGTCATGCCGCGATAATCACTTTCTACACCTGCCTGCCCTCGCTTTCCCTTCTGGCAATACCGGCGTTCGTGGCGCTGGGCGGCTGGGATGTCCTGAGCCTGGAGTCGGCTTACCTTTTCGGCATCCCGGAATTCCTGCACCTGCCCTGGCCGCTCGGCACGATCCTGGGATTTTTCAGCGCAGTAGTAATCGGTTCGGTGGCTCTCAAGGCCGCCCTGACCCTTGGATTGACAAGCCTGGTGCTACTGCTCAAGCAATCTGAAATGTCGACAAAGCCTTGAAAAGCTCTACTTATTTCTTCTCCCATCTCCCTTCCAGGAAATCGAGCGCCGTCCGCGTGAACACCGGACGCATGTCGCCGCCCACCGGTCCGTGTCCGCCATTGGGCACGATCCACAAATATGAACGCGGGATCGACTCGTACATCTGCAACGGAATTTCCACCGGGAAAAACTCATCCCTGTCGCCGTGCACAATCAAGGTCCGGGCCTGGATCGTGGAAAGAAGCGGCCCGGTGAAATTCATGTCCTCGTAGCTGTTCCTGAAATCGTAGAAATTTCTGAGCAGAGTCCGTATCTGGCTGTCTCCGTGGATATGTGTCTTGCGCATGCTCTCAATGCGCTCGGCGGGGATACTGTCCGGGTTCCTGCCGCGCATGATCACCCGAGCCTGCTCCGGGAAATAGATCGTCGCCCCGATCAGGACCAGCGCCTCGGCCCGCTTGGGCTGCTGCGTGGCCATGTGCAGAAGGGTCATGCCGCCGCTGCTGGAGCCGATCCCGCGGAATTTGTCTATCCCCAGGCTGTCCAGAAGGGCATATATGTCCAGGGCGGACTGACGGTGCGTGAAAACGCCCGCCGGGTTTGTCGAGCCGCCATGGCCGCGCATGTCAGGGATAATCAGGCGGTAGTGCGCCCCGAGCGAATCGACAAAAGGCGCCCAGCTCCGTCCCGAGCCGGTGAAGCCATGCAGAAGCACCAGCGGCTCACCCGCGCCGCAGGTCTCGTAATACATCTCCATCCCGTTAAGCCGGACAGTATGGCCCTCGGGCTTTATCTGGCCGGCAAGGAACCGGGATTGAAAAAGAAGGACAGCCAGGCTGGCAAGAATACGTAAAAACAGACCTGATTTCATAGCCTTCTCCTTGAACTGAGAGATTGACCCATGATCTCTTTGTTTGTATTTTAAACGGAATGTCAAAGAAGTCAATGAGTTATCTTTTATCGTCAAGCTTGTGACCACATTCGATCAAATTTCCCTCTTGACCTTCCCGCCGAATATGGTTAGTATATGTTTGTAGCGTGCATGATATGTATGGCATTCGTTTTTTTCACTCCCCCGTCGCCTGACCCCCGCTCACGGGACCTGTCTCGATGAAACTCAAGCTTCTCGAAATCCAGGGCTTCAAATCCTTCGCCAACAAGACCCGCATCGAATTCACCGAGGGAGTCACCGCGGTGGTGGGGCCCAACGGCTGCGGCAAGACCAATGTCACCGAATCGATACGCTGGGTCCTGGGCGAGCAGAACGTGCGCACCCTGCGTGGCGGCGAGCGCATGGAAGAGGTGATTTTCAACGGCACGGCGGAAAAGAAACCCCTGGGCATGGCCTCGGTGCGCCTGACTTTCGATGATCCGGCCCGGCGGCTGGGTTTCGAGGCCGGCGAAGTCATGGTGGCGCGCGAGATTTACCGTGATGGGGAGAGCGGCTATTTCATCAATCAGAATCCCTGCCGCCTGAAAGACATCCAGGACCTGTTCATGGACACCGGCATGGGCAGCCACGCCTACTCCATGATCGAGCAGCATATGGTCGAGGCCGTGCTGAGCGACAAGGCCGAGGAGCGGCGCTTCCTGTTCGAGGAAGCGGCCGGGATCATGAAATACAAGCTGCGCCGCAAGTTCGCCCTGCGCAAGCTGGAAAGCACGGATCAGGACTTGCAGCGTATCAACGACATAGTGGGCGAGGTGGACCGCACGGTAAACGCCCTCTCGCGCCAGGTGGGCAAGGCGCGCCGCTTCCAGGCGCTGACCGAGCAGCTTCGCCGCGTGACCGTCACACTCACCCGCGATGAGTTGAACCGTCTGGCTGACCAGGAGGCCCCGCTGGTTGCGCGGCTGAACGCAGCCACCGACAGCCTGGCCGAGGCCAGCGCGGCCGAGGACACCCAGGCGGCGCGGGATGAGGTGCTGCGCAAGGAGATAAACGACCGTCAGAGCGCGGCGGATGAACTGGCCCGTCAACTGGAATCTCTGACCGCAGGCATCCGCGCGGCCGAGGATGAGCTGGCCCAGATACGGGGCCAGCGGACCTCCGGCAAAGAATGGATCGCCTCGAGCGTGGAAAACCTGGAGCGCCTGCGGCAGAACATTGCACGCCGCACCGGGGAACTGGAGACGCACCGTGCCCAGGTCGAGGAGTTGCGTTCGGCGGTGGCCGGTTCGGAGGGGGAGTTCGCAGCGGCTAACAAGGCCTCGGAAGAGCAGGCCGCGCTGGTGAACAACGCCCGCGGGGCTACAGCCCGGGCAGAGGCGCGGCGGGATGAGCTTGTGCGGAGCGCCGCCGGATGCGCCAGCCGCGCCGAGGCGCTGGGGGAGGCGGCCGAGTCGCAGAAACGCCGCGCCGCCGAGCTTCTGGCCCAGGCCACGCAGCTTGGCGGGACAATCGAGGCCCGCCGGGCTGAATTGGCGGCCGTGTCGACCGAGCTGGAAAACCTGGAACAGGAACGCCGCAACCGTCTGGATGAGCTGGAGGAAAAGCGCGAGCTTTTAGAGGAAATCCGCCGCCAGGCCGCGGCCCGCGCCGAGGAGATACAGCGCAACCGCCTGACCCGCGATGGCCTGGCCGGTGAGTACCGCGTGCTCGACCGTCTGCAGAAAGAACTGGAGGGCTACCAGGAGGGTGTGCGTTCACTTCTGCTGGACAGGGAGCGCGAGACCGGCCTCGAAGCTGTGGCGGCCGAGGTGTTCACGACAGAGCCGAAATATGAGAAAGCCGTGGAGGCGGCGCTGGGCCTGCGTATCCAGAGCATTATCGCCCGCGACACCGGCTCGATGCTTAGCGCCATAGAACGCCTGCACAACCGTAAAACCGGCAGCGCCACTTTTATCGCGCGCGACCTGGTCAACGGCTACAATTTTGCGGGTGAGCGTCCCGAGGAGGGCGTGCTGGCCTACTGCGACCAGGTGGTGAGCTGCGGCTCGGAGTATGAATTCCTGCGCCGCCTGCTGCTCTCTGGCGTGGCGATAGTGGAGGACCTGCCCGCGGCGCTGGCCCTTCAGAAAAAGGCGAAACGCCCGCTGCACCTGGTCACCCTGGCCGGTGAGACCCTCAACCAGTATGCGGTTTCGGCCGGGGCGGTCTCGAAGAGCACATCCGGGGGCACGCTGCTTATGCGCCGCCGCAGGATGGAGGAAATAAAGGCCGAGGGCGCTACCCTGTCGGAACGCATAGCCGAGGGGGAGGAAGACCTCTCCGCCACGAGCGCGCAGGTGGAGGAAATCGCCGGGCAGGAATCCGAAAGCCGCCGTATGCTGGCTGGAATCGAGGAGCGCCTGGCGCGCCTTCGCGCGGACCGGACACGGCTGAGCCTGGAATGCGAGAGCCTCGATGCCAGGATAAAGAGCGCCTCGGATGAGGCGGCCCAGGCTGGGGCGCGCGCGGATGAACTGACCGCGCAGAGGGATGAGATGTCGGCCGGGGCGGCCGCGGCGCGGGAAAGCCTGGAGGAACTGGAGAACGAGATCAGCGCCTGCCGGGTGGAACTGGAAAACCAGAGCGCCCTGGGGCAGGAAGCCGGCCGGATCATGCAGGAAGCCTCGCTTCGCCTGACCGAGCGCAAGGCCCGCCTGGGCGAACAGGAGCGCAGTCTGGCGCACATGGAGAACGAGCGGGCCGAGACAAGCGCGGAGGCGGCGCGCCTGGAGCGCGAAATCGAGGAGCGCCGCGCCGGTCTGCTCAAGCTGGACGGGAGAGAGCGCGAGTTGCGCGAGAGCCTGGACGAGGCTTTCATGACACGCGGCGGTCTCTTGGAGGAGCGCGAGGCCCGCACAGAGGGACTGAGCACGCTGCGCGAGGAACTGAACGGCCTGGAGCTCAGCCTGCGCGAAGTTCGCCGCCGCCGTGACGAGTACACCGAGACCCGTCATGCACTGAGTCTCGAACTGGAACGGATCGGTTCGCGCCGCGCCATGTTAGCCCAGCAGTTGCGGGACAACTGCCAGATAGATCTGGCCGCCATAGGCGAGGACTTCCCGTTCTACCCGAACGAGCAGGAGCTTGAAAAGGGCGAGCCGTTGAGTCCGGAGCTGGCCGAGGACCTGAAGGACAAAATTCACAAGCTGGGACCGGTGAACGTGCTGGCGCTGGAGGATTACGAGCGTGAGAAGGAGCGTCTGGATTTCCTGCAGGCCCAGCAGAATGACCTGGTCCTGGCTCGCAACAGCCTTCTGGGCTTGATCGAGGAGATCAACCTGACCGCTCGCGAGCGGTTCATGGAAACATTCCTGCGGGTGCAGGAAAATTTCCAGGCTATATTCAGCAGCCTGTTCGTGGGCGGGCAGGCGCATGTCCGCCTGGCCGAGGAGGACAATCCGCTGGAAAGCCCCATCGAGGTGGAGGCCCGTCCGCGCGGCAAGAAAATGCTGGGCCTGAGCCTTCTTTCCGGCGGTGAGAAGGCCCTCACCGCACTGGCCCTGCTGCTGGCCATATATTCGGTGAAGCCCTCGCCTTTCTGCATTCTGGACGAGGTGGACGCCCCGCTGGATGATGCGAACATCGACCGGTTCCTGTCGATCATCCGGCGTTTCTCGAACCAGACCCAGTTCATCATGATCACGCACAACAAGCGCACCATGGAAATGGCGGACTGCCTGTACGGCGTTACGATGCAGGAGCCGGGAATCTCGCAGGTGGTTTCAGTGCGCCTGGACCAGATCGATGACGAGGGCCGAATCCGCAACACGAGGACTGAGCCGGCCAATGTCTGAGAAAAACTCATCGCGCTTTCCTCCTGAGCCTGCGGCCTATACCCAGCGTGACCGCCTGCCCTGCTTCGCCCGATTTTTCGGCGAGAGCGTGTCGGACGCGCTTGGAGTGGTGCTCGCCGGACCGAGCGCCAACAAGTGTCAGGACTGCCCGGACGCGGATATCTGTTTCCGCCTGTCTTTCCTGCACCGCCTGGAGCAGGTGACAGAGCAACAGAAACAGATAATCGAGCGTCTGGATTCATTATCCTGAATTGCGCTCCCGGCAGTAAAATCCTTCCGCCCGGATGCATTTAATCCGCATTATTTGCCATCATATGTCTGCACTTCAGCGGTAAATTGTTTGTAACTATTTGAATAACAGCAAGATACAAAAAAGTATTGCATAATACGTCATATTGTTATATTTTTAACGATAATACCAGACCCTCCTGCGTGAGGAACCGCCTTGCCCAACATGCCCAAAGTCATAAAAGGTTTCGCCGAGGAAACCAGGACCCTGTCCTATCCGGAAGCGATAGAAGAGGCCGCCCGCTGTTACCTCTGTTATGATGCGCCCTGCAGCAAGGCATCCCCAACCCGCACCGATATCGCCGGAGTCATCGCCAGGATGCGTTCACGCAACTTCCGCGGCGCTCTCCGTCTGGTCAAGGAAAGCAATTACTTCCCTGGAATCACCTCACGGGTTTGCCCTTACGATGAACAGAGCGAGAAGGTCTGCCTGCGCGCCAGGTTCGGCGGTCCGATACGCATAGCCGAGCTTGAGCGCGTGCTCGCGGATTACGATCTGAACGCGAAAACTCCGTATATGCCGGAGATACCGGAGAGTATCGACAGGAGCGTGGCCGTGGTGGGCAGCGGTCCGACCGGTCTGGCCGCGGCGGCGGAGCTGGCCTTGAGCGGCTGCAAAGTGATCATGTACGAATCGTCGCGGCTCCCCGGAGGCGTATTCACCAAGGGCGTGCCGAGCTACCTGATAAACGAGAGAGTCATCGAGCACGAGGTCAACGGCGTGCTGAACCAGTTGGATGTCGACCTGGTGACCGGGATAAACGTGGGCGAAAACATCAACCTTGTCAGTCTGAAACGCAGTTTTGACGCCGTTCTGCTGACAATAGGGATGGGGATTCCGCGGCGTATAAAAACCTTCGGCGGTGAGAAAGGCGACGTGTTCACCGGATCGGAGATACTCGAATCCCTGAAACTGAAAGAAAAGCGGCTGCGTCTGGGAGAAAAGGTCGTGATTGTGGGCGGAGGCAACGTGTCACTGGATGTGGCGGCCAGCCTGGCGCGGCTCGCTATCGGCTCGATCACCCTGATCTACCGCCGCGACCGCGAACATATGCCGGTGTTCGAGAACCGGTTCCGTTTCTTCCAGCAGAGCGGCGCAAAACTGATGTGCAATACGATGCTCAAGGAAATAATCACGACAGAGCAGGGATTCATACAGAAAGTCGTTCTGCAGAAGACCGAACTGAAAGAAGTGGACGGGAAAGAGGGAGTGGCTGTGCCGGTCGAGGGCAGCGAACAGGAATATCCGGCCGATACGGTTATCTACTCGATCGGCCAGGAGCTGGACCGCACCCTGGTGGACCTGTTCGAGCTTGAAGTAACGGAGCAGGGGCAGATCAAGGTCGACCCTGAAACCTCGCAAACCAGCGATCCTTTTATTTTCGCGGCTGGCAGCTGCGTCGAGCGGGTGGACACGATCAACGAGGCGGTGGCCTGTGGGCAGACCGCCGCGCGCAGGATAATCAAGAAGCTGACCAGCGGCAAATAAATCGGTGCCATACCTGGCCGGGGTTACCGGCCGGGACGGTTTTCCGGAAGGTGAACGAATGGACTTGAATCTGACTGTTACGTTCGGCGGTGTGAAATTCCCCAACCCGTTCGTGGTGTACCACGTTCCTCCGGTCAGCGAGAGCGAGCTTATCGCCCGCCAGATCGAGGCCGGGTGGGGTGGCGTTGTATTGCGCCGGACCAGTCTGACAGCCGTGGATGAAAAACCCACATTGACCAACTTGCGCAAGCGCGCCCCGGTCTTCAGAGGCGTGAACTGCGAGGACAAGCATCTGGTGGATCTCGGCTGGTTCGAGCCGCAGGGCATGGTGTCGCTGGACACTACCGACAAGACAATCCAGACAATAAAAAACCGCGTGCAGGGTGGTGTAGTTATCGCCAGCATGGTGGGCACGAACCGGGATGAATGGCTGAAGGTATCGAGACGCCTCAACCAGGCCGGGGCGGACATGATCGAATGCGATTTCGCCTGGAGCGCCCCTGATTTCCCGGCGGTTGTGCAGGATGTGAAAGTGATGGAGAAAGCGGCGCGCTATGTGCGCGAGGGCGCCAAGAACACGCCTGTGGTGGTGAAATTACCCGGACTGGTAGCCAACCATGCCGAGATAGTCGCGGTGCTTAAGGATTCCGGCATTGATGGCATCAACATCTTTTACGATCCGCTTGGCATCCCCGGCGTAAACCTGAACAACTTCGTGCCTTTCCCCAACATAGGCAACCGCAGCACGTACAGCCGTATGGGCGGGGCGGCGGTGAAACCCTATACGCTGGCCATGCTTGCGGAATGGGGCCGTCACCGCGCCGACATGCCGGTGGCAGTGCTCGGCGGGGCTTATGACTGGCGCGATTCTGTGGAATTTATCCTTATGGGGGCTTCGCTGGTCTTCTACCAGGGCGCGGTGTTGCAGCACGGGTTCGGGTTGATCGAGCATATCAGAAGCGGCCTGAGCGACTATCTCGAGGAAAAGATGATTTCCACCCTTGAGAAGCTGCGCGGTAAAAGCCTGGCGTTCATGTCAGAGCCGGTCCAGATAGATCGCAATGTTCCAGTGGTTGCGGCGGTGGAAGAAAAACTCTGCACCCGTTGCGGAGTGTGCTACCGGGTCTGCGAGGGACTTGGATATCATGCGATCAATTTTTCCAGCCAGCGTAAGCCGTCGATTGACAAGAAAAAATGCGTGGGCGACGGCCTGTGCGTGGCTGCCTGCCCGATAGTTCACTGCATGAGTCTCAAGCGCCTGGCGAAGTGAATAGCGCCAGGCCCTGCCTGCTGTCCCGTCTTTCCAGTTCTTTTTCGACTGCGTTCACGGTTTTCAGTTTCCTCAGACACCATTGAGGCGCAATCAGCTCCCGGCGTGGAGCATCCGCCGCCAGGCGCTGAATTACAACCTCCGGCCGGGTACGTTCGAGGAAATCGCAGGCCAAAGAAGCGTATTCTTCCAGGCTCAGCAACGGGAGGGGCGCCCCGGCGTGCTCCTGCTCCAGCCGGGAACCGCGCAGGATATGCAGGGCGTGAAGCTTGAGTCCTGACACCGGGAGGGCGGCAAGATACCCGGCGGTGGCGAGGGCCTGCTCGCGTCCCTCGCCAGGCAATCCCAGGATGACGTGCGCGGCCACCGGAATTCCCCGTAGAGCCGCGCGGCGCGCGGCATCCGCGAAATCCGCCACTGTATGGCAGCGGTTTATACGGGCCAGGGTGGCGTCGCTCGCGGACTGAAGGCCAAGCTCCAGCCAGGTGAGAACACGCCGGCAGTATCCGGCTAACAAGTCCAGGACCTCATCCGGGACACAGTCCGGACGGGTGCTGACAGAAAGACCGGCCATCTCAGGATGGTCCAGCGCGAGGTCGAAAAGCTCGCGCAGACGGCCGGGCGGAGCATAGGTGGAAGAATAGGCCTGAAAATAGGCGATGAATTTTTCGGCCCCAAACCGCTGACGCATGTACTGACGGCCATGTTCGAGCTGGAGAGAGATGTCTCGCAGTCCCGCGGCCGTGTTGAAGCTGAACCCGGAGTTGCTGCAGTAGACACAGCCGCCCCTGCCCAGGGCGCCATCGCGGTTGGGGCATGAAAAACCCGCGTCCAGCGAGACCTTGTGCACGCGGCAGCCGAATATTTCTTTCAGATAGCCGCTGTAGGTACGGTAGCGTTTGCCATCGGCGTATAGCCGCAGTCCATCGCTTTCCAAGGCAGAAATATCCGATGCGGATGAGGGGATTGGTTCTGTTTCTGCCGCTGTTTGAGCAGCCGCAATTTCTGGTGATGGGTTCTCAGACCTGTCCCGCGGGCCTGGCCGGCTCGGTGGACGTTGCCACCGGTCCCTCGCGCTCCTCGATAGATCCCGCCACTCCTATATTGAACAGCCGGGTGCGGATATAGACCGCCTGTTCCTGATCCTCGAAAGCGCCTACATACAGACGGAATTTTTTCACGCCCGTTGAATCGGCCGAAATCTGGATTGCATAGGAGGGGATTTCAAAATTTGCCAGACGGGTGCGGAGTGTTTCGAGAGAATCCGATGCACCGAAATCCCCCAGGTTGATCGTCCAGGGTGTGCGCCGTTTTATGGGCTGGCTTGAGCCCTCCGAGCCTGCCGCCGATTTGCGCAGTTCGGGCAGTATCCTGGCCAGGGCCGTATCAGCCTGTTCGGAACTCGTATAACAGCCCACATACAGGCGGTTCCAACTGCCCAGGCTGTCTAAAATCACAGGGGCGACAAATACATCCGTCAAACCGCCCTGAATCAGCCGGTCCCTGGCTTCCAGAGCCTGTGGCAGGAAACGGTACGAGCCGACCTGGATTGAATACTCATAGTTCTGTAATTCTGGTTCCGGTTTGGCTGTTTTCGCTGCAGCAGATGTATCAGGAGTTGTCTGGACTGCCGGCTCATTCTGCATGTCCTGCAGCGCTGGCAGGTTTATTCCGGCTTTAGCCAGCATTTCGTTCAGGAAAGGACTGCGCCGCAGGAGAAAGCTTACCGTTCCATCCTTCCAGATTACAAACAGCCCGCCTGTCATCAGAAGCAGCAGTGTGATCCAGACCAGAGTTCTGGTGGCGGATCTCTTTTTACGGCCCTTTTTCCGCGGTTTTTCCGCTTTGGTGATAACTCCAGGAATGGCCGCATCCCCGAGATCGATATCAGTATCAAGGGCTGAAAGGTCCGTATCCTCTTGCAGCAAGCCGTCTATATCCGGGCCGGCATTGTTCCTGGATGAGGCCGGGGGAGCTATGGGCTTTGCAACGGAGGGCGCGGCCTGAGGCCTGCCTTCATCGTCCAATTCCACCAGTTCATCTGTTCCGGTGGACGGTCCGGATGCTTTGTCCAGCTCCATCTCCAGGTTTTCGATGTCGACATCATCCAACGGAGCGATAGCCTGGCCGGCCGGTTCTTCCTCAGGCAACTCAGGCAGTTCTTCCACGGATGCCGCGGCCTCAAGGTCTGCTCCCGGCGCAGCTTCGAGTTCCTCAGGCGCCAGTTCCTCGATAGCTTCGTCCTCCAGCGCGGGTATTTCCTCTTCCGGAAGAATCGCTGCCTCATTTTCAGGCAAGGAAACGGCTTCCATACCGGTTTCAATTTCCCCGCCCGGCATGACGCCGGTTTCCAGGGGCTCCAGTTCTTCGGCGGAGAGACTTGCGCTTTCAGCCAGCGGATCGAAATCCAGATTAAGCTCAACCTCCGGCTCATCCGGAGCGCTCAGAGCGTCCTCGAAACCTTCTATTTTCTGAAGAGCTTGTTCCGCCTGCTCAGGATCGAGCAACTCACCGGACGGCTGCGCGGTAATGCGCTGTTCCTCGTCAAGCTCAGGTCCGGCGTCCGTGAAAAGAGCTTCCGAGATATCCGGGCTTTCCTGTATTCCGGCAGTCAGGGTTTCGGACAGGTAATTGTTATCAGCTTCTTTGGCGCTTTCAAATCCCGCTGGTTCAGTCATGGCTTCGGACTGAGATGCGTTTTTAACCGGACGGGATTCCGTAGGAAGGTCGGGCAGTTCACCACGGCTGAGGTCGTCGAGCTCCTGCTCGAACGATTTGCCCTCGGCCCCTGCCCTGGTCACGGTCCCGGCGCCGCGCCGTTCATCTTCCTCATCCAGGAAGAGCAACTCGCGCGGCAGAAATATTTCCTCCTCCTCGGCATTGCTTTCGGGTGAGAGCCCACCTTGGTCTTCTGTTATTCCAGTTTGCGCAACCGGTTCCTGGGATTCAGACTCATCACCCGGCAGTGCATATGATTCCTGCGGCAATTCCTCCGGGAGCGTCAAATCTTCGGGAGATGTCTCCTTCTGGGAGAGCAGGCTGTCGAGGTCCGGCTCCTCGCCCGGCAGGGCGGTCAGTTCGGGCAGCCCGGCTGAGTCGCCGGTTTCCCCGGCCGGGGTGAGATCGGCCAGTGAAAGCTCATCCTGGGGCAGTTCCTCCGGGAGCGCCAAATCTTCGGGAGGCATTTCCTCCTGGGAGAGCAGGCTGTCAAGTTCCAGCTCCTCGCCAGGCAGGGTGGTCAACTCGGGCAGTCCGGCAGAGTCGCCGGTTTCCCCGGCCGGGGTGAGATCGGCCAGTGAAAGCTCATCCTGGGGCAGTTCCTCCGGGAGCGCCAAATCTTCGTGAGACATCTCCTCCTGGGAGAGCAGGCTGTCGAGGTCAGGCTCCTCGCCCGGCAGGGCGGTCAGTTCAGGAAGCCCGGCTGACTCGCCGGTTTCCCCGGCCGGGGCGAGATCGGCCAGTGTGGATTCCTCAGGTGTTTCGCGCAATTCAGATACCCAGAGAACACGCAGGCTGGCGCTTTCCGGCAGGCGTGAACGGATAACGCCCAGGCGATCAGGCAGACCGGACACGGCGGGCGGCTCATCGCTCGTGACCAGCAGCACCGAACCGGCCGCGGACAGGAAAGAAAAATCGCTGTAACGGGAGACGGGCGGGCCGATCAGGACCAGCGGGCCGAAATCGAGGCCGCTCAGCCAGTCGAGCAGGCCCTGCCATTTGCGGTCATTGTAAATGTCCGCGGCCCGCGGGGTATATGTGCCGGGTGTTATCACCCGGACGCCGGGGAAGGTCCGGCTTTCCCGAAGAAGTTTTTCGCGGGAGACGCCGTAAAGGAAGTGGTCGCTCAGGCCTTCATGGTTGGCTGCGCCGAGAAACTGCTCGTGAGGTGATGAGATATCCAGGTCCAGCACGACCGCCGGTCCACCCTCGGCAAGCCTTTGCTCCAGAAGCGCTTCAAGCGCGGATCGGCAGGATTGGCTTTCATCCGCTGGTATCAGCAGGGTGGCGGCGTCAGACAGGAATACAGCGGACTGGTCAATTGTCCCCGCCAGACCGTGTTCGAGTCCGGGGAAATCCTGATCCAGACGTTCCGTCAGCCCGTTGTCGGTGGCCGGAAGGTCGAGTCCCAGCTCGGAAAGATGTCGTGTGAAAGCGGTCATTCGTGGAAAACCCGGCTCCTGTATCGTTTCAGGCAGTGGGCTGGGCCGCGAGGCGCTCCGGATTCCACGAGTTGTGGAGACGGATGCCTTTCAGGTCCTGTTTGTCCAGACGCGTCAGGTATTCCCTGTCGAACCCGAAAAGCTCCACTGCGACGCCCAGACGGCTGGTCAGACAGGCGACGCCGGTGCTGTTGGTGAGCACTCTGTCGCTGGCTTTCAAGGCCGCGACCATGTTCCGGAGGTTGTTGAAACGATGGACAAAGGCATTGAACGGCTCGAGTTTATCCGACTCGTTCTCCGGAACGAGGTTGGAAGCGATCACCAGATTGAACGGGTCATGCGACCGGGTCAACTCAGTCATTAAACCATGCAAATTCTGCACCAGAGATTTCTGTCCCGGCCGCCAGGCCGGTGCGCAGGTGATGAACTCTCCGGATTTGCTCTGATGCCGCCGGTGGCGGATGAACAGGGCGGCTTTCTCCTCCTCGTCCGCGGTCGGACGGATCACCGCAGCCGCAGGCTCGAACGGGCCGCTGACCTGCAGCATGCGGAACAGATGTTTCATGCGCTCCCGGTACAGCTCCTCGGCGGGTGGATTCTTGAGCAGAAGGTTGTAGTGTTTGCTGCTGACCGCGGTCGGGATGCCGGTGCGGACCCGCGCTCCGCAATGCTGAACGATCATGGTCTCACCCCGCGCCGAGTCGAACGACATGTTCACCGCCCAGTCAAACTGCTCCTGCTGCAGCAGCGAGGTGGTCTTGCGAAAATCGCTTTCCAGGTAGTGACTTCCACGGTGCTCACGGCCGATTGCCCGCACCCGTTCCAGATGTTCCAGCAGGCAGGCCTGGTCCGGGTCGGTCAGCACGAAAACCTCGGCTTTCGGGAAGCGGGACGCTGTCGCGGTGATGAATTCCGAGGACAGCACCAGGTCAATTAGTGAATCTCCCGGCACGAGCAGGATTTTGCGCGGGTCGCCCAGGTGACGCTGGAATGAAACTGCTTCACTTTCCTCGGGACGGCGGAAAAAACGTTCCAGAAGGTTGTCAAGTTTTGCCAGCAGCCAGTCGTAAATGGATGCAAACATAGGAATATCCGGCCTTGTGAGGGGTGAAATCCACCGGATGCAGGAAACGCAATTACTTGCGCTATTTACCGGTTAAATATTATAGTTGAGTCCGGCTTTGTCAATGGATTGAGCTTTAAAAACTTACGGAGACGCTTCTGTCGATCTGTGTTAACTGTCTGTATCGCCGGGGGATGCATGCCTGGAATCAGGAAAAAAGCTTCTTATCTTCTGGAATATGCTGCTGCCCGCGCAGTGATAGCGCTGCTCCGTATATCGCCCTATCCCCTGGTCCTGCGTTTCGGCGGCTGGCTGGGGAAATTAGCCTGGCAACGGTTCCACGTCAGGCGCAACGAGGTCCTGGACAGCCTGGCGCAGGCTTTTCCGGAAATGTCTCCGGTTGAGCTGGATAAACTGGGGCAGACCAATTATACCAACCTGGGGCGCTGGTTTGTGGAAATGTTCCTGGCGCCGTCGCTTTCCACTGCCTGGATGACCCGGAATATCGAGCATGAGGGGCGCGAGGTGCTTGACCAGGCGCTGTCTGAGGGCCGCGGCGTAGTGAACGTAACGTTCCACTATGGTGACTGGGAGCTGATGGGGGCGTACACGGCCCGCCTGGGCTACCCGCTGGATGTGATCGCGCGGGGACAGAAAAATCCCTGGTTCCACACCTTTGTCACCCGGATGCGTCAGTCGAGCGGGATGCGCCTGATCCCGGTGACCCGCGCTCCGCATGCCGTGCCGCGCGCCCTTCGCCAGGGGCGGATTGTCAGCTTCCTGGCCGATCAGGACGCGCATGCGGACGGTGAGTTCGTGGAGTTCCTGGGGCGGCCGGCATCCACGCCCCGCGGCCCGGCGTTATACTCTTACCGCTACGGCTGCCCGGTGGTGTTCACGATCATGCTGCCAAGGGCGGACGGCCGCTGGCGGATACATTTCGAGAACGTTCCGCGGCCCGCCACACAGGACAGGGAAGAGTTCGTGCGTCAGATGACGACCTGGTTCACGAAGCGCCTGGAGCGGTATGTCCGCGCCAATCCCGAATACTGGTTCTGGCCGCACAGGCGCTGGAAAACCCGCCCGCCGCAGGATCACGGATTGCACGGATAAAACAGAGACAGGAACAACGCGGTTTGGCGTAGAGGCACGGCATGCCGTGCCCGTTTTTGCACGTGAGTGGTCTGTGAATCACGGATTGCACGGATGGTGAAAAAACATATAACAAAAAGACAGGCAAAAGATTAGCGCGGTTATGACCTCCCCCTTTGGAAAAGGGGGACACGAGGGGGATTTAATAGAATAGAATCCTTTCTTTCCGCTGCTTTTAAGCACCTGCTTATATGAAGCGATTGGGATTTATCTGATTAACTCCTTTCTCTCCTTAACTATCCGCGCTATTTCCTCCACAACGGCCTCGGTTTCCAGCAACACCTGACGGCTATTGAAGCGCAATACAAGCAAATCTCTGCCTCTAAGATATTCATCGCGGGCTTTATCCATTTCCGCCTGCTCAGGCTCCAAGTGCTGGGAACCGTCCACCTCCACTACCAGCCCGGCGGCCGGGGCGTGAAAATCCACTATATAGTCTCCCAGAGGCTTCTGGCGGTAGAACTGCACGCCGTGGATTTGTTTCCTGCGCAGCCTTTGCCAGAGTTTCTGTTCGCTGTCTGTCTGACGCGAGCGCAGGCCGCGGGATAGATTGATTAGTTTTTCGTTGTAGTCGAACATGGTGATTATTAAGGTGATAAGGCGGACTGTCTGGTTAAATCCCCCCTGCCCCAGCAATATCCGGTTAGGAACTTGCAGGGGGGTGAAGAAGTTTCCTGTGATA
>CAYYNT010000057.1:0-29462 GCA_964473155.1 uncultured Gemmatimonadales bacterium | reverse complement strand
AACTATTAATAATCTCTTTTCAAGATACAAGGGGCACGGCGCGCCGTGCCCCTACGGAACAGCTTTAAATGCAAGCGGTTAGAGATTTAATCGGTTCATAGAGAATCAAAACGAAAACTTTTGGAACAATCCCAGCAATGAAAGTTATTTATTTCCAGCCCACGAAGCGCTTGAAATTCTCCGAGTACAGGTTGGCGACATCCCGCTGGATGTCATCCTTGCTCACCGGCCAGCCCGCCCGCCGGATGTCCTCGTATTTCTCGCACAGCGTCTCGCCGATCAGCTCACGCGAATGGCTCCACTTATAGATGAGCTGGTCCAGCACGCGGGCGTCCGAGTGCTGCGGGATCATGCTCGTTCCCAGGAGCTCCATGCGCTCGGCCGTGATCTCACGGATTATGCTCGGGTTGTTCATGAACCACCAGCAGCCGAACAGCATCACGTTGCCGAACTTGCGCGCGGTGATGCAGGCCTCGTGCTGGTTCTCGCGGCTGAGGAACGTGACCAGGAATTTGTTCTCCGGGAACTCGCGGGCCAGTGTCTCGACCACGCCCACCTCGGCGCGGCCCACGCTGTCCCCGGCCAGCTTGAGCGCCGGGTTGACCAGTTTCTTCACCCCGATCATCATGGCGAACGGTATCCCCGCCGCGCGCGTCACCGGGATGATGCACTCGCGGATGATGATCCCGCGCGGGCTTTCCTCGGGGTAACGGAACGCCGGCGGAAGCGAAACCGCCAGGTACAGCGGCTTCATCCGCCTGATCCAGTCCTCCAGGAAGCGGCGTATCTCGGCAAGGGTCGCGGCGTTCAATTCCCGTCCGGTTTTGTATCCCCAGCCCTCAAGACGGGCCGAGCTGTTCTCCCAGTCGTTCAGGAGCGGGTCGATACGCAGGGCGGCGCGGAAACGCGGGTCAAGCGCGCCTTTGCCCGCCTCCCAGACCGGCCGTTCGAGGTCGTCGAACGGGTCGTTGGTCATCACCACGGCCTCGATCCCGGCCAACTCGAACACCTTGTCGATATGCTTTTCCACCGTTGTGCCGTCGAAATATTTTCTCACCGTATCCAGTGAGCGGCTTTTCATGTCCAGGCCCAGACGGCTCAGACAGGTGATCACCCCGCGGTTGGATTCCGAGACCGGCGAATGCTTTATGAATAACTCATCCCAGATCAGTTCCGCCTGGCGTTTCTTAGGCAGGGAGAAAAACTGGGAAACGTCCATCCGGTTGTAGCGGAAGAACTCGGCGACAAGATAATGGTAGGTGACCAGCTCATCCACGCCCCAGAGCAGAAGGCCGCCGAACGGGGCCGAATAGACATGGGTGTGGATGTCCAGGATGGGCGTCTGTTGCGCGGTCTGCATTACAAAGGCTCGCAGCACCTCGCGTGTGTTGAGCAGACTCATTGTATCTCCGTTATTAAAAGGTGACGATCAGGTGACGGACAACGTCAGTATCCGCCTTCCTGATAAGCGGTTTCGTACATGGCCAGGATATTCTCCAGCGGCGCGTCCACCTGAATGTACGTGTGTCCGGGGCCTATCACCAGGCCGCTGCCCTGGCCCAGGATTTTCATGTTCTGGCGCACTTCGCGCCGCACGTCCTTGACCGATCCCTTGTTCAGGGTTTCGAGCAGGTCCACCGAGCCGTAGAAACAAAGGCTGGAGCCGAACTCGCGTTTCAGCTCTTTCAGGTCCATCCCCACTGAGCGGCGCTGAATGGGTTCAAGTATGTCCACGCCTGAATCTATGATGTCCGGCAGCAGAAGGCGCACCGAGCCGCAGACATGCAGAAGAAATTTCTTGCCGCGGGCATGCAGGGTGTCGGCGATGCGGCGCAGGTAGGGTTTGATCAGACGGTTGAACACCACGGGCGAGAAAAGCGGCCCGCTGGCCATGCAGTAGTCATCCGCCAGGTAGAAGATATCGAAGCCATCCGGGGCCTTGGTCAGCAGGCGGTCCAGGGAACGGAACAGGTAATCGGCGGCGTGCTCGATAATCGCCTCGGCCAGCGGTTCGTTCAGCACCATGTCCACCAGGAACTGCTCCATACCGCGCAGGAACGTGGCGTTGAAATAAGCTCCGTGCGTGATATGCGCTATTATCGCCCGGTCCGGCTGAGTCCGCCGCAGCTCGTTCAGATTATCGAATTCGAGAAGGTCCGGATCGGGCCAGTCGTAGTTTTCAAGCTCGGCCGGGTCTTCGATTGCCGACAGCGGATGGTAGATCATCTCCTCGTAATGCGCTGTGCGTCCCTCTACTGTATAAGGCTGTAGTTTTGTATGGTAACCCCAGCGGTTCCGGTGCACGCCGCCGCCAAGGTCTTTGTCCCGTGGATCGATTATCCGGGGGCCTTCGAGCCATGTGTCCACGTGCAGGGCGTCCCATAGCGCTGCACGAGTGTCGATCCCGAAATGCCGGTACAAAAGCTCATAAACCTCCGGCTGCGCGTCGAAAGTGATCGGCACGCGGTCCGGCGTTCTCAGAGAGGCTGCGGCGAGAACTCTTTCCCGTCCGTTCATTGTCCATTCTCCAATGGTTTAAAAGTCCGCCGGTTAAAATACATTTCGGCGGCAGGGCGCGCAAGACCGCCGGAAATGGATTCAGAGCCGTCCGGATAAATTTGCGGTCCGGTTGACTGGACAACCGCCGTAATCGAGATTAAAATAAACGAGTGACATTCAGCCATGCTGCAAACAAATGGTTCTAACATGACCCTGGAGGCCGGAATGACTGACGGCGATGAGCGGACCGACAGAGTTGGCGAGGACTTTCAGCAGCTTACGAAATACGACCGCGAAACCGTGCGTTCGCACTCTCCGGTCTGGGAGGAACAGAAACCGGCTTACAAGCGCTATCCCGAAGCCGAAGTTCTTGAACTGCCCCGGCCTGACACAGAGGGTGGCCGTCCTCTCTGGGAGACGGTCAATAAACGCCGCACATTCCGGGATTTCAACGGCCAGACGATAGACATAAAAGCTTTGGGTCAGCTTCTCTGGGCCTGCCAGGGAATCACCGGACGGGTCTATGATTTCGAACTGCGCAGCGCACCCTCGGCCGGAGCGCTCTATCCGATAGAGACCTACGCGGTGCTGAACCATGTAACCGGAGTGGAATCCTGTCTATGCCACTACCGGGTGCAGGAGCACGCGCTGGAAGTGTTGCGTCGCGGTGACCTGCGCGAAGCCCTGACCCAGGCAGGCATGATGCAGCCGGTGCTGCACGATGCGGCCGTGGGTATAATCTGGACGGCGATAATCGGCCGCTCGCGCTGGAAATACCATCAGCGGGCCTGGCGCTATGTGTACATGGATGCCGGGCATATCGCGCAGAACCTGGCCCTGGCCGCGGAAGGACTGGGACTTGGCTGCTGCCTGGTAGGAGCGTTTTTTGATAATGAGGTCAACTCGCTTGCCGGAGTGGACGGCGTGGATGAATCCGTGGTCTACATGTGCGCGGTTGGACCACGCTGATTGGATGCGATTAAAGAGCCGGTGAACGGATGGAGATGAGGCGATGGATACTCTGGCGCATGGTCTCTGGGGTGGAATGATCTGTGGTTGGAAACGGCGTTTCGGATTGGCTTTACTGTTCGGCCTGGCGCCCGATCTACTCTCTTTTGGCGCGCTTATTGTGGTCAAGCTTGCGCAGGGAGCCTTCGACCCCGGCAAGCCACCAGTTGGAACAATACCGCAATGGGTTTATACGGCCTATGATTACACGCACAGCCTGGTGATTGTGGGAGCGGTCTGGGGCCTGCTCTGGTGGAAGAAACGCGACCTGGCCCTGACATTCAGCGCCTGGCCGATCCATATCCTTTTCGATATCCCGACGCACACACGCGAATTTTTTCCAACGCCCTTCCTTTTTCCGTTCAGCCGCTTCACGGTGGACGGGATCGAGTGGGGGCAGCGCTGGTTCATGATCCTGAACTATTCCTGTCTCAGCCTGTTTTCCATTTTCTGGCTGGTAAACCGTCACCGCCGGGCCAGACAGCGCGGCAGCCTGACTTTTACTTTCCGTTCGCCGAAAGAGCAGTCTGACAGACCGGCGGCTCAGGAAAACCCTCCGCTTTCCAGCAGATCGGCGTAAGCCCTGTCGACAAGTGCGGCTTCCTTGATTCCCAGGATTTCCAGCCACTTGCGGCAGGTGGAATGCAGATTTTCAATGCTGTCCATGCCGCGTTTGCCCATGACCTCGATCTCCACGAAATCACCCAGTCCTTTCACCCGGTCCAGGTGGAAGCGGATGTTGTCCAGGGTGTAGAGCGCGCGCGTTTTTTCAACCACCAGACGGACACCGAGTACGCTTGCCAGCGCGCGGTCCAGGCTGTCCGGATCATCTGTCGGATGAAGATCGACCAGGGCGTTTTTCGGCCCTGTCTGATCAGGACGCCTGTAGGCTATAAGAAGGCTCCCTGCCGTGCTGCGCCGCAGTTTCAGCCGCCCATCCCTGACATTGTAGAATGTGTCGCTCTGTTCAAACTCCCCGGCAAAAGCTGCTCCATGCGACAGAAGCGCTTCCCGCAGCAGGCCGTGTCCCCCGGTGCAGCGCGCCTTGATCTCCACGGTCTGATCGTATGATATGTCCATTGCGCCTCCATCGATCTCGACAGCTTGGATTATTAAATCCTCAACCTTGCCAGTCAAGCATATCCGCCTTATTTTTGTTGAAAGCGTTCAACACAGTCAAGTTGAAAATATCCTGCGTGGCCGGTTCAGTCCAGAGCTGTCCGGTGGCGGCTGCTGAAAACAGCGGGAGATGAATGAATGAAATGCACATTCAAAGAAAAGATCGTTTTTTCTTTAATCGCTCTGACAAGTATTGCTTTTTCCGGCTGCGGAAAGCGAAGCGGTGAGGAAGACCTTCGCGGCGGCCTGGCGGCGCTGGCCGGACGGATGGCGGCTGAGAAAGACCTTCGCGATGTTAAGCTGGAGGACCTTGACCGCGATGGGACGCGGGAGGTTATTCTGGTGTTCGGCCCGCGCGAACTGCTGGATTTCGATGTGTTTTACCGCACGAAAGACGGAGCCTGGCAGATCACGCCAATGGTGAACGATCAGCAGAATCCACGTGAATTTGTCAGTTCGCACATCGAGGCCGTGGGCGATGTCAACAGCGACAGCGTGGCTGAGATCACCGTCTCCAGCCGTCTGTATGACGGCAACACGATGGTCAAGGAGCTTCAATGGAGCCCCACCGGCTATAAAGTGTTCAGCCAGCGCACTGTGGCGGCCGGTGAACCGGCTGTGCAGAAACCTGAAGAAAAGCGGGTTTCCTCGGCCCGTCCAGGCGCCACGCCCGGAAAAACAGTGATGGAGCCGGCGCCGGAGGTTGGGGCGCAGACCAGCAAGACCGAGCCGCAGAAAAAGACCGAACCGGCCAAGCCCAAACCAAAGCCAAAACCTGTTCCGCCGGTGGTTCCTACCGTGGGCAGCTACCAGATAAAAAAAGGCGACACTGTTTTCGGTGTCGCCGAAGCCCTGGGTGTGGACGTAAACAAGCTGGAATCCTTGAACAACAACCAGTTACAGCGCCGCGGCCTCAAGATCGGCCAGCGGATCAATGTGCCGGTGCCCAAAAGGAGCAACTCCGGTATCCAGGTGAAGATCGAGAAGGAGAGTTACACTGTCCAGCGCGGCGACACGCTGATCTCGATAGCCAACCGGTTCGGGACCACGACTCAGGCTATCCGGAGCTGGAACCCCTCGATCCCGGAGGATGGAAGTGTGCAACTGGGGCAGAAAATTAACATCCACCACGCGGTGCTTAATATTTCCTGAGCAATAGTATCTGTTGATCAGTACAAATGCAGGGGCTGTCACAAAAGTCCCTGATTTTGCTCTTTACAAATTATTGCAGTCTCTAACCGATTGGAATAAAAGCAATTCTGTAGGGGCACGGCGCGCCGTGCCCGTTTAAGACTTTTGGGACAGCCTCTTGAACTGCCGTGTATCAGACCGGTCAGTATTCAGGGAACGGGTAGGGCATATCTTCCTCGAACTCGTCTCTTTCCAGCGCGCCCTGAGACTGCCCGATGGGTGAGGTGAAAAGGATGATTCTCCGGAAACCCGGACTGAAAACCGGATAGGCCCGCACCCGCACTTTCCTTTTCACTCCGCCCCAGCTTACCTCGCCGGACGCCTCGCGATAATCACCGTAAAGGTCGGACTCCTCGTACACATCTCTCTCAGTTTTCTGTTCTATGGCTGGAAAAGCCAGTCCCGGCGTGCCGAACCGGCGGTACAGCTTGCCATTGTCAATTATAGTCACCACAAGCGTAGTCAGGTGGCTGACCCGGATAGCCAGCACCTCGTGGCTGACATTGGAATAGAGGCTTTTGAGACGGAAAAGATCATAATCCGCCTCCGGAGCGTCACACACGAGCCACTGGTGCGGGCAGAGAAGCAGCGAGGCGAACTTGGAACAGTAGTGCTCGATCTTCCCTCCAAGATCGGGATCGCCAAGGTGATGGGCCGGATCGGACCACCAGATATGACCGATCTCATGGGCGATACGGAAACACCTGCGCTCATCGCGCAGGCTGCTTGACACTTTTATCACCCATTCATCTCCTGACCGCAGGAGAAGGCTGTCCTTTACGCCCGATGATTCCTGGACACGGGCCTTGAACCTCGCCAGCAGCGGAGCCATATCCACCGGCGGGGCGATGATCCCGCACTCATCGAGCAGTCCTAACGTTATGTCACGTACTTTGGGATAGCTCATGGCAGGGTGATGGAGAAAAAGATCAGCGACGGAAAACGAGCCTGAGCAAACGGAAAACAACCGCACCGGCGGTGCAGACGCACAGCACGAGAAGCATCAGGAACGCCAGGACGGCCGCAGCCGGGATGACCGGCCGCATCGAGGGGGCGGCCGCCTTGACCAGGACCAGCACCACATTGGTCAGAAAAAGAACGGACAGTATCACCGCGAGGCCCTGGAGGGCCAGCTTGATATCCGCGCCGCTGAGGACCATTCCGCTGCCCACTCCAAGGGTAAGCCACGCGGCCAGGTAAAGACGCCAGTCCTTGAAATCGAGGTTGGCGGTGACAGCGGACCAGAGGTGGCGGAAGGCTTTCCAGAACAGCAGGGCCCAGCTTTGCGCTCCCTCGACGATGGAGTTTTCAGGGCCGGGAATTGTCTGCCCATAAGAGTATATTTGCGATAACTGCAACGGGAAACCGGCCAGGAAACGTAGAAGCAGGTAGACAACCAGTGCGCCGAGAAGAAGCGGACCCACGCTGATAAAAAAATTCCCCGCCAGGTGCCAGGGGTTGCGCCGGTTGAAAGTATGGCTGACAAAACCGGCGCTGGAGCTTTTAGGATTGAAACTGAACAGCTTCATTCCGCTGATCCGGTGACCGAACAACGGGCAGAAAACAGCATGTCCCAGTTCATGCACCGATGTTCCCGGCCAGCCCAGGACATACAGATATCCTTTAACCCCCAGCAGGCTGACCGCATCTCTCTCAAACACCGAGGCGGCCAGATGAATCAGCCAGCCTACGCCGAAAAGCGGAAGAAGCAGGGGAAGGCAATGCCCGGCTGTGGCTCTCAGCGCTGGCAGGACGACAGCCACCGTATGCCGCAGAAAATCCAGCACCGCCTGCCAGGCCGATTCCAAATCCACCCCGTGCGAAATGCAGTTTACTGTATTTTCAGTTCCTTGAGGAAATCTTTCACGCCGGTGCGCAATTCTTTCTGGGCCAGGGCGTACTCGATAGTGGTCTTGATGAAAGAAAGCTTGTCGCCCACGGTATGCCATTTACCCTTGAGTATGTGGGCATAGACCACCTTTTCCCTGGCCATGGCCAGGATTGCATCCGTGAGCAATATCTCCTGGTGTTTTTCATCTACTTTGGTCTTACGCAGATAGTCGAAAATGTCCGGGGTGAAAATCATCCGGCCCAGAAGGGCCATCCGGCTGGGGGCCTTGCCGGGATCGGGTTTTTCAACCAGGTCCTCGACAATGTACTCACCGTTGATCGGCTTACCCTTGATTATACCGTACTGTGAGACTTTTTCTTCCGAAACCTCCGACACTCCCAGCACCGTGCTGTTGTATTTTTCGAAGGTGCTTATCAGCTCTTTGAGTGCAGGGTCCTTCCCCTGTATCAGGTCATCGCCGAACAGAACGGCGAAAGGTTCGTCGCCAATGTGGTTGGCCGCTTTCAAAACCGCGTGGCCGGTGCCCAGGGCCTCTTTCTGCTGAAGGTAATGAATGTCGGCCAGTTGCTCGATCTTTTCGAGTGTCCGCAGCACTGATTCCTGGCCCTTGTTCTTGAGCGTTTCGTTAAGCTCGATGGACTTGTCGAAATGCTCGACTATGGCTCGCTTGCCGCGTCCGGTGATGACCAGGATATCCTCGATGCCACTGTCGACTATTTCCTCGATTATATACTGGATTGCCGGCTTGTCGACAATCGGGATCATTTCCTTGGGCAATGCCTTGGTGGCGGGCAGGAAGCGCGTGCCCAGTCCCGCGGCCGGGATGACGGCCTTGCGGATTTTCATTCTCCCGCTCCTTTATCTGAAGAATGTGTTTCTGACCTGCTTTTCAGAATAAATTGATCGATAAAACCTAAATGGTTTATTCTCTGAGAGCAAGTCTGATGATAAAGCCTGAAATCGCTGGAAAAGCTGGAAGCATTGGCCACAGGTTGCCTTTCCGGTCACAGAAAACGGTGTTGTCTGGAATAATACTGGACTTTATACCGGACAACGGTGCAAAATGTTCGGGCTATTATCGGACATTTTTCTCTTCCGCCGCTTGCGCCAGTCTCTTATAATAAGGCCTGACCTGTCGTTTATATTGCCAATGCGTCACCGATCAGATAAAAATCAGCATATGCTGCCATCACAGACTGATACGGAGGAAGATTAATGAAGCCTTTACGTGTTCTGATCAGCTTTTGCGCGCTTGCGATTTCAGCTTTTTCGACACTGACCGCCGGGCAGTTCGATATCCGGTTGTCGGCGGAGGGACAGCAGCCATGCTGGAGCCTGGAGGAGATAGTCGCCGGAGTGACCGCCGGACTCTCCACGGACCGTGAAAAAGCCCTGGCCCTGCATGAGTTCGGCATGAAACGCCAGATACATTTCACCGGTCCGTACGAAAACGGGGACTACGTGGTAGACGCCCTGAAACTCCTGAACGTATACGGCTACGATCTCTGCGGCAACAACAGCTCGGCCATGTGCGCCCTGTACAACCTGGCCGGGATCAAGGCCCGCCGCCGCGGGATGGTGGGGCACGTGGTGCCGGAGGTCTGGTTCGAGGGCAAATGGAACTATATCGATACGGACATGTTCGGCTACGTGTTCCTGGACGATAAGGAGCACATGGCTTCAGTGGATGAGCTGGTCGCCGATCCGGACCTCTGGACCCGTCCCGGAGCGCGCCGCCCGGAGCCGTTTTTCCCCTGGGACCCGGCGGAGTCGATGAAAAAAGCTTTTATCAACCCGGAGGGCTGGCGTGACTGCCACCCTTACTCTCTGGGGCACTCAATCGGTTTGAGCCTTCGTACGCACGAGTCTGTCACCTGCTGGTTCCGTCCCCGCGAGCGCGGTTTCTATTACACGGACCCCAAAGGCCTTGAGGAATCCCTGACCACCGAATGGCGTGATTACTGGCTGGATGGCCCGGTGCGCGCCAATTCCATGGCCTGGACCGACACCGTGCCCGCCTCCTATGGCAACGGCTGTTTCGAGTACTGCCCGGACCTGCGCTCAGGGGCTTTCAAGGCCGAGAACCCGGAGATGACGAACGTGCTTCAGCAGGCCGGAAGGGCGCAGCCGGAGCTGGTTTCACAGTCCAAAGGCAGCGCCTCGCATCTGGTGATCGAGGTTAAGACGCCCTGGATTATCACCGGCCGTCAGAACGATCTGATCAATTTCCAGGACAACACCGGCGGCGCGGTGGTGCGAGGCTGGTTCTGGCGTTCCGGTGCCCGGGATGAGAACAGCATCGCGGTGAGCACGGACAGGGGGCAAACCTGGAAAACGGTCTGGCGCAACAACCGCCGCGGCTCGGTCCCATTTGCCGTGGACCTGACCGCTGAGGTGGACGGCGGCTACGGATACCAGGTGCGCTTTGAATGGCTGGATAACTCCGGCGAGGGACGCACCGGGCTGGAGGGCCTGCAAGTGGAAACCTGGACCGAGTTGTCGCCGATGGCCCTTCCGCACCTGGAACCCGGAGTAAACCGTCTCCGGCTTTCCACCGGCCAGCACGAGGTGTTCCTTCTGGACCGCCACGCCTGCCGTCAGGCCGGGCTGCCGCGGGAACAGCTTGACAATTTGAAAGAGGGCGCCGAACCGGGCATTCTTGCGCCGTTGGACCTGTCCCGGCCGGGCAGCCTTATATTCAGTCCCGGCGAGAGCGGACTGATCGATGAGCTGCGCGTGGCAATCCTGGCCCGGCGCATGGAAAGCGGCGGCAGTCCCAGGGTCACGCTGTCGCTGTCGGAGAACGGCGGGGCGGCCTGGCGGGAACTGGCCGTGTTCACGCCCGAGCCGGAGCATGACCTGGGCGGGATGTGGTTCAACCACGTGCTCCGGGGGCGCAGCCTGGACGGGGCGAACGCGAAGCTTAAAATCCAGGTGGAGCGGGGTAGCCTGGCCAGAGTGACCGCCTCCGGGCGGGCGAGGCGCAATCCGGTGCATCCGGCGGCCTTGCGGGTGAGCCACCTGTTCAGCCAGGGAAGCACGAAACAGAGTGTTTCCTGGGATTTCCCGGCGGACCAGGCGCAGAATGATTACGAGGTGGAGGCCCCCGCTGGCGTGCACAACATCAATTTCAGGATCGAGGCCCTGCCGCCGGAGGAGATGCAGTAAACTGAACAGGCTGGGGGAGGCTATTGTTCAGTATTCTCCGGCAGTGATAGCGAGCGCTGGGCTGTCTCGACCGGCGAGAGGGAAGGGATATCCGGCTCGGTGGTGGCTTTCAGTTCCTTGAACTTGCGCGCCGCGGGCAACACTCGTGTTTCCATGGAGCCGACCGCTTTATTGTAGGACTGCGTGGCCCTGTCCAGGCCCTTGCCGATATCCTGGATATGATCGGCCAGGGTGCTCATCCGCTCGTAGAGCAGGCGGCCGAGGTTGCTTATCTCCTGGGCGTTCCTTGCGATCTGTTCCTGGCGCCAGCCAAACCCAACCGCTCGCAGCAGAGCGAGTAAATTGGTGGGAGTAGCCAGCAGCACCCGGTTTTCCATCGCATCCTCGTACAGGGTGGGATCGATCGATTGCGTGGCCGAGTAGAATGACTCCCTGGGGATAAACATCACCACAAATTCCGGGGCTTTGTCGAACTGCTTCCAGTAGGCCGTGGCCGCCAGACGCTTCATATGGGCGCGCACCTGTGAGGCGTGACGTTCGAGGGCCGAGCGCCGGGCTTCTTCAGATTCGGCGGATACAGCCTCCTGGTAGGCTTCAAACGTGGCCTTGGCATCCACCACGATCTGTCTGTCACCCGGAAGATAGACTATCAGGTCCGGACGCTGACGGCCATCCTCGGTGTTGACCGACACCTCGCGCCTGAAATCGCAATACTCAGACAAGCCTGACAACTCCACGACCCGTTCCAGCGTGCTTTCACCCCACGATCCGACCACTTTCGGCGCTTTCAGCGATTGCACCAGATTGCCGGTCTCTTTCTGCAGTGATATCTGTGCCTGCGAAAGGCCTTTTATCTGTTCGGTCAAGCTTGAGTACGCCTCCACGCGGCTGTTCTCAATCCCTCGGACATGTTCCTCGAACTTTTTCAGGGACTCGGATAGGGGATTGACCAGCCCCTGGATTACTTCCTGACGCTTGCCCATGTCACCGCGCGCTTCCAGCATCAGCTTGTCGAACGATTCGCGGGCCAGTTTCAGGAATGCCTCGTTATTGTTGTTCAGAGTTTCTCCCGCAATGCCTTTGAATGCGTCGGTCAGCCTGGTCCTGGCCTCTTCGAGCAGCTTTTTCTCCTCCTCCAGGCGCTTGATCGTCTCGTCCAGGCTGGTCTCGGCTTTCACGCGCGCGGCCTGCTCGTTTCTGAGATCGACACGCAGCCGCTCGAAGTCCGCCGCGGCGGACTGGTTCTGAGAACGCAGTTCCGTGACCGTGCCCTCCAGCTTGGCCATCTGCGCCTCGGCAATATCGGCGCGTTGCTCGGATTCCTCCAGTTTACCGGCCAGCTGTTTCCGTACAAAAGCCGCGGCCAGGCTCCAGGCAATCACGGCCCCCAGGACAAGGCCGGCGATGAACAATAGAACAGACTGCATCGGATTTCTCCTCGACGGTTGAAACCGAACTTCACATCGGCGCGCCTATCGGCATAGTTTCGCTGATTTCTCCCCACTGGCGCAGCACCTCGAACAGCGTGATTCCGGCGGCGACCGAGACGTTCAGGCTGTTTTTATAACCCAGCAGCGGTATCTCAACGATCCGGTCAGCCAGGGAAAGAATGCCGCGGTCCAGCCCGAGGGCCTCGTTCCCGAACACCAGACAGACCGGGCGTGGAAAACTGATACTGTATATCGATTCGCTGTGCGACGTGGTTTCGAGCGCATACACCGGCAATCCGAGCTTTTTTACGGCCAGGATCGCTTCCTGTGCGTCCGCGTAATGCTCGTGCGGCACGAACTCGGCCGTGCCCATCGCCGTGCGCACCACTTTGTCATCCGGCGGGTGACAGGTTATCCCGGTGGTAATCAGCTTTTCCACACGCGCGCACTCGCAGGTGCGAAACACCGCTCCCACGTTGAAACTGGAACGCAGACTGTCCAGGATCACCGTAATCGGCAGGCGCGGCAGAGCGGCATACTGCTCGATAGTGACAGCCCGGTCGAGATTGCGTATCTCCAGAGCGTCCGGCGGTTCGTTCATTGCTGTCTCCACGGAGGCTCAGAAATCGGCGCTGCCCGGACAGCGCGGGAACGGGATGACATCCCGGATGTTGGCCATGCCGGAGAGGAACAGCAGCATCCGCTCCAATCCCAGGCCGAACCCGCTGTGCGGTACGCTGCCGAAACGCCGGGATTCGAGATACCACCAGTAGGCTTCCTCGCTCAATCCCAGCTTTTTCATCCGCTGTGTCAGCACATCCAGGCGCTCCTCACGCTGACTGCCGCCGATAATTTCGCCGATCCTCGGGAACAGCACGTCCATCGCCCCCACGGTCTGGCCGTCATCCGAAAGCCGCATGTAGAACGGCTTTATTTTGGCGGGATAATCGTACAGGATCACCGGCCCGGAGGCGATCTGCTCGGTCAGACAGCGCTCGTGCTCGGTCTGAAGGTCCAGTCCCCATTCCACCGGAAACTCGAAGCTGCGCCCGCTCTTTTTCAGCTCCTCGATGGCGCGCGTATAGCTCATCCGCTCGAAAGGCTTGCCGGTTATGGTGTTGAGCTGGGAAAGAAGGTCTTTTTCGTACCATTTCTGCATGAATTCGAGGTCTTCCGGAGCGTGCTCCAGCATATAGCGGATCAGGTCCTTCAGGAACTCCTCGGCCAGGTCCATGTTGTCGGCCAACTCGTAGAAAGCCATTTCCGGCTCCACCATCCAGAACTCGCTGAGGTGGCGCGGCGTGTTGGAATTCTCGGCGCGGAACGTGGGACCGAACGTATAGACCTCACTCAGGCCCAGGGCCAGCATCTCGGCCTCGAGTTGTCCACTCACGGTCAGGTAAGCCTGACGGCCGAAGAAGTCCTTATGTTTGGTGGAGGAGACATGGAACAGCTCACCCGCGCCCTCGCAGTCGCTGGTGCTGATCAAGGGCGTGTGAATGTAGAAGAAGCCCTTGCGGCGGAAAAAGTCATGGATGCCCTGGCTCAGGTGGCTGCGCAGACGGAACACCGCTCCGAACGTGTTGGTGCGCACACGCAGGTGCGCTTTCTGGCGCAGGAATTCAAGGGTGTGCTTCTTTTTCTGAATCGGGTAGGTTTCCGGGTCCGCCGGGCCGATAAGCTCAATCCTGGCAGCCTTAAGCTCGTATTTCTGTCCCTGGGCCGGGCTTTCCACCAGCTCGCCCTCGGCCAGCATGGAGGCCCCGGTCTGGAAATCCCCCAGGCGCTCGAAACCATTTGTCTCCGGGGATGCCACCACCTGCAAGCCAGCCAGGCAGCTCCCATCGGTCAGGTCGATAAATCCCACGTTCTGGCTCTGACGCGAGGAGCGCACCCAACCTGCCACGCGCAAGGCGCTTCCCACTGTTCCGGTGGCAAGAATATCTTTGATCCTGTCGCGTTTCATGCTTTTTGTCCCTGTTCGAAGATTTATACTGTCTGGATCATACGCTGAACTGTATGAAAAATGCCCGGCTCGGTGCTGAATGTCAAGGCTCCGCCCGGAGACGGAGAGTCAACCCAGGCCCGGAAACAGCTCCAGCGCGCCGACGGCGATGAACTCCACGGCAATGGCGGCTAACAGAAGGCCCATCAGGCGGGTGGCGATATTGATCCCGGTCCGGCCCAGCCGCCGCCCGATCGGATCGGAAAGGCTGAGCACGATCCAGACTGTCAGCCAGACCAGCAGCACCGCCAGACTCATCATCATCTGGTGAGCCAGCCCGGGGATACGCTGGGTTTCCACTATCACCAGGGCGATTGAGCCGGGCCCGGACAGCAGCGGTATTCCTATCGGGACCACGCCCACCGAGTCACTGTCATGCGCATGGCGTGCCTCATCCGGCCCCTGCTTGACCCGGTTCGGTCGGGCGTAAAGCATGGAGATGGACATCATCAGGATCAATATGCCGCCGCCCACGCGGAACGCGGGCACCCCGATTCCGAAAAAGTTCAGCACCGCATTGCCCACCCAGGTCACGGCCAGCAGGGTGCAGAGCACGGTCAGCGATGCGGTCTTGACCGTACGCCTGCGGGCCTGGCGGGACTGGCCCTCGGTTGCGCCCAGTATCACGGGTATGGCGCCAATGGGGTTGACAATCGCCAGTATGCCGATAAAAAGACGCAGATATTCGTTCCAGAGCTGCATGGGTTGCTCCTGGTCCGTCCGGTCAGGGAAAGTATGATTTCAATTGTCTTTCATTCCGCGAAATATATCCTCCAGGCGCTTGACCAGCAGGCTGTCGTTCTGCGGGGTGAAACTGGCCGGATGAGTGGTGTTGGGAAAGTCCTTGATGGCCTTCGGCCCGCGGAGGCTGTTGAATGCCGCGTAAACAGTGGTTGGCGGGCAGGAACGGTCAAGATGACTGACAGTGAAGAAAGCCGGGACATGGATCATTCCGGCAGCCAGCGCGGCATCGAAATAACCGGCCGTGCGGACGACACGCGGATCGAGTCTGCTTTCACGGATCAGCCACGGCCAGCCGGAGGCCCGGCCGCTCAAAGCTCCGCTGTAATCGCACATCGCGGGCACATGAACCGTAACGGCTTTTATCCGTCTGTCCACGGCGGCGAGCAGAAGGCTCAGACCGCCGCCCTGGCTTGCCCCGGCCACCGCCACCCGGCGGGTGTCGACATCCGGCCTGGAGCAGAGGTAATCCACGGCACGCACGGCGCCCAGCACCACGCGGCGGAAATAGAATCGGTAAGGATCATCCGCGCCCTGTGCCGCCGCGTTTCCTGGGATTCCGCGGTCAAGCAGCGCGCGGTAAAAGCTTTCCTCGCGTCCGAGCTCCTGGCCATGGGGGTTTATCGCCAGCGCTATCATCCCGCGTTTAGCGTATAAAGTCATCGGATCGGTGTGGAATTCCTCGATCCCGCCTGGCGCACCCTGGATATAAACCACCGCCGGGAACGGCCCCGGCCCGTCAGGGACGCTCAGCCAGCCAAATATGCGCGAGCCCTCGATATTGGCCAGGCTCACCAGATAGCGGGTCACGCCCGGTTCGCTCTGTTCGCTCCAGCGGCTGACCCGCGGGTCCGGCTCGATTCGAGCGATTTCACCCAGGCCCTGCTGCCAGAACATCCGCCAGTCAACCGGGACTGCACCAGATGGAAGTATCGAACGGGCATCGAACCCGGCCGCCGTGACAGCACGCAGCGTGTCGCTGCCCTGGACAAGCTCCAGGTCAAGTCGCAGGAAACCCGGACGGTCGAGCGAGCCGCGCAGGGCCATACTTTCACGCGGAGAATCGATGACCCCTTCGCTCACCAGTCGGGTCTCTTCCTCCCTGAAACGGTATTTCAGCCTTGAACCGGCCTTTATTGCGGGCATTTCAATATTGAAAACAGCCGTATCGCCCAGGGAGTAGAGGTAATCCGCCCGGTCAGCCCGCACCGTAAGGGCGCCGGTTGCGCCATATGCGCTGATTCCTGAAGTCAAAAGAAGTCCGAAAAACAATGCCAGCCATGTCATACGAGTCATCGGCAGCTCCATCCGGTGGCGATCAAAGGCTTGACTCCAATGAAAATGTAATTTAAATCTGAATCCGGCGGCTGGAAAGTGCAAATCATCTTTTTACCGGCGGGAGGGTACATGAACGGCAGAAGCGCATGGATTATCGCATTGGGTTTGACTTTGGCGGCGCTGGTGTTCGGACTTCTTTTCAAGTCGGCCCGGAGCGGCGAACGTACGGTGCGGGTAGTGGGAAGCGCGGATAAAATGTTCGACACGGATATTCTCAAATGGACCCTTGAACTGGGCCGTCAGAGCAGCGGTGTCGAGGTCTCCTCGGAATATGCGGCCCTGCGCACCGACCTGGCCGAGGTTTCGCGGCGGCTTGCCGAAATCGGGGTAACGGAGAGCGACATTGTGCTGACCCCGCCGGTCAGCTACCCGACGTTCAGGAACGACGGGCAGGTGGTGGGTTACCAGATCAGCCAGACCGTGAATGTGGTGACCCGTCAGGTCGAGGCGGTGGAAAAGCTGGCCCTGAATCCCGAGGGAACGCTAAGCTCAGGGACTGTACTGCGTTCCAGCCAGTTGCAATATTTTTATTCCGGGGTGGAGGAGTTGAAACGCGAGCTGCTGGGAGATGCGGCCCTGGATGCCCGCCGAAGGGCGGAGTCGATCGCTTCGAGTTCAAACCTCAAAGTCGGATCGATCCGCGAGGCGCGCGCCGGAGTGTTCCAGATTACGGAGCCGTATTCCACCGAGGTTCAGGACTACGGTATCCACAACACGAGCAGCAAGAAAAAGCAGGTCCGGGTGACAGTCCACGCCGTATTCGGGCTTGAATGAACCCCTTGTGGTAAAAAGCCAGAAAGAGAAAAGGCCGCTGAGTGCGGCCCTCTCTGTATCCGATTATATCCGGCAAACCGGCATGACTTGAGACAGCATTATTATTTCTTGGGCGGAGCATCTTTCTTAGGGCAATCCTTCTTGCACTCACCACCCTTTTTGGGGCACTCTTTCTTGTCGCACTTGGCCTTGTCCGGGCACTGAGCGCATTTTGCGCTGTCAGCCTTGCATTCCGCCGCGGCCATGGCGCAACAGGCGCCATCCGCCTGGGCCATCTGGCAGGCCGCTGACTTGGCGGCGCAAGAGGAGACATCCTGCTGGGCGGCGAAAGCCAGGACGGCGAAGGCGAATAATGCAACTGCCGCAACGATGAGAAGCTTCTTCATGGCAGACTCCTTTTCTATGTGGATGTGGTCTGATCTGTAAACAAAATAATATCTAACATTCAACGCCCCGGTTGTCAATAATGTTTTAATGCCATCATCAACGCCCGGTTCTCTTCATCTTTTCGTCACCATTCCAAGGCATTTCAGCCAGAATTCGGCATATCTTTCCCAGAAAACGAAATTGCAGCCCCAGTGCGGGGCCGGGTCGCTCATGTAGGCCAGGACTTTACCTTTCCCGAAATCACGCACGGCAAGAAGCGGATCGCCGGTCCGGCTGACCTCCAGCAGACAGGGGCAATCATTCAGCGGAAGGGTGCGGTTGTAGCCCAGGATAGGGGGGAACCCGCTGAAATCCAGCCCGCTCAGGACTTCAACTCCGGCGGAAGTGACTTTAGCGGTGAATCCCTCGGTGCTTTCGACCAGGTCCTCGGTTTCGAGGCAGGCCACCGGCAGCAGTTCCTTCAATCCCGTGCGTCCCCAGCCGCCTTTGCCCATCTCGCCGTTGAACGAGAGCCAGCCGCCAAGGCACATCAGTCCCTTGCCCGCCCGGACCGCTTCGACTGTCAGGCGGACACGGTCTGGAAAGGTCAGCACGCGCGTGCCGAACAGCCGGTGGTTGAAGAAGTTCGGGGCGAGCTGGAAGTTTTTCGCCTCGACATCGCTGAAGATTATGACATCGTGGCTTTCCAGCACTTTTTCGTATTCCCCCGGCCCGAGCATATAGAAATCCCAGGTGGGCACGGAGTCTACGCTGTTGCGTCCGTCCGATTCGAGGGCGGCTTTCAGCCACTTGCCGTAGTTGATCGTTTCCAATCCCTTGAACGCATAATTGAAAGGCGTCTCTGCATATACGGGCCCGCACTGCACGGCCCAGTCGCCCACGTAGTAAATCCTGGACATGAGGTTCCCCGGAAAAAAGGTTCGAGTGGCATCGTTTGCGAAAGAGGAATATATATTGCTCAGATCATGTATCAATGCTGAAAAATCAAGTTGCCGGTTCAAATGATGGAATATGTTTGAACAGAGCGCCGCTTGATGATACAATAATGTTAAATGCCTGTATGCAAAAACGCCGGATAACGTCTTCAAGGCTGAATCCGGACCGGAAATTGCCGCACCAACTCTGGAGATCGAACATGATCAAGACAGCCAGCGATATCATGACCCGGAATGTAATATGCGCCGGGCTGGAGGACTCCGTAAACGATCTTATCAATTCCTTCATCGATAACCGTATCAGCAGCGCCCCGGTGGTGGATAAACAGGGCAATCTCGTGGGAGTGGTGACCAAGACCGATATTCTCGCTCATATCGTCAACCTTGACCTTGACCTGACCCTGAAAGTGGCGCTTAAAGATGTCCTCGGCGCGCATGCGGATGGCACAGAGATTTCAGTCAGTTCAGTATCGGACCTGAAAGTCAGGGACATCATGACAAGCAATCCGATCACAGCCGCGGAATCCACCCCGGTCAAGAAACTGGCGGAGATGATGATCGAGCATGCTATCCACCGGATTGTGATAACGAACAGGGGACGGATAACAGGTATCCTGAGCACGCTCGACCTCCTGTATTTTATCGCCGAGAAGGAAAGAAATGGCTGAGGACAAGGAAAAACCAGCCGCATCCGGTCCTGAGTCCGTTCCACCGCAAGAGAGCGCGGACAAAGAGGATGTTGAGCTGATTGTTGATGTCAGCCGTGACGGCCTGGAGGCGTTCCTGACCATCCGTTCCCGTTCCGGAAAGCCGCACATTGTTCCGGAACGGATAAGGCAGGAGTTTCGCCTGAAAGGCGTGAGTTTCGGCATCAATGAAAAAATGCTTTCCGATCCGGCCTTGACGCCCAAAATTAACGAGAAAGTCAAGATCGCCGCCGGTCTGCCGCCAACAGAGAGCGAGAACGGCAGGATAGAGTATCTTAAACCGCTTGACCGTCCCTGCCGTGTCTGCATGAACGACCGTCTGGCGAGAATTATTCCGTCTGTTCCCGGCAAGGCAGGCACGAGCGTCCTGGGCCAAGCGGTTAAGCCGGATGAACCGCTTCCCGCCAAATTGCCCGCTCTGGTCAATGTCTCGCGCGATCCCTCGGATGAATCGTACCTGGTGGCCACGCTGGATGGATACATGACCATGCAGGTGGACGAGCTTAAAGTGACGCCGTTTTTTGTCCTCGAACGCGATGAGGATGAGTTCGAGGTTATGGTGCGGGTGCAGAGACCGCTTGATCCGGGTGATTTCAGCGAAAAGGATCTGCGGGAATTCCTCCAGGACAATGGAGTGGTGTTCGGTGTCCTGGAAGATGCGATAAAAGAAATATTCGAGCAGGGCGGGTTCGGACAGAACGTGATCATTGCCGAGGGCGTGCGGCCGGTGGATGGTCAGGATGGCAAACTGAAATATTTTTTCGAGACAGACGTGCGCCCGAAGACGGACGAGTACGGGAATGTGGATTACAAAAGCCTGAACCTGATTCAAAATGTAAAAAAAGACGATCCTCTGGTTGAAGCTTTGCCACCCACGCCGGGACGGGAGGGTTGCACTGTGTACGGACGGAAAATACAGCCCAGGCAGGGAGTGGCTGTAACTCTCACGGCCGGGAAGAACATGGAGTTCGATCCACATCGCAAGGATCTTGTCATCGCGGGTATAGACGGATGCGTGAGACTGAGGGGTAAAAACCTGGAGCTCGAGCCGGTTTTCGCGGTCAAGGATGACGTGGACTATTCAACCGGCAATATCGATTTTGTGGGCTCGGTGCGCGTGGGCAAGACTGTGTTGAGCGGGTTCCGGGTTACGGCCCGAAAGGACGTGGAGGTCGGAGGAGTAGTGGAGGACGCTGTGGTCGAGGCTGGGGGAGACGTGCTGATCAAGTTCGGTTTCACCGGGCGCGGGAAGGGTACGATTCGGGCCAGGGGCGAGGTGAGGGCGCTGTTTTGCGAGAATGAGACTATCGAGGCCCAGGGCGATATCATAATCTCGGATTATATAATGAACAGCAAGGTCTCGACCGCGGGGCGGCTCTCCGTGACAGGCAAGAACGGCCTGATCTTGGGCGGGCTGACCGTGGCCGCGCATGGAATTGATGTAAAAATACTGGGCAACCGGAATTTCCTTCCCACTCAGGTCGTGACAGGAGTGAACAAAAAGCTGAACGACGAATGCGAGAAAATGAAAGAGCATGTGGCCCTGCTCACGGACAAGATAGACCGGATCGGCGTTGTGGTCCGTAAATACAAGCAACTCAAACTGTTGAGAAAGGAAATCGACAAGCAGCAGGAACAGCAGGTGTTTCTCCTGGCCCGGCTGAGAAAGGAAAAGGAAGATGACCGCGCCGAACTGAACCGTCAGATCGCCGAGCTGCAGGAACAGATGAAAGAGTACCGTGAGGCGAAGGTACGGGTTTTCGGCACAGTCTTCCCCGGCGTGACTGTCACCATTTTCGACCGCAGCCTGAAAATCACCGACCCGCTTAAAAGCGTCTGCTTCCAGTACGGCGATGACGGCGTTCTGGCCGTGCCGCTGATGGGTGAAAAAGAGGCGGCCGAGAAAGATGCGGGAGTCAAGCTTGATCCGGGAGCGTAATGATAAAGAGAAGGTTCAGGGCGGGTTGTCTCTCGCCTGAACCTTCTGCTCTTTGAATAAATCAGAACTTGTATTTCTCGATAAATGTAATCAAAGCCTTCTCCAGATCGGGCCTGTTTTCCAGGATGGCGGTGTGTCCCACCTGGCTTTCCCATAGAAGCATGTTGGGAAACTTCACCCCCCGATAATTCTCAGGCCCGGCCATCCAGTCTGTTTTACCGCTGAAGAACAGCACCGGCGCCTTGATCCCGGATGTGGCCGGCTTGAAATTCTCCCAGTAGTCGCGTATTGCCATCATGGCCTGCTGCGCATCTTTGTTACGGTTCGGGATATCTCCGGCGCACGAGTTGACTTTCTCTTCGTTATCTGGCGAGGCAAAGCCCATTTTCCAGAAAATTTCTTTTTCCTGAAGAGCACCAACCAGTTTTATCAACCTTTCAGGAATGGATGCCTCACCGCTGAAAAAACTGTCCGAGTTTGTAACGCCCAGGAGCTCACAGGCTTTGGGGATCCAATTTCCGGTCAGGCTCTCGTTGATATCCAAGGTGCAGTTCAGCATGATCATGCCCAGTTGCGCCTCGGGGTGGCGCAGGGCATAGCCAGCCTGCAGCAGCCCGCCGAACGAGTGGCCCATGGTCAGCCATCGCTCGATTCCAAGTTCCTGGCGCACCTGCTCGAAATCCTCGATTTCCCTTTCCATCGAGTAATCGCCATTTTGTGGACTGCTTGACCTTTCCGCACCCCGCTGATCCAGGTATATCATACGGAAATGCCGTTCCAGCAAACCATCCGAGATTTTCTCGACCCAATGGCAACCCGTGCCAGGCCCGCCGTGCACGAAAAGGCATTCTGGTCCACTACCCTTGATTCTTACAAACAGATCCACTCCATCCGATGTTCTTATGACTCTTTCTTCACCCTCGGGACCTGTGACATCCTTTTGATTATGACCATACAGGCTGATTGATGCGGCGCACAGGATAAATAAACCAAACAGAAATGCTTTCATAATTGACTGCCTTTTTCTATGGGGTGAAAGGAGATGGAAAATATGTGTCAATACAAAGAACAGTCGATAGGACGAGTGGAGGGGAAGAAAGATTTCAGTTCCTGAGGGGTGGAGTGGGGCAGGACTAAGGATAGCACAGAACAGGATAATCCGGAGGGACGAGCCTGCGAGGTTTGTCGAAACGCGAACGGCCCGTTTCGTTGCGAATCGGGCCGTCCAATATCATTGTTGCACAAGGCGGCTCTTTAAACCGTGCAGCTTTTCACTTTCCCCTTCGTACTCTCAAGGGAGAATATCCGATAATGCCGCAATCTGCGGTATCGCTTTTTTCGGTGAAACTCAGGTCGGCGGTGAAATGCCCTGACATTAACGTTTGCGCGCTCCGCCTAAAATTCCTCCCAGGATGCCGCGCAAGATTTGCCTTCCGACCTGGCTCCCCACGCTGCGGGCCGCCTGCTTGGCCATAGTTTCCACCATGCCCTGCCGCCGCCCGGAACCCCAGAGTAAATCGCCGAGCAAACCCCCGTTTCCGGCTTTTTCCCCAGCATCGGGCCGGGTTGGCTCCGGTTGGGCTGCTTCTCTTTCGGTTGCGCGACGGCTCAGGATTTCGTAGGCCGATTCCCGGTTGACCGGCGAGTCATACTTGCCGCCGACCGGGCTGCGCGCAATCACGGCCGCGCGTTCCTCGGGAATGACCGCTCCTATCCGGCAGCGCGGCGGGCAGATTACTGTGCGCTCCACCGGCATCGGAACGCCTTTCTCCTGAAGCGTGGAAACCAGGGCCTCGCCGACTCCGAGCTGGGCTATGACTTTTGCCACGTCAAGCTTCGGGTTTTCGACAAAGGTTTCCGCAGCAGTCTTGACAGCTTTCTGGTCCCGCGGGGTGTAGGCCCGCAGGGCGTGCTGGACGCGGTTTCCGAGCTGGCCCAGGATTTCATCCGGTATGTCGTCGGGGAACTGCGAGCAGAAATAAATCCCAACCCCCTTGGAGCGAATAAGCCGCACGACCTGCTCCACCCGTTGGCGTAACATCGGAGGCGCGTCGTCAAAAAGGAGATGAACCTCATCAAAAAAGAATACCAGCCTGGGTTTTTCGAGATCGCCAACCTCGGGAAGGTTCTCGAAAAGCTCTGAAAGCAGCCAGAGCAGAAAACTTGAATAGAGCCTCGGTTTCAGAATAAGCTGGTCCGCGGCAAGGATATTGATTATTCCCCGTCCGCTGAGATCAACACGCAGCAGGTCGTTAAGCTCAAGCGCCGGTTCGCCGAAAAATTCATCACCACCCTCCCTCTGCAGGGACAACATGGCACGCTGGATGGCAGCCACGGACTGTTCGCTCACAAGCCCGTACTGTTTGGAAACCTCCTTGTGCTGTTCCATGATCAACCCGAGCAAGGCCCGCAAGTCGTCAAGGTCGAGCAACAGCAGGCCCTGATCATCAGCCAGCTTGAAGACTATTTCGAGAACACCGGCCTGAATGTCGTTCAGCATCAGTATCCGTCCCAGGAGGTTCGGACCGATTTCGCTGACTGTCGTGCGCACCCGGTGTCCAGCCTTGCCGAACACGTCCCAGAACATCACCGGGTTTGCCTCGTTGACATAGTCTTTTATTCCGGTCTGGGCGATGCGTTGCTGGACTTTTTCATTGATAATCCCTGCCAGCGCCAGTCCGGCGACATCCCCTTTGACATCAGCCATGAATACCGGCACTCCCATACGGGAAAAACCCTCGGCCAGAACCATGAGGGTGACTGTCTTGCCGGTGCCGGTGGCTCCAGCGATCAGGCCATGACGGTTCCCATATTTTGCGAGCAGTTGAACAGGTTGTTCACCTTGGCCTAAAAGTATTGAATTCATTCAATGCCTCCGCCCTGAAAAATGCAGTTCTGCTATCACAGCAGGAATAAAGTGGCGATAGTCAGGTGCTATTAGGTATAAGGCTGTTTATTAGCACTGTATATCTTATGCTGTATTGCTGTCAAGCCTTCGTGGCCTGCGTCCTGATTATAAAAATCGAGGTGTATGCCGGATACGGCTTATAAGCTTTCGGACGCATGGCTTATAGTGACAGGCATGACCCAGAACAGGACTGAGAAAAAAGAAAATTTCTACCGCCACGGGATTGAGATAGCGAATTGAAAATCATGCTGAAAAAGAGTAATATTGATTAGAAAACAAGATACTTTTTTTCAAGCTTACAGGGACGGGGAGGGTTTGAAATATTGAGATGAAAAAAATTTGCAAGTTCAGAAAAAACGAATTTATGAAGATATCGCATTCTTTTCGTATTCCAAAACCTTATCTGAAAAGAGGACCACATGAATAAGTCAAGCCTGACATTGTTATGCGCGGCGTTGCTCTGCACCCTTATTATGTCTTGCGCATGGAGTAATAAAATGAAAGGCGGAGTGATAGGCGCGGGAGCCGGGGGAGCCGTGGGCGGTGTCATCGGGCATGAAGCGGGCAATACGGCTTTGGGCGCTATCCTCGGAGCGGCAGTGGGTGGAACTGCGGGAGCGTTGATAGGCAATGCCATGGATAAGCGCGCGGAGGAAATGAGACGGGATATAAAGAATGCAAAAATCGAACGTGTCGGGGAGGGAATCAAGATCACTTTTGATTCTGGGATTCTCTTTCAGACGAATTCAGCCGAGTTGCAGCCCGCGGTTATGACGAGCATCGAAAACCTGGCGAAGGTTCTCAATAAATATCCAGACACAAACATTCTGATCGAGGGAGACACCGACAACACGGGCACGGACGAATATAACCAGAAGCTGTCGGAACGCCGTGCCCAGTCTGTCGCTGACTATGCAAAACGCCTTGGCGTTGCCGGTGCGAGGATTTCCACGATAGGACTGGGAGAATCCAACCCTGTCGCTTCCAATGATACGGAAATCGGACGCCAGCAAAACCGCCGCGTGGAAATTGCTATTTTTGCCAATGATAAATTGAAAAAAGCCGCCGAAAGCGGCAGCCTCAACTGATATTGATCGAGAGAGATACCTGAATCTCTGATTCCGGATCAGCTCATTTTTCTGGTTGGGCGGTCCGGTTGCAATAATTGACAGGCCATTGGCTTAATGTTTCGCGGATTGCGTTGGGTAATCAATTCCAGGAGATTGTCATTCTGTCTCGACGGAATACATACCGAATCAAGCATCCAGAAAGAGAACGGCCCGATTCATCGTGAATCGGGCCGTTTCATATCTTTGGCGCCGAAAGAGAAACTTGAATCCGTAGGGATTCTCAACTGCTGTGACAGACAGCAGCGTGATAAACTGTTCGATAGAGAGTTATGCCGCGATGGCTCAATCGTGCTAACGCATATTGCAGAAAAACCGGAATGATCCTCTGAAGACTGTCAAATGAGAAAGAGTCTCTATCGAGTCAATCTATGTTTCAGGGGATGAATTTCCTTATTCTATCCAATATCGCATTGGCGGAATCTGTTTTCAGAACATAGCCTTTTGCTCCGGCCGAAAGGCAGCTCATGACCGTTTCCTGGTCAGCCTGGGCCGTCATGATTATGACAATCTGAGTGGGTTGCTGGCTGATAATCTTTTTCAAAACCTCCAAACCGTGTTTCTGTGGCAACTGAATGTCCAATAATACAACATCCGGCTTTTTCCTTTCATACAGGTCTATCGCTTCCTGTCCACCGGATGATTCTCCAACCACATAGCAATCCAGGCTTTTCAATATTTTCCTCAACAGCGCCCTGTATCCCGGGTCCTCTTCAACTATCATCACGCTTTTGGTAATTCCGGCTTTCATTTTATTTTCCTTTTTAAATTCAATTCAATCTATCCTCTCATTTCTTATTTTTCAATAATTAAAGGGTTTTTACAAATTATAGTAGTGCATTTCAAAAATGAACAGTCAGAAGAGAGCAAATGCCTGTCGGGGCAAAACAATCACAGACAAACAGACTCGTCATTCGGTAGGTCGAAAAGGGGCCGGTCATATTAAAAGGCCTCCAAAAGAAAGAACGGCTTGACTTAAAATGAGTCAAGCCGTTCCATATCTTTGGTGCCGAAGACGGGACTTGAACCCGTACGGGTTTTCACCCACTGCCCCCTCAAGACAGCGTGTCTGCCAGTTCCACCACTTCGGCTGCGCTTTTTATTGGTCTGTCAGGGCTGAGCCGGTGTGGCCGGCTGTGCGTCCTGCGGCTGTGCGTTTCCGGCTCCCGCCGGGGCGCTCTGCGCTCCGCCCTGAAGCACGTTCCCATCCACCGGTTGCGTCACCGGGGCCGGCGCTGTCGGGATGGCGTTCTGCTGGAGCTGTTCCTGCACCGCGCTGCGCGGACCGGACTGATAGCTCGAAAGCAGGGCCAGGCCGAAAACGCCGAGGAAGAAAAGCGTGCCCAGCACGGATGTGGCCTTGCTCAGAAACGTGGCCGCCTGACGCCCGCCGAAAACAGCCTCGGTCGTTCCCGCGCCGCCGAACGAACTGGCCAGTCCGCCGCCCTTGCCAGACTGGAGCAGAACTACCACCACCAGCAGCAGACAGACAATGATATGAAAGACCAGCAATATTGTAAACAAATTCCCTCCGGAGGAGTGATTAGTGTCAGAGCAAAATAAAGCCCGGCAGCCCGTCTGTCAAGGTCTTTTAACCTTTCGGGCCGCCGGGAGTTTCCTTAAAAGTGTTCCACCGGGGGAGAAACATTCAGGCCTTGACGAAATTCACCAGCCGGAGGAAGCTTTCCGCCTGAAGCGCCGCGCCTCCCACCAGCGCCCCGTCTATATCCGGCGAGCTCATCAGGTCATCGACATTGTCGGTTTTCACGCTGCCGCCATACTGGATCGTAATCCCATCCGCCAAACCCTTGCCAAAACGGTCGGCGATTATGCCGCGGACCATGGCATGCACTTCCTGGGCCTGCTCACGCGTGGCGGTCTTGCCCGTGCCTATCGCCCAGACCGGCTCATAGGCCACGACCACTTTGCTCATCTGCTCCTTGTCCAGCTTGTCGAGGACGGCGTTCATCTGACGGCGGTTGACATCCATGGTCTTGCCGTCCTCACGCTCGGCCAGCAGTTCGCCGATGCAGAATATGGGCGTCAGGCCGGCGGCCAGAGCGGCAACGACCTTTTTGGCGATCAACTCGTCGCTTTCGCCGAATACATGGCGGCGCTCGCTGTGGCCGAGAATCACGTAGCGGCAGCCCACGTCCTTGAGCATCGCCGCGCTCAGTTCACCGGTGAAAGCTCCCTTGGCCTCGAAATACATGTTCTGCGCTGCGATGAACACTTTCTGCGCTTTCGCGGCCAGGGCGGCTGCCTGCGCCAGATAGCAGGAGGGTGGAGCGATCACCGCGGTCACGCCCTCGCGCGGCTTGTAGCCCGCCAGGAACTTGGCGAAGAAATCGTTCAGCTCCGCAGTGGTATGATTCATTTTCCAGTTGGCTGCGATGATATTTTCTCTCAATGTACTGCCTCCCATTTTGTATCTCTTTCAGGCTGGATCGTTCTTATCGAACCAACGGCTGCAAAAGACAGCCGCCGGACCGGCTGATTCTCCGGCCCGGCGCTGTTCGGTTTTCAATGAATCACTTGGCGTCATCCAGGCAGATCACGCCGGGCAGCAGCTTGCCCTCGAGCAGTTCGAGAGAGGCCCCGCCGCCGGTGGAGATATGCGTCATCCTGCCGGAGAGTTTCATCTTCTCGACCGCGCTCACGCTGTCACCGCCGCCGATAACGCTTTTCGCACCCTTATCCGTGGCCGCGGCGATAGCTTTGGCTATCTCCTCGGTGCCTTTGGCCAGTGCGGGTATCTCGAACACGCCCATAGGTCCGTTCCAGACTATGGTTCTGGCGCCGGTCAGAACCTTGGCGAATCCGGCCACTGTAGCCGGGCCGATGTCCAGGGCTTCCCATCCGGACGGGATGGCCTTGACCGAGACCTCTTTAAGCTGACCGCAGGTGCGGCCCTCGAAGTCGAACTTGTCACTGATCACGCAGTCGACCGGCAGGACCAGCTTGTCCCCCGATTTTTTCAGTATCTCGCCCGCCAGTTCCACTTTGTCCGCTTCGAGCAGGCTGTTGCCGATCTCATATCCCATGGCCTTGAAGAAAGTGTAGGCCATGCCGCCTCCCACCAGGAGCTTGTCCACTTTGGGAAGCAGGTTGGTGATGACATCGATCTTGCCGCTGATCTTGGCCCCGCCTAAAACGGCCACGAACGGATGCTCGGGGTTGCGCACAGCGCCGTCCAGGTACATGATCTCCTTTTCCATCAGGAAACCGGAGACCGCGGGACGGACATAATTCACCACCCCCTCTGTGGAGGCATGGGCGCGGTGGGCCGTGCCGAAAGCGTCGTTCACATATACATCGCCCAGTTCCGCCAGCTTCTTGCAGAATTCAGGGTCGTTCTTTTCCTCTTCCTTGTAGAAACGCAGGTTTTCGAGGATCAGGACCTCGCCGTTTTTCAACGCGTCCACCGTCTTTTTCACCTTGTCGCCAATACAATCATCCACGAACTGCACTGGTGAACCAAGCAGCCCTGACAGGACCGGGACACAGGGCGCCAGGCTGAACTTGGGATTCTTTTCGCCTTTCGGGCGACCCAGGTGGCTCATCAGAATCAGGCGTCCGCCCTGTTCGAGAATGTACTTGATCGTGGGAACCGCGGCGCGGATTCTCTTATCGCTCGTGACATTGAGGTTTTCGTCAAGGGGGACGTTGAAATCCACCCGCATCAGGACGCGCTTGCCCTTCAAGGCCACGTCTTTGACCGTTTTCTTGTTCACTGTGCCACTCCTGAAATGGTGATTCAGGTTTTAAGACCGGATGAATTCAAGAAAGGGGTAGCAACCCGTGAGCCGCTACCCCCTCTACACACTAAGATCGCCGGTGAACAGCAGGAGGGAGGTTAAAGGGCCAGCCCCGTTGTCCGGCTGCTCGAATGCCTCAGGCCATCTTCTTCAGCAGGTCGATGCAACGGTTGGAATAACCCCACTCATTGTCGTACCAGCCGAGGACTTTCACCATGTTGCCGGCCATCACGCTGGTCGTCCCGGCATCGAAGATGCAACTGTGCGGGTTGCCGACGATGTCGATGGAAACGATCGGGTCCTCGGTGTATTCGAGGATGCCCTTGAGCGCGCCAGCGGCGGCTTTCTTCATTTCGGCGTTGACTTCCTCGACCGTGACAGTCTTCTTCAACACTGCCACTAAATCGGTCAGTGAACCGTCCGGGGTCGGTACGCGTATCGACAGGCCGTCCAGTTTGCCGTTCAGTTCAGGGATCACCTTGCCGATAGCGCGGGCTGCGCCGGTGGTGGTCGGGATCATGGAAACAGCGGCGGCGCGGGCGCGGCGCAGGTCCTTGTGCGGCATGTCCAGGGTGC
>CAYYNT010000056.1:0-29716 GCA_964473155.1 uncultured Gemmatimonadales bacterium | reverse complement strand
GTTCGTCCTGAGCCAGGATCAAACTCTCCGTTGAGATATTTGATCACTCGTTGTTTTCTTACTGTAATACACTTCCGTAAGGAAGTCACTCTCAGGCGTGGTTTTGCACAGCTTCACTCTTCATTTGTCAAAGAACGTGTTCGACTCTTCCGTCGATAACAAGACCCCGAATCTATAACCCGGGGTCTGTTTTGTCAATGCTTTTCTCTAACTTATTTCAAACTTTTTTCGGTCGATTTTCTATCCAACCGGCCCTTTTTGCAGGGGCGACTTATAATATAATCAAGCCCCGCACCCCTGTCAACACCTTTTTTGAACTTTTTTCACTCTTTTTTTAAGCTCAAGCCCGCCGAATTTACTTGCCTTAGCGCTGCGCCTCAATAATAATCCAGCGCAACAAAAAAGCGCCCAGACCGGCTCTTTACAGGACAACTCCGCTGCCATACAGCACCCGGACGATTCACGTTCTGTCAAACAGCTTTTGCCGTCTGCTGGATCCTGCTTCGTTCTATCCGTATCATTCCCGCAGAGCATAGGGAGAGTAAACTAATCACGGGAGGCTGTCTTGTCAAGGTTTTATCCGGTGCTGGACTGGGATTGTTTTGGGGAAAAAGCGGCCACTGTTGCGCATCTCCTTGCCAGTGAAGGGTGTAGCATGATACAGGTGCGCGCGAAAAATCTTCCCGTCAACCGTTTTTTTCATTTTGTCGAGCAAGTTCTACGCTCCGCGGGCACGAAATGCCGAATAATAGTGAACGACCGTCTGGACATTGCCCTGGCTGCCGGCGCCGCCGGGGCGCATCTGGGGGCCGAGGACCTTCCGCTCTCCGCAGCCAGAGCAATCGCCGGAGACAGTTTCATCCTCGGCGCGACCTGCCGCGATCCCGAATCGGCAGTCCGGGCGGAGCGCGATGGCGCCGACTACATCGGGGCCGGAGCGGTGTTCCCCACCCGCTCCAAATCCGACACCCGGCTGATCGGCCTGCAAGGTCTGGCCGCCATCACCGGCGCGGTGCGCATCCCGGTCTATGCCATCGCCGGGATCACCCTGGACAACGCCGCCCCGGTTATCGGCGCCGGGGCTTACGGCTGCGCCGGGATAAGCGTCCTGACCGGGGCCGGTGACCCGGCCGCTGCCTTCCGGGATCTCGAACGCGCCCTTGAAGACGCGGCAGCCAATATTAACTCTTGACAGACGCGCCGAATAATTTATAAATGAGCGGACCGTTGCGGTCAGAGGTCTGGCCGCATTCAATATAACCTGCGATAAGGGAGATCGCCGAATGTCTATCAGACGGGTCTGGATCGAGGAAGGCTGCACACTGTGCGGGATGTGCGAGGAGGAATGCCCGGAAGTGTTCGAGCTGGGCGATGACAGCGCCCAGGTCATCGAGGATGCGGATTTCGGTGAATACGAGGACACGATTGTCAACGCCGCCGAGAGCTGCCCGGTCCAGATCATCCATTTCGAGGAAGACTGAATCCCGGTTATGGGTCCAGGCCACGATCATCCAGATGTCTGGAAATGTCTCCATGTAAATCCGTTTGCCGGAAAACGGGCCGCTCGTGTGTAAGCCTCCGGCATGGATTCCTTCTTATATATTGTATTGGAACGGTCCGGCCGGATTGGCGGGCGGATGAAAGGAGAACCCGGTGGAATATTCGACCGGCAGTTCGTCGAGGAAGCCGCTGGTGATTTTTGCGCATTCGGATGGTTACGACCGCATGCACCAGATGACCTCGATGGCGCTCACCGCGGCAGTAACCGGACGCGAGGTGCTGCTGGTCCTGTTTTTCTGGGCTCTGCGGGCCGTGGTCAACGGCTCCATGGACCAGCTCGTTTTCAATGCCAATGACCCGGAACTGGCCCGCGAGACCGCTTCGCGGGTGGCCACCGGAAACAATCCGCCGCCCTCGGAAATGCTGTCCATGGCCCGTCAGACAGGCCGGGTCCGCATTCTGGCCTGCAGCGCCTCCATGCAGATGATGGGCCTCGACCATCAGAAAACAGCCGCCGCAGTGGATGAGGTGGTGGGCATGTCAACCATCCTGCGTGTCGCTTTGGACGGACCTAACCTTGTGTACCTGTGATAAGCGTCCACTGCGGACAACATACTCTCAGACACACATCCCTTTACCTTATTTCCGCGTACACCGGGCCGGACTCGTTGCCCTGGCGGTCCACGGCGGTTATGGCATAATACATCACGCCGCTCAGCGGGGCGGTCCAGTCGATATACCCGCGCTCTCCGCGCGGCGGGGAGACCAGTCTCCGCTTCTGCCCGATCGCCGGCTTACCCTGTGATGACGCGTACAGGTTGTAGTAACGGAGGTCCTTCTCCGCGCTGGCCTCCCAGACCAGACGGATCAGGCCTTCTTTCCGCTCCGCCCTGAAACCGGCGACCCCGGAGGGCGGTGTCCTGTCCCAGCCTTTGACGGTCTTGCCCTCCGATGTGGCGGCCTGGTCGCTCTCCAGCCGCGACCATTCCTCGGCCGTAACCGCGTAAACATATTCAGTCCCGCTCCGCGCCGTGCTGTCAATATATGCCGTTCCGGGTACGGCTTCGGTGGTTATCTCGCTGAAAGAAGCTCCTCCGTCCCCGCTGCGGTGCACATGATAACCCTTGATCTCCCTGGAAAGCGCGTGCGGCTTCCATGTAACTGTGGTCGCACTTCCTTTCCCGGATATTTTCACCTCAGCCGGCGGCCAGGGTCGCCTGAATACTGCGATATAGCTTCCGGTATACCGGTTGGAGGGCATCAGCATGCTGGAATGGAACCAGCATTTGGTGGCATCCGGGCTCTGGTTGGGCCGTGGTATGGCGTCGTACCCGCCCTCATTCTCACCGCGGCGGCGGTCGAACGGGGTGCAGATTTTCCTGAGCTCCGACCCGTCGGCCCGGCCCGCCACCAGCCTGCGCGAGAAGGGGCTGTCCGTATCCGGCGTGCCGACGGCATAGAAAAACCAGTCCGGATCGTGTCCGCACCAGGTGGGATGGCCATCCGACACCTGCGCCAGTTGCACCGGCTCACGGCCCGGAAGCTGGACATACAGGCCGAAAGGCCTGTCTCCAAACGTCCCGGAGAACGCCACCCGGTCATCCGGCTTGCCGTACCAGAGATGGGCCATCCTGACCCGGAAAGGATCATCGGGGGCTGGTATATCGGTGAACCGGCCTGTCTCCGGGTCTACAAGCATCAGGATATCCCCCAGGGACCGGTCCTCGTAGCCCCCGCGGATAAGCAGACGGCTGCGCATGAAACGGAAGCTGCCTGGATGCACCTCGCCTTTGAGCGGGCAGGTCAGGCAGAACAGCGGGTCGGACGGTTCCCGGTTCAGATTGATGACATAGCAGTTCGGATTGCCGCCGCTCTCCTCCACCAGCATGAAATTACCGTCGCTGATCTCCTGGATGATCTTGCTCTCCGGCTTCGGGAACCTGAAAACCGGCTCGGACCTGTTGTCCAGTTCTCCCTGGCCCAGGGTTACGCGCCAGAGGGTATCGCCCTGTGCATAGTAGAGCACTCCGGGGCGGGCCTGGTCCCAGTTGTTGAACTTGTCCCGGTGCAGAACCGGGCGGCCGTTGAAATTGCCCCAGAGCTTCCGCCGTCCGGAGCCATCGGCACTCGCTATATAATTATTCCCGGCCCAGTTGCGCTTGACCGGCTGGCCCGTGTTGTGGTCCAGGAAAACCATGTTCCCGATGAAAGAGATATACTGCCCGTTGCAGCTCCAGGCAGAGCGGCGCTCGATATTGGCAATGTCGGTGCAGAGTTCGCGGGTGAGGCTCCAGACCTCGCTCCCGGTTTCGAGGTCATTGTAGATCAGCACCTCCGGCTGGTAAAAACCGCCTGACACAAGCTGCATATACGGTTTTCCCTGCAGCCTGGCAATACGGGCGGTCGCCTCCTCCAGGTCCTGATACACCGTAAGCACGCTGTCCTGGGCCGCAAGGCCCGCTGCTCCCGCAATAATGAACAGAACCGTCAGAAACATGTTACGGCGCATTTTCCGCCTCCCCTCACTCATTCTGTAAAATGGGAGATTCCCCCGGTGCAGTCCCGGAGGATAGGATGCTCCATGATTGAAAAGATTGATCATTCAGCGGCAGAAGGCCGACAGCGCAAGCTGTCCGGCGAACCCGGCGAAAACAGGGATCGTAAGGTTATCGTCGATTTTAGTAATAATCAGTTCCGTGACCGCTGCCACGGCCGACATCACCGCGATCACCGGCCAAAGGGGCAGGCCGAAACCGGGAAACGCCCCTCCGGCCAGGAGCGGCTGCCACCAGGCCGCACCGGCCCCTGAGTCCCGAAGAAAGACCCATCCGGCAGCCAGGTTAATCAGCAGCGCGGCCAGGCTGCCCTCGATGGACTTGCCGTGCAACACCCGCGGGCGGACCCTGCCCCAGCGGATACCAGCCAGAGCGGCGGTCAGGTCCCCGAAGACTGTCATCAGCACCGCGGCCACCGCCACCCGAAGCTCAAACGCTCCCAGGGCCACGATAACGCCAAGAAGGAAAAACAGTTCGGCCCCTGGCCTTTCCTGCTCATTTTCCCGTCTGAAATTGGCCCAGAGCCAGGAAAGAAGCGGTATGCCGGCCCGCCGTTCCAACCTGATATACTCGATGATAATTACCGCGACCAGCATCCCTGCCAGGACGAGCAGGCCGGTCCCCGGACCGGTCAGATAATCAAAGGCAAAATATATCACAAGGTAAAACAGGGCGAATGTGTGGATTATCTTGCGCCCGAGTTCCATCCCGAATGCGCCATTTCCGCTCCCGCCGCTTATGCCGAGCAACTAAGACACTCCTTTCAGCTCCTGTTTATTCCTGAGCCGGGCATTCAAAGCTTATCGAGATGTTCTTGAATTCTCCACGCCCGGTATCCAGGCTGTAACGAAACTCACGGGACGGATCGGGCACGTCCACGGTGCGCGTGACCCGGTTGCCGTTGGAGAGCCATTCGTGCGTCAGGATCAGACCACCTGTCCTGCCAGCGGCGGTGAACGCCGCCAGGCGGATATCATCCAGGGCCATGCCCTCCAGGCGGTAGCGCACGTAGACCTTGCGCACGCCCGAACCCGGATTGACCTTTATGTCGGTCTCGGGCCAGGACAGCAGCCTTTCGATCTTCTCACCGTCGAGACCGGCCGTGAACGGCTGATAGCGCCAGATTTCCGTCCATGGTCCATCCAGGCTCCGGGACCATTCAATCGAGGCGCGCGCCCTTGACGGGTGCGGAGCGTGCAGCCTGGTGCGGCGGGTTTCCGCGGTAAGCTTCTCCGGGGCCAGGCTGTCCAGGGCCAGGAAACGCCCCCCGGCCATGAACTCGACCATCTCCGCGCTGTCAGGCGCGGCCACCGCGAACACCGCCTCGGCGCCGCCCCAGTTTTTCGGTTTGAGGAGTTGGTTGTCATGCTCCAGCACATATTCCATCTTCCGGCTTCGCGCGGCGTAACTCTCGAAAGCCTCCAGACGGACAGGCAGGCTCCAGCGGCGCCGCTGCGGGCCGGGCGAGTATACCATCTCGTTGCGCCCGGCGGTGATAGCCGGGAAATTGCGCGGATTGGCCTGCACCAGGCTGGCAATGACCACCTCGCCCACTCCCGCCGCGGAGGCTGGCTGCGGCCCGCTGAGAGTCAGACGGACCAGGTAGCCGTACGTTCCGCTGACTGCCGTCAGACGGCCGTGACGGCTGACCGTGATAACATCCGCGCCGGTTTTCCAGGGACCGAAATAGGGACCGCATATTCCACCGCAAGCGCGCCAGTTCCTTCCGCGGTCGGTCGACACCTCGACCAGCAGGTGGTGCGCCACCGTTTCGAGCTGGGCATATACCGAGACCTCGGCATCGATCAGCACCCAGGGGCTGGCCACTTCAAACACCGCCTGTGATGGCAGATCGCCCCGGTCGCGGGTCAGGGCCTCGCCCGGGCCTGAGGGCAGGCGAAGGTTCTGGTTGAATTCCGGCCCGACCAGCGGATAGTAAGATTTCCGTTTAGAAAGCTGCGGCAGGTATTCGAAACGCCCCGTGCCCCAGCGCCGCCCGTCTTTCTGGCTGTGCGGGCCGTCCTCGGTCAGGATATCGTATTCTTCTATCTCACGCGGGAATTCGATGTATTCACCCCGAACATGTTTATAGGGCAGGTAGTACAGACCCTTGCACTCAGGCTCGTAAAACAGGGTCAGTTTTTCTCCCGGCCGCAGCTCATAATCCATCGTGTGACCGCTGGAATAGCGCTGGAATGGGTAAAGATAGTTATCGCCGCGCGAACTGAATGTCCGCGCGTAACCGTCCATCGCCCGGGCGCGCACATCCGCCGGATACCAGGGCAGCACGACCTTGCCGGAATCTATCATGTCGGGCGCCTTGAGCTTGCCCATTATTATGCTCTCGTCCTCCTCCAGTTGCCGCACCGAGGCCACCGGGCTGGTGCGCGGGTCTCCGCCGTCGTTGAGAGTGCTGAATCCCAGCATGTCGGAGTCGAACATGTGGTAGGCCCCGTCATAGAACACCTCGCAGACCGTATGTCCGGTCAGGAACCAGGAGCGGGCATCCACGAAGCCCCCGGCCTCGAACAGGGCCTCCAGCAGCGGCCCGTCCTGATAGCACAACCCGAAACCGTAGCTGTTCAGCAGCTTGAGCGGGTCAAGCGCCTCGCCTTTCGGTTCCTCGTAAGCCCAGCCCGCGATATGATAGAACTGCCCCGGTTCCACGAACCGCCCATCGGTCAGGAGAAAACGCCAGAGCGCCTCGGCTTTCTGACGCTCTGTCACCGCGCCCGCGTTGCGGTAGATATCGCGGGCCAGCCGGCCCAGGTCGCGGGTGTCGGGCTGGCCCGCGGCCAGAACTCCCGGCGATACGACAGATTGAGCCTGGAGAACTCCGGCCCAGGCAGTCACCGCCAGGCAAGCGGACAGCAGAATAAAGCCATAACTGCGTTTTAATATACCCATTCTCGAACGGCTCCTTGATCCTGTGGCTGAGGTATATAACCCCCTGATCACTGCAATAATCCGTTAATTCTCATTTTAATATTGATTTGATTGATGGGCGTCGCGCAAGTCCAGCCGGTCCGGCCCTCGCCTTGAAACATGCACGGCCGCCTGCCAGATCAGGTACGCACCCACGGCCATTACCAGCGGCTCCACAGGCATAGAGTAGCGCCCGTTGTCCCCGCGCGCCACAACCGCCTGAAAAACCGCCGCGCCCCAGACTGTCAGATACACCAAAACCATCCTCCAGCCGCCGTCAAGGAACTGCCTTATAACGGGATATTTATCCTTCAACGGCAAAGCCAGGGGAAACAACAGAAAAAGAATGTTTAAAACCATATACAAAGGCAAATACGCCACAATCATCACTTTTGACAGATTAAACCGGCCCTTGAGAACCGCCCGGATGCCACCCTCGACTGTGTACCATACAGGACGCCAGAAATCGGCCAGGGAGCGTGACGCACTTTTGGCATGGGCTATCGGATCGCGAATAATCAGGTGTATTGACAGTTCCTGAAGACGCTGAGAAAGATGCATTTCATCCATCCCGGTGGCGGCCATAAGCTCTTTCCGCGCCAGGTAGACAGTATTTTCCTGCCTGCCGGTCCGGCTGAGGTTTGCCGTGCGGTGTCTGAGATAAATATCGCGGATTGTCTCGTACCCGGGCGGGGCCTTCTCGATCCAGGCCCCGGCGTGCGATATGAGGCTGTAGCCCGAGAGCGATGACACCCCTGCATATCCAGTCTGGATATAGTTGAACAGAACCCAGCCGCCCACGGTCGCCAGAACCGGTGCTGATAGCACGATAATTCTTTTTAATCCCATTCGTAAGCGCTCTTGACGGAACAGAATCACTCCCGCGAACACGATATACAGCACCGGTAGAAACAAGAACGCCGGACGGGCCAGGACAGCCAGGCCGGACGCGGCCCCAGATAAAAACAAAGTCCGCCAGTCCCTGGAATCAAGTCCTTTCAACAGAAAGTACAAAGCAGCCGTGACCAGCACGGTCGTAACCGGCTCAGTAAGCAATGTCCTTTCCATTACCCCCTGCGATGGATTAAGGGCGTAGCAGTAACCGGCCAGAAGGCCGGCTGTCCGGCTGTGGAAAACCCGGATGAAAATCCCGTATAGCAGAACGCTCTCCAGAATACCGAGCAACTGATGAGCCGCCGCTGTCAGGGCGGGGTCCTTGCCGCAGAGCAGAAGAAGGAGCGGGAAGACCGGTGTCCGGAAAGCCTGATAGCCGTCGAAATTCAGGCTGGCTATACGGTCGGCCAGATCAACGTAACTGGCGGTGTCCTGAACTATCAGCGGCGGATAAAACCAGGCGATGAACACTCTGAAAACCAGGGCCACGGCGGCCAGCGTCCAGAGGTCCCGCGACTGTCGACTGGTCCCGGTTTCTGTTTTTTCTTTCAATTCCGCCTCACATCAGGGCCTTGAGCAATCCGCCATCCACCTGGATCGAGGCCCCCGTGATATAGGAGGCGCGCTCGGAGCAGAGGAACGCCACGAGAGCGGACAGTTCGCGCGGTTCACCCAGGCGGCCCAAAGGCACTCCGGCTGCCACTGATTCACGTATTTCGTCCGGCGAGCGTCCCTCGTTCCGGGCGCGGCTTTCGAACAGGCTTTTCGTGCGGTCGGTGAGGATAAAACCCGGGCAGACGTTGTTGATCAGTATCCTGTCCCGCGCCAGCTCGTTCGCCAGTGTCTTGGCCAGTCCGATCACTCCGGCGCGCACGCTGTTAGAGAGGATCAGCCCGTCTATCGGCTGCTTGACCGCCACGGAAGTGATATTGACTATCCGCCCCCCGCCGGCTGCGCGCATATGGGGGATGCATTGGCGAATCAGACGCACGGCGCTCAGCAGGTTCAGCTCGAAAGCCTTCTGCCAGGCCTCGTCGCCATGGCTCTCGAACCGCCCTGGCGGAGGCCCCCCGGCGTTATTGACCAGTATATTCAGCCCGCCGAACTTCTCGAGCGCGGTCCGCGTAAGAACAGCCGCAGTGGCGGGATCGGACACATCCGCCGCGACAGCCGCCACACCTGAGCCGGTCAGGGTGCGTATCTTTTCCATGGCGCTCAGGATGTCCGCTTCGGTCCGCGCGCAAAGCACAACATTCGCGCCCTCGGCGGCCAGTTCCAGGGCCGAGGCGTAACCCAGCCCTCGGCTGGCCCCGCAGACTATCGCTGTCCTGCCTTTCAATCCCAGGTCCATGTCACCTTCTCTCCTTTGGTCTCAATTACCCAGCAACTCTTCGTACACGCGGCAGGTGGATTCCAGCATGGCCTCCACGCTGAACATGTCGGCAACCCGCCGCCGTCCAGCCTGCCCCATGGCCCGGCCTCGCTCCGGATCGTCCAGGATAGACCGGGCGGCCTGAAACAGCCCTTCCTCATCCCCCGGCTCCACCAGGAGACCGGTCACCCCATGCTCGATAATCTCCGGCACACCCCCCACTGAAAACGCCACGCATGGCAGACCATGCGACATGGCCTCGAGAAGAACGTTCGGCAGGCTTTCCCGCAGGGAGGTAAGCACGAAAAGGTCCAGGCAGCGGTAGAGACGGTCCACGTCCGCCAGCGGCCCGAGAAAAATGCTTTGGCAGACCGAACGGCGGTGGAGCGGCTGAAACCTCGCCGCGTATGACTCATCCAGCCCGCGGCCGGCGGAAAGCACGCAGAGAGGGCCGCATTCTCGGCTCAGTCTTTCGGCCAGACTGAGAAAGGCTGGAACGTTCTTCTCCGGGGCGTCCTTGGAAACAGTGCCCAGCACCATGTTTTTCTCAGCCAGACGGAAACTCCGCTTTGCAGTTTCGCGTTCCTCCGGGGAGACAGGCGGTGGAAGCTTTATACCGTTCGGCACGACCCGGAACCGCTCACGAGGAACCCGGTAGCGCTCCGAGCAAACACCGGCCACGGAGTGGCTGTTGGCGATAATCAGGCGGGCCGCCCGCAGGGAGCGGCCGGTCAGGGCGTGCCACAAACGGCTCTCTGCGGAAGGCAGACTGCGGACCGAGGGAAGCAGGACTGTGCGGCGCGCCATGCGCCCGGCCAGCCAGGCATATATCCCGGCGCTCTCCAGAAAACTATGGGCCAGATTGATTTTCCCGCCGCGCAGAAACCTGGCCAGGGCCAGCGCCCGTCCTGACTCCCGCCGCCCCCGTCTCTCCATGGTATGCACTGTCAATCCGGCCCGGCGCAACTCCTCGCCGAACGGATCAACTTCCTGAGAGAGGCATATTACGCTGACCTCCATGCCCCGGGCAGCCAGGCCAGGAGCAAGAAGCGAAACCTGCCTTTCCGCACCGCCCCAGCCCAGTTGTCCAATTATGAGTCCGATACGCGCATTCATTCGACCTTCATTTCCCGCCCGCTCGAATCACCGCTAAGGGTGAGCGACCGGGAGGCCAGGCCCAGGGCCAGCCAGAACATCTTGCCCATCAGGACCGTTCCTGTCAACCCGAACACCATGAAAAAAGCCACCAGCGCCCTTCCAAACCACCTGGACTCCCGAGGAGCTGATTGTCCCTCCCGCCAGATCGACCAGACCAGGACCATCAGAAGAGTTATCCCGACCAGGCCCAGCTCGGTGGTCACCCCGACATACAGGCTGTGCGGGTCGCGGTTTGCGAACATGTCATGACGGATTCCCGGAGTCATCGCCCGGTAAGCGTTGAACTGCCTGGGAAACTGGTTGAATCCCACGCCTGTCAGGGGATGGTCGCGGAACATTCCGGCCCCTGCCTGCCAGATATCAAACCGGTCCGAGCCCCGCTCACGCACCTTCACCACATCCATTGCCCGGGTCACCACCGAATAATTCACCAGCCCGGAATAATAGATCACGCTCCAGAGGACCGCACCGATGGCTGCGATCAGCAGAAAATTTCGCCAGCGGTTACGGCTGTGCCAGATGAACACGACCAGGGCAGCCAGAGTGGCTAACCAGGCACTACGGCTCTGCGCCAGAACCAGCGGCACTGTCAGGACCCCGGCGCCAAGCAACCCTGTTATCCTTAGCCACCAGGCATGGCCTTTCTGTGAAAAATATAATCCCGCAAGCAGTCCCAGTCCCACTGCGGCGGCGTAGCCATTGGCGTTCTGCGCCTCGAACACCCGGGCGCGCTCCATCAGGTTCGTTGTGAACAGATCGATCGCCGTTCCACAGGTGGCGAGGCCCCCGAGCAGAATCGCTCCCAGCACTATCGCCAGGTCCCGCCGCGTCTCGACTACATTGATTGTCAGCAGGAAAAGAATCAGCAGTTCGAGCAACGTTAAATAGCGTTCTCCCGCGCCCTCTTTGTCGACAGCCCAGAGAATAGATATACCGGCCCAGACGACAAAAAGCAGGGCCAGGTTGAAAGAACGGTTTACTTTTAACGCCCGCCCGTACAGAAAAAGATGGATGATCCAGGCGCCAAAAGCCACGATCCCGGCCAGGTGTATCTCGGTCACCTGCATTCCCTGCCCCGAGATTCCCTCAACGGACAGAAGGGAACAGATCGCCGCCAGGCCGATAACTGGAAAGCGCACCATGAGCGCGAAAAGCAGTATGGCCCCCAACGCATAAAAGCCACTGCCTGCCGGAGCCAGAGTCAGAATCAGGCTGAGCGCCGCGATCAGCGCTCCTGCCAGCCACAATGTCATGGTTCGCCCGGAGTACGGGCCTGTGATCTGTCCCACTCTCATCAAACTCTCCCAAAATCATAAACCCGGCGTTATGTCACTCCTCCGGTTTCTTCGCCTCTATGCATAAAAACAGACCATGATTTTCGAACAGCATTTTCACCAGAGGACGCGGCCAGAGTTTTCTGGCTACAGACAATAGAAAGCCCTGGTGCCTCTGTCCGGCCGCGCCGTACAGCAAGTCGGAACAGGACAGCCGCACCTTTGTCTCCACATCCGTGTAATCCCTGAACATCTCCCTGGCTTCAGATATTTTATAGGCTTTTGTTCCGAGGCTTTCCAGGTGATTCCAGTATATATCGTCCAGTGCGCGGAATGGGCGTCCGGCCAGCAGGGCATAACGGAACCACAGCATGTATCCGGTAAGGGAATATCGGTGATAGATCATGATTCTGGCCACTCCGCCGGGACGGAGCACGCGATGGACCTCCCGGATCGTGCGGGGCGTGTCCGGGGAGACATGCAGAACGCCCCAGGAATAGACGATATCGAATGAATTATCTTCAAACGGCAATTTCTCCGCGTCCGACACTCTTACATCCGCGTCAAACCCGTACAAAGCGAGCCTTTTTCTGGTGTGTTCGACAGCCCGCGGGGTCAAGTCCACTCCCGTAAGAGAGCGTGGACCGGCCTTGGCCCATTCCACGAAGTCCGCTCCCATGCCGACACCTATTTCGAGAACATCCCGGCCCTGCCCCTCATGGAATCTGGCGAAACCATGTATATAAGGCTCCACCTCATACCTTGCCTTGCGGTGTGACTCGTAATATTCTCTTTCCGTCTGCCCGACAGCATAGACCTCGCCGCAGCTTTTGCCGTTCCAGAAGTCCCTGATGCTGTTTTTCAGCTCAGACTCACCCATCAACCCTACTCCTCGCAGGATTCTTTATTCGAAAAATTCCTATCAAATATAGCGCGCCGCCCGAAGCCCCCGCAAATCAATTGCACTGAACTGGCCGTCCCGGAGGGGGGGGCCGGTGTCGCTGTGGTTTCAACCCAGCGGTCCGGCCTCGACCGGATCGACAAATGTCCTGAACCACAGCTCGACCAGGCTGGCCGAATGCATAAGCCGGGCGCGGCTGAAATCGAAAAGACCATCCGAACCGGAGGCCAGGTTGCGCCTGAACTCTTTTTCCAGGGCCGCGCAGTTGAACACCCCCCGCTGTCTGGCTTTTGCGCCGAACAGCAGGTCCTCCATCATGCCGCGGAGCGGTTCCTGGCGGTACCAGCGGGCGAAAGGCGTGGGGAAGCCCCTTTTCGGCAGGTGGTAAAGCACCTCAGGCAGCCTGGATTTGAACGCCTCTTTCGGCAGGGCTTTAAGACTGCCGCCGTGGAGCTTGAGGTCCAGAGGGAGCCGAAGCGACAGGTCGAGCATCCGGTTGTCGCACAACGGAGTCCGGGCCTCGATTGAATGGGCCATGCCGACTTTGTCCTCCTGTATCAGGAGTGTCGGCAGATAAGTCTTCACGTACCAGGCCACCATCCGCTCTCCCGGGGTGTAGTCTTTCCCGTAGAACATCTCCCGGAACGCCTCCAGCGGCTCGAAACCTTTGTTCTGATCCAGAAAATCCCGGTGCAGAATACCGCCGCGCTTCCGCCGGGGGATTACAATCGCCACCCCGTAACCTATTTCCGGATACAGCAGCGGATATATACCGTAATACAACACCCTCACCCATTCCTGCTTCTTCAGGTTCCACAGCAGGCTCCCCAGTCCCGCCGGGTTCGACCTGAGCCTCTCGCGCAACTGCGCCACCTTGAAAAGCGGGTATCCGGCGAACAGCTCATCGCCTCCGTGCCCGGTGAGGACCACCTTGACGTGACGGCTGACCAGGCGGCTGACCATGAACTGGGGCAGGGCGCCGCTGCCCAGGGTCGGTTCGTCCAGGTGATAGACGACCCGGCCGATATGCTCCCGGTAATCCTGTGGCGTTATCTCCACCTCGCGGGCCTCTGCGCCGATCTTCGCGGCCACGGCCCTTGACCCGGCCCGCTCATCGTACCAGGCCGAATCAGTGAATGCGCCGTTGAAAACGTTCATCCGGCCTGACATATGGCCCGACGCCGCGGTGGCAACTATCGCGGAATCGAACCCCCCGCTGAGATACGCCCCCACCGGGACATCGGAAATAAGATGGCGTTCGATAGATTCATCGAGCGTCTGGACATATTCCTGCCGCGCCTGCTCGAAATCTCCCTTCCAGTCGCGTGGAAAAACCAGATCCCAGAACCTCCCCCGGCTGATTCCGGCAGGAGACCAGCGCAGCCAGCATCCGGGCAGGAGCTTGTTCACGCCGTGGAAAAATGATTTCTCTCCGATTATGTTCTGGAAAGTCAGGTATTCGAATATCGCCTTACGCTCCGGCTCGGGCCGTCCAAGCAGGGGCAGGAGCGCCTTTATCTCCGAGGCGAAAGCCAGCGCCCCGCCGGTAAGTGTGTAATAGAGCGGCTTTATTCCCAGCCTGTCGCGGGCCAGCAGAAGGCGTCGGCCGCATGTGTCCCAGAACGCCAGGGCGAACATGCCGTTAAGCTCGGCCAGACCACTCTCGCCGAATTCCGCCAGCCAGTAGAGAAGTGCCTCGGAGTCCGATTCCGTGGTGAATTTCACTCCACGGCGGATCAGCCTTTCTTTCAACTCGCGAAAATTATAGATTTCTCCGTTGAAAACAAGCACGAACCTTTTGTCTGCCGTGATCTTGGGCTGGTGTCCGCCCGGCGGATCTATGATCGACAAACGCCGCATGCCCAGGCTTACCCGGCTGTCCCGGTACAGCCCCTCGTCATCCGGGCCGCGATGAGCCACCAGGCTCATCATCCGGCGCAGAAGGGCCTCTCCGCCGCGATCAAACTCATCCGTATATCCGACTATCCCACACATCTTCAATTTCTCCCGGTTTTATACTGTAACTACTTCTACCACAAATTTATCCATACAACCGTATCTGACAAGGGAATTCTAATCTGTCCGGGAGACGCCCTTCTCGTGAAAAGCTTGATTTTATGGGATAATTATTAAATTATACTCTCTCGGTCATGCAGTTCCTCAATCCGCATACTCAATGATTCAGCGTGAGGCAAGGTTTTGACCTCTGCACCCCGTAATCTTTTACGTATCCTGGTTGTCGGCCCTGATCCCGCCAGATACGTGGGCGGGATCGCCTCGTTCGTCAGGTTCCAGATGACAAGCTCCGCTCTTTCCAGGGAATTCAAACTGTTAAACCTTGATACTGGAGCGGCCGTCGGAAAGCGGCGCCCGGCTCTCTACCGTCTTCTGCGCGCCTGCTTTCGCCTGGCCCGCCTGATCCTCGCCCTTGTCCGTTATCGCCCGTCGCTGGCCCACATTCACGCCTCCTCATCCGGCTCTTTCTTTGAAAAAGCAGCCATGGCGCTGTTTTGCCGCGTTGCTGCCGTCCGGACAATCCTTCATATTCACAGTGGAAATTTCGAAGCTTTCTACAAAGGAAGCCGCTGCCGCTGGTTCATCCGTTTTTGTCTGGACCGGGCGGGCGCAATCGTGACAGTCTCGCCGCGCTGGAGCGCTTTTTTCTCCGCTGTCACCAGTTCGCGCATTGAAACTGTCCCGAACTGCCCGGCCGAGGAGTTCTTCGATGCCGGGAGCAGCCCCGGAAAGAATCGGAACATGGTTTTTTCCGGCCTGCTCTGCGGCTACAAAGGCGTCCCTGAGCTGTTCGAGGCGGTCAGGCTGCTCCGGGAGCGGGGCCTGGACAATCCGCTTGTCCTTTTGGGGGAATCCGGTGAAGACCTCGAACTGGAAAGCCACCGGGCGCAGGCTCAAGCTATGGGGTTGAGGAATGTATCGTTTCGCGGGGAAGTTTCGAGTGGGGAAGTCGCCGGGGCGCTTGCCGATGCGGCCGTTTTCGTGCTGCCGTCGCACGAGGAGGGCCTTCCGATAGCCATGCTCGAGGCCATGGCCGCGGGCCTTCCGGTCGTTGTGACTCCGGTGGGGGGGGTCCCGGACGCGGTCCAGGACGGGGTCAACGGTTACCTTGTCCCGGCGGGAGACTGCCGGACCCTCGCCGGTCGCCTCGAGCTGTTGCTGCGCAACCCTGATCTGCGGCAAAAGATGGGCGCGGCCAACCGCGAGAAAGCCAGGCTGTGCTATCATCCTGAAACGAGCGCCCGGGTCCTGGCCGGGCTTTACCATTCACTTGCCCACTAAAATTCTCCGCTCACCGGCCTCAAACCCGCATCCGCATTGACAAGCCCGCCCGGCTGGATTAAGTTAAGTTTCCGTATGCAAGGCAGTTCCGGGGCACTAAAGCCCGTGATTCAAGCCAGGCGGCCCGATGAAGATTCTGATGCTGACCCAGTATTTTTATCCCGAGGTGGGGGCCACCCAGACCCGCATCTACGAGTTTGCCCGCAACCTGATCAAATGCGGGCATGAGGTCACGGTCATCACCGAGGTCCCCAACCATCCCATCGGCATCATCCACGAGCAGTACCAGGGACGGCTGTTCATCCGGGAAGAGGTGGACAGCATCAGCGTAACCCGGGTCTGGGTCTGGGCCAGGCAGAAAAAGAATTTCCTCAACCGCATCCTGTTCTACCTGTCCTACATGGTGATGAGCTTTTTCGCCGGGCTTCTGGACCGCGGGCGCTATGACATCATTTTCGCCACCAGCCCGCCGCTGTTCGTGGGGGTGAGCGGCTACCTGCTCTCGATATTCAAGCGCGGACGGTTCGTGCTGGATGTGCGCGACCTCTGGCCCGCCGCGGCCACGGCCCTGGGCGAGCTGTCGAACAAGCGGATCATCTTCCTGGCCGAAAAGATCGAGCGCATCCTGTACAAGAATGCCGCGGCCATAATCGCGGTTACGCGCGGGTTCTGCGACTATATCGCCAGCCATGGCGGGGACCGCGGTCGGATTCACTACATTCCGAACGGCACGGTCGAGGAAATCTTCCGCCCGCTTGAACCCGAAAACGAGCTAAAGCGCAGCCTGGGGCTGGAGGGACGTTTCATCGTCACTTTCGCCGGCACGCTCGGCATCGCGCAGGGTCTCTGGTCGCTGATACATGCGGCCAAGCTGCTCCGGCATTATTCCAAAATCGCCCTCCTGTTCATCGGCGACGGGCCGATGAAAAAAAGCCTGATCGAGCTGACCGCGGGACTGCGCCTGAACAACGTCTTTTTCCACCCGCAGGTTCCGGTCAACCATATCAACCAGTATCTGAACATCTCGGATGTCCTGCTCGTCTCGCTCAAGGACGATCCGGTGTTCAATTCGTTCATCCCCTCGAAGATGTTCGATTTCATGGCCTGCGGCAAACCGATAATCCTTTCGGTGGACGGGGAGGCGCGGCGGATTTTTGAATCCGCCGGGGCCGGAATCTGGGCGCCGCCCGAGAATTTCTACGAGATGAGCGACGCCATCATCCGTCTGTACGAGGATCCCGCCCTCTGCCGTCAGTGCGGTGAAAACGGCCGCCGGTTCGTGCTCGGCAATTTCTCCCGCACGGAACAGTCGGGCAAGCTCGAAAAATTGTTCCGTCAGCTTCTGGACGAGGACCAGACACGTTCAAGGGGGACGCTGCGGCAGGCCGCTCTTTCCGCCTGAGGCGTCATCCGGCCCCGGAAACGATAAGAAACAAGGAGACCGAATACCATGCTTGACCTCCGATTCATCCGTCAGAACCACGAACTGGTGGCCCGCGGCCTGGCCGCGAAACGCGCGAAGATCGACCTGGATGAGCTGCTGCGGCTGGATGAGGAGCGGCGCGGCCTTCTCGCCGAGTCCGAAAGCCTGAAAGCCGAACGCAACCAGGCCAATCAGCGCATGGCCGAGTCCAAAAAAGGCGGCAAGCCAGATCCGCAACTCGTGGAGGCGATGCGCGCCCTGTCCGCCAGGGTCAAGGAACTGGATGCCAGGCTCCAGGAACTTGAGCCTGCGATCGGGCAGTTCCTTCTGCGCGTGCCCAACCTTCCGCACTCCAGCACCCCGGTTGGGACAAGCGAGGCGGACAATGTCGAGGTGCGGCGCTGGGGCGTCCCGCGTGACTTTTCCTGGCAGCCGCTGGCCCACTGGGAGATCGGCGAGCGCCTCGGAATAATCGACCTTCAGCGCGGGGCCAAGCTCTCGGGCAGCGGGTTTATCGTGTTCTGTGGACCGGGGGCCATGCTTCAGCGCGCCCTGGTCGCGTTCATGATCGACATGCACGTGGAAAAGCACGGCTACCGCGAGATATTCCCGCCTTTCGTGGTCAGCCGCGACTGCATGACCGGCACGGGCCAGTTGCCCAAGATGGAGGAGGACATGTACCGCCTGGAGGCGGATGACATGTTCCTTATCCCCACGGCCGAGGTCCCGGTGACCAACCTTCACCGCGAGGAAATCCTTGACGGTGAGCGGCTGCCGGTCTACTACACCGCCTACACCCCCTGTTTCCGCCGCGAGGCGGGCAGCTACGGCAAGGACACGCGCGGACTGATCCGGGTGCACCAGTTCGACAAGGTGGAAATGGTCAAGTTCGTGCGGCCGGAGACCAGCTACGATGAGCTGGAAAGCCTGGTGGGCAACGCCGAGGACGTGCTCCAGGCGCTGGGCCTGCCCTACCGCGTGATCTCGCTCTGCAGCGCGGACATCAGTTTCTCCGCGGCCAAGTGCTACGACCTCGAGGTCTGGGCAGCGGGGGTGGGCAAGTACCTGGAAGTCAGCTCGTGCAGCAATTTCGAGGATTTCCAGGCCCGGCGCGCCGGGATCAGGTTCCGTCCCGGACCGGGGGCCAAGCCTGAGTTCGTGCACACACTGAACGGCAGCGGCCTGGCCCTGCCACGCACGGTTATCGCGATCCTGGAGAACTACCAGAACCCGGACGGCACGGTGACAGTGCCCGAGGCCCTGCGTCCCTATATGCGCGGCATGACAAAAATAGGGTGACAAAAAACTCGTTTACTGATAATTATGCGGGCCGTCTCACTTATTATGGTGGACGGCCCTCTTAATTGCTCAAAATCAGGTTTGATGCAGTTTCCCTTCTTCCCCTCGAAAAAAATGATTATTCAGCGCCTGTGAACAGAGCATGCGCTCCTGTTCCCGGATGGCCGTCAACGGGTGATTGCCCCGAGAAGACCGCCGCTGATCAACTCTGATATATTGGTCAGGATTCGCGGCAGAGCCAAACCTCCGGGCGAAGCCAGGTAGCGCGGCTCCCAGACGGGATGGAATTTTTCCTTATAGTGGCGCAGGCCCTGGAAATTGTAAAAGTGTTCGCCATGCCGGAACATCAGCGCGCCGGCCTGGTTCCAGAGCGGCGCCAGAGACCGGTTTTCCAGCCCTGAAAGAGGGGCCATGCCCAGGTTGAAATGACCGAAGCCCTCCTCTTTTCCCCAGAGCAACAGTTTTACGAAAAGATAATCCATCGTTCCTTCCGGAGCGTCCTTGACATAGCGCATCAGATCGACCGATATCTCCTCCTTCATACCGGTATGCAACACATTCGCGAAAGCAATGATCCGTCCGTTCCGGCGGACCACCGCGACAGGCTGGCAGCATAGATACTGACGGTCAAAGAACCCGAGCGAAAACCTTTTCTCGCTGGTATGCTTATATTTCAACCAGTCATCGGAAACATTCTTGAGTTCAGTCAGCAGATTGATGGTTTTGTCTGCGGGTACAATTTCGAACATCCCCCCTTCCCTCTCCATTGCGCTGACATACTGCCTGAATTTTTTGTGTGAAGAACCTTCCAGAGAAAAATCGGCCAATGGAACGCGCCCTTCCTCACCCAGCTTGACCAGGCTCAATCCAAGGTCGAGGTACAAGGGCAGATTTTCAGGCCGCACCTGATAAAACACCGCCCATCCATCGTGAAGATGCGACATCTCGCGAAAGTTCCAGATCAGCTCTCTGGCATCTTCCTTCCAGCCGACCGGATCGCCCATCGCCACCCAGCTCCTTTTTGTCACCCCGTACATGATGAAAGACTGCCTGCTTTCGCTGAGAAGGAGGGATTTGTCGCCCAGCAAAGCCAGGAATCCTCTCGTGTCAGAAGTTCTGGCGATGATCGTGCGGGCGAGTTCCAGCTCTTCGGCAGACGGAAGGGCGGGGGATACCGGGGCGGGCCTGAACAGCCTGGCCAGGATAAAGAGAATCGTTATCGAGGCAATTCCCATCTCGGCCCGCATAAATCGTGACGCGTCGCCAAACAGGGTCCAGCGCCACCATAAGTCGTGCGAGTACTCGATATGCTTGTAAGAAAACAGGCCAATCCAGCCTGCACAGGCCAGCGCCACGCCCACAAGCAGGACCCAGCCCGGAGAAAAACGCACGCTCGTCAGCGAGGCCCTGCGGAAAAACTGCTTTCGGCTGCTCGACAGAAGCAGGAAAAACAGCATCAGGATTCCCGCCTCCTCATAATCAAATCCCTTCAGAAGCGCCCAGAGCGCTCCGAGCAACAGCAGGAGCAGGCTTGTATGGTAAGCGGAATCGAGCCTGCGCTGAATCCCTCGGGCCAGGATCAACAGCGCCGCTCCGGTCAGACCGGAAAGGAAATGCGTAACCTCGATCACGGTCAGGGGCAGAAACTGGTTGAGCCAGGTAAGACGGCCGTGGATTGTCGGCGTGGCCCCGGAAAATAGAAGCACCACTCCACCCAGGAAAGTCGTGACAGCCAGAAAATGCGGCAGCAGAAAACTGACAATTCCACCGGCTTTCCGGGCCACCATCCCGACTGTCTGCCGCCTGGTGTACAGCTCGACGCCGGTGATTGAAATCGAGGCCAGAATCAGGGGAAGAAGGTAGTAAACGGCCCTGAAAACCAGCAAGGCGCCTACAACTCCGGTCCCTTTCGCCTCGGGCGGCAGAAGAAGGAGAATTGCGGTCTCGAATACGCCGAGGCCTCCGGGGACATGACTGATCAGACCGATTATCAACGCGAGGTTGAAAATACCCAGAAAATGCAAATAGGAGATGGAAACTCCTGATGGCAAAAGTGAATAAAGCACCATGGCTGTCAGCGCGATGTCCGACGCGCCGAGGAGCAATTGCGTAATTACTGTTTTGATCCCCGGCAGAGAAAACTCAAATCCTTTGAACCGGACCGGGATCCGCTTCCACAGACACAACAACAGGTATGCGGCGGGCAGTGAAAGCAGAACCGCTCCAAGAGGACGCACCAAAATTATCTGATCGTGAAGAATTCCGGAGGACGGAGGAGGACTGAGCAGAAAAGAAAGCCCTCCGGCAGAGGCCAATCCTGTCCAGAAGGTGAGTGAGCAGAAAGCCACAATCTTTGATATGTCCAGGCCGGAGATGCCCAAGGCTGAATAGAAACGGTAGCGTACGGCAGTCCCGCTGAAAAGCGAAAATCCCAGGTTGTTGCTGACAGAATAAGCCAGGAACGATGCCGGGGCTATCTCCCGGTAGGAATTTTTCTGCCCGATGTACCGGAACGCCAGGGTATCGTAGCCGGTGAGAATGAGGTAATCCAGGACAGTCAATCCGAGGGCTAACAGGATATGCGGGCCGGGTATTGCGTGCACCGCCTGAACGATATCCCGGTAATGATAATGCCGGAGCTCGTGCAACAGCGCCCATAGCGCCACGCAAAGCAGCACCAGCGCGAAAAAGAGACCTGTCATTCCCGATATTTTTTTCATTGGCTTTTTATCCCCGGTCCAGCTTTGCAAGGGGAATAATTGAAAAAAGTCCGGGTTTTTCTGACTCGATATAAGCGCCCTAATGTTTAATGTACAGAGATTTGATTTTTTTGCCAGCTTGCGGGGGAACATGAAATCTTTGTCTTTTCACGCCTGCTGGCGCTTTTATCCGCACAACCGGTAATCAGGCCTCTTCCTTCTGGTTTCCAGGGACATTTTCCGGTACGCACCAAAATAATTGTTATTCCTGATTGCACCGGTTAATATATTACCGAAGCGCTGGAGAATTGTGGTTTCAGATACTGGAACAGGTGCATATCTTTCATCAGAATGGAACATTTGCTCAGGCTGTCAGTCTTAACAAGTATTGAATACCGGAGTCATGCCCAGAGTCAGACACTCTCTGATAAACGCATGGTACAAGTAACCAGCCCCATTCATACATTTTCCCATAGGAGGCATTCATGGCAGGCTTGATTAAGCGCTTGCCGGTTGCGGTTCTGACCGCTATCTGCACTCTTTTCGCGTCTCTCGCGGCGCAGAATGAAACTCCCGATCTGACGCAGAAAATCCCGGTCGACCCGCAGGTGACTGTCGGTCAGTTCGACAACGGGCTGCGCTATTACATCCGGGTGAACAAAAAACCGGAAAAAAGAGCCGATCTCTGGCTTATTGTCGATGCCGGCTCGGTGTTCGAGGATGACGATCAGCAGGGCCTGGCGCATCTGGCCGAGCACATGGCTTTCAACGGCACGAAAAATTTCAGGAAGCAGGAACTGATCGATTATCTGGAAGCCATCGGAATGAAATTCGGCCCGGAGGTCAACGCCTTTACGGGCTTCGATGAAACCGGATACATGCTGCAGGTCCCCACTGACAGCAGCCACTTCGTGGAAAAAGGCTTCCAGATTCTGGAGGACTGGGCGCACCAGGTGAGCTACGACTCCGATGAGATTGACAAGGAAAGGGGAGTGGTGATCGAAGAGTGGCGGCTGAGCCGCGGCGCCTCAATGCGCATGCTCGACCGGCAGCTTCCGATCCTGTTCAAGGATTCGAAATACGCGGTCCGTCTGCCTATCGGCAAAAAAGAGATCATCGAGAAATGTGACTACGAGACTCTCAGAAAGTTCTACCGCGACTGGTACCGCCCTGACCTTCAGGCGATAGTCGCGGTGGGCGATTTCGACCCGGCATATATCAAAGGGCTGATCGAGAAGCATTTCAAGAACCTGCCCGCAAGAAAGGATGAACGAAGAAAAGAGCTTTACCCCGTTCCGGACCACCAGGAGCCGCTTTACGCCATTGCCAGCGACCCGGAAGCTGACGGTACCAGCATTTCGGTCTATTTCAAGAGAGAGAACGAAAACAGAGAGACCCTGGCGGACCTGAGAGGCATGTTCATGGAACAGATCTACAACTCGATACTCAACAACCGCCTGGATGAGCTGAGACAGCAGGCCGATCCGCCTTTCATGTTTGGGTATTCAGACAAGGGCAGTTTTGTCCGCACCAAGAGCGTTTACTTCCTCGGGGCGAGAGTCAAGGAAGACGGGATCGAAAGGGGCCTGGACGCTCTGCTGACCGAATCGGCCCGGATCAGGAAATTCGGCGTCACCGAATCCGAGCTGTCACGAGCCAAAACTGACCTGCTCAGGGGTCTGGAACGCGCGAACGAGGAACGCGACAAAACCCAGTCGCGCCAGTACGCGATGGAGTACATGCGGAACTTCCTGGAGAAGGAGCCGATCCCCGGAATCGAAAATGAGTTCGAGTTCGCCAGATCCCTGATCCCGACGATCCGTGTCGATGAGATCAACGCCCTGGTGAACCAGTACATAACCGACAGTAACCGGGTTATCATGGTCAGCATGCCGGAAAAAGAGGGCGTCCATGTGCCCACGGAGGCGGAGCTGGCGGCGGTTTTCCAGAAAGCAGCGGCCAGGGATATCCAGGCCTACGAGGACAAGGTCTCGGATGAGCCGCTGGTGGCCAACCCGCCGCAGCCGGGGACAATTGCCGCCGAGAGCCGCATCGAGGAACTCGGCCTGACCGAATGGACCCTCTCCAACGGCATCAGGGTCAGGCTGAAACCGACTGATTTCAAAAATGACGAAATCCTTTTCGATGGTTTCAGTTGGGGCGGAACCTCCCTGGGCGAGGATAAGGACTGGTGGTCGATCAACATGGCCGCCTCCATCGTCCGGATGAGCGGGATCGGCAATTTCGACCGGATCCAGCTCCAGAAGAAACTGACCGGAAAAGTCGCCGGAGTATATACCAGCCTGGGCCAATTGACCGACGGCGTCTCGGGCAACTGCTCGCCCAAAGACATGGAGACTATGTTTCAGCTCATCTATCTCTATTGCACCGCGCCCCGCCGCGATGAGGCGGCGTTCGAGGCTCTCAAGGCCCAGATGAAAGGGGTCATCGAAAACCGAAGCGCGCGGCCCGAGAATGTTTTCAGCGACACGGTCAGCGTCGTCATGGGAAGCCATCACCCGAGGTCCATGCCCTGGACCCTGGAGCGGCTCGGCGAAATCGACCTCGACAGGGCGCTTGAGTTCTACAGGGACCGCTTCGCCGACTGTGGCGATTTCATGTTCGTGTTCGTGGGCAATTTTACGCTGGACAGCATAAAGCCTCTGATCCTGACATACCTTGGCGGACTGCCCAACCTCAAGCGCGGGGAAACGTTCAGGAACATCCACATGAATCCCCCCGCGGGCGTACAGACCAAGACCGTTGAAAGAGGGATGGAGCCGAAAGCGCAGGTGCGCCTTGTGTTCACCGGCCCCTACGAGTGGTCTCCGGAGAACGAATATGCGTTTTACTCGCTGGGCGAGGTTCTCGACATAAAGCTGCGCGAGGTTATCCGGGAGGAAAAGAGCGGCACCTACGGCATAGGGGTTCAGCCCTCCTCCAGCCGTTTCCCGGAACAGCGCTACACTTTCACTATCAACTGGGGCTGCGACCCGCAGCGTGTCGATGAGCTGGTCAGCACGGTCTTCCTGACTCTTGACAGCCTGAAAAACACCGGCCCGGATGAGCTGCATATCACCAAGGTGCGTGAGACCCAACTGCGTTCCTACGAGGTGGACCTGAAAGAAAACCGCTTCTGGCAGGATGAACTGCGGTCTTCTTTCTACGACAACCTGGACCCCAGGCGCATCCTCGGCCGGAAAGAGGAAGTGGCCACTCTTTCCAGGGACATGATCCGGGACGCGGCGAAAAAGTACTTGAACAACCAGAGTTACGTGAAGTTTATCCTCCTGCCGGAGAAAAAATAGCCGGAGACCCATCTATTCACGTATATTTGTAACACTGTTTGCTATCGACTTTTTCAAAGAGTGGGGGCGGGTTAAAACCCGCCCCTGCTTCTTGAACTTTGCGGGCCACATGGCGTGGTTCGTTGACGGGTGCATTTATCGGAGGTAATTGCATGCCCTGGCTGATACTGCTTATAGCCGGACTGTTCGAGGTGCTCTGGGCCGCCCTGATGAAAATGTCGCAGGGGTTCACCCTGTTCTGGCCCTCGCTCGGCACTGTCGCCGCGATGACAGTCAGCGTAGTCCTGCTGGGCTGGGCCATGAAAAGCCTGCCCCTGGGCACGGCCTACGCGGTCTGGACCGGTATCGGGGCGGTGGGGTCGGTGCTGGTGGGCATCCTGTTCCTGGATGAGCCGCACGGCTGGCCGCGGCTGTTTTTCCTTTTCCTGATCCTCGCCGGGCTGGTCGGCCTGCGGCTGGTGACGAAATGAAGCTTCTGATATAGTATGGTCTTCTCAAGGACAGGTCTTATATGATTTCAAGAAAGCCATGGACCAGAGAAGAGCTCATGTTAGCGATAAATTTATACTGTAAAACTCCATTCGGAAAAATCCATTATAAAAATCCAGAAATTATAAAGCTTTCCGAAATCCTTGGACGATCACCCGGCTCAGTCAGTTATAAACTTGCCAATTTCGCAAGCCTGGATCCAACTATCGATAGAAAAGGCGCTCCCAACATTAGCAAGCTGGACCGGGAAGTATGGCAGGAGTTTTTCTCCGACTGTGAGGAAATGGCTTTTCAAAGCGAAGCGCTTTTAGCTCAAAAAACCGGCAGCGGTATAGCTGAAAAGAAAAGTATTGATGACAGTTTCCATATAGAAGAAGGTAAGACAAAGGAAACAGTAATCAGAGCCAGGGTAAATCAGGGATTCTTCCGCAAGATGGTTTTAGCTGCCTATGACAACACCTGCTGTATCACAGGGCTAAATATCACGGACCTTCTGATCGCCAGTCATATCGTACCGTGGTCCGTCGACGTTAAAAATCGTCTCAATCCTTGCAATGGAATTTGTCTGAACGCGTTGCACGACATGGCATTCGACAAAGGCTATATATCAATCAGCAATAATTTCAATCTTCTCGTTTCACCTCAATTAAAAAAACGCAAATCCTCAAACCAGAGCATCGAATTCTTGCTTAGATTCGAAGGAAAGAAAATAAATCTCCCTTCAAGATTTCTCCCCGACCAAGATCTTCTTGAGCGTCACAGAAAAGAAATCTTTCGTTTTTAATTCACTCCTTCAACATTTCCCTCATCAGTTCCAGGGCTTCGTTTATAATCAGCCAGCGGCAATCCTCCGCGCGCGCAAGTCACTTTTTACCTTCTCCCAAAACAGCCCCGGCGACCGGCCCGATGTACTTTGTCGCCAGCACAATATTGTCGAACTGCACCCGTCCCGCCTCGCTGTCGTAAGGGACAGACGGATCAGATGGTTTCAAGTCCCTCCCGAATACCGAGGCCAGATAGTACTCCAGCCAGAACGCATTGATTTTAAGCGCCTCATCCGTGCGCCAGAGGAACCCCTCGAACGGTTTCGGGGCGGTGTTGAACTGACCGGAGGTGAAAAACTTGTCCCGCACCCAGGTTCCGGTGTGGCTGCCCGGTCCCCAGTGCGAGGCTTTCACGCCGTCGACCCAGAACGCCATCTCACCATCGCTCCTGTCCGGCGCGGAATTGCACCTGATCATGAACTCCACGCACTGCCAGCGTCCCCGCGCGGCCTGAAGAGGCTGTTCCGGACCGAACGGATTGCCCCAGAAAGTCTTGCCCTCGCCCTCCATGGACTCGAAACTGCGCATCCTGCTCCAGTAGGTGTACAGGAACCAGTGGCCCGGCGGGTTGATCCCCTCGCGGCGTCCAAGGTCCATGTAAACGTAGAACTGCTTGTCTCCGTCCGGGCGCGAGCCGGCCTGGGGATTCGGATAGGGCATGCTGTCCCGCTGGGCGCCCAGGGCCACGAAATGATGGACATATGGAGCATCCTCGGCGAACTTCACATAGAACCGGGCATACAGTTGATCGTAACCCCGGCTCAAGCGTTTCCACAGGTCGCCGCCTTCATCATGCCCCTTTGTTCCGGTTATGAGCAGGCTGCGTTTTCCCGCGCTGCCTGGCACGCTGTCCGTTACATAGCTCAACACCCGCCGGTCCTTGTTGTTGGAACTGGTCCAGCGTTGCAACAGGTCTTCCAATGCTCCGCTTTCGAAATCTTCAGCGAATACGACCGCGGGGTCCTTCTCTATCCCCCTGTCGCCTGGATACAGCGAGGCAATTCCCTCTTCTTTCGGCCGGGAACTGTCCTCAGGCCCAGCGGCCCCATTTATCGCGGTCAGTCCCAAAATCGCGGCCGCAATGGCCGGCAGAGTGAACATACATTTTGTCATCGCGCGCAATTCCCGCCTCCTGGTGAATATGTCCCTCGATCATTCCGCCGTAAATCAGCGCTTCCCCCGTACCGCTTTCAGCGGCCCGATGTACCGGGTCGCCAGCACGACATTGTCGAACCGCACCCGGCCAATTTCGCCGTTGTAAGGTATTGACCGGTCCGCGGGCCGCATGTCTTTCTGGAACACCGACGCCAGGTAGTACTGAAGCCAGAGATAATTGATCTTTAGCGCGCCGGTCCTGCGCCACATGAAACCCTCGAACGGCTTCGGATCGGTATTCAGATCGCCATCCAGATGGAACTTGTCGCGGAACCACGTTCCGATATGAGTTCCGGCGGCCCAGCGGTCCACCAGACGCCCGTCCACCCAGAACGCCTCCTCCCCGTCGCGCCTGTCCGGCGCGCTGTTGCACTTTATCATCAGTTCCAGGCAAATCCATTTATCGCGAGGGGCCTGCATCGGCTCAACCGGCCCGAAAACGTTGCCGTAAAACTTGTTTCCGCTGCCGTCCGGATTTTCGAAGCTGTGCATCTCGGGCCAGTAGGAATACAGCATCCAGCAGCCGGGAGGCGCGGCCTTGAAATTGTTGGTCACCAGGTCCAGCGCGGTGGTGAAATGGTCCGAGCCGTTGGGCCGGGAGCCGGCGAAACCCATGGGCCAGGGAGGAGCGTTGACTTCACTTCCAAGCTGGACAAAGTGATGCACGTAGGGCGCATCCGCCGCGAACCTGACATAGAAACGCGCATAGAGCTGATCATAGCCCGGATCGAGAGTCTTGTACAGATATCCGCCCTCGTTCTGGCTTTTGGTTGCGGTCATCGACAGGCTGCGCTTTCCCGAACTGCCTGGAACGCTGTCCGTGACAAAGCTCATTACCTTATCATCCTTGTTGCTCCAACTGGTCCAGCGGCCGGGGCCGACAAGCCCGGATACATCTCCGGCCTCGAAATCCTCGAAAAACACAACCGCCGGGTCTTTTTCTATCCCCTTGTCTCCAGGATAGAGCGAGGCGATCCCTTCCTCAGCCTCGGCGGCGGCTCTTTCCGGCCTGGCGGACAGGCGAAGCGCCGCCAGTCCGAACAGTGCCATGGTCAGGATAGGGGCAATCCATCTTCTCATGTTTTCAGATCCTTTTACGGAAAAAGTCCATGTATGTTTTACCTAAACTCAAAGCTGTCCAGGGAAAATCCTGGTGATTCCAGTATTTGACACATAATGTAACTGCTTTATCTGCTTTCGTTTCGGCGAAAGCAGCAAAGCCAGCGGGGCCGGGTATAGTACAAAGACATAGGTAACACTTTTGTTCAAAGACATGGGTTACACTTTCTGATAGAATGGATGCCTCATAAGGAGGTGTCCCATGCCCTGGATGGAGTTGTTACCCATGGATGCAAAGATATTGTTTATCGGCGACTGGATCCGAAACGGTCATAAGAACCTGAGCGCTCTGTGTCGTGAACATGGCATAAGCCGAAAGACCGGCTACAAGTGGACCCGGCGTTACCAGAGTCGAGGTCAGAATGGCTTGCAGGAGCAATCACGCCGTCCTGCGAACTCTCCATATCGAGTCTCATACGCAATTCGAAGGGCTATCATTGATTGCGCCCGACGTTTCCCGGACTGGGGTCCTAAGAAGCTAATGGTAATACTGCGCTCGAATAATCCCGAATGGGATATTCCATCGCGCACCACGGTCTACAACATCCTGAAGAAAGAAGGGCTGGTCAAACCCAGACATATACGCAAACGCTTAATAACCGGTATAAGACCCTTCGCAGCTGCGAGTACACCTAACGCTGTCTGGAGCGCGGATTTCAAGGGACAGTTCGCCACCCGTGACCGCTCGTTGTGCTATCCGTTGACAGTCATGGATCAGGCCAGCCGTTTCCTGTTGAGTTGCCATATTGCAGCCAGCACGCGGCTGGAAGAGACTAAAGCCGAATTTGAGCGTCTGTTCCGTGAGTATGGGCTTCCCGAGCGCATCAGAACCGATAACGGCGTCCCTTTCGCAAGCACTGCGGACTGTGGCCTGTCTCGCCTGTCTATCTGGTGGCTACAGCTCGGGATCATCCCGGAGCGCATAGAACCCGGTAAACCCCAGCAGAACGGTCGCCATGAACGCATGCACCGGACCTTGAAAAAAGAATCAATCAATCCTCCGGCTCAGTCCAGAAAACAGCAGCAGGAGTTATTCGACGCCTTCCGGCAATCTTACAACCACCAGCGCCCGCATGAGGCGATCGAAATGAAGGTCCCAGCGAGCGTATACTACCGGTCTCAACGACAGATGCCTGTAAAACCGCTTCCCATGGAATACCCCGGACACTTCGACCGGGCCTTCGTCAATCATAACGGCTGTATTTTCCGTCAAGGTAAAGCTGTTTACATCACTTGCCTGCTCAAAGGAGAAACCGTCGGTCTCGAAGAAATAGACAATGGCATATTCGATGTTTATTATGGTCCCTTGAAACTCGGTCTGTTCAAAGAACGTGTACTCTCAACTAATAATCAATACGTCAGGTTACTTCACCTGTAACCTATGTCCTTGAACATTTCTGTAACCCATGTCCTTGACCCGTACAGTCGCGCAACTCGTCCGGGCCACGCCTGTTTTTCCGGCTTAAGTTTGTACGGAGTTTTGATTCCGCTCCTTTATCATCGGGCGGCGCTGACGCGCAATGC
>CAYYNT010000055.1:0-30245 GCA_964473155.1 uncultured Gemmatimonadales bacterium | reverse complement strand
CCCACGGTGTGGCAGCACCAGTAGTCGATGGCCCCGTGGATCGCCTGCATCGCCTCCAGGCTGTAGCCGCCGTCCACCCGGTATTTCGATTCCGGGAAATGTTTCTTGAACAGCCCGCCGTAATAGACCATGCGCTCCCAGGCCTCTGGAAAATAACTTTCGTCCAGCCCGGCCTGGAAGACGATCAGATGGGTTTTCCCCGGATCGGTCATTGACAGAAGGTGTTCACGCACCTGACGGATGGCATCCACGTAAAGCGCCTGCTTGCCCGGTTCGCGCTCCTCGGCTGCCGTGCCGGCATCCGGCCAGCCCGCGTGCTGACGGCCCTCGTGCTCGCGCCAGCAGTCGAACGGCAGGAGGAATTCCTCCCAGGGTTCTCCGTAGCCCGGCCCGCTGTAACCGTAGGCAGCGGTGAATGCCTCGCCGGTGAAATACTTTTTCAGACGTTTGTCGAAGCGCGCCCAATCAATCTCCACCTTGCCAGATGGAGTAACTGTCAGGTCAGGGCGGTACCCGTTGTCCGCCAGAGTCACCCGGTGTTTCTTGAAGAGCTGGTACAGCTCCAGTTCGGCTTTCTCATCCATACGGCTGAGGAATCCCTCATGCTGCAAGTTGCCCCAGAGACGGTTGCCGTTGGGAATGGCGCAGTCGTGCACTGTCAACTCCACGGCCAGGCTGCGCATGCTTTCGCCGGAACGCACCGCTATCTCGCTGCGGTAGACTCCCGGAGGCGCGGACTGGCTGTCAACGGGCACGAACTGATCCACCCAGATTATCTGGTAGCGCTGACCTGGAATCCGGTTGCGGAAATCCGGCAGGTTGAGCGGATACCAGATCCGTCCGTTGAATTCCGGGTCCGTATCCAGGCAATCGAGGGGGATGAGCGCATCCGGGTACCAGCCGGGTCCATAGGAGCTTTTTTCATAACCGGACGATTTGCCTCGCAGTTCGACCGACCATTCGAGGAACAGCTCCGGCGGGCCGGCTGCCAGCGGGTTGCCGCCGCAGGCAAAGGGGAACATGCCCGCGTAGATGTCCTTGTGCGCCGCGCCATCCGGGCTGCCGATCACAATCTGGAACGAGACATACTCCCCGCGGGCGGCATGAAGGCGCACGGTGTCGTGCGAAAAGATCCAGTTTTGCTGGAGAAGGCCATCCAGGGTCCGCATTTCATATATGTCCGGCCTGTTCTCGATGATTTTTCCGCTCACCGGGTCCAGCCGCACCGAGGAAGGCAGGGCTGATAAAATCAATCCACGGTCCGAACTGTCAGGTCCGCCTGTTCGGCCGCAGGTGCAGAAGATGGCGATACAGGCCAGGATTGGGTAGACCAGAAAGTTGATTAACATAAATTCTCCGTGGCAGAGCGATGCAAACCATACGGTCAGGATAGCGCGCACTTACCGTTCAGACAAGCAGGGTTTCCCAGTCCTCGCTGGACACCGAGCGTTCCATCGCCTCGAGCACTGACACCTGCTTGAGGATGCTGGCGTGAGAACGGGGTTCCTCGCCGGTCTGGAACATCTTCACTATGGCAGCGTACATGTAGTCCGAATCTTTGGACTCAAAAGAGGGCGTGATCGTTTTCAGGCCCTCGCCGGTCACGGAGTGCTGTTCCCATTTCTGAGCCAGCACGTAGGTGGCCAGCAGTCCGGAGGCGAACTTGAACTCGAACGAGGTGCGCTTGCCGTTGCGGCTGCAACGCACCGCCGTGCAGTCATCTCCGGCCATCTTGAACAGGCGTTCTATGGTATGTATGCCGTAGAAAAATATTCCACCATACTTGCTGGCCGGGTCTGCCGGGCCGGTGACAATCAGAGAATTGATTTTGTCTTTCTGCGCCTGCACCTGCCTGGCGACATCATCCATGCCCGGGCCGAATGCCGCCGAGCTGAGGCAGGTGATCGGGGTCTTGTGTTTTTCAGCCAGGTCAAGCAGGTACTGAGCTTCCTGGACACGGTAGGCGAATGGTTTGTCCACGAAGGTCGGGATGCCGGCCTGGACGAACGGCGCCGCGGCGGCCACATGGTGCATGGCGTGACGGTGGTCCACGATCAGGGCATCGATCAGCCCGAACAGATCTTTCTGCTCTTTCACAATCTTAGGGATCGCGCCCTGCTCGGCCGCGTTCTTCGCGAACTCATCGGTCTCGCCCCAGAGAGCGACTACTTCTACTCCGGGGAATTTTTTCTGTTTGTTGAATATTTCACCGAATCCGATTGTATGGCTGTTCTCCGCGCCGATAATTCCCACACGGATTTTTTTGCCACTGCCGGTGTTGAGCGCTGGAACGCTCTGCGCGTAAGCTGCCGCTCCGAGCGCCAGGCTTCCCAATGCTCCAATTCCCAAGGCTTTTACGAAATCGCGACGGTCAGACATGACAGTTCCTCCGAAGGTAAGTTCGGTTTATGAAGAAAGTGTCTACTATGTCAGGGAATTCCCGGTTCGTGAGTCAGGGAGAATATTATGCGCTTTTTCTGGAGAAGGCAAAGGAAATGAAAGACAAAATGAAGCGAAAAAAATCAGGATTTATTACTCACATGGGTATTATATGATTTTCAATATGGTTACTGTTTATTCTCTAAAGCCTCTCTCAACTCAGGATACTTTCTGTACGCGTATAGCTTGAGCGTGTCGACATAAGGGAAATGTCTTGAAACGATAGCATAATCAAGCAACTTCTCCCACTGTTTTTTATCGAAATCCGCGCCTTTATAGAAGTCATATATCCTGGCGATGTATTCATCCCGGCCGGCCATGCCGTTGTAACGCAGGAAAAAGAGGATGGAATCTGTGTTCAGAGGATCACGGGCGGTTTCTTTCATTTTTTTCTGAAAGATGAAATCCACATTCTTCAACCACCAGAACCTGTCCTCAGCATCGTAAAAATTCCTGCCGCCTCGCAACGGCTTCAGATAGTAATAGCTGGCGCTGTCCGGCTGCTCCATCACCTCGAAAGCCGCCGCTCCCCTTATCCAGACCGTATGTGTCGGTTTAAGCCTGTTTTCCTTCTCATATTCAATGGCTTTGCGGATATTGTTCAGTGCGCTGTCCGGTTTCCCGAGCCGCATGAATATTTCCGCGTTGTTTACCAGCCCCCGCAGGCGCATCCTTCCGCCGGCCAGACGGTTCTGTTCGAGTGATTCCACGATAAAGCCTCTGTCGAGCAACTCCTTGGCGAAATTTGTTTTTCCGCTGAAAGTGTGCAGGTCCTCATGCCTGACTCTATGGATAAATGCTACGCCACGGTAGATGTCGGCATTGATCCAGACCCAGAGCAGGCCATGCGCAACAAGCCCCAGCCCGAAAGCGAGGAGTGTATTGGACTGTCCGTCCTCGATGCATTGCAGCATTATCCAGCCGGACCAGGCCGCGAGAGGCACGGCGCAGATGGACAGAAGGTCCCAGTCCCGGATGCCTAACATCGGATTAAGGATAAACACGAAGAAAACGCTGCCTGTCATGGCCAGGCTGAGAAAAAGAAAAAGAGGACTGATTCCCGAGCGTATCCTGCCCCATCCGGCGACGAGTAAAGGTACTGCTATTACTGCGGCTGGTGTGATAAGCAGAAAAAAATTAAGCTTTTCCCACAGGTGCGGCAGGCTGAACAGAGTGTAAGGCGCTATCTCGGTGCTTTGGAACAGCGGGACCAGAAGGTCCAGGCTGGGAGAACGCATAATGAATGCGATAACCAGCGGAACGGGGGCCAGGGCCAGGACAGCTAAAAACTGTTTCAAGGGAAGTTTATCTTTACCGCTCCGCCAGAACCGGAGCATCCAGAGAAAAAGAAGAGATGGGCCAAGGACCACGGCGCTGCGGTGGCTCAGGAAGGCAAGGAGATAAAGAAAGCTGGCGTCCCAGGGTAGGCCGGTGCTGTATCCATCCCGGCAGAAATAAGCTGCTCCGGCTGCCAGATAGAGCGTGGTGAAGAATGCCAGGATAGTGTAGGATTCGACATATCCGCAGAAAAGCAGCAGGGCGGAGCAGCCGGCCATGATAAGTGTCAGGGCGGTCCGGGGGACCGGTTTCCCGGATATTCTCCCTGACAGGGACCAGAGAGCGAATATGAAAAAGGGCAGGAGCGCGCAGTGCAGGACCGCGTAGCTCAATTCCGGGTGAGCGCGGCCCGCGTTTTCCAGAAGCCAGTATACCAGATGGTGGACCAGGTAATCGAGCGGGCGGCCGGGCATCAGGCTGAACGGCTCGGCAACCTTGTTCAGGTACATCCAGCCGTCGCCCATGAAATGGTTCCCGGACCGTAAAGCCCAGGCCAGGAGGAACATCCCTCCCGAGACGGCAGCCAGCCAAGCGCCGCGCAGTAAAAGGCCTGACCGCCCGATAAAGCTGTCCACCCGCTGAATCGCCCGCTCCGCCAGCCGGCTGTCAAGAACCCAAAGTACAACCAGGCACATCAGCACCCACGCCAGCAGCGCGAACGCCTACGGCTTCCCCGCGGGCAGCAGCCCCCAGAATATGGGGATATTGAAAAACGAAACCGCCCACGTTCCGATGAGCAGGCAAACGAAAACCAGAACAGCGGTTTTCCGCGGTAATGACCGAGATGACATTGAAGCAGCCCTGATTGAGATGCACAAAACTGCAAATGCATCTGTCCAGATCGTCTATAGAGTTATCTCCCGTCCCTCGCGGGCGGCGCGGTAGATGCTGTCGATCACCAGGCCGGTGCGCCGCCCCTCCTCTCCGCTGACCGCAGGTTCGCGCCCCTCCCATACAGCGTGGCAGAAATCGCGGATTATCGCCTCGTGCCCGCCGGTCTCTGTCACCGCCACACCGGCCGCTCCGGCCCCGCTGTGAATCGCCTTGGCGGGGGCCACGGCGGGCGGCTGAACCCCCTCGATCTTCCAGTCCACTATCTCATCGTTCACCGATATGAACGAGCCTTTCTCGGAGTGCAGCTCCATTCGCACCGGGAACCCCGGCGCGGTGACCGTCGAGGCGATAATCGTCCCGAACATGCCGTCCGGCCAGGTCAGCACCGCCGCGCCGTGGTCCTCGACCTCGATCCCGGAGTGCGCCAGCAGTGCGGTTTTGGCCATCACCGTGCGCGGCGCGCCGAAAAACCAGGTCAGGGTGTCCACGTTGTGGCTGGCCTGTTGCATGAACGGCCCGCCGCCGTCCACCTCCAGCGTGCCGCGCCACTCGGCGCTGTCGTAATAGCTCTGCGGCCGCAGGAACTTGACGAACAGGTCCGTGACATAGATTTTCCCGAAAGCGCGCGCCTCTATCATTTTCTTGAGCGCGATATTCACCGGGCTCATCCGCCGCTGGAAGCTCACGCCCAGGCGCACCCCGGCCTTGCGGCAGACCGCGATCATCTCATCCATTTTCGGCAGAGTCACGTCCAGCGGTTTCTCTGTCAGCACGTGCTTCCCCAGCGCGGCCGCGGCCAGGGTGTCGCGGTGGTGGAGGCCGTTGGGCGTGGCTAACATCACGGCATCGTAAGGTACGCCGATTTTATCCAGGCTGACCGCCGAGGCTTCGAAGCCTTTTTCCGCCGCATATTTCGCCGCCCGCTCGGCGCTGCGGCTTACCACACCCACAATTTCGGCCTCATCGACATTGGCCGTGGCGTTGACATACGTAGTCGCGATATTGCCGGTGCCCACCAGCACGAACCTGAGCTTTTTCATCCCGTTTCTCCGTTTCTGCCTAAACATTTCATGGCTTTCAGCCGCGTGACGCCGCCCGGATCGCCTCAACCGCATAGCGGACATTCAGCGGCGGCTGGTCCTGATATTTGTCGAACATGCCCAGCACCACGCAGTCGCCGGGCTTGATATTGGCATAGGTCCAGGCCAGCCGCGCACGCACTGTCTCCTGCGTGGAGCACTGACGGCAGGCGGCGAGAACCTTGTACGCCAGGACCTGTTTTTGCGTGGAGCGGATGAAGCGGCAGAACACAGGAGGGTCTTCCTCGCTGAAAACCTCATCCGCGTAGGCCCCGCCGGTGGCCGCGTTGGGCGCTGGTTTGCGCGACAGGTTGTAGAACGGGACCATGTAGAAATCCAGATCCCAGCCTTTGCTCTCAACATATTCGAACACTTCGGGGATGTGCGAGGCGAAACCCACCCGCACCCCTGTGTCGCGGATGGTTTTCAGGTATTCCCTGGCCTCGTCGATCCGTCCCTCCTGCCAGAGCCTGTCGCTCATGCTGCCGTGGAAATAGGTGGCGATCGCGCCGTGGGCGGCGATAATCCGGATGTTCTGGTGGATGTCGTGCATCTCGCTGGCGGTCTGTGCGATGAAATTGAGTTTCCCGCCCTCGCGGCGGAACAGCTCCAGCCAGTGCAGCACCCGGTGGTAGTCGCCGCGTCCCTGGAAGGTGTTTATCCCGGCCGCCTCACATCTTTGCAGAGTCCTGACTACCTGCTCGGGAGTGAAATAGTCCCGCATGTCATCGTTCATTTCCTTCGAGAAATGGCTGTTCGCCACGAACGGATTGCCGCCTACGATCAGCCGGGTTATCCGGTGATCGCCAAACTGGACCGTTGGAAGGGCCGTTTTTTCCATATCCGTGTTTTTATCCACGGCCGCGGCGGCATCCTGCGCCAGGGAACCGAGGGCAATCGAGCCGAGAGCGCCGGAGGCGAGGCGGCTTACGAACTGACGGCGGGAGGGAGTCACGGTTGCCTCCTTGCAAGAGGGCAGAGGACGGTAATAAAAATATAACGTCATCCGATGCACATATGCTTCAGTGTCAAGACTGACCGGCGGCGCGGATCGCCTCAATGGCATATCCGGCATTGAGATTCGGCTGGTCGATGTACTTGGGGAACATCCCTAAAACCACGCAGTCCTGGGGTTTTATACTGGCGTATGTCCAGCGCAGACGCTCCCGGACCGCTTCCTGGCTGCCGCAGGCCCGTCCTGCCCCCAGGACCTTATAGGCCAGGCACTGTTTTCTGGTGGAACGGATAAAGCGGCAGAACACCGGCGGGTCGGCCTCGTCGAATTCCTCCACCTCGAAACGCCCTGTGACCACGGCGCTCTCGCGTGGATTGCGCGCTATGTTGTAGAACGGGACCATGTAGAAATCGATGTCCCAGCCCTTGCTCTCCACGTAATCGAAAACCTCGGGCATGTGCGTGGCCAGGCCGACCCGTATGCCGCAATCGCGCATGGTCTTGAGGTAATCGCGCGCGGAATCGATTTTCCCCTCGCGCCAGAGCTGGTCGGTCCGGGTGCCGTGAAAATAGATTCCCGCTGCGCCGAAAGCCGCTATCACTTTGATGTTGGTGTGAATGTCGCTCATTTCGCTGGCGGTCTGGGCGATGAAATTGAGCTGGCCGCCCTCGCGGCGGAAAAGCTCGAGATAATGCAGGATACGGTGGTAATCCCCGCGCGCCTGCACCGTGTTGATTCCTGCCGCCTGGCAGCGGTGCAGGGTGCGGACAATTTCCCCGGCGGTATAGTATTCCGCCATATCGCGGTTCATTTTCTCGGTGAAATGGCTGTTAGCGACAAAGGGATTGCCGCCCACGATCAGGCGGGTGATTTCCACATCGCCGAAAGAGACTTTCGGCAGACTACCGCTGGCAGTTGTTTCGCTCATGAAATCCATCTCCTGCCAAAAAAGATTGATGCTCTCGTTTCCGTTGAACCGGTGAGACGGACGTATACCCTGTTCATCAGGGGAAGTCCTTGTTTGCTGATCATAGTTTGCTGATCATAAGATGGTCAGATTCGGGACAACAGTCAAGACAGAATACCTGTTCAGGCTGGCGGGGAATTCAGGGGAGGCAATCAGGAACCGGCGGATCAGTTGTATGTACAGGTCTTGAATTTCCTGAGCCTTTGTGAAAGGATGGCCGATATGAAAAGTGTACCGGCGATGCAGTAGAAAATCCATTCCATGCCCCAGCGGTCTCCGACCAGGCCGAGCACCGGCGCGGCCAGCGCCCCCAGACCCAGGTTCAGCCCGAACTTGATACCATAGCCGGTGCTGCGCAGGCGGGGTGGAGTGGCCAGGGCTAACATCTGGTTTTCTATCGGCTGTCCGCTGAAAAATACGACAAAAAACACGGCTAACATCAGCACGAGCGGCCAGCCGCCCAGTATCACGGTGAGCAGAAGAAGAGGGCCCCAGAACGGCACCAGCCGCACATAGACCTTGCACGGGCTGTAACGGTCGGAGACGTGCCCGCCCCACAACTGGCCTATGCTCCCTGCCAGAAGTGCCAGGCTGGTGAACAGACCGCCTGCGATCACCGTGCTTGTCCAGGTGACAGGCACGTTCTCACCCAGGTGCTTGGGCAGATAGGTCATCAGGCCGCGGTAGACCAGTCCGGTGATTATCATGATCAGATAGAGCCAGAAAAGGAAGGGGCGGTTGGAGGTCTGCGGTTGTCCCCCATTCTCCGCTCCGTCCGGCGCAGAGGTCTGAGTGATTGTATGATGAGAAATTCTAACCGGGAAAAACAGGCAGATCACTCCGGCGAAAAAACCGGCCGCCGCGGGCACGAAAAACGCGGTCTGCCAGCCGAACTTCTCCCCGAGCAACCCGGCCAAGAACGGCGATATCGCCAGCCCGATGCTGCCGAACACTCCGTGAAGGCCCATTACGAAACCCTTGCGCCGCACTCCCATCGAAATCAGGGCCAGTCCCGAGGGATGATACAGGCTGCCGAACAGACCCATCAGGCCGAGCGACAGGGCCAGCGTCCATATCGAGCGGCTGAGCCCGGCCAGAAGGGCCGAGACTGACGTGCCGAACAGGAAAAGAAGAAAAACCTTGTAGATGTCCCATCTGTCGGCCAGAAGCCCGCCGGGGAAGCTCCCGAGGCCGAGCATCAGGATATAGGGAAACACCAGCGCTCCCGCCTCGGCCAGCGAGAGGTTGAAATGTGCAATCAGAAGGGTCAAAACGCCGGCGTAGATAAGCTCGAAAAAGTGCAGCATCCCGTGTCCCAGGCTGGTGAAGAATATCACCCGCTTTTCATACGGATAATTCCGGCTGTCCGGGTCGTTTTCGATAACGTCCGCGGTTGCTGTCATTCCGTTGAGACTCATCCCGCCCCTCTGCTTTTATAAAAATCCCTCCGCCGGGCCTTTCCGGGGAGGGACAATAGTAGCCTCCACCACTTCGATACGCAAGCCGGATTCAACCAGCATAAACAGCACCGGACTCAAAGCATACGGAAAGACGCCCCAAAGCGGAACTGGAGCATGTCAAGACAGGAGTTGGATTTCTCGAACAGAACCGGCCCGTTCAATTCCGGACGTTTGAGGTTCTGCTTGACAATGAAATCGCTCTGTCCGCTTCTCTGATAGGTGAATTTCAGGTCGATGGCCATGTCTTTCAACGCTGAACCGGAATCCTTCCCCAGCGCCTGCCAGAGCATGAATTTCAGGCCGCCGCCCATTGACAAGATATAGCTCAGATGGCTGAAGTCCTCGGTTTGATCAAGAGGCGCACCCGTCCAGCGGTAATTGTCAAAGCGGTTGAGGATGGTGAAATAGGCCGGGCCACCGAAAATCTCGCCGTAAGGACGGATGCTTCCCAGGTGCATGTTAAGGGCTAATCCCGGGCAGAATGAAGTTATCCTGTACTGGCTGTTGACATCGCAGAACACGTTATCCTCTGCCGCGGAGAGAGGTACATACCAGTGCTCGGTGCCGAAGCTCATGAAACTGAATTCACCAAAAAATACGGGCCGGAAAATCTGTTCTTCGCTGAACTCGTAACCCAGCCGCGTGGCCAGTCCCAAACCAGTATAGTCGTTGACGATTATCACCGGATTGTTCATCTGCATGCCGAACTGCGGCCAGGCGCCAAGTTCGAGACTGCCTGCGCGGGCTGTCAGCGGCAGGTAAAGGGCGGCAAGAAGGATAAAGCTGATCGCATTGCGTCGCATCTTTTCTCCATCCGAATTAACCGTTAACAATTCTATCCCTTGCTTACACAGAGGAAAGGATGCAGGAATATCAGGCTGGACGGCAGTTTTGAAATTATCAGAGGTCTAATATCTCTTTGGATTTGGTGCGAGATATAGTTTCCTTTACGAACAATATGTCAAGAGTGAAATGCATTGTAAAGGGAAAAAAGAAATGAATGAAAGGGGCAAATCGAAAGGATGGCTAAATAGTTTTTGAGCTTTCACCTCAGCGGGGCCATATAGATATGACCCCGCTGAAGTTATGCCCATTAAAAATACAGTCAATCCTCCAGACGGGCCTCGGTCAGACCAGCCACTGGGACCTTGTGCGCGGCGGCGTATTCCCTGATCCGGGCATTCAACCGTTCCCGCCAGCCGGGTATGTCCATGCGCTGGAACGGGGCGATCATGTAGTCCAGCCCGGCCCGGCGGTCGGCCCAGTGGTCCTTCACGTCATCCAGCACATGCACGAACTTGCGCCCATCCACACTGCGGCCTTTTTCGAAGCGGCTTTTCTCCCAGGTGGCGTTAAGGTTTTTCCACATCCAGTCGCTCCAGGCGATAAGGGAACCCACCTTGCGGCTGGCTTCAGTCAGGTTGCCAACCGCTTCGGCCGGCTTGTTGTCCGCCGCTGACTGATAGGCACGCAGCATCGATTCCTCGGCCTCGTTCAAGGTAAGCACAGTGCGGATGAAGTAGCGCTCCAGATAGGCGATCGAAAGATAAACCTCCAGGTTGTAGCGGTTGCGCTCGACCTGGCCGCTGTAACGGGTAAGCTTTTCCAGAAGGCCATCGTTCAGGAGTTTCTGTCGGCCGGCCTCTTTGATCAGTCCGGCGTATTTCTCGCCGAAAGCGGCAGGAAGATCGAGCGTGCCGGGAGAGGGTATTTCAGGCAGGCTGAGCACTTCATCCGTGCGGCGCGTTCCAACTCCCTTGCCCCACGAGTTGCCATATCCCGGGCCGCGCTCGGTGCTGGTGACCTCATCCCAGCCGCGCTCGAAGAAGCGCGCTCCCTGTATCAGCAACCTGTAAACCTCGGTCATGTCCGGGCTGCCGGGGCCATAGAACACGTCCATGAAGTCCGCCACATTCTGCTCGACTGTCACCCCCGAGGGATTCCAGGCATACTGAGTCACCGTGGCCCAGCCCAGGTGGAAACATTCCTCGTGCAGGCCGGAATCATCCCAGGCCGCGGCGAACGAGCCGACAGGGCTGGCCAGTCCGCCCGCCAGGCCGTCCCTCACAGTGCGCGAAATCTCATAAAGACGTCCCTCGCTGCCGCGTCCGGTCGCGGTCAGCGGGAAATGGTCCGGGAAAAGGAATTCGGAACCCTGGGTGCTGCTGTAGGCCAACTGGCGCATGCCGATCTTTTTCTGTTCGGCCAGAAACTCCGTGTCGTTGCCCATGACGCCGTTGATCAGGTCCGGCGGGAGCTGGGCGATATCTTTTGCCAGAAGGGGATACTCGACCCAGCTTATCTGCCGCCGTCCACGCTCGGACAGGAAAGCATGGGCCTGCTTCACGAAATCCACCCAGGCCTGGCTGCGGTTGGCCTCGTTGTAAGGACGTTTTTTCTGGCACTTGTCACAGATTCCTGCATAGTAAACCTCATCCGTCGAGACCAGGAAGTATTTCACCCCCGGCGTGGCGTCGATCAGGTCCTGGTAAAGATCTAAGATCAGCCGGATCGCTTCGGGGTCGCACATGCAGACCTGGTAGTTGTTGCCGTCGCTGCGCAGGTGCTCGAATTCCTTGTGCTTGAGCGCGAAAGCCATGTGCGAGGGGGCCTGAAGGTCGGGCACGAGCTGAATGTGGCGCTCGGCTGCGTAACGGGACAGCTCGATCATCTCGGCTTTGGTGTAGGCCCCCGGAGCGCCTATCACCGGGTGGCTCGGGTACTCGTATTTGTCCTCTATTTCAAAGGCGATGGCGTTCACCTTGAAGAAAGCATGCCAGTCGATCAGCCGCTTGAGGGTTTCGATCCGGCACTGGTGGTGTTTGGTGTCCCAGTGCACGAACCTCAGCTCGAGGGCGGGCCAGTCACGGATCGTGCATTCCGGGGCCTTGAGCCGTCCGGCGCCGTCGCGCCGCAGGAGCTGAAGCAGGCTCTGGACTCCGTAGAACAGTCCGGCCGGGGCATTGCCGGTTATCTGTATCCGCCCGGGAGCTACCTCAAGAGAATAAGCCTGCTCGTTCAGCGCCGGATCATCCGTTCCCTTGACCGCACCTGGAGTCACGGCAAGGATTATCTTGCCGCTTCCGGAGCCATCGAAAGCCAGACCATGCAGTTCCCCGGCGCCCTGGAGCAGACGGCGGCAGGCCATGTCGTCCTTACCGGCCTGTGATTCGACAGCCCAGGTGCAATCCACGATGACATCTTTCGCGCCAAGCTCCACCACCTGCTGAGGGGCCGGGATAAGGCTGTACCCGCGCGCGCGCAACGGATTCAGAAAACCATCTGGCGCTCCCGCGCAGAATGATGCGGAGGGAAGAATCAAGGCTGTAAGAATCGCAAGTGTGAATATCTTTTTTCCCATTGAGATTCTCCTGATTAGAGGATCGAAAGATAAATTGACTGGACAAGTATGCTGATTATCTGGGCTGATTTTAATAAGTCGCACGTCTTCGGACAACTATTTTCCCGGCATACCATGCCGTCTGTACGTGGCTGCGGGCGGCCCGGCCGGGCAGACGCTAATCCTCCAGACGGACCTCGGCCAGACCGGCCACCGGGACTTTATGCCTTGCCGCATAATCCGTTATGCTTTGTCCCAGGGCTTTGCGCCAGCCGGGCAGGTCCATGCGCTGGAACGGGGCTATCATGTAATCAAGACCGCGGCGCCGGTCGGCGAAATGGTCCTTTACATCGTCCATAACATGCAGGAACTTCCGTCCATCCCTGTCCTCGTTTTTCGGGAAACGTGCTTTCTCCCAGACCATGACAAAATCCCGCCACATTGTTTCCCGGTCCTCGATGTTCGCGGTGACCAGGTTGCCCGCCTCGACCATCAGGTTGACCGCCCTGGCGTGCTCACCGCTGGACGAGGCCTGGGCGGCCTGCGCCAGAAAGTCCTCGGCCCGGCTCAGGTCTATCATCGTCCGGATCGCGTATCCCTCCAGCGCGGCGATTGAGAGCAGCACTTCCAGGTTGTAGCGGTTGCGGCCGGTTTCGCCCATGGCGCGGACAATAAGGTGCTGAAGCCGCTCGTTGGCCGGTTGCAGTTCCAGGGCTGTCTCAATTTTTGTTTTGTTTTTTTCGGAAAATGACCGTCCCGAGGGCAGTGAATCGCCGGAGGGTAAACCCGGAAGGGAAAGAGTCTCGTCCTGACGCGTGATAGGCCGCTTGCCGCCCGAGTAGCCGTAAGCCGGTCCGCGCTCTTTCGACCAGATCATGTCCCAGAGGTTCTCGTAATAGCGGGCCTGAATTTCGAGCTGACAGTAAACCTCGCGCATGTCCACCGTGCAGCCGGGGCCGTAGAAAGCGTCGAAGAAATCCGCCTCGGCCTGGGCCTCGGATGGTCCGTGCATGTTCCAGCCGTAGGCCGTGACCGCGGCCCAACCCAGCCAGAATGTCTCATCGTGAAGGCCGGCGTCATCCCAGGCGGCGCAGAAACTGCCCATCAGGTTTTTCGTCCCGGCGCGGCGGGTCAGCTCCGGAGTGTTCACCGCGTCCCGCATCCGCCCCTGGATCGACTGGCCATTTCCCTTGAGCGTGAAATAGTCTGGGAACAGCCATTCAGCGCCCTGCATCGATGTGTAGGCCATCTGGCCTATCCCGGCCTTGTTCTGGGCGGCGATCCAGTCCGGCTCACGGTACGGCCCGGTGATAGCGTCTATTATGCCGCGCGGCAAAAGCCCTATGTCCTTTGTCAGAAGCGGGTATTCCACCCAGCAGAGGACTTTGCGGCCGCGCTCTGTCATCCAGGCATGCACCCGGTTGACATACTCCACCCAGAACAGGCTGCGGTTGATCTCGTTATAAGGACGTTTTTTCTGGCATTTGTCGCAGATACCGGCGTAGTAGACCTCATCGGTGGAGACATGGAAATACTCCACGCCGGGCGTGGCGTCGATCATGTCCTGGTACATGTCCAGGATCAGGCGGATCGCCTCCTCATCGCACATGCAGGCCTGGTAGTTGGAGCTGTCGCTGCGCAGGTGGGCGAACTCCGGGTGCTTGAGCACGAAAGTCATGTGCGCCGGGGCCTGCACGTTCGGTATTATCTGGATATAGCGCTCCAGTGCGTAGCGGGTAAGCTCGGCCATCTCGGCCCTGGTGTAAGCTCCGGGCGCTCCTATTACCGGATGGCGCGGGTACTCGTACTTGTCCTCCATCTCGAAACTGATCGCATTGGCCTTGAAGAACGCCGCCTGGTCGATATAGCGTTTCATGGTCTCCATGCGGTTCTGGTGGTGCTTTGTGTCCCAGTGCATCACCCTCAATTGAAGGTCCGGCCAGTCGATTATCTCACCCCGTGGCAGGATCAGGTGGCCGTTAGGGTCCCGGCGCATGAGCTGAAGAAGGCTCTGCACGCCGTAGAACAGCCCGGCCTGGCTGTTGCCTGTTATTTCGACCCGTTCCGGAGTAATCCGAATCCGGTAGGCCTGGGCAGAGGTTTCGGAGTTCGGCGCGCCGGAGACAGCTCCGGGGCTGACAGTCAGGAGAATTTTGTTGTCACCGGCGGCGGCGAACACAACTCCATGAAGTTTTTCCGCCCCGTCGATCAGGCTGCTCAAGGGTATGGTTCCGCACCCGGCCGAGGCTTCCACGCACCAGCCGCTGCCAAGCACCGCCAGGCCAGGTTCGAGCTTTACTTTCTGCGGCGCGGGCATAAGGCTGAATCCTTGCTCGCGCAAGGAATTGATCCCCGCGGCAGCGGCTGATTCGAATAAAAGGAGACAGGAAAAGGTCAAAAGGACAGAAATGGCTGGGCGCATCCAAAATCTCCGCGGGAAGGGTGATACAGTGACAGAAAGAGCAGAACGGCAGCTCAACGGATAAACTGAGAGTAATTATGCGTTGGCCTGACCGGGGCGGCAATGTTTTTATTTCAGCCACGGAATGGATGCTCAACAGTCTTGCCAAAACCATCAGCGGCGGCTATCATTCCAGTGTGAGTAAGCTTTTCATTTCACCCATTCGATGAGGTCGGAAAAATGAAAAAGGCATGGCTGGGGGTGCTTGCTGTCTCTGTTCTGACCGGCGCGTTCACGATGACAGTGCGGGCGCAGGATAAAGCAGCGGCAGGGGATGATCTGACTGGGTTCGTTTCATTGTTCGACGGGAAAACGCTGAATGGCTGGCGCAAGCTGACTGAGTACAGTGGCGACAAGGGAAAGTGGACCGTGGAGGATGGGGCGATAACCGGTGACCAGTACCCTGCTGGTGAAGGCGGCCTGTTCGTCACGGAGAAGAAGTATTCGAATTTCGAACTTTATACCGAGGTCAAGGCGCACTGGCCTCTTGACTCGGGCCTGTTTCTGCGCGTTCAGGGCGATGTGCTCTCGTACCAGATTACGATCGACTACCGCAACGAGGGAGAGATCGGTGCGGTGTATATCCCCAATGGCGGAGGATTCGCCGAGCATAACTGCCTGGGAATGTCGTACTGGAACCCTTACGACTACAACAAAATGCGCGTGCGTATCGAGAACCAGCCCCCGCGTATCCAGGTCTGGCTGAACGGCCATCAGATCACGAACTACCAGCACGGCAAACCGGTTGACGGTAAGACAGTGGTGCCGGCGAGCGGATATATAGGCGTGCAGGTGCACCCCGGCGAGAACTGGGGTCCGGAAAGCAAGGTTCAGTTCCGCAAGATAATGGTCAAGGAACTGTGAAGCTGTTTTCAACCTTATGCGACGGCAGACTTATTATTCTTCAGGGGCACGGTGCGCCGCGCCCCTGTTTTTTTGCACGGCTTATAAATGTGTCGATACCAGTCTGACAACATTCGTATTGTTGTATTAAACATACCGGATTCAATCAGGTTGTAATGCAAGGTTCACCGAACCACAATCCTGGTAATTCCGGTGCAGAAAAGAAAACTGAAAGGGTTTCTCGATTTAACTTATTATTATTTCAATGGTTGGGTTCGTCGTAGTGGCGACACATGTGTCGCCCGTTAAAGACTTCGGGGCTGTCCCAAAAGTCTTAAATGTGGGGCACGGTGCGCCGCGCCCCTGCTTTTTTGCACGGCTTATAAATGTGTTGATTTATTGGATTAAATCCCCCTCGGTCCCCCCTTTCCAAGGGGGGAGGAACAGCCGCCACTTCCAGCTATCTGCAAATGCCTGTCAGTGGAGGTTTTGCAATCCCCCTTAAAAAAGTGGAAAACAGGGGGTTGTGCCTTGTAATCATTTTTCAACACGCTTTAAAAATGTGTTGATACCTTTCCGGGGAAAAGCAGAGTAACACGAGTTGATTATTGACCTGCAATCCAATCAGATAGAAAAGGTTTTTCAGGACAGGGCTTTCATTTCCTTTTCAGGCTTGTGGAATAAGGACCAAAAGACGCCGGGACCGTAAACTTGCAACAGCCGCGGTGGAACAAATAGCCTTGTGTGTGCGCGGCTCTTTGTCACGCTGCCCTGGCAGCGGGGCGGCGCTGACGCGCAATGGCCCGCCCGGCACAGACCCTCCTTAATAAACTTTCAAGCGGCTGCCTGGCCGCCCTTTCATGCGTAAAGATTGTTCTCTATTTTTTCAGAATCGCCATCGCCGCGGCGTTCATCGCCTCGACGCCCGCGCGGATCGCGTTCTCGTAATCCGGCAGCATCAGCGGCGAATGCAACCCCGGACGCTGTTCCTGGGGGACGCCCGGCTTGCCCGTGCCCACCCTGAACATGAAAACAGGCGCTTTGTGAGGGGTATGCCCGTAGGCGCTGAAATCCTCCCCGCCCATGGTCGGTTTGATCCGCACCAGCTTGTCCTGTCCCAGGACAGCCGCCATGGCCTTGACGCTGCGTTCGGTCAGGGCCGGGTCATTGTAGAGCGCCGGGAACGTGCTTTCATCCAGGGATATCAGAGGCAGGCGGTCCTCCGGGAGTCCGTAGGCGCGGGCCGTGTTTGCGCAGATACGCTCGATGGAGCCGAGTATCTGCTGACGGACCGTGTCCGAGAAAGAACGCGTGGTGAGCTGCAGTTTCACCTCGTCCGGTATGATATTGTGCTTGGTCCCGCCGTGGATAGAGCCAACAGTCACCACGGCCGGCTCCACCGGCTCGATCTCGCGGCTCACGATTGTCTGGAAAGCGTTGATCAACTGGGCGGAAAGGACCACCGGGTCGCGTCCTTTGTCCGGCATGGCCCCGTGTGAACCGACTCCGCGCACGGTGATATCGAGCATGTCGACATTGGCCATGGCGTAGCCCGGACACCAGCCGATCGATCCGGCATCCACCGAGGGGTCCACGTGCTCGGCCAGAGCGAAATCCGGGACCGGCCAGCGTTCGTACAATCCGTCCGCCAGCATGGCCGCCGCACCGCCGCCGCGCTCCTCGGCCGGCTGGCCGATCAGGACCAGCGTGCCTTTCCACTTGTCGCGGTTAGAGGCCAGGCGGGCGGCCGCGCCCAGGAAGACTGTCATATGAAGGTCATGCCCGCAGGCGTGCATCACCGGAACCTCCTGGCCGGTGACATCCACGGCTCGCGCCTTGCTGGCGAACCCGGCGCCGGTCTTTTCCTCCACCGGCAGGGCGTCCATATCCGCGCGAATCAACAACACCGGGCCTTTGCCGTTTTTCATCATCCCAACCACGCCCCAGCACGTATATTTCTGGTCCGGGTATTTCCCGACTTTCCGAGTGACCTCGTAGCCCAGCTTTTCGAGCTCATCCGCCATCACGGCCGAGGTCTTCTCCTCGAAATAGGAAAGTTCGGGCGCGGCGTGGCGGGCGCGGTAGAAGTCCAGAAGGTATGGCAGATCGAACTCGGCCCCGCGCAGCGGGCTGAACAGGACCAGCAGGGCCAGGACCGGAACGAGAGTAAACAGGGAATCAGTTCTGCGAACCGCTTTCACGCCATGCATTATCGCCTCCGGGTTTGACTGTGTGCGCTGTGATTCGGCTCTGCCAAAATAATCATCCCGGTCGTTTCCGGCAATTCTGGAAACATGCAGCTTGTTCTTGATTTAGCGGCCGGAATGCGTTAAACTAACTCTCCGTGACCCGTCACCGGGCCACTTTTTATTCCAGTTAAACGTCAACCGAAGTCCAAAGGTAACCCTATCAATGAGCAAGATTTACGAAAAACCCGAAGTGACTGTAATCGGCGGGGGGATGATCACCGAAATCCAGATTCTGCCGACTCTCTACCATCTCCAGCGTATCGGCCTGATCGGCGAAATCTCGATTGTGGCGCTCAACGGCGCGCCGCTGAAAAAGATCGCCGAAAACCAGACCCTGCGCCGCGGTTTTCCGGGCCAGGGTTTCAAGCCCTACCCGGATTTCAACAAGATCGACCCGTCGCAGCCGTTCCCGGACCTGTACCGCGAGGTGCTGGACAAGGCCCCGGCCCGCTCGATAGCCGTGGTGGCCGTGCCGGATCAGATGCACTATCCGATGGTCAAGGCCTCGCTGGAGCATGACCTTCACGTGCTGGTGGTCAAGCCCCTGGTGCTGACCCACAAGCATGCGGTCGAGCTGGAGAAGCTGGCTTACGAGCGCGGCCTGTTCGTGGGGGTGGAGTACCACAAGCGTTTCGATGACCGCAACCTGATCGCCCGCGGGCGTTACCGCGCCGGGGAACTGGGATCGTTCCGCATGGGCTACGCCAGCCTGGTCGAGCCGTGGTACTATCGCAACTCGAATTTCCAGAACTGGTGCACGGTCGAGAACTCGGACATGTTCACCTATATCGGCTGCCACTATGTGGACCTGGTGGCATTCATCACCGGCCACAAGCCGGTGGAGGTCTCGGTTTACGGCGTTGAGGAGGCCTACCCGAACGGGAAGAAAGGCTATCTCTGGACCGACGGCCGCGTGGTGTGGGACAACGGCGCGGTGATGGCCGTGCTGAACGGCATGGGCTACCCGAATGTCGCTCCTGGCGGCAACAGCCAGGGCATGACCATGTTCTGCCAGGGCAAAACCGATGGGGCGCTGGTGATGCACGATGACCAGTTCCGCGGGGTCAAGCACAGCTACACGGTCAAGGGTGAGGACGAGGGCGACAGCTACTATAACGAGGTCAGCCCGGACTATTTCAAGCTGCTGGACGTGGGCGGCGGCGGACTGACCCCGGTGGGCTACGGCCATCGCTCGGTCGAGGCGATAGTGCGCGCCTGCCACCGGGTGGAGAAAGCCGGCGGCGACGACAAGGCCGCCCGTCAGGCCGAGATAAAGCGTATTGACGACGAGGGCGTGATCGCCACCCCGGCTAACAGCGCCTACAACGAGCTGGTTGTCGAGGCGGGCCGCATGTCTATCACCGCCAAGGGCCGTCCGGTGGTGATCGAGTACGGCGCGAACCCGCACGTGCGTTTCCGCGACTGAGGGCACTAAGGGGCAAGAACAAAAGGCAGTTTTATCCACTAAGGACACGAAGGGGGCACGAAGAAAAGCAGTTTTAACTTAGTGCTCCTTCGTGTTCTTCATGGATAACTATTGTTTTTGCATTTTCATGTATCAGTTGACGAATCTCTTCCACTCCAGCTTACCACAACTCCCGAAATTGATTAGCACTCCGCATTTCAATCCGGTGGCTTTCAGGTAGTTAATAATCTGCGCTTTCTCGGAGCCGGACAGCCGATCCAGGGCTTTCAACTCGACAATGATTTTCCCAAAGCAAAGCAGGTCCGCTACATACTCCTTATTCAGTGTATTCCCCTTGTATCGAATCCTGATTGTTTTCTGCTCTTCGAACGGTATTCCCCTCGCGGCAAGCTCGATCTCCAGGGCTTCCTGATAAACCGCCTCCAGAAAGCCCGGCCCCAGTTCCTTGTGCACCTCTACTGCCGCGCCGATGATGCTGAACACTTCATCCCTGAATATCAATTCAGCCATGTCCACCCTTTCTAAAAATAGTTATCCACGAAGGGGAAAAGAATAAAGGCAGATTTATCCACTAAGGACACGAAGAGGGCACGAAGAAAAGCAGTTTTAACTTAGTGTTCCTTCGTGTTCTTCGTGGATAAAGGGTTTTGCATTTTGGGGTGTTTCTTCGTGGATCATTTTATTAATCCTCTGCGCCATCCTCGCAGCGGAACACCTCCTCGATGCCCTTGCCGAAAACGCGGGCCAGCTTGAACGCCAGCTCCAGCGAGGGGTTGTATTTGCCCGCTTCGATAGCGATTATGGTCTGGCGGGTGACCCCGGCGCGCTCGGCCAGCTCGGCCTGGGTCATCTCGCCGCTCTCGAAGCGCAGGCGGCGCAGCTCGTTGGTTACGGTGAATTCAGGCATTTGCTCGCCGGTCATTTTTTCCTGTCCCCGTTCACGGCCCGGGCCTCATGCCAATAAAGAAACAGGACAGAGGCCGCATGCACCAGCGCCATCAGAAAAGCGCCTCCGAGCAGGACCAGCTTCAGGTAGAATACCGGCACCGGGGCGAACGGCTTCTGGACGGACCAGTGAACATTCACTGCAAGGAATACGGCGATCGAGTAGACCCAGAAAGCGATGAAGGCGGCCATTATTGCCCGGTAGGCCACCCAGCGGTCGTACTCATCGAACGTATCTTTCGGGTGTCTCTTGCGCATGAACGGCAGACGGAGACAGATAAAAAGATAAATAGTGATGAAAAGATCTTGACCATAAAGATCATGAATGACGAACCGCTCAAAACCTTGCCTGTAAATGAGAAAGGCATCAAAGGCAAGCATTATCAACAGAACAAGGATACTGCCCACAGCACTTTTCTGACTGAAATTCATGGCTGTTTCTCCGGGCTGGTTCAGCCGGGAAATTTAATCGGTTTGGCCGCGGTCTCGGGGTCCTCTGTGTAGTAGTACACGGCCCAGGCCCGGATAAGCTGCGAGACGAACATTGCTCCAACCAGGTAGATCAGAAAATGGTAGGTGAAAATGTCCCCATCCGTCTGGTTTTTACCGAAATGCGAATATATGGCGACAGCTAAGAACAGGTAACCGAGAGCGCCGGTCATGGCCACGCGGTAGGAGCGCAGGACAATGTTCTGTTCTGTGGCGGTGAGGTTTTCCCCCTGCGACTTGATCTCGCCGCGCAGGCGGGAGCGCAGGAGGATGCTCAGCCCCATGAAAGCGATGTTGGAATAGTCGATGGCTTTCTTGAGCGGCAGGCCCGAGCCGAAATAGCAGAGCGCCAGGAACACCAGCGCCACTGCCGCCGGTGCTGTCAGCTCGGTGAGAGCGGATTTCTGCAAACGTGTCATTGGCTCTTCCTTGAATAGGCGTGGTTTTCGGGGCCTTATTCCGTCTTCTTTATATTGTACAGCCAGCATTCCAGCCAACCCAGGCGCACCCTGGCGGCCTCGGGGTGGGCCGAATAGTAAAGAATTCCAAGGTTTTGCGATACCCAGAATGTAATCAGCATGCCAAATAAAAAAGCAGGCAGGTTGTGCTTGAAAATCTCATAACCCTTATTGGTGTCAATGATTATCAGGAAGGCGGCGAAATACAACAAGGCACCCTGGCCGACCCACAGGTACGATTTCATCAGTATCCGCTCCTCCAGCTCGTCGATTTCCACTGGAGCTCCATCTTTGCGCCAGTATCGGACACTCAGAAGGATTAGGGGAATCGCCATTAGGAGAAATAAAATATGTGTCCATTTGAACGGATCAAAAATCCCGCTGAATCTTAAAAGAAGGTACAGAACGACCCAGCCAAGACTAAATCCGATCGTTCCGAGAGCGTTTACCTGCAGGCGGGTCATCTTATGTCCTCCGCTTTCGATGTTTTTTCTTGCGGCAGCAGCAGCACCAGAAACGGCGTGAGCATCCCGATCCAGATCACGTAGAACAGGCCTAACAGCGCATGGTACAGCGTCAGGTGGAGATTTACAGGCAGGAGGGCGGCCAGTCCCAACCCGGCCGCCGCGGCCCCGCCGGCAATGAGCATGGCGACAAGCGAAATCCTGTTCGCCCGGATGACCTGCACCCGCTCACGCTCGCCCTGAGACAGTTTTAGCATGGAGTGACGTATCTGCAAAATGGACGACAGGAGCGCCAGGTTTACAATGGACATGAATAATACTTGGAAGCTCAACGGAGTATCGCTTTTGTGCATCAACAGGAAAGTAATAAAAAAACCCGACCCGATAAAACCACTGATAAACAGACCGAGCAGCGCCCCCTTGCGTTGGCGGTCCATGCGCCGGAAACGGTCCACAATCGTCAGCCGCTCGGTCTGGTCCGCGCCGTAGATCAATAAGGTTGCCACTGCCTGCGCGCTGATGAACACAACGAATTCACCCAGAAGATAAGCCCAGAAATGCTCAAACGGAATGTCCCCTCCAAGGCGGTTGCGGTAACTGAGGAACAGCGCACCGGCAATGCCGAAAAATCCGGCGGCTGTGGCCGCGGTGACGAATGAGCGCCGGTTGACATCCACGTGGTACTCATCCGACAGCGGCTCTTTCTTGCGGTCTGAGATAAATGACGTGGAGAATCCCAGCAGGCCCAGCGCTCCGAATGCTCCCAGCGAGCCTCCGAAATGCCCGGTGATTGCATACAGAGTCAGGAAACCGGTAAGCGCGAACAGCACCACTCCCAACTGGAACCAGGCCATTTTCTGGAAAGGGTTCATGCGCACCTCGGCGGGTAAAAGAGGAAAAACTGGATTATTGCTTGCCTTATTGTACGCTCAACCTGACATAATGTCAAGTTTAATTTACATTGAATGCCGCCATATGGTCTGCGATATTTTTCGGAAAGACTTTTTGCCTGGATTATTCATAAAGAAATTTTTTTATGGGGACAGCCGCCGTCTCCGTCCGGTCGAACGCACGGGGCCGGCCCTGCATTTTTTGAATAATTCGGGTCAGGATCAGGCAGGAGAAGAAATCCTGGGTGCGATTGGTTACACCGGGAGTGAGTCTTGAGTTTTTATTTGTGTCAGATTGAGCTTTGGTAATATTTGCTCGACAAGCGTAGCGCAGGCATTAAAACGGTGGCGTTGCTCTCCAGGCACAGACATTCCTGTCAGTCTGTAACTGCATGTCAAGTATTAAGAACTCACCCTTTCCATATTCCTGAATGTTAGGAGTCGCTTTTGAAATCCGGTGGAAAGTGAACAGAATGCTACACTCGATAAAGAAAGAAACGAAAGAATAATTTTTTTGACAGGGGAGATTTTTCTGATAATATTTACTAAACAGAGAAATTCAGAGTCTTTTCTGTACCCTAATATGGATTTTGCAGAATGAACTCCTCCGCACTCAGCCCTTGGCAGTCGATCGGGTTGAACCTGATCGGAGGACTGCTCGCCTATCCCCTGGCGAGCGGCGTGGATCTGACCCTGGACAGTTTTGCGCAGGTCCCGGCCGCTGTTTCCACCACCGTTTTTGTCACTGCCTATTCCGGCCTCGTTATTGTTTTCATCGTCAGGATCTGGGGGGATGTCAAGGCATTGACCTCCGATCTTAAAATCGTCATCATTGTGGATGAACAGAATAATATCCCGGCGGCCACGAACCCGGCACAGCTCCAGCCGCTTCTGTTCGATGAGGAAACTTTCGAGAATTTCAAGCGGATGTTAGCTGGTTTTCCGCATGAGTACACTGTGGAAAAAATGAACCGTCTGTATTTTGTCGAGGCCCTGCCTTTCCTGCCCACACTCGGTTTGCAGGAGCTTGTCCGCAATCCAGCGGCTTTCGCTCAACTGCTGGGCCGTCTGCGCGCGGAGGATTTTGTCCGCACGGATGGTTTCTCGTTCTCTGTTCAGTTGAACCGCTGGGATGCGAAAAGAAAAGAGATAGGCGCCATAGGATCGGAGTTGCATCGCTGGCAGGAGGTTGCCTCTAACCTTATCAGCCGGAACAGAAAAAACTGACCTTTCCGCCGTGTCCTTTGAGGCGATTTGATGGGAAGCCCTCGGCAGGCATGCCGCAGGGCTTTCTTTTTCAGATGCCAGGCCTTTCTGACGTGGGGAAGCCCCCTAAAGTGAAGCAGTTAAAGATGAGCTTATGATTCAGGGTTGCCGAATGAAGAGAATTTTTTCCGGGCGAGATGGTGAAATATGGCGTCATACCGCCGGAGGAATGCTTGCCGCAGTCCTCTGGAGCACGACAGTCGCGGCCGGACGCAGGTTGACCGAGGTTTTCGGGGGAATGTCCACCGTGGCGCTGGTGCATGCAGCGGCTGCGGTGTTCAGCCTGCTCTATCTGGCCGTCTCGCCCGCGGCGCGCCAATCGGTGATCCGTGGCTCGAAACGGTATCTTGTCGGCTGCGGCGCGCTGTTCATCCTTTACGTGCTGCTTTTTTACCGGGTGCTGGCCCTGGCCTCCAGCCGGGAGCAGGTCCTGGTGGTGGGGATAATCAACTACCTTTGGCCCTCGCTATCCCTGCTTCTTTCCGTGCCGCTGCTGGGCCGTCGCACCAGCCTGCCCGCTCTGCTGGCCGCCAACCTGGTGGCGGTTCTCGGGGTTGCCCTGGCGCTGCTGGCCGGGAGTGATATAACCGCCCGCGGGTTCACCGTTATTCTTGCCGGGGGTTGGCAGGCGTATTTACCGGCTTTCGGCGCGGCCCTGTGCTGGGGTCTCTACAACAACCTGAGCCGCCGCTGGGGCGGAGCGGACGGCAGCGGGGCCGTGCCGGTGTTCATCATAGTCACCGCGTTGCTGATGAGTCCACGGCTGTACCAGATCCATGGAGATATTTCTTTTGAGCCGGAATCTGTCACCCTGCTGGCATTCGTCGCCCTGTTTCCGACTTTCCTGGCTTATTTTCTCTGGGACCAGGCTGAGCGGAAAGGCCATCACAGCACGGTTAACGCCATGGCCTACGGCATTCCGGTTGCCTCCACGCTGATCACCAGCCTGTATCTTCATCTGAAAGTACCGGCCCTGACCTGGCTCGGATGCGTGATGGTGATCGCCGGAGCGGCCCTGTCCAGGCTGGTCATTCTGGACAGGGATCCGGATATTAAGGATAAGGAAATAATAGGGTTGAGGAATATTCTGAGAATCAACCTGGGGCATCTGTCCGGTCTGACCGGCAAGCGCTCAAGACCTTGAGGGCAATATAAAGGCTGCGGCAGGCTGTTAGAGTAAAATTTCTGATTGGGAGGTCCGTACATGAAAACGCCGCTTCTCGGGAAAGTGTTGTCCTGTCTGGCTCTGGTTATGGCGGTTTCCTGTGGCGGCAGGGAAGGCTTGGAAAGGGACCCGCAGCCGGCCGGTGATCTCGCGCGGATTTTCGAACCGGTGAAAGTGGGGGTTCCGCCCGAGAACGCGTTCCAAGGGCTGGTGCAACTCCCGGATGGGGAACTCCGTCACTATGGCTACCGGGGATCGCAGAGCCAGCCCTCCAGCCATTATTACATCCTCAGCCGGGACAACGGTCTGACCTGGGACACCACGGGCGTGACAGTGACCGGCGAGGCGGTCACGGATGAGAGCAGCCCGCCCGCCGCGTGCAGCCCCTGGACCGACGCCTGGGTGCGGCTGGTAAGCGGCCGGGAGGGTGCTTATGCGTTGCGCAGCGAAAGTGGAATCGACGGCAGCTATGTCCGGACAAAAGTGAATGACCTGAACTATGGCATGCTCCGCCAGCCGCTTTTCATGAAAAACCGCCGGCGGATGCTGGTTACAGCCGGAAGGTCGGAAGTGCGGGACGGCAGGGAGATACTGCTCGGCTGTGCGCTGTACTCGGATGAAGACGGCCGGAGCTGGCAGGCGGCGGATGTCCCTGAGGGTCCTCTGCACGAGGCGCTCCCGCCGCACGTCAAGACACGCTGGCAGAATTTCGCCATCGAACCGACAGTGGCCGAGCTGGCGGATGGAAGGCTGTGGATGCTTCTGCGCACCTCGATGGACAACCTGTACGAATCGTTCTCCGGCGATGGCGGCGCGAGCTGGTCCGCGCCGGTCCCTTCGCGCTTCTACTCCACCTGCACCATGCCCACGCTGTTCCGTCTCAAGGATGGCCGTCTGCTGCTGTTCTGGTGCAACACGACTCCGCTGCCGGAAATCGACCGCTCGAACGATTTCAGCATCCGTCCGGAGCAGCGCGACGGGCGCTGGGAGGACGTGTTCACCAACCGGGATGCCATCCACGCCGCTATCTCGGAGGATGACGGGATAAGCTGGAAAGGGTTCCGCGAGCTGTACCTGAACCCTCTGCGCAATGAAAGCGATTTCGCCACCCGCGGGGGAAAGGATGTTTCGCTCGACCGGAGCGTCCACCAGTCGCAGGCGGTAGAGTTGCCGGGAGGCAAGGTCCTGGTGGCGCTGGGCCAGCACCCGCTGGTGCGGGCGCTGCTGATTTTCGATCCGGACTGGCTCTATGAGTCCGAACGCGCCGACAGCTTCATCTGCGGTCTGTCCGGCTGGTCCACGCACAAGTATGTCGAGGGAATCAAAGGCCACTGCGCCTATGACCGCAAGCCGGGGCCTGCCCTGGTGGAGCACCCGGACATCCCCGGACGCAAAGCGCTGAACATCCGCCATCCTCTGGACTCCACGCTGGTCTGTGACATCGACGGGGCGTTGTGGAATTTCCCGGCCGCCCGGAGCGGCGAGTTCAGCACCCGTATATACTTAAAGCCAGGAGGTTCCGGCGGGCGTATCAGCCTGATCGACCGCTGGTTCAACCCGACAGACACCCTGGCCTGCCGTTATGCGATGTATGTGCTGGAGTTCGACGGGGAGGGGCGGGCCGGGGGGCGCAATGTTTTGACTCCCGGACAATGGTGCGAATTGAGTTTCGAGTGGAGCGATACACGCACCGGCTCCTGCCGTTTGAAAGTGGACAACGGGCAGGTGCAGCCCGATCTGCCGCTCGTCTTCCCCTCGGTCAACGGCGTCAGCTACGTGCAGTTCCAGGGAGCGAACCATGAGGATACGGCCGGGTTCCTGGTGGAACGCGTGCGGGCACGCTCGAACGATTGAACCGGAGCAACCCGCATGAAAAAGAGCGGTGATGCCGTTCTCCGCTCGGTTCAGCGGGAGTTTGCGCGTATGTATCCGGCCACCTCGTCCACCTGCCCGAAAGCCAGTGCAGTGAATGTATCGGCCGCTCCGTAATAAAGGGCCAGCCTTCCGCTGTCCGGGTCGCAGAGAGCGGCGCAGGGGAATATAACATTGGGCACGAGACCGCAGGTTTCGTAACCGGTCTCGGGAGTAAGAAGGCATTCGCGGCAGCGCCAGAGCACGCGGGAGGGGTCATCCCGGTCGAGTATCGCCCCGCCCAGGCTGTAGATGAAACCGTTGCAGGTGTTGGCCACGCCGTGATAGAAAAGAAGCCAGCCGAGACTGGTCTCGATCGGAACCGGACCGGCCCCGATTTTTGTGTCCTCCCACCAGCCGCCATCCGCGGACATTACATGACGGTGCCGTCCCCAATGGCAGAGGTCGGGGCTTTCACTCAGGAATATGTCTCCGAACGGCGTATGGCCGCTGTCGCTGGGACGGCTCAACAGAATGTACTTGCCGTCGAACCGACGCGGGAAGAGAACACCGTTGCGGTTGAACGGAAGGAGTGCGTTTTCAAGACGGGTGAAAGAGCGGAAGTCATCAGTCCGGGCCAGTCCGATTGTCGGGCCGTGGAAATCGGCGCACCAGGTGATGTAATAAGCGTCTTCAATACGGACCACCCGCGGATCGTAAGCGTAGCTGCCGTTCACTGGATTCCCGGCTGAATCACTGAAAACGATGGGATCAGGATCGATTTCCCAGTGAATTCCGTCCTGGCTGCGGCCCGCATGCAGATGAGGCATGAAATCGCGATGGTCGGCGCGGAACACTCCGGCGAAAGCCCCATCTAACGGCACGACTGCGCTGTTGTATATCCTGAGAGCGCGCGGCGCCGGGTTGCGGTCGATCACCGGGTTGCCGGAAAAACGCCATAACGGGCCGTGGCAACCGGCGGGGCGGTCCTCCCAGGGAATGCCGGGCAGCGCTTCCAGATTCTTGATGCCAGCCATTTCTCCTCCAGCGGAGTTATCCTTGATCCCTGCCTGGTAACAGCGAAAAAGCACTGTCAATATACTACAGCCTCAGCTTGCTGGAAATACTCTGCCAGGGGGATTGCTGTAAGCAACGCGTCATTTTCTTACACTTTAACAGTTGATTTCCGGGGGCCACGCGAGCGATATTGAATCAATCAACATTTTATGAAACTGATAGACTGTTCTATCTCCGGAACGGACCGGGCCAGGTTGTCAGTCGGACGATCCCCAGGACACCCGAGGAGAATGACCGGGATTATGATTACCAGGGGCGACAAGAGAAAATTCAAGCGAGTCGATTACACGATCCAGGCGGTTCTGGAAGTGGACGGCAGCAGCCAGGTCTATCTGCAGACCAGGGATATCAACATGCACGGCATTTTCCTGGAAACAGACAAACCCCTGGCGGTCGGGACAACGGGAAAACTGAACATACACCTTCAGTGCGGCAGCCAGAGCGAGGACATAAACGCTTCTTTCAAAGTCGTCCGACATCAGAATGCCAGGGCGGATCAGCCCACCGGGATGGGCGTTGAATTCACGGACATAGATTCCGACAGCTCGATCACCCTGTTCAACATGGTTAAATTCCACGGCGGCTTCGAGAATATCTGAGACTTCGATTAAAGGTTTCTTAATCAGGCCGATCCTAAGCCGCAGGACCGGCTTGAGCGTTTTTGCCGCAATGACCAGCAATTGGTCATTCCGCTTTGTGTGATTATATGAATAATACGAGTTAGGGAGTGGGCCGGAAATGACAATCGAAAACAAAATCGCTTTGTCGAAAAGCGATCCCGGAAAACTCGAAGCTCTCTACAGGAACATGCAGGCCGGAGTAGATGAGACCGCTTTCAGGCAAGCTATTGCAAAATCCCTGGAGAGCCACCCTGATGACACACTTCTGCTGGCTTGGGCTTACCGGCTGGATATCCAGACGCCATCCCTGCAGAAAAAAACCACTGAAAAGAATTCAGGCGAATCCATAGTATACCATTACAGGCTGGCTATTACTATAAGTATTGTTTTGGCAATTTGTTATGCGGTTTGCTCCTGGGGAGGCCATCCTGTGCCGGCGCCAGAGGAAGCCAATCCGTTATTCTGGTTGGGCTGGTCGTCCATGGCCGGGCTGGCCATGTTGCTTTACCTTGCTATCGCCGATCGTTCAAGTGGCCGTTCTCGACTATACGCATGGACAGCTATGGCTATTATTGCCATCAGCGCGTTTGCGGCTGTCCAGAACTGGTCAAAGACCGGCCCTGTAGCAGAGTTAACCGCTTTGCACCTTCCATTCGTTGTCTGGGCGGCCGTCGGCATCGGACTGTGCGCGGGTCGCCGCGACCCGTTCATTCAGGGCCATGCGTTCATGCTAAAATCTATCGAGGCTGTCTTGGTCGGTGGAATCTATTTCGGATCTTTAGCCGTCTTTGCTGCGCTTACCAATGGCATATTCAGTGTGATCGGCATCAGGCTCGCCGAGGATGGTTTTCAATGGGTTGTGGCCTGCGGTATCGGAATCGTACCGGTAATGGCCCTGGCCAGCGTCTACCGTCCGGAAGCGGCTCCGTCTGACCAGAGCCTGGCAAACAGCCTGGCAGGTATTGTCGCGGTCATTTCGCGCCTAATACTGCCTCTGGCTATGGGCGTCCTGCTGGTCTATCTGCTGTGGTTCATTCCCGCATATTTCGAGCGTCCCTTTCAGGATCGCAGCGTTTTGATAGTTTACAATGCCACTATCCTGGCCGTGCTTATCCTGTTGACCGTGATTGTCAGGGAGACGGACAGGCAATGGTTTTTTCAAAGCGATCGCCTGAACCGGTACGCTGTTTCCGGCATGGTCGTTCTGACTTTTCTGCTCAATGCCTACGCCCTGGCGGCAATACTTTACAGAATGGTCAACTACGGACTGACCCCTAACCGCTATGCCTGTCTCGGATGGAATGCGGTAACCCTGACCATCTTAGCCGGGCTGATTTTTACGCTGCTCAAAAACGGCGCCGGGGACTGGAGCCGGTCATTCCAGAGAACCATCTCCCGTCTCACGACGTTTGCTGTCATCTGGGCAATCTGGGTTGTTTTCATCCTGCCGCTGTCGTTTTAACTGACCGCCGTGCAAGAACAAGGATGAATACAGTCTAAGATATAACTGTCCCGGGAAAAACCGGAACACAGGAACTGATGTTTGACCTGTCAGCCGATCAGAGAGACCAGGCTTTTCAGGACAGGGATTTCATGTCCTTTTCCGGCTTGTGGAAAAGGACCAAAAGA